>NZ_LZDG02000017.1:0-649827 GCF_001672555.2 Pseudomonas sp. AU11447 | reverse complement strand
GCCGGAGCAGCTAATGAGGAGCGGCAAGTGAATCACCCGCCTGATCACCACTCCCAACCTAGAATCTCTGTAAGTACTTGATTTTCAAGTTCTTTCAGCGCTTCGTCGCTGGGAGTGGTGCGCATTATAGGGAGTTTAAATTGGCCGTCAACGACTAATTTAAACTTTCTTCAACCGGCGGTCGGTCGACTGCGCAATCGAGGCAGCTGACGAGCTATCGGGGGCATGCGCAGGAGCATCAGCACAAGCCCTACGACTGCATAGATCGCCCAGCGCTCCAGATCAGACCGCACGACCCACAGCATATGCAACAACCCCAAACCGAGGATGACATATATCAGGCGATGCAGTTTCTTCCAGCTCGCCCCCAGCTTTCGCATGCTGTAGCGGTTGGAAGTGATAGCCAGGGCCAGCAACCCGAGGAACGCCGCGAAGCCGACAATGATGTAGGGTCGCTTGCTCAGCTCTACTCCCAATTGGGCCCAGTCCAACCCAAGGATGAAGACGGCATAGGCACTCAGGTGCAGCACTATATAGGTGAAGCACCAGAGACCCAGCTGGCGGCGAACCTGTACCCAGCCACCCCACCGGGTAACTTTCTGCAGAGGCGTCATCGCCAGGGTAATGAGCAACAGGACGAGACCGCCCTGGCCCAGCCTGTCCACCAGCGCCTTGCCTGGGTCCGGCCCCAGGTCGAAGATCCAAGCCTGGTACAACCAGAAGAGTGGCGGCGCCAATGCAGCCAAAAATACGCCGGCCCGCCAGAACGGATAGCGCATCAGTAGTCCTTCCTCAGATCCATGCCCGCATAAAGCGAAGCGACCTCATCGGCATAGCCGTTGAACATGAGGGTAGGACGAACATTGGGGCTGAATAGTCCACTGGGCAGACGACGTTCGCGCGCCTGGCTCCAGCGCGGATGGTCCACCGTCGGATTGACGTTGGCATAGAAGCCATACTCGTCCGAGGCCAGACTCTGCCAGGTAGTCTTCGGCTGCTCCTCGACGAAGCTGATCCGCACAATGGACTTGGCTCCCTTGAAGCCGTACTTCCACGGCACCACCAGACGCAGCGGCGCCCCGTTCTGGTTCGCCAGTGTCCGGCCGTACATGCCGACAGCCAGAATCGCCAGGGGATGCATCGCCTCATCCATACGCAGCCCTTCCACATAGGGCCAGTCGATCAGGGCGAAGTTGGATTGCACACCCGGCATATCCTTGCGATCCACCAGGGTTTCGAAGCGCAGGTATTTCGCCTTGCTGGTCGGTTCGACCCGCTTGATCAGCTCGGAGATCGGAAAGCCGATCCACGGAATGACCATCGACCAGGCCTCGACACAGCGCAGTCGGTAGACGCGCTCCTCCAACTGATAGGGCTTGATGAAGTCCTCGAGCGCGTACTTGCCGGGTTTACCCACCTCCCCATCGATCACTACGGACCATGGCTCGGTCTTCAGGGCACCCGCATTGGCAGCCGGATCACCCTTGTCCGGGCCGAATTCGTAGAAATTGTTGTAGGTGGTCGCGTCCTTGAACGGTGTGATGGCTTCATCTTTTACCGTGACGGCGTCCCAGCGTGTAGCGGCGAGCTTTTCCGTGAGCCAGGAAGGCGCAGCCGCTTCGGCGACATCGGCATAGCGACCGCTCTCGGCAAAACTCAGACGCGGCAATCCGGATAGAGCCGCAGCCGCCATCGCACCACCGAGAAAGTGGCGACGGGAGAGATAGAGGGATTCGGGCGTGACTTCCGATTCGTGGCAATCGGAAAGGCGGGACGACTTGATCAGCATGACGGGCTCCGCAACAACTGGCTGTATGCGCCAGTAGACTGCGGAGCCCGCTGGAAATTACACGGCAGGCGGCTGCTTGCGACGGCGCAATTGCAACAAGTATTGCACCGGGCCGGAGGTTGCGTATGCAAGGAACAGCAGGAGCAGGATGCGCGGCGGGTCGGTGAAGACCACGGCGAATGCCAGCACCACTACCAGGATTGCCATGAACGGCACGCGGCCGCGCAGGTCAAGATCCTTGAAGCTGTAGTACTTGATATTGCTGACCATCAGCATGCCGGCGGCAGCGACCATCAGCGCAACCAGCAGGGAAACCTTGGCGCCCTGAACGTCGAAGTCGGCGAACGCCCACACCGTACCGGCAACCAGCGCCGCAGCAGCCGGGCTGGCCAGACCGATGAAGTAGCGCTTGTCAGCCTTGCCCACCTGGGTATTGAAGCGCGCCAGACGCAGGGCGGCACCAGCAACATAGATGAAGGCGACCATCCAGCCGACCTTGCCCAGGCTGCTCAGCGCCCACTCGAAAGCGACCAGCGCCGGAGCGACACCGAAGGCGACCATGTCGGACAGCGAGTCGTACTCGGCGCCGAAAGCACTCTGGGTATTGGTCAGACGGGCCACACGACCGTCAAGGCCGTCGAGGACCATGGCGACGAAGATGGCGATGGCGGCGTTGGAGAAATCGCCGTTCATGGCATTGATGATGGCGTAGAGGCCGGTAAACAGTGCCGCGGTGGTGAACAGGTTAGGCAGCAGGTAGATGCCGCGATGACGAACCTTGCGACCTTCGGCGTCATGGCCCTCTTCGATGTGCTCATCAATGGGCAGCAGACTTTCTTCGGTGTCGGAAGCCTTGTTCGGCTCCTCGTGACCTTCACTCATGGACGATTCCTTGAGAACTCGTTGAGGCTGAGATTTGCCGGTGCACGCTTTTGCGTGGACACGTCCGGCACCCCCGCTTTATACCAGATCACCGCCCCTAAACGAAAAAACGCGGCAAGCGCCGCGTTTCCTCGTTTGTCGAAAGGACCTTAGTTCTTGGTCTTGTCGACGATCTTGTTGGCAGCAATCCACGGCATCATGGCGCGCAGTTGCTCGCCGATGACTTCGATGCCGTGAGCGGCGTTGTTGCGGCGCTTGGCGGTCATCGACGGGTAGTTGGTAGCGCCTTCGGAGATGAACATCTTGGCGTATTCGCCGTCCTGGATGCGCTTCAGAGCGTTGCGCATGGCCTGACGGGATTCGGCGTTGATCACTTCCGGACCGGTTACGTACTCGCCGTATTCGGCGTTGTTCGAGATCGAGTAGTTCATGTTGGCGATGCCGCCTTCGTACATGAGGTCAACGATCAGCTTCAGTTCGTGCAGGCACTCGAAGTAGGCCATTTCCGGAGCGTAACCGGCTTCGACCAGGGTTTCGAAACCAGCTTTCACCAGCTCGACGCAACCGCCGCACAGAACGGCCTGCTCGCCGAACAGGTCGGTTTCGGTCTCGTCCTTGAAGGTGGTTTCGATGATGCCGGTACGGCCGCCGCCAACGCCGCAGGCGTAGGACAGAGCGACGTTCTTGGCATTGCCCGAAGCGTCCTGGTAGATCGCGATCAGGTCGGGGATGCCGCCGCCTTTCACGAACTCGGAGCGTACGGTGTGGCCCGGGGCCTTCGGCGCGATCATGATCACGTCGAGGTCAGCGCGCGGTACGACCTGGTTGTAATGGATGGAGAAGCCGTGGGCGAAAGCCAGGGTGGCGCCTTTTTTCAGGTTCGGCTCGATCTCGTCCTTGTACAGACGGCCCTGGAACTCGTCCGGAGTCAGGATCATGACCAGGTCGGCAGCGGCAACGGCTTCGGCCACTTCGGCGACTTTCAGGCCGTGGTTCTGAGCCTTGGCAACGGAAGAAGAACCCGCACGCAGGCCGACGGTGACGTCGACGCCGGAGTCTTTCAGGTTGCAGGCGTGGGCATGGCCCTGGGAGCCGTAACCGATGATGGCAACTTTCTTGCCCTGAACGATGGAGAGGTCACAGTCTTTATCGTAGAAAACGCGCATTTGGGTAATCCCCTGTCAGTTGGCCTCGTGGGCCGTATTTCAAATCAGATGCTGAGAGTCTTGTCGCCACGGGCAATACCGGTGACGCCGCTGCGGACAACTTCAAGGATCGACGCGGTGCCGATGGCCTGGATGAAGCTGTCCAGCTTGTCGCTGGTGCCGGCCAGCTGCACGGTGTAGACGCTGCTGGTGACGTCGACGATCTGTCCGCGGAAGATGTCGGTGGTGCGCTTGACCTCGGCGCGCTGGGCACCGGTGGCCTTCACTTTCACCAGCATCAGCTCGCGCTCGATGTGTGCGCTCTCCGAGAGATTCACCAGTTTTACCACCTCGATGAGCTTGTTGAGGTTCTTGGTGATCTGCTCGATGACTTCGTCCTGACCGGCGGTGGTCAGGGTCAGGCGCGACAGCGTCGGATCCTCGGTCGGGGCGACGGTCAGGCTTTCGATGTTGTAGTTGCGCTGGGAGAACAGTCCGACGACGCGGGACAGCGCGCCGGGTTCGTTTTCCAGCAGCAGGGAAATGATGTGTCGCATGATCAGGTACGCTCCGTCTTGCTCAGCCACATGTCGCGCATCGCACCACCGCGGATCTGCATCGGGTAGACGTGCTCGCTGGTATCGACCTGGATGTCGAGGAAGACCAGGCGATTCTTCATCGCAAAGGCTTCTTCCATCATCGGCTTCAGGTCCTTCAGGTCGGTGATGCGCATGCCGACGTGGCCATACGCTTCAGCCAGCTTGACGAAGTCCGGCAGCGATTCCATGTAGGAGTGCGAGTAGCGGCTGTTGTACTGCATGTCCTGCCATTGGCGGACCATGCCCAGCGCACCGTTGTTCAGGTTGACGATCTTCACCGGCAGGTCGTACTGCAGGCAGGTGGACAGCTCCTGGATGTTCATCTGGATGCTGCCTTCACCGGTCACGCACGCAACGTCTGCGTCAGGGAAGTTCAACTTCACACCCATGGCGGCCGGGAAGCCGAAGCCCATGGTGCCCAGGCCACCGGAGTTGATCCAGCGATTGGGCTTGTTGAAGCGGTAGTACTGCGCCGCGAACATCTGGTGCTGACCTACGTCGGAAGCGACGAAGGCATCACCGTTAGTGACTTCGCAGAGGGTCTCGATCACGGTCTGCGGCTTGATGATGCTGCCGTCGCCCATGCTGTAGGGGAACAGGCCACGGGTGCCACGCCATTCCTCGATCTGCTTCCACCAAGCGGCCTGGGCTTCCTTGTTCGGGGTCTCGCCGATTTCCTTGAGGATCGCGACCATTTCGGTCAGGACGCTGTCCACCGGACCGACGATCGGGATGTCGGCCTTGACGGTCTTGGAGATCGAGGCCGGATCGATGTCGACGTGGATGATCTTGGCGTTCGGGCAGAACTTTGCTGCGGTCTCGCCGTTGATCACGCGGTCGTCGAAACGCGCGCCGACGGCAAAGATCACGTCAGCGTGGTGCATCGCGAGGTTCGCGGTGTAGCTGCCGTGCATGCCGAGCATGCCGACGAACTGGCGATCGGTACCCGGATAACCACCCAGCCCCATCAGGGTATTGGTGACCGGCACGTTGAGCATGCGCGCGACTTCAGTCAGCGGCTCAGCGGCATTGCCCATGATCACGCCACCACCGGCGTAGATGATCGGGCGCTTGGCGGCGAGCATCATCTCGGCGGCCTTGCGAATCTGGCCGGAGTGGCCACGGACCGCGGGGCTGTAGGAGCGCAGCTTCACTTTCTTCGGGTAGTTGTATTCGAACTTCTGGGTCGGGTCGCCCATGTCCTTCGGAATATCGATCACCACCGGGCCGGGACGGCCGGACTGGGCGATATAGAAGGCCTTCTTGATGACCTCCGGGATTTCCGACGGGTGCTTGATGATGAAGCTGTGCTTCACGATCGGGCGGGAGATACCGACCATGTCGGTTTCCTGGAACGCGTCGGTGCCGACCATGTTGCTCGCCACCTGGCCGGAGATCACCACCATCGGGATGGAGTCCATGTAGGCGGTGGCGATGCCGGTGACGGCATTGGTCGCGCCGGGACCGGAGGTCACCAGCACCACGCCCGGCTTGCCGGTGGCGCGCGCATAGCCGTCGGCCATGTGGGTAGCGGCCTGCTCGTGGCGAACCAGGATGTGGGTTACTTCGTTCTCTTTGAAGAGAGCGTCGTAGATATGCAGGAGGGCACCGCCCGGGTACCCGTAGATGTACTTAACGCCTTCGTCACGCAGGGAGCGGACGACCATTTCAGCGCCGGATAAAAGTTCCACGTTGTCACCTCTAGAACGCTATATACGGAAACCCCCAACGTGGGGGACCGACTTGGATGGCTGCCCGGCAGACATGGGCGAATGTAATCGCCGGCTACGTCGACTGCCGATTGAGCAGAACCTGGAGACACTCCTGTTTGTGTTACGGAGAGCCTCCACCCAGCGCGAGGTAACGCGAAACAGGGTGAAACTTTGCGGCGCGGGTAGCACCTCTTGTCTGCCGAGTAAAACCAGCTTGCGGCCGGCCCACTGCAGCGAACCTTGGATTCTTCTGAAACGAAGCGGCCAAGTCAAGCCATATATGGCTTTGAATGAAGCGGGGATGTGAACTTTCTCAGAGTGAATAAGCCCACGATTTGGTTATAGTTACCGACAGACTCCGCACCCCAAGGATCGACAAAGCATGCGACGGACGATTTTCATGGGCAGCCTGCTGCTCGCACTGGCCCCGACCGTGATGGCCGCGCAGGTCTACAAATGGGTCGATGCCCAGGGCATCACCCACTTCGGGGCACAGCCACCGGAGGGCGCGAACGCCTCTGCCGTCAACACCAGTACCGCCCAGCCCAAGGCCACCAGCAACTTTCCGCCGCCCGCCGTTTCCAAATCGGCACTGCCACCCAGCGACGACGAAAAGCAGAAAGCAGCGGACGAGAAGGTGCGCCAGGAAGTGGCGCAACAAGAAGCCGAGCGCATCAAGCAGTGCGAACTGGAGCGTACCAACCTGGCGCAACTCAAGAACAACCCGCGCGTTCGAGTAGATGATGGTAATGGCGACGTTCGCCGGATCACCGAAGAAGAACGTCAGGCACGCATCGCAGCCAGCGAGAAGAACATTCGCGAGAACTGCAACTGACGCCAGCTCAGGGCGTCGGGCTGATCAGCTGGTCGAAGGCGCCGAGCGCATCGAGCAGACCAGCCACCCGCGCGCCCTCATTGGCATAAGCCATTTCTGCAATGGCCCGGATGCCCGAGGCAGTGGGCAGGTCCGCACCGCTCTCGATGATCAGCTTCATCCGCGGCAGAAATATCCACTGCAGCCACTCCTCCAGCGCCAGCGTATCCACGCAGAAAGGCTCGACGCTGGAAAGCCTGTCCGTCGACGGGCTTTCGCTTCCCCACAGACCGATTGCACGCATCTCCCGCTCGATCAGCAACAACTGATCGGCGACGGCCAGCACGCGCCCGTCCATTACAGGGTCACCTTGGCTTTCTGCCGTGCCTCGGCGGCGCCAGCGGCATTGCCCTGCTGGTCACGACACTTGGCAATCAGATCCCACAGACTGGCCTGCATGGTCGGGCGACCGTTGGCCAGCGACAGGCCACGCAGCGCCACCTGTTCAGCTTGCGCGGCATCGCCCTGGGCCAGGCGAACCTGGGCCAGCTTGTAGAGCACCTGCGGCTCGCGCGGAGCAATGCGCTGGGCGCGCTCCAGGCTGGCGGCAGCGCCATTGAGATCGCCACCACCCTGCTGCTGCGAGGCGGAGGTGAGCAGCGCCAGCACCGGCCCATCCAGCTGCTCGTCCGCCGAAAGGCCGGAATTGCTCGACGGGATGCCGGAAGGCCCCTGGTAGTTCTGGGTGATCGGCGCAGCCTGCTGAGCCTGATTGATCGGCTGCTGGTAGGTCTGCGACTGGAAGCCACCATTGGAGGTGATGCCACCACTGGTGGAGATTGGCTGCTGCGAGTAGCTCGATCCCGTTGCTCCCGGCGACGTGGTCATCGGCGAGGTGCTGATCGGCGCGGCGCCGCTCTGCGCCGGGAAGGTCTGGATCGGCGCCATGCCGGCGTCCTGCGGGACCATCACGGTAACGCCGGAGTCACCCTGCGGGATGCTCTGGCCGGCACCGGCACGAACTGGCGCCTGGGTATTGCCACCGCTGCGGCCAACGCGCTCCGAGTTGGAGACGGAGGTACCGGAGTCCTGCACGGGAATCGCACCCTGCTGCGGGGTCGCACAACCGGACAGAAGCGCCAGAGTCGCCGACGCTGCAAACCAAGCTTTTCTCACTTCCAATCCTCTTGCATCAGTTCAACCAGCCGCGCACCCAGTCCATGACTTCGCCGGCTGGCGTCTGGTTTCCGCAACCTGCGCCCAGCGCAGGTTCGCTTCCACGAATATAAGGCATCTGTACTGCGCCCGGGCAGTTGGCGTCAGTGCCCTGCCCGGTATGCGGATCGACCCAGGCCTGCACGACATTATCCGGCATCGGCATGTCCAGCGGCGCAGGATTGGCCTTGCGCATGAAGCTGGTCCAGATCTGCAGCGCGCCGGTCGCACCGGTGAGCGGCGTCTTGCCGTTGTCGTCGCGGCCGATCCACACCACCGCCAGCAAGTCCTGGCCGAAACCGGAGAACCAGCTGTCGCGAGAATCGTTGGTGGTACCGGTCTTGCCCGCCAGGGTCAGGGACGCCGGCAACTGGTTGTAGACCGAGCGCCCGGTGCCTTCGCGCATCACGCGCTGCATGGCGCTCTGCAGCAGGTAGATGGCGCCCGGATCGAAACGCTGCTGGACCTGGAACGGATAGCGCTTGAGCGGCTGACCGTCTGCCGCCAGCACACTGCGGATGCTGCGCAGCGGGGTATTGAAGCCGCCACTGGCAATGGTCTGGTACATGGTCGCCACCTGCATCGGGCTCAGCGCACCTGCGCCCAGCAGCATCGACGGATAGGCCGGCCAATTCGGCGACACGCCCAGGCGCTCCAGCGTCTTCAGGACGTTCGGCACGCCCAGATCAAGGCCCAGCCTGGCCGTGGACAAGTTCAGCGAACGCGCCAACCCCTGGTAAAGGAAGATGGTGCCGTTGGCGGTGCCTTCATAGTTCTTCGGCGTCCACACCTGACCATCCTTGCCCTTCACCTGGAACGGCTGGTCCTGGATGTAACTGGTCAGGGTGTACTGGCTCGGACGCTCCAGCGCGGTCAGGTAGACCGCCGGCTTGACCAGCGAACCGATCGGCCGCACCGCATCTACCGCACGATTGAACCCGGCGAAGCGCGGGTCACGGCTGCCGAGCAGCGCCTGGATTTCGCCGGTTTCCGGGTTGGTCACGACCATCGCGGTCTCGGTCTCGGCGACGCCCTTGCGGCCTTCCAGGCGCTTGAAGGTTTCGCTGACGGCGGACTCGGCCTTCATCTGCAGGATGGGGTCGAAGCTGGTGAAGATCCGCAGGCCTTCTTCGGTCAGGTCCTCGTCGCGATAGTCCTCGCGCAACTGGCGTTTCACCAGGTCGAGGAAGGCCGGGTAGGAGCTGTTGGCCATGCTGCCCTGGGTGGTCACACCCAGCGGCGCCTGTTTGGCGGCAGCCGCTTCCTGGGCGGTGATCACACCCTGCTCGGCAAGCACGTCGAGCACCACGTTGCGGCGTTCCAGCGCACGTTCCGGGTTCCGGCGCGGATTGTAATAGGAAGGCCCCTTCACCATGCCGACGAGCAAAGCCACCTGGGGCAGCTTCAGCTCCGACAGCGGCTGGCTGAAGAAGTACTGGCTGGCGAGGCCGAAGCCATTCACCGAGCGCTGGCCGTCCTGGCCGAGGAACACCTCGTTGAGGTAGCCCTCGAGGATTTCACGCTTGTCGTAATGCAGTTCCAGTAGCACCGCCATCATGGCTTCGGTGAGCTTGCGCGACAGGCTGCGCTCGTTGGTCAGGAAGAAGTTCTTCACCAACTGCTGGGTCAGCGTACTGCCACCCTGGCGCAGCTGGCCGGCGCTGGCGTTAACCCAGACCGCACGGGCGATGGACTTGATCGAGACCCCGTGGTGGGTCCAGAAGTCGCGGTCCTCCACGGCCACCAGGGTATCGATCAGGTACGGCGGCACCTGGTCCAGCTTGATCAGGATGCGGTCTTCGTTATGTGCCGGGTACAGGCCGCCGATCAGCAGCGGCTCCATGCGCGCGACGGCGAGGTCGCCACCGTTGGCGCGGCTCAGGCCGGCAACGTAGTCGCCGGAGAAGCGCACGCGAATGCGCTGCGCGGGCTCGGCGCCTTCATAGAACTGGAAGCCACGGGTATTGAGGTCGACAGCGTTGCCGGACACCGACACTGCGCCAGGGCCTGCGACCGAAGTCTCGCGGCGATAGCCCAGCGCATCCAGCTCGCGCAGGAAGTCGTCCTTGCCCAGTTTCAGGCCGACGAACAGCTCCAGCGGCCGGGCGTAGACCTTGGCGGGAATGGTCCAGCGCTTGCCGGAGAATTTCTCCTGGACAACCGCATCGAGGTACACGGCAAAACCGGCCAGCACCACGACACCAACCAGACCGAGCTTGAGAGCCCAGCCCAGCCACTTGCGCATGGCAGGCGACGATTTGCCGCTTTTTTTACGAGGTTTGGAAGATCGGGGACGCGTCATGGCGGCGCATTATACGTACTTTGTCCACAGGAGACAGACGCCGCTCCAGCGGGCGTCCGGGCTTGATGCGAACTGCCGCGCATCCAACAAGAACGGCAGTGGCCGAGCTATGACCCCGCGATGGCCATTTGGTTGCCAGCCGGCTGCAGAGTTTGCACCTGCCGACCCAGCCGCCATAATGCCCGCCTTTAGAAAATTCGACCGGAAAGGACATCACGTGAGCCAGACCCTACTCGCAGCCCTGCAGAACCCCGCCCTCTTCCCCCATCCGGTCGACGGCTTCCGGGTCATCGAAACCCACATTTCCTGGGTGCTGCTCACTGGCTCCCATGTCTACAAGATCAAGAAGCCGGTGAACTTCGGCTTCCTCGACTTCACCGACCTCGCCAAGCGCAAGCACTTCTGCGAGGAAGAGCTGCGCCTGAACCAGCGTCTGACCGAAGGCCTGTACCTCGACGTCCTCGCCATTACCGGCAGCGAATCCGCCCCGCAAATTGGCGGCGACGGCCCGGCCATCGAATACATGATCCAGTGCCGCGAATTCCCACAGAGCCAGTTGCTCAGCGAAGTTCAGGCCCGCGGCGAACTGAGCGCCCAGCATATCGACGGCCTGGCCCATCAGATCGCCGACTTCCACCTGCGCACCCCGGTCGTCCCCACCGAGCACCCACTGGGCACGCCGGATGCCTGCATGGCGCCGGTGCGGCAGAACTTCGAACAGATCCGTCCGCTGCTCTCGGACAAAGCCGACCTGCTGCAACTGGATGCCCTGGAGGCCTGGGCGGAGTCCAGCTTCGAGCGCCTGCACGGCGTGTTCGAGCAGCGCAAGGCCAATGGCTTCATCCGCGAATGCCACGGCGACATCCATCTGGGTAACGCCGCGATCATCGACGGCAAGGTGGTGCTGTTCGACTGCATCGAGTTCAACGAGCCCTTCCGCTTCACCGATGTCACCGCCGACTACGCGTTCCTCGCCATGGACCTGGAAGACCGCGGCCTGAAGTGTCTGTCGCGACGCTTTGTCAGCCAGTACCTGGAATACACCGGTGACTACCAGTCGCTGGCCCTACTGAACTTCTACAAGGCCTACCGCGCCCTGGTCCGCGCCAAGATCGCGCTGTTCAGCCTGGCACACCAGACCGACGCCGTGCAGAAGGCCGCGACGCTGCGCCAGTATCGCAACTACGCCAACCTGGCGGAGAGCTACAGCGCCATTCCCTCGCGCTTCCTCGCAGTGACCGTCGGCGTTTCCGCCGTGGGCAAGAGCCAGGTCGCACTGCGGCTGGTAGAAGCGCTGGGCGCCATTCGCCTGCGTTCGGACGTGGAGCGCAAGCGCCTGTTCGGCGAACAGCAGGCTGATCAGCAAGGCCAACTGAAGGGCGGCATCTATGCTGGCGACGCCACCACCGCAACCTATCAGCGCCTCAATGAGCTGGCCGTGGATATCCTGCGTGCCGGCTACCCGGTCGTACTCGACGCCACTTTCCTCAAGCAGGAGCAACGTGCCGCTGCCTGGGAAATTGCCGAGGAAACCGGGGTGCCCTTCCTGATCCTCGACTGCCAGGCGCCGGAAGCGGTGATCAGCAGTTGGCTGACCCAGCGTCAGGCCGAGGGCAATGACCCCTCCGACGCGACCCTGGAAGTGATCCAGGCGCAGCAGGCCAGTCGCGACGCCCTCAGCGCCGAAGAGCAGCAACACAGCAAGCGCGTCGACACCCCCGACGCCGCCAGCCTCGACGCCCTGGTCGCCAGCATCCGCCAGCGCCTGCCGGGCCTCTGATCCACCGTTTGTCGGCCGGAATCACCGCCACGCGGTGACTCCGGCCGGTGGGCAGCGCCGCACGGCGCGCCCTGCCTGCGCCACATCGCCCTGCCCCGCTTTCAGGGCGATGTCACAACGCCACGCTTTTCTCATCCACCGCTACACTTTCCAGGGTGTGTCCGGCCGCTACGAGCAGTTCTCGGCCTTTTCAAGACCTGACACCCATCGTGCCCATCGCAAGGACCGACGATGAACGACGAACTGCTGCACCTGAAGAACCTCGGCAAGACCTCTGCCCAGTGGCTCCACGCCGTGGGCATCCACAACGCTGGCGACCTGCGCCGTCTGGGGGCGGTCGGCGCTTACCGGGCCGTGCGCGCCCGGGGCTTCCGTGCCTCCAAGGTGCTCCTTTACGCCATCGAGGGTGCCCTGCTCGATGTGCACTGGAACGACCTTCCTCCCGCGCACAAGGCAGCCCTTCTTGGCGAGCTTGAGACTTTTCCCGCACGTAACAAGAGCTAGCTCACAAGCTCTGTGGGAAAATGTTTACGCAAGGTGCCTGTCCGCTTATGGTCTCAGGGCCCTTCGTGCGCCCTCGACCGTCGCCATATCAAGGAATTACGGCCATGTACCTACTCGGTGAACAACCTGCCTACGCCGATCGACTGATCAATCGCCTGCAGGGCATTCCGGCGCAATTGCTCGCCGGCCTGGAACCCGCTGGCGAAGCCATCCGCCTGGAGCGATCCGACGACCTGGAAGGCGAGCTGCCCGGCAAGCATCTGTTCCTCATCGAGAATGGCCTGGTCCATGCGCTGGTGGATGAGCGCCCGCTGTTCTACCTGCAGGAAGGCGACCTGGTCGGCCTGCGCCAGGGTATCGAGCTGCCACCGTGCCGTTACGTCAGCGAAGAACCACTGTGCCTGATCCCCTATTCGCGCAGCGAAGTGTTCCGCCATATCCACAGCGACGAGCAGCGCCAGGAGCAGTTCCTGCACTACCTGATCGGCCACACCGCGCTGCTGTCCGACGCGCTGGCGCACCTCAAGCAACCGGAAATCCGCCCGGCCACCGGCTTCCAGCACTTCGCCGCCGGCGCGCAGCTGATCCAGCAGGGTGATGACGCCGAGCACGTGTTCATCATCATCGAAGGCCACGCCGAGGCCTTCGTCGATGGGCAGAAGGTCGGTGACGTGCAGAAGGACGAAATCTTCGGCGCCATGGCCGTGTTCACCCGCGAGAAGCGCAGCGCGTCGGTCATCGCCAGCGAGCCGTGCACCGTGATGGTGATCCCCAAGGACCAGTTCCTCAGCCTGATGCAGAGCAACCCGCGCATCGCCCACAGCCTCATCGAGGGCATGGCACGCCGCATCGACCTGCTGAACAAGGAAGTCACCCAGTTGCGCCTGCAGCGCCAACCGGACTGAGCCCCAGCCCTTTGAGAAAGCCCGGCCCAGCGCCGGGCTTTTTCGTTACCGCGGTAGGTAATTCGTCGATGAGAAAAAATCTGCAGAAAAGAGGTTGACTCTCAAATGATAATGATTATTATTGAGTCATCTGGTCGCGAGGCCAGATCGATAACCTCAAGAGACCACGCAGTCGGACTCTTCAGATTATCTCCTCATCAGGCTAATCACGGTTTCGACCCGGCACTTTGCCGGGTCTTTTTTTTGCCCCGGTTTTTACCTTTCCGCCCCACCGCCAGTCCGCAGAAAAAAACTTCGCATCAGTCGCAGAAAAGCTGTTGACTCTCAAATGATAATGGTTATTATTACAACCACTGGCTGCGAGGCCAGTTGGATAAGCTAGAGAGACCACGCAGTCGGACTCTTCAGATTATCTCCTCATCAGGCTAATCACGGTTTTAGACCCGGCACTTTGCCGGGTCTTTTTTTGCCCGCGATTTCTTGCTCTTCGGCCTGACGACGGGCCAATGAAAAACGGAGCCTTCCGGCTCCGTCGTGTGGCTCATAGGCTGCCGCGCATCTGCGCGCAGTAATCGGTGGGGGGCTGGGCCGGCGTATACCACAGGTAGTCCGCCTGGCCGGACTCCACGGGCTTGCCGACTTCCGCCAGCATCACCACCTTCAGCCCTTGCGCCGCGTTGATGTCCTTCAGGTGCAGCGGCACTCCCAGATCGCGCCGCGCATGAAAGCCGCCGGCGATCAGCACGGAGGGTTCGGGAGCTGCCTTGAAGCTTAAGGCCATGCGCCGGTCGCGCTGCTGCTGCACCGCCAGCATCGCCGAGTACTGGCTCTCGGGCAGCAGGCCACAGTGGGAAGCACGGATATCCTCCAGCAAGGCATCGCGCACCGACGCCGCCGTGGACGCCGAGCCTTGCAGCTGCGGCTTGGTCCGGTAGATGTTCATGATCTCGTCACGATCCAGGTTGGCCGCCAGTAGTGGCGCCGGCTGCTTCACCAGCCAGGTCACCAGCGGGCCGTATTGCGACCAGTCCCAGCCCGGCTGCCAGCGCAGCGCAGCGATCAGGTCGCTCGGCATGTCGCCCTTCGCGGCGGATGCCTGGGCGGCGCTGACGGCGTTCTGCTGCTCGGGACCGAGCATTTCCAGCAGCACGCTGCCACTCGCGCGGCGCTCGGCCAGGGCGCGCACCAGCCAGAGCTCAAGGGCATGGTGATCCGGATTGTCGTGCTGCTCACCAACGATTACCCGCGGTGCCGCTGCAAGTCGATCAAGCAGCTGCGCGGTGGAAAGCTGCTCGCCGCTGCGCAGATCGCGGATCACCCCCAGCTCGGCGCTGTCGCGCCCTTCCGGGCTTTGCCAGGCTGGCAGCGGCGGCGCAGTCACCTGGCCCTGGCAGGCAGCGAGCAACGCCAGCAGTGGGACGAGCAGGACCTTCTTCATGGCGACTCCTATCAGCGCGCGATGATCAGCGGATGGCCGCGCTCCGGGTGCTCCTGAACCAGCACGTCGAGGCCGAAGACCGTGCGCAGGGGTTCGGCCTGAAGCACCTCACGCGGCGTGCCGAACAGATGTGCACGCGTCTCGTGCAGCAGCAACAGGCGGTCACAGTAGCGCGCCGCAAGGTTCAGGTCGTGCAGGATGACCAGCACTGCCGCGCCGCGCCCGGCGAACTCTCGCACAGCCTGCAGCGTGGTGTGCTGATGCAACGGGTCGAGGGCGGACGTCGGTTCGTCCAGCAGCAGGATCTGCTCCTCTCCGCCCGGCCAGAGCTGCGCCAGCACCCGAGCCAGGTGCACGCGCTGGCGCTCGCCGCCGGACAGCGCCAGGTAGCTGCGCCCGGCAAGGTGCGAGGCATCCGCGGCGCGCATCGCTTCGCGGATGATCGTTTCGTCGCGCTGGCGGCCAGTGTCGTGAGGCAGCCGGCCGAAACCCACCACCGCCTCGACAGAAAAGGCGAAGTTCAGCGAAGACGATTGCGGCAGAACAGCCAGCCGCCGCGCGCGCTCGGGGCCCTGCCACGACTCCAGCGGGCGACCGTCGAGGCTCACCGCTCCGCTGGTAAGCGGCAATTCACCATTCAAGGCGCCGAGCAGCGTGCTCTTGCCCGCGCCGTTGGGGCCGAGCACACCGAGCACTTCGCCCGGCTGCAGCGCCACGCTCACATCCTGCAGGACGACCTGGGAGCCGCGATTCACCAGCAGCTTGTCTGCGCACAGCATCAGGAGCGCCCCCGGATCAGCAGGTAGAGGAAGAACGGCGCGCCGATCAGCGCGGTGACGATACCGATCGGGAGCTCCGCCGGCGCCAGCGCCAGGCGAGCGATCAGGTCGGCCAATAGTAGAAGGATCGCACCGCCGAACATCGATGCCGGCAGCAGCACGCGGTGATCCGGGCCGACGATCAGCCGCAGCAGGTGCGGCACGACCAGGCCGATGAAGCCGATCATCCCGGCCGCCGCCACCGCCGCGCCCACACCGAGGGCAGTGCAGAGGATCAGTTCGATTTTCAGTCGCTCGACGTCGAAGCCCAGGTGACGCGCCTCGGACTCACCCAGCAACAGCGCATTCAACGCATTCACCCGACGCGGTAACCAGCAGGCTACCAGCAACGTGATCAGCAGCAGTGGCCACAGACGCGGGTAGCTCGCGCCATTGAGGCTGCCGAGGTTCCAGAAGGTCAGCGTGCGCAGCGTGGCGTCGTCGGCGAGGTAGGTGAATAGCCCGATCAGCGCGCCGGCCAATGCCGTCAGCGCGATGCCGGCCAGCAACATGGTTGCCACACTGGTCTGGCCGTTGTGGCGACCCAGCCGATACACCAGCGCCGTCACCAGCAGGCCACCGACAAAGGCGCAGGCGGACAACAAATAAGGAGCAAAGACTTCCGGCAGCCCGCCGATGGAGGCGCCGAAGACGATGGCAATGGCGGCCCCCAGCGCGGCACCGCTGGAAACTCCGATCAGGCCGGGGTCGGCCAGCGGGTTGCGGAACAAGCCCTGCATCGCCACACCGGCCAGCGCCAGCACGCCGCCGGTGGCGATGCCCAGCAAGGTGCGCGGCAGGCGGATCTGCCCGACGATCAGTTCAGCCTGGCCGAGCCCGTCGACGGACACCGGCAGCCCGAGCATGTGCGCCAGCGCGCGCAGGGTATCGCCCAGCGGCAGGCTCACCGGCCCGAGGGCCAGTGAGAGCCAGACGACCAGCAGCAGGAGAAAACCGAGGAACAGGAACAACGGTCGAGCGGTAACGATCCGGGTCAAGGACGACTTTCCGTGTTCAGGGCCTGCGCGGAAGGATAAAAGGCCTGGGCGAGGCTAGCCAGCCCGTCGGGGATGCGCGGACCGAGGCCACCGACCAGCAGGGTCGGGTCGAGCACCAGCACGCGACCCTCGCGCACTGCGCTGGTCGCGGCAAGGCCGGGATTCTGCTGGGTCAATGCGGCGCGTGCCTTGTCGCCGTCCAGGGCGCGGTCGCTGAGCACCACCACCTGCGGGTTCAGCGCGGTGAGCGCCTCGGTGGAGAGCGTCTTGTAGCCGGTATGGGTCGCGAGGTTGCGGCCGCCAGCATGCTGGATCAGCCAGTCGCCGGAGGTGTCCTGCCCGGCCACCAGCAGGTTGCCGCCGGCATGCCCGACCAGCAGCACGACACCGGGAGCGGCCTGTGCGGCCTGGGCCTTCTTCACCCAGGCGTCCTGCGCGGCAAGGCGTGCATCGAAGTCCGACTCGACCCGCTTCGCCTTGTCCACCGCGCCGAGCAGTTCGCCCAGGCGCTGGATGGTGTCGTGCACGGTCTTTTCGTCAGCCTTGGCCGACAGTGTTTCGATCCGCACGCCAGCGGCACGCAATTGCTGCAGCACCGGCGGCGGGCCCATTTCCTCACTGCCCAGCAGAATATCCGGCTTCAGCGCCAGGATGCCTTCGGCGGCGAGCTGTCGCTGGTAGCCGATCTTCGGCAACGCCTGCAGCGAAGCCGGATGCAGGCTGGTGGTATCGACGCCGACCAGCTTGGCCTCGCCCCCCAGGGCAACCACCCATTCGCTGAGCGAACCACCAGCGCTCACCCAGCGCTGCGGCAGCGTATCGGCCAGCGCGCTGGTGGCCGTCAGGCAGAGGCCGGTGAGCAACCCGGCCAGCAGCGGACGGGCAATCATGGAAGCCTTCTTCATCGCGTCAGCCCTCAGAGTGCCGGGAAGGATTCGGCAAGTTCGCGCCAGCCCTGCAACTCCGGAACTCCCGGCTTGCGTGCGCCAAACACTTGCAGCACCAATTCGCCATGGGCATCGAAGGCTTCCCAGCTGGTGATCACGCCATCGCTGCTCGGCTTGCGCACGCGCCACAACTCGACCACGCCCGGCGTCTTCAGATGCAGGTTGAACAGCGGATCGAGGACGTTGAACCAGTTGTCCATCCACTTGAGGTTTTCCACGGTGCCGGTGTGGATCTGGATGCAGTGGGCGTTGCCGACGAAGAGCATGATCGGCAACTCGCTTGCACCGGCCGCTTCCAGCAGGCGCGGCAGCTCGGCAGTATCCAGCGGCTCGGCCCACTCGCGGCCAGCCAGGCGCAGCGCCTGGGTGCGCTGGACCTTGTGCTTCTTCAGCAAGGCGAAGAAATGGTGGGTGTCCTTCAGGGCCGCCCAGCCCTCACGCAAGGCAGCAACGTCGATTTCGCCGTCGGCCAGCGCAGCCGCCTTGGGCTCGAGCGGTACCAGCTCCAGATCGGCGCTCTGCTCAGCAGCAGTGAAGCTGCGCACCAACGGGTCCCAGGCGGCGAGGTCGCTCTGCTCGGTGAGGAACACCTTGTGCACGGCGGTGCCCTGGCGGTCGAAGACCTGAATGCTGCACTGGGTGCCGTGGGCGGTCTCCTCGCTGACGGCGAAGGCGCTGGCCCAGCCGCCGAGGAACAGGCGCAGGTCGATGTCCGGGGAGACCACCAGGCCCATCTGGCCATTGACGGAAACGGTCACGTCGCGGTACGGCCCCCTGCGCTCGTGCACACAATGCTCGTTGCGGGTCAGCGCCATGATCTGCCCCAACTCGCCCAGTGCCGGCAGCAGCTCGGCCCAGTCGGTGCGCAGGCGCACGGCGTCTACGCCCAGGCGGCTGGCCGTCAGCTCGGCTTCGCTCACGGCCAGGTGGTGCGCCGCATCGCGGGCGCGCAGGCGCGGTTTCTCGGCGCGCAGCGCTTGCCAGGCGCGGTACAGCTCTGAGGCCGGCGCAGTCAGGGTCGTCATTGCAGAGTTCCTCGTTCGAAAGGTGGCCTGCCGCGGTGCGGCAGCATGGACGAACCTTGCCACAGGAAAATTAGGAAATCTATTTGATAATTATTTGCATTAGATTGCAGAGAGGCTTAAGGTCGGCGCCGATTTCGCCGGGCTCCCGGCGAGCACCGACTTCAGCACACGGAAGTGCACCCTCTTCCGGTCCTGCCATCCACGCGCGGATAATGGCCGCCCTGATGGAGACCGTGTCGAATGATCCTGCTCTGCGCCCCGCATGACCTGGCCGAAGGCCAGAGCCGGGGCTTCAAGGCCGCCGGCCTGAACCTCTTCGCCGTGCGCCGCGAAGGCCGCGTGTACGCCTACCGCAACCGCTGCCCGCACCGGGAAATTCCCCTGGGCTACGACGCCGAGAACGTTCTCGATGCCAGCGGCCGCCTGCTGCAATGCGGCCATCATGGTGCGCTGTTCCTGATCGAGACCGGCGAGTGCATCCAGGGGCCGTGCCTGGGGGATGTTCTGCAAGCGCTGCCCTGCCGGGAGGATGAACAGGGGATCTGGCTGGACGAAAGCGACCAAGGATAGGAACGGTTCCGGGCCGGTTCGCGAGCAAGCCCAACACCAGAGCAACAGCCGAGCGACTAGAGCAACACCCTCAGCGGCCGGTCCAGAAACATCTCCTGGGTATCAATCCGCGCCCCATACGCCAGCACTTCCACTCCGGCAGTACGCGCCTCGGCCAGCGCCGCCGCATAGGCCGGATCGATCTCCTTCGCCGGGCGCACCGCTTCGATCTCCGACAGGTTCACCGCATACAGCAGCACCGCGCGCATACCGTCGCGCGCCAGCGCCGCCAGTTCGCGCAGGTGCTTGGCGCCGCGCTGGGTAACGGTGTCGGGGAAGGCGGCGACGGTGGTGTCGTCGAAGCCCAGGGTCACGCTCTTCACCTCCACGAACACCGGCTTGCCGGCGTACATCAGGCGGAAGTCCGCGCGGCTGTTTTCCTGTCCGTAGGCAACCTCGCGGCGCAGCTCATCGAAGCCGGCCAACTCGGTCACCGTACCGGCCAGCAGCGCCTCTTCCACCAGCCGATTGGCACGCCCGGTGTTAACGCAAGCCAGGCGCCCCTGCGGCGTCTCCACCAGTTCCCAGGTACCGGGCAGCTTGCGCTTGGGATCATCGGAGCGGCTGAACCAGACGCGGCAACCTTCGCTCATGCAGTTGATCATCGAGCCGGTGTTCGGGCAGTGGATGGTGAGCAACTCGCCGCTGGCGGTCTCGATGTCCGCCAGGAAGCGCTTGTAGCGTTTGATCAGGCGCGCCTCTTCCAGCGCCGGCTCGAAGCGCATCAGGGACGCCAGGTCTTGAGGCCGCGGGCAATGCGTTCCACCGCCTGCTGCAGGCGCTCGACGCTCTGCGTATAGGCGAAACGCACATGGTGCGACGCCTGGTAACGCCCGAAGTCGACGCCAGGCGTGAAGGCCACGTGCTCGGTCTCGATGAAGTGCTGACAGAAGGCGAAGGCGTCACCGCCGAAGGCGCTGATGTCCGCGTACAGATAGAAGGCACCTTCCGGTTCCACGGCGATGCCGAAACCCAGCTCGCGCAATGCCGGCAGCAGGTAGTCACGGCGGCGGCGGAACTCTTCGCGGCGTTCCTCGAGGATGGCCAGGGTGGCCGGCTCGAAGCAGGCCAGCGCGGCGTGCTGGGCCATGCTCGGCGCGCTGATGTAGAGGTTCTGCGCCAGCTTCTCCAGCTCCCCCACTGCATCCGGCGGTGCCACCAGCCAGCCCAGGCGCCAGCCGGTCATGCCGAAATATTTGGAGAAACTGTTGAGGACGAAGGCGTCGTCATCCACCTGCAGGACGCTGGACGCGTCGATGCCGTAGGTCAGGCCGTGGTAGATCTCGTCCACCACCAGATGGCCGCCGCGCGCCTTGAGCGTGGACGACAGCGCGGCGAGTTCATCCTTGTGCAACAGGGTGCCCGTAGGATTCGCCGGCGATGCGGCCAGAGCGCCTACACTGTCCTGATCCCAGTGCCGTGCGACGAGCTCCGGGGTGAGCTGGTAACGGCTCTCCGGGCCGACCGGCACCAGTTGCGCGGCGCCTTCCACCAGGCGCAGGAAATGGCGATTGCATGGGTACCCCGGATCGGCCAGCAACCAGTGCTTGCCCGGATCCACCAGCAGGCTGCTGGCAAGCAACAGGGCGCCGGAGCCGCCGGGCGTGACGAGGATGCGCTGCGGGTCGATCGACAGGCCGTAGCGCTGGGCGTAGAAGCCGGCAATGGCTTCGCGCAGAGCCGGCAGGCCACGTGCGGCGGTATAGCGCGTGTGACCATTTGCCAGGGCCTGCTGCCCGGCCTCGACGATGGGCGCCGCGGTAGTGAAGTCCGGCTCGCCGATTTCCAGGTGGATGACGTCGTGGCCCGCGGCCTGCAGCTCGTTGGCCCGCGCCAGCAGCGCCATGACGTGGAAGGGTTCGATGGCGCGACTGCGCGCACTGAAGGTGGTGGCCATGCAATATTCCGAACTTTGCGACAGAGCCAGGATTCTAACAGGCCACTGATGAATACTGGGCAGCCGCGCACAGACAGCGCGGCGCCTGGGAACTTGCAGGCTACGTCTGGCAAACACCAGCGATCCTGCAAAGGTTTGCCGAGAAACCCGCTGGTCGTGACCAGTGGGTCGGCAAGCTGGCGGTCAGGTATGTGCGGGCACTGCCAGCCTCGACAACCGGGAGTAGCGTCCCCGTTATCGTTCTGGTAAGTTCGCCCGCTGCGAGCGCGGGGCCGGCGGTGCCGGAGAGGGACCATCCGCGAGAGGATTAGCGAGAGTGAGAGGCGGTCATCCATGCCCACCAAAGCAAAACAACAGAGCAGCCAACTGATTCGTGGCTTCGAGCCCTACCAGGAAACCAAGGGCGAGGAGTACATGAGCGATCGCATGCGCGCGCACTTCACCTCCATCCTCAACAAATGGAAAGTTGAGCTGATGGAAGAAGTGGACCGCACTGTGCACCACATGCAGGACGAAGCGGCCAACTTCCCGGACCCGGCCGACCGTGCCAGCCAGGAAGAAGAGTTCAGCCTCGAGCTGCGCGCCCGCGACCGCGAGCGCAAGCTGATCAAGAAGATCGACGAGACCCTGCAACTGATCGAAGACAACGACTACGGCTGGTGCGATTCCTGCGGCGTCGAGATCGGCATCCGCCGTCTGGAAGCCCGCCCCACCGCCACCCTGTGCATCGACTGCAAGACCCTGGCGGAAATCAAGGAAAAGCAGCTGGGCTCCTGAGCCTGGTTGATCCCGAACGGGGCGCTGCGGCGCCCCGTTTCGTTTCTGCTTCCATCTGAAGAGCCGCCATGCCCGCCACCCAGTACATCGGACGCTTCGCCCCCACGCCCAGCGGCTACCTGCACTTCGGCTCGCTGGTGGCCGCTGTCGCTTCCTACCTGGATGCGCGCTCGGTGGGCGGAAAGTGGCTGGTGCGCATGGAAGACCTCGACCCGCCACGGGAAATGCCCGGTGCCCAGGCGGCCATCCTGGAAACCCTGAAACGCTACGGCTTCGAGTGGGACGGCCCGGTGGAGCGCCAGAGCGACCGCCACGCAGCCTACTCCGCGCAAGTCGAACAATGGCTGCGCAGCGGCCTGGCCTACGCCTGCACCTGCTCGCGCAAGCAACTCGAAGGCAGCAACGGCATCTATCCCGGCACCTGCCGCGACGCCCAGCATGACTGGCACGGCGACGTCGCCATCCGCATCCGCGTGCCGGAACTGGACTATCGCTTCACCGACCGCCTGCAGGGCGAATTCCACCAGCATCTGGGCCGCGAAGTGGGTGACTTCATCATCCGCCGCCGCGACGGGCTGTTCGCCTATCAACTGGCGGTGGTGCTGGACGATGCCTGGCAGGGTGTCACCGACATCGTCCGCGGCGCCGACCTGCTGGACAACACCTCGCGCCAGCTCTATCTGCAGGAACTGCTGGGCATCGCCGCGCCGCGCTACCTGCACGTCCCGCTGATCATCCAGCCCGACGGCCACAAGTTGGGCAAATCCTATCGCTCACCGCCGCTGGAGGCCGAACAGGCTGCCCCGCTGCTGGTGCGCGCGCTGAAGGCGCTGGGTCAGAATCCGCCCGCGGGGCTGGCGCAAAGCGCGCCGGGTGATGTCCTCACCTGGGGCATCAGGCATTGGAATGCCGAAGCCATCCCCCATAGCCTGACGCTGGAAGACGCGCAGCTCTAGACTGGTAAACAGCAGCGGCTCTTCGCAGGACCGAGTGGGGCGCCTAGCCCTTGCTCGCGAACCCGAATCCCGCTGCGGGGGCTTGTTCGCGAGCCTGCTCGCTCCCACAAGGTCTGCCGCCCCTTCGGCAAGAGCCGGGCCGGCTTGCCGGCGACTGTGCGCACAGGTAGCCTGCCCGCCGAACCAAGAGAGAGACGACATGTACATCTACCGACTGGTGTTGCTCCTGGTCGTGGGCATCTACCTGTTCTCACCGGCCATCATGGACTGGTGGATCGATCCCCACGGCGCCTGGTACCGCCCGTATCTGCTGTGGCTGATCCTGATCGTCGTCACCTTCATCCTGCAGAGCCAGCGCGATGCTGACGAGCTTTAGCCTCACCCAGCTGATCCTGATCAGCGCCGCTTACCTGATGGTCCTTTTCGGTGTCGCCTGGATCACCGAGCGCGGCTTCATCCCGCGCCGGCTGGTGCGCCACCCGTTGATCTACACCCTGTCGCTGGGCGTGTATGCCAGCGCGTGGGCGTTCTATGGCACGGTCGGGCTGGCCTACCAGTACGGCTACGGCTTCCTGGCGATCTACCTGGGCGTTTCCGGAGCCTTCCTGCTTGCCCCGGTGCTGCTCTATCCGATCCTGCGCATCACGCGGGCGTACCAGCTGTCCTCGCTGGCCGACCTGTTCGCCTTCCGCTTCCGCAGCACCTGGGCCGGCGCGCTGACCACACTGTTCATGCTGATCGGCGTGCTGCCGATGCTGGCCTTGCAGATCCAGGCGGTCACCGACTCGATCAGCATCCTCACCCGCGAGTCGGAGCCCAACCGCGCGGCGCTGGCGTTCTGCGCGCTGATCACGCTGTTCGCCATTCTCTTCGGCGCGCGCCATATCGCCACCCGCGAGCGCCACGAAGGGCTGGTGATGGCGATCGCCTTCGAGTCGCTGGTAAAGCTGGTGGCGCTCTGCTCCATCGGCCTGTTCGCGCTGTATGGCGTATTCGGCGGCCCCGACGGCCTGGAAGTCTGGCTGCTGCAGAACCAGGAAGCGCTGAGCACCCTGCACACGCCACTCGCCGAAGGCCCGTGGCGCACGCTGCTGCTGGTGTTCTTCGCCGCGGCCATCGTGATGCCGCACATGTTCCACATGACCTTCACCGAGAACCTCAACCCGCGCTCGCTGCTCAGCGCCAGCTGGGGATTGCCGCTGTTCCTGCTGCCGATGAGCCTGGCAGTGCCGCCGATCCTCTGGGCCGGCCTGCACCTGGGCGCCTCGACCAACCCGGAGTACTTCACTCTCGGCCTGGGCATCTCGGTGGACAGCCCGGCGCTGGCGCTGACCGCCTTCATCGGCGGCATCTCCGCCGCCAGCGGCCTGATTATCGTGATGACCCTGGCGCTCTCGGGCATGGTGCTCAACCACCTGGTGCTGCCGCTCTACCAGCCTCCAGCCGAGGGCAACATCTACCGCTGGCTGAAATGGACACGCCGCGCCCTGATCGCCGCGATCATCATGGCCGGCTATGCCTTCTACTTGCTGCTGGGCGCCGAGCAGGACCTGTCCAACCTCGGCATCGTCTCCTTCGTCGCCACCCTGCAGTTCCTCCCCGGCGCCCTGGCCGTGCTCTACTGGCCGACCGCCAACCGCCGCGGCTTCATTGCCGGCCTGGTGGCGGGAATGCTGGTGTGGGGCGCGACCATGCTCACCCCGCTGGTCGCGAACATGCAGAGCATCTATCTGCCGCTGTTCAACTCGCTCTACGTACTGGACGACACCACCTGGCACCTTGCGGCGCTCGCCTCGCTGGCCGCCAACGTGCTGGTGTTCACCCTGGTTTCGCTGTTCACCGAAGCCAGCGATGAAGAGAAGGGCGCCGCCGAAGCCTGCGCCGTGGACAATGTCCGCCGCCCGCAGCGCCGCGAGCTGATCGCCGTCTCCCCGCAGGAGTTCGCCAGCCAGCTGGCCAAACCGTTGGGCGCAAAGACTGCACAGCGCGAGGTGGAGCAGGCCCTGCGCGACCTGCACCTGCCCTTCGACGAGCGCCGCCCCTATGCCCTGCGCCGTCTGCGCGACCGCATCGAAGCGAACCTTTCCGGCCTGATGGGCCCGAGCGTGGCGCAGGACATGGTGGAAACCTTCCTGCCCTACAAGGCCAGCAGCGAAGCCTATGTCACCGAGGACATCCACTTCATCGAGAGCCGCCTGGAGGATTACCACTCCCGGCTCACCGGCCTGGCCGCCGAACTCGACACCCTGCGCCGCTACCACCGCCAGACCCTGCAGGACCTGCCCATGGGCGTCTGCTCGCTGGCCAAGGACCAGGAAATCCTCATGTGGAACCGCGCCATCGAGGACCTCACCGGCGTCAGCGCGCAACGCGTGGTCGGCTCCCGCCTGGCCGCCCTGCCCGACCCGTGGCGCGGCCTGCTGGAAGGCTTCATCGATGCGCCCGACGAACACCTGCACAAGCAGCGTCTGTCCATCGAAGGCCAGACCCGCTGGCTGAACCTGCACAAGGCGGCGATCGAGGAACCGCTCGCGCCCGGTAACAGCGGCCTGGTACTGCTGGTGGAAGACCTCACCGAAACCCAGTCCCTGGAAGACAAACTGATCCACTCCGAGCGCCTGGCTTCCATCGGCCGCCTGGCCGCCGGTGTGGCCCACGAGATCGGCAACCCCATCACCGGCATCGCCTGCCTGGCGCAGAACCTGCGGGAAGAGCGCGAGGGCGATAGCGAACTGACCGAGATCAGCGGGCAGATCCTCGAGCAGACCAAGCGCGTCTCGCGCATCGTGCAGTCACTGATGAGCTTCGCCCACGCCGGCGGCAAACAGGTTGCGGCCGAGCCGGTATGCCTGGCGGACGTCGCCCAGGAAGCCATCGGCCTGCTCTCGCTGAACAAGCGCAGTGTCGATGTGCAGTTCTTCAACCTGTGCGACCCGGAACACTGGGTGGAAGGCGACTCTCAGCGCCTCGCGCAGGTGCTGATCAACCTGCTCTCCAACGCTCGTGATGCCTCGCCGCCCAACGGCGCGATCCGCGTGCGCAGCGAAGCCTCCGAGCAAACCGTCGACCTGATCGTCGAGGACGAAGGCAGCGGCATACCCAAATCGATCATCGACCGCCTGTTCGAGCCGTTCTTCACCACCAAGGACCCGGGCAAAGGAACCGGCCTGGGCCTCGCGCTGGTCTATTCGATCGTGGAAGAGCATTATGGGCAAATCACCATAGACAGCCCGGCAGACCCGGAACGCGAATGCGGTACCCGCATCAGCGTCACCTTGCCGCGGCATCCTGGCCCGACGGCCGAGCAGTAAACGAGCACGTCGAGAGAGCTGAATACATGGCACATATCCTCATCGTCGAAGACGAAACCATCATCCGTTCCGCCCTGCGACGGTTGCTCGAGCGGAACCAGTACCAGGTCAGCGAGGCTGGCTCGGTGCAGGAGGCACAGGAGCGCTACAGCATCCCGTCGTTCGACATGATCGTCAGCGACCTGCGCCTGCCCGGCGCCCCCGGCACCGAACTGATCAAGCTGGCTCAGGGCACCCCGGTGCTGATCATGACCAGCTACGCCAGTCTGCGCTCGGCGGTGGACTCGATGAAGATGGGCGCGGTGGACTACATCGCCAAGCCGTTCGACCACGACGAGATGCTCCAGGCTGTGGCGCGCATCCTCAAGGATCGCCAGGAGAACCGTAACGCTCCCGCCGAAACCCGCGGTAACGCCAAGGCCGCCGAGCGTAGCAGCGGTAACACCGCCGCCGCGGATGGCGATATCGGCATCATCGGCTCCTGCCCGCCCATGCAGGAGCTCTACACCAAGATCCGCAAGGTCGCGCCGACTGATTCCAACGTGCTGATCCAGGGCGAGTCCGGTACCGGCAAGGAACTGGTCGCCCGTGCGCTGCACAACCTGTCCAAGCGCACCAAGGCGCCGCTGATCTCGGTGAACTGCGCCGCGATCCCGGAAACCCTGATCGAATCCGAACTGTTCGGCCACGAGAAAGGCGCATTCACCGGCGCCAGCGCGGGCCGTGCGGGCCTGGTGGAAGCCGCCGACGGCGGCACCCTGTTCCTCGACGAGATCGGCGAACTGCCGCTGGAAGCCCAGGCGCGCCTGCTGCGCGTGTTGCAGGAAGGCGAGATCCGCCGGGTCGGCTCGGTGCAGTCGCAGAAGGTCGACGTCCGCCTGATCGCTGCCACCCACCGCGACCTGAAAATGCTGGCCAAGACCGGCCAGTTCCGCGAAGACCTCTATTACCGCCTGCACGTGATCTCGCTGAAGCTGCCGCCCCTGCGCGAGCGCGGAGCCGACGTCATGGAAATCGCTCGCTCCTTCCTGGCGCGCCAGTGCTCCCAGATGGGGCGCCCGGCGCTGACCTTCTCTCACGAAGCCGAACAGGCCATCCGTCACTACCCGTGGCCGGGTAACGCGCGCGAACTGGAGAACGCCATCGAGCGCGCTGTGATCCTCAGCGAAAGCCAGGAAATCCCTGCCGACCTGCTGGGCATCGACATCGAGCTGGACGATCTGGAAGACGACTTCGGCGATGACGGCGACCTGCGCCCGACCAACGGCAGCGCCAGCAATCACGAGCCCACCGAGGATCTGTCGCTGGAGGACTACTTCCAGCACTTCGTCCTCGAACACCAGGACCACATGACCGAGACCGAGCTGGCCCGCAAACTGGGCATCAGCCGCAAATGCCTGTGGGAACGTCGCCAGCGCCTGGGCATCCCACGCCGCAAATCGGGTGCTGCGGCGGACTCGTAACAGGTCACCACACTGTTACCGGAGACATGCTCCGTAACAAAGCCGGGTTCATCGGTAACGGAAACCCGGCTTTTTTGTGCCTGTCGTTCGGAGGTGAATCCTCGCAAACCCTTGAAAAATAAGGATTCGCAAAAGTTGGCACGGCATCTGCTTTGTTATTGGTACAACAACAATAACAAGCACGACCACTCAAAATAAGAACAAGACGAAACGACTCCAGCACAACAAAAACAAAATCGCGGAGGCGCAGCTAACTGATTCTTTTGGAGAAGGGTAGCCGTCGGGAGCAGTCCCGCAACCAGTCAAGAAGAATAAAACTGTCTTGAGGCAGCACGCAAAACTGGTTGGATCGCAAGATCATTGCTCACTCAGCGACCAAAGCAATCCGTTTGCTATTGAACACCTTCCAAGTGTGGAAGGTTCCCCGAAGCACGTAGCTTCGAGGGTCGGGTCTACAAACAAAAACAACAAGCCCGGTAATCATAATAAAAACAAAGCACGCACCTATTTGGGGGGGAGCCTCGGCTCCCCCAGTAGCTTTCGCTACACCCTCTCCCCTTCTCCCCGCAAGTCCCTTTCCCCAGTTTTCTTCATCATCCCACCCCACAATGCTAGAATCGCCGCGGCGCAGACGGCAGACGATTTGCTGCCAATTGTTTCCAGGCAGCAACAGGCACCCGCTATCCTCCAGGAAACGCCGTGAACACGCGGCGCTGCAGACGCCATCCATACACCCATTCCCGATAGTGCACACATGCTGAAAAAGCTGATCCAGTCCATCCGATCCCCATTGCGCCGTCCGCGCGCTGTCCGCACTACTCCGGAAGTCGTTGGCAATCATCAGCACTCGCTGCGGCGGGAACAGTTCAGCAGGAACGCGGTGAACGTCGTGGAGCGCCTGACGAAGGCCGGCTACCAGGCCTACATCGTCGGCGGTGGCGTACGAGACCCGCTGCTCGGCATTCCGCCCAAGGACTTCGACGTAGCCACCAGCGCCACCCCGGAGCAGGTGCGCGCCGAATTCCGCAATGCGCGGGTGATCGGTCGCCGCTTCAAGCTGGTCCATGTCCATTTCGGCCGCGAGATCATCGAGGTCGCCACCTTCCGCGCCAACCATCCGGTCAGCGAAGACGATACCGACAGCGCCCACGCTTCGCGTAACGAAGCCGGCCGCATCCTGCGCGACAACGTCTATGGCACCCTGGAAGACGACGCCCAGCGCCGCGACTTCACCATCAACGCCTTGTACTTCGACGTTACCGGCGAGCGCATCCTCGACTACGCACACGGCGTGCGCGATATCCGCAACCGCCTTATCCGCCTGATCGGCGACCCGGAGCAGCGTTACCTCGAAGACCCGGTACGCATGCTGCGCGCGGTGCGTTTCGCCGCCAAACTGGACTTCGAGATCGAGAAGCACAGCGCTGCGCCGATCCGCCGTCTCGCCCCGCTGCTCAACGAAATTCCGTCCGCGCGCCTGTTCGACGAGGTGCTCAAGCTGTTCCTCAGCGGCAAGGCCGAGCGCACCTTCGAATTGCTCAACGAATATGACCTGTTCGCTCCGCTGTTCCCGGCGAGCGCCAAGGCGCTGAAGGATGACCCGGAATACGCCGGCAAGCTGATGCGCCAGGCCCTGGCCAACACCGACGAGCGCATTCGCCTGGGCAAGCCGGTCACCCCGGCCTTCCTGTTTGCCGCACTGCTCTGGCCAGCCCTGCCCGCCCGCGTGCTGAAACTGCAGGACCGCGGCATGCCGCCGATCCCCGCGATGCAGGAAGCCGCCCACGAACTGATCCTCGAACAGTGCCGTCGCACCGCGGTGCCCAAGCGTTTCACCATTCCGATCCGCGAGATCTGGGACATGCAGGAACGCCTGCCGCGCCGCCAGGGCAAGAAGGCCGACCTGCTGTTGGAGAACCCGCGCTTCCGCGCCGGCTACGATTTCCTCCTGCTGCGCGAGAGCGCCGGCGAGGAAACCGGCGGTCTCGGCGACTGGTGGACCGACTACCAGGAAGCCAGCGACGGCGAGCGCCGCGGCATGATCCGCAACCTGGCCAGCCAGCAGGAAGAAGCCGGCGCAGCCCCGCGCAAGCGCCGGCGTGGCGGTAACAACCGCCGCCGCCGCGGCCCACGCACCGAAGGCACCAGCAGCGAATGAGCGAGCGCGTGTACATCGGGCTCGGCAGCAATCTCGCCGAGCCGCGCCAGCAGCTGGAAGCCGCACTGAAGGCCATGGCGCAGATTCCCGCCAGCAAGGTAGCGGTGGTTTCCCCGCTGTACGCCAGCGATCCACTGGGCCCGCCGGACCAGCCACGCTACGTCAATGCCGTGGCCGCGCTGGATACCGACCTGGAGCCACTTGCCCTACTGGATGCCCTACAGACCATCGAGCTGGAACAAGGGCGCGTACGCAAGGACGAGCGCTGGGGACCACGCACCCTCGATCTCGATATCCTGCTGTTCGGTGACCGGGTGATCGACGAGCCGCGCCTCACCGTCCCGCACTACCACATGCACGCCCGCGCCTTCGTGCTCTACCCGCTGGCAGACCTGGCCCCACAACTGCGTTTCCCCGACGGTCGTACCCTGCCCGAGCTGCTCGCCGCCTGTCCGTTCAGCGGCCTCGAGCGCCTGTCCTGAGGCATGCTGCGCCCCAGGTGTGGGGCGCACTGACAGTAACGCCGTAACAGTCCGGTAACACCTGCAATTGACTTCGCCTTTTTCGATCCGGACTATAGGGCCCCGTTTGCCCCTGCCCGGCGCAGAACCGAGGACACTTTCATGCCTGATGTCACCCTGACCACCCTGCAAGGTCTCAAGCAAAGCGGCGAAAAGATCGCGATGCTGACCTCCTACGATGCCACTTTCGCCCACACCGCCAGCCTGGCCGGTGCCGAAATGCTGCTGATCGGTGACTCCCTGGGTATGGTGCTGCAAGGTCACGACAGTACGCTGCCGGTGACCGTCGAAGACATGGCCTACCACACCGCCGCGGTCAAACGCGGTAACAAGGGCGCACTGATCGTCACCGACCTGCCGTTCGAATCCGGCACTTCCCTGGACCAGTTGCTGCGCGACTCGGTCAAGGTGATGCAGGCCGGCGCCCATATGGTCAAGCTCGAAGGCGGCTCCTGGCTCGCCGAGCCGATCGTCCGCCTGGCCCAGATGGGTATCCCCGTATGCGCACACCTGGGCCTCACCCCGCAGGCCGTCAACCTGTTCGGCGGCTTCAAGGTCCAGGGCCGCCAGGAAAACCAGGCGCGCCAGCTGCGTGCCGATGCCATTGCCCTGGAGCAGGCTGGCGCTGCTGTGCTGCTGCTGGAGTGCGTACCGTCCGCCCTGGCGAAGGAAATCACCGAAGCCGTGAAGATCCCGGTCATCGGTATCGGCGCCGGTGCCGGCACCGACGGCCAGGTGCTGGTGATGCATGACATGCTTGGCCTGTCGCTGTCCGGTCGCTCGCCGAAGTTCGTGAAGAACTTCCTCGAAGGCCAGCCCGATATCCAGTCCGCATTCGCTGCCTATGTGAAGGCCGTGAAGGACGGTACCTTCCCTGGCCCGGAGCACGGTTTCGCCTGATGAACACAGTCAAGACAGTCCGCGAGCTGCGTGCCGCTGTGGCGCGCGCCCGTAGCGAAGGCAAGCGCATCGCGCTGGTGCCGACCATGGGCAACCTGCACGCCGGCCACGCCGCGCTGGTGACCAAGGCCAGCCAGCGCGCCGATTTCGTGGTCGCCAGCATCTTCGTCAACCCGCTGCAGTTCGGCCCCAGCGAAGACCTGGACAAGTACCCGCGCACCCTCGCCGCCGACCAGGAGAAGCTGCTCAGTGCCGGTTGCCACCTGCTGTTCGCCCCCACCGTCGAGGAGATGTACCCGGACGGCATGGACGGCCAGACCCGCCTGCACGTGACTGGCGTCTCCGAGGGCCTGTGCGGCGGCAGCCGACCGGGCCACTTCGATGGCGTCGCCACCGTGGTCTGCAAGCTGTTCAACATGGTCCAGCCCGACATGGCGCTGTTCGGTGAGAAGGACTTCCAGCAGTTGGCGGTGATCCGCAAGCTGGTGCGTGACCTGAACCTGCCGATCCAGATCTTCGGCGAGCCGACCGTGCGCGCGGAGGATGGCCTGGCGCTGTCCTCCCGCAACGGTTACCTGACCGAAGAGCAACGCGCCGTCGCGCCGGTGCTGCAGCGCACGCTGAAGCAACTCGCCGAGCGCATCCGCCAGGGCGAGCGTGACTTCCCTGCCCTGCTGGCCGAGGGTCGTCGGCAGATCGAGGACGCCGGCCTGCGCATCGATTACCTGGAGGCCCGTGAGCCCGCCGGCCTGCACCCGGCCAGCGCGCAAGACCATCAGTTGGTGATCCTGGTCGCCGCCTTCCTCGGCACCACCCGGCTGATCGACAACCTCGCCTTCCACATCGACTGATTCCCCGCCCGACACCCGAATTTTCGCCTCGAAGCCGCGCCAACCGCGGCCTTGAGCGACTTCAGGTGCTCGGGCATACTCGCCCCGCTCTCCTCGACCAGAAGAAAAACAGGAGCCACGTCATGCAGAGCATCATGCTCAAAGCCAAACTGCACCGCGCCGAAGTCACCCACGCCGTGCTCGACTATGAAGGCTCCTGCGCGATTGACGGCGAATGGCTCGATCTCGCCGGAATCCGCGAGTACGAACAGATCCAGATCTACAACGTCGACAACGGCGAACGCTTCACCACCTACGCTATTCGTGGCGAGGAGGGTTCGCGGATGATTTCCGTCAACGGCGCCGCCGCTCACAAGGCCAAGGTGGGTGACCGGGTAATCATCTGCGCGTACGCTCAGTTCAGCGATGCCGAGCTGGAAGGCTACAAACCGCGCATGCTGTACATGGCTCCCGGTAACGAGCTGAGCCATACCAGCAACGCGATCCCGGTCCAGCTCGCCTGATCCGAAGAGACGATGCCCGGAACCACCGGGCATCTTTCCCGTTCGAAAGCCTCAAGCTCAAACACGCACGTCTCACCCGAAGGTACGTCATGGAACACCACCTCACCCCGCTGGATGCCACCAAACTGGCGAGCTGGCAGGCGTTGGCCGCACATCGCCAGGATCTGCAGAACTTCACCATGCGCGAGGCATTCGCCGAGGACCCGGAGCGCTTCAAGCGCTTCTCCCTCAGCGCCTGCGGCCTGTTCCTCGACTTCTCGAAGAACCTGATCCGCCAGGACACCCTCGACCTGCTGGTGAAGCTCGCCGAGGAAGCCAAGCTGGGCGAGGCCATCCAGTCCATGTTCCGCGGCGAGGTGATCAATGCCTCCGAGCGCCGCCCGGTGCTGCACACCGCGCTGCGCCGCCCTATCGGCGACAAGGTGCTGGTGGACGGCAACGATGTGATGCCCGAGGTGCACCGCGTGCTGCACCAGATGACCGAACTGGTCGCCGCCGTGCATAACGGCCTGTGGCGCGGCTACACCGAGAAGCCGATCACCGACGTGGTGAACATCGGTATCGGTGGCTCCTTCCTCGGCCCGCAGCTGGTCTCCGAAGCGCTTCTGCCCTTCGCCCAGAAAGGCGTGCGTTGCCACTACCTGGCGAACATCGACGGCAGTGAATTCCGCGAGATGACCGCCAAGCTCAACGCCGAGACCACGCTGTTCATCGTCTCGTCGAAGTCCTTCAGTACCCTGGAAACCCTGAAGAACGCTCAGGCCGCCCGCGCCTGGTACCTGGCCCAGGGCGGCAGCGAGGCGGAGCTGTACCGCCACTTCATCGCCGTTTCCAGCAACAAGGAAGCCGCTTCCGCCTTCGGCATTCGCCCGGAAAACGTCTTCCCGATGTGGGACTGGGTCGGCGGGCGTTACTCGCTGTGGTCAGCCATCGGCCTGCCAATCGCGATGTCGGTGGGTATCAACAACTTCAAGGAGCTGCTGTCCGGCGCCTACAGCATGGACCAGCACTTCCTCACCGCGCCGTTCGAGAAGAACATCCCGGTGCTGCTGGGCCTGCTCGGCGTGTGGTATGGCGACTTCTGGGGCGCCCGCAGCCACGCGATCCTGCCCTACGACTACTACCTGCGGAACATCACCGACCACCTGCAGCAGCTGGACATGGAGTCCAACGGCAAGAGCGTGCGCCAGGACGGCACCCCGGTGTCCGCCGGCACCGGCCCGGTAATCTGGGGCGGCGTGGGCTGCAACGGCCAGCACGCGTACCACCAGTTGCTGCACCAGGGCACCCACCTGATCCCGGCCGACTTCATTGTCCCGGTGTCCAGCTACAACCCGGTGGCCGATCACCATCAGTGGCTGTACGCCAACTGCCTGTCGCAGAGCCAGGCGCTAATGGTCGGCAAGAGCCGCGCCGAAGCCGAGGCCGAACTGCGCGCCAAGGGCGTGGGCGAGGCCGAAGTGCAGCGCCTGGCGCCGCACAAGGTGATCCCGGGTAACCGCCCGAGTAACACCCTGGTGCTGGAGCGCATCAGCGCCCGCCGCCTGGGCGCGCTGATCGCCATGTACGAGCACAAGGTCTACGTGCAGAGCATCCTCTGGGGCATCAACGCCTTCGACCAGTGGGGCGTGGAACTGGGCAAGGAGCTGGGCAAGGCAGTCTACGGCCGCCTGGTCGGCAGCGAGGAAAGCGCGGCCGAGGACGGTTCCACCCAGGGCCTGATCGACTTCTTCCGCGGCCGTCACCGCGGCTGATGGCTTTACGAACGGGTGAGCGCCTGCTCACCCGTTTGCTCGGCACGGCCCTCTTCGCCATCCCCCTCAGCTCCATCCGCCCTTCCCCACCCTCTGCGCATAGCGCTCTGCAACGCCGATCAGAACACCCGCGCGGGAACGTTCCCGTCTCGTGGCGCGTCGAAACTGCATGGACAACCCTTGAACCCGCCTTGCCTTGGATGCACCCTTGGGGCATCTCGGCTAAACAACAACAAGGATTCCCCATGCATGAGATCAGCCTTCACCCCGTGCCGGAGGCCGTACGCAAGCGTGCCTACCTCGACAACGATGCCTACCAGCGCCTCTACCAGCAGTCGGTAGACGACCCGCATACCTTCTGGGGCGAGCAGGCCAAGACCTTCCTCGACTGGTTCAAGCCCTGGCACTCGGTACACCACGGCGACCTCGCGAAGGGCCAGGCGACCTGGTTCAAGGGCGGCGAGCTCAACGTCACCTACAACTGCATCGACCGCCACCTCGAACAGCGCGCCGAGCAGGTCGCGATCATCTGGGAAGGCGACAACCCGGCCGAATCCGCCAACATCACCTACCGCAAGCTGCACAGCCATGTCTGCCGCCTGGCCAATGTGCTCAAGAGCCGCGGTGTCGGGAAAGGCGACCGGGTCTGCATCTACATGCCGATGATCCCCGAAGCTGCCTACGCGATGCTGGCCTGCGCACGGATCGGTGCGATCCATTCGGTGGTGTTCGGCGGTTTCTCCCCGGACGCCCTGCGTGACCGCATCAACGATGCCGATTGCCGCACCGTGATCACCGCCGACGAAGGCGTGCGCGGCGGCAAGTACGTCCCGCTGAAGAAGAACGTGGAAAAAGCCCTGGCGGACTGCCCGAACGTGTCCACCGTGGTCGTGGTCGAGCGTACCCAGGGCGAGATCCCATGGGTCGAAGGCCGCGACCTCTGGTACCACGAGGCCCTCCGCGAGGCCAGCGAGGACTGCGCACCGGAGCCGATGGACGCCGAGGACCCGCTGTTCATCCTCTACACCTCCGGCTCGACCGGCAAACCCAAGGGCGTGCTGCACACCACCGGCGGCTACCTGCTGGGCGCGGCGATGACCCACAAGTACGTATTCGATTACCACGATGGCGACATCTACTGGTGCACCGCCGACGTGGGCTGGGTCACCGGGCACAGCTACATCGTCTACGGCCCGCTGGCCAACGGCGCCACCACGCTGATGTTCGAAGGCGTGCCGAACTACCCGGACGCCTCGCGCTTCTGGCAGGTGATCGACAAGCACCAGGTGAACATCTTCTACACCGCGCCCACCGCCATCCGCGCGTTGATGCGCGAAGGCGACGCTCCCGTGCAGAAGACCAGCCGCGGCAGCCTGCGCCTGCTCGGATCGGTGGGCGAGCCGATCAACCCGGAAGCCTGGGAGTGGTACTACGAAGTCGTCGGCGAGAAGCGCTGCCCCATCGTCGACACCTGGTGGCAGACCGAAACCGGCAGCATCCTGATCACTCCGCTGCCCGGCGCCACCGACCTCAAGCCCGGCTCGGCGACCCGCCCCTTCTTCGGCGTGCAACCGGTGCTGCTGGATGAGCAGGGCAAGGAAATCGATGGTCCCGGCTCCGGCGTACTCGCCGTGAAAGCCAGTTGGCCCAGTCAGATCCGCAGTGTCTATGGTGATCACCAGCGGATGATCGATACCTACTTCAAACCCTACCCCGGCTACTACTTCACCGGCGACGGCGCGCGCCGCGACGAGGATGGCTACTACTGGATCACCGGCCGTGTGGACGACGTGATCAACGTCTCCGGCCATCGCATCGGCACCGCCGAGGTGGAAAGCGCGCTGGTGCTGCATGACTCGGTCGCCGAGGCCGCCGTGGTCGGCTATCCGCACGACCTCAAGGGCCAGGGCATCTATGCCTTCGTCACCACCATGAACGGCATCGAGCCCAGCGACGCACTCAAGCAGGAACTGCTGGCCCTGGTAAGCAAGGAGATCGGCAGCTTCGCCAAGCCGGAAATGCTGCAGTGGGCGCCGGGCCTGCCCAAGACGCGCTCGGGCAAGATCATGCGGCGCATCCTGCGCAAGATCGCCTGCAACGAACTGGAAAACCTCGGCGATACCTCGACCCTGGCCGACCCCAGCGTGGTCCAGGGGCTGATCAACAACCGCCTCAACCGTTGACCTGCGCTACAGGCCGAGGGCGCAAAGATGCTAGGTTTATGGAACAGACCTGTCGTCCTTGCCCTGAGGCCTGTCCGCCGCAATGGAAACCGTTCGCCGTCATATCGAAAGTCAGGTACTCAGCCTGACCGGCCTCGCTCTGGGCGGGGTCGACTTCGAGTCGCCCAAGGGCGACCCCGGCCTGTTCGGGCCGGAATCCATCAGCTGGAAAGTCCATGGCGACTTCAGCTCGATGCTCATTGGCGGCATCAGTGCCCTGCTCCTGCAGATGCTCCATCCGGCCGCGCTCGGTGGAGTGTGGGACCACTCCAACTTCCGCGCCGACATGCTCGGCCGCCTGCGCCGCACCGGGCAGTTCATCTCCGCTACCACCTACGGTTCGCGCGGTGACGCCGAGAGGCTGATCGAGCGCGTGCGCCGCATCCACGACGGCGTCCACGGCACCCTTCCCGACGGCACCCCCTATGCGGCCAGCGACCCGGACTTGCTCACCTGGGTGCACGTCGCCGAAGTCAGCTGCTTCCTCGCCTCGCACCTGCGCTACCTGAACCCGAATCTTTCCGGCGAAGAACAGGACCGCTACTACGACGAGATAGCCCTGATCGCCGAGCGCCTCGGTGCACGCAATGTCCCGCGCTCGCGGGTGGAGGTTGCTGCCTACCTGCAACGCATGCGCCCACAGCTTCGCTACGACGAACGCACCCGAGAAGTGGTCAGCGTGCTCTTCAACGCCCCTGCCCCCAGCTTCCTCGCCAAGCCCTTCGGCATGCTGATGATGCGCGCCGGCATCGACCTGCTCCCGGACTGGGCGACTGACCAGCTCGGCCTGAGCCTCGGCAGTTTGCAGCGCCAGCTGATCCGTTCCAGCGTGAAGCGCAGCGTGCCGCTGTTGCGCTGGGCGGTACGCAACGGTTCGCTGCACCGCGCGCGCCGGCGCATGGGCCTGCCCCCTCTGCGCTGAAGCGTGACCACTCGGTTCGGAGGGTGGTGAGCCGGCGGCGAGCGTGCAACCATGCTCCTTCGCTGCGGCCGTTGCCGCGCCAGCCAGAGGATTCGCGTCATGCAAGAAGTCGTCATCGTCGCTGCCACCCGTACCGCCATCGGCAGCTTCCAGGGTTCGCTCGCCACATTGCCGGCCCATGAACTGGGCGCCGCGGTGATTCGCAGCCTGCTGCAACAGACCGGCCTGGATCCGGCCCGGGTGGATGAAGTCATCCTCGGCCAGACACTGACAGCCGGTGCCGGCCAGAACCCGGCGCGCCAGGCATCCATTGCCGCTGGCCTGCCCAACACGGTGCCGGCGATGACGGTGAACAAGGTCTGCGGCTCCGGGCTCAAGGCCTTGCACCTGGCTGCGCAGGCCATCCGCTGTGGTGACGCCGATATCGTCATCGCCGGCGGCCAGGAAAGCATGAGCCTCGCCCCCTACGTCATGCCTGGCGCCCGTACCGGCCTGCGCATGGGTCACACCAAACTGGTCGACAGCATGATTCAGGACGGCCTGTGGGATGCATTCAACGATTACCACATGGGCATCACCGCCGAAAACCTGGTGGAGAAGTACGGCATCAGCCGGGAGGACCAGGATGCCTTCGCCGCCGAATCGCAACGCAAGGCCGCCAAGGCCATTGAAGCGGGTCGCTTCAAGGCCGAAATCACCGCCATCGAGATTCCCCAGCGCAAGGGCGAAGCCCTGCGCTTCGACACCGACGAGCAGCCCCGCGCCGGCACCACCGCAGAATCCCTGGCCAAGCTCAAGCCGGCGTTCAAGAAAGACGGCAGCGTCACCGCCGGCAATGCTTCGACCCTCAATGACGGCGCGGCCGCCGTGTTGCTGATGAGCGCGGCCAAGGCTGCGGAACTGGGCCTGCCGGTCCTGGCCCGCATCGCCGCTTATGCCAACGCCGGTGTCGACCCTGCCATCATGGGGATCGGCCCGGTCTCGGCTACCCGCCGCTGCCTGGAGAAAGCCGGCTGGCAGCTCGCCGAACTGGACCTGATCGAGGCCAACGAGGCATTCGCCGCCCAGGCATTGTCCGTGGGCAAGGAGTTGGGCTGGGATGCCGCGAAGGTGAACGTCAACGGTGGCGCCATCGCCCTCGGCCACCCCATCGGCGCATCAGGCTGCCGCGTGCTGGTCACCTTGCTGCACGAGATGCTGCGACGCGACGTGAAAAAGGGCCTCGCCACGCTCTGTATCGGCGGTGGCCAAGGTGTAGCGCTGGCGCTGCAGCGCTGACCTACCTGGATTTGCTGAGCAGAATTCCTTCTGCACAGCAAGTCTCCACGCACGCTTGCAGGCCCATGCCCTCCCAAGTTGACTTCCCGCATGCTTTCGGTCCTACGCATAGGAATATTCCGTAGGTGCTTGAACAACTGGTCTATCTTCAAGATCAATGCGCGCAATCATTTGGACTCAGGGAGTCAACCATGAAGAAACGTGTGGTGCTGATCGAGGATCACCCCGCGATGCGCCTGGCGATCCGTTCGCTGCTTGAACAGGATCCACAGTTCGAAGTAGCACGCGAGGCAGCCGATGGCCATGGCGGCCTGGACGCTGTCCGCAAGGAACGTCCGGACCTCGTGATACTGGACCTCAACCTGCCGGGGATGGACGGCCTCGACCTGCTGGCGCGCATCCACATCTTTGACGAGAACATCCGCCTGCTGGTCTTGAGCTCGCAGGATGAACGCCTGTACTCAAGCAAGGTCGAAGCCGCGGGTGCGCATGGCTTCGTCAGCAAGAACAAGGACACCAGCGCCATTCTCAATGCGGCCCGCATGCTGGTGTCGGGCTATCGCTGCTTCCCGGAAAAGGCACTGAGCATCGACAAGAACGCCGACCCGGTGGCCAGCCTGACGCCACGCGAACTGGTGGTGCTGCGCAGCCTGGTGAGAGGCATGAGCAACAAGGACATCGCCGAGGAGCTCTTCCTCAGCCAGAAGACCGTCAGCACCTACAAGACGCGCATTCTGGAGAAGCTGAACCTCGAAAGCCTCGTGGACCTCGTTGAGTTCGCCCGCACCAATCGCTTGAACGACTGACAGACATCACTGAAAACCGCGTCCGAAGGCGACTTTCGAATCGAACCATCCCAGCCGTGCCATACTGGTTCTGCACGTCACGACGGAAACGACTCTCGCCATGCCCAAAGGATTGAAACGCGCCATCGGCGCGGTCTTGTTGCTGGTCTCTCTCTACTGCCTGCTGGGTTTTCTTATCCTTCCCGGCATTGGCCTGCGTGTAGCCAACCAACAACTGGCTCAATACTCGACCGGCCCGGCGCGCCTGGAACGTATCGAGTTCAATCCCTTCAGCCTGGAACTCACCCTCTGGGGATTGCACCTGGGCGAAGAGGGGCAGGAACAGGTACGTTTCCGCCGCCTCTACGCCAACCTCGAACTCGATAGCCTGTGGAAGCGCCAGTTGCACCTGGCGGATGTCGAACTGGATGCGCCGCACACCGAGTTGCTGTTCGCCGAGAACGGCACGCTCAATCTCACCAAGCTGTTCAAGCTGCCCCCCAGCGAACCGACCCCACCGCCGGCGGAGCCGAGCGATCCCTTCCCGCTGCGCATCGACCGCATTCGCCTGGCCGAGGGCAGCCTGCACTTCCTCGACCGTCGCCCCAGCGAGCCGGTGGAGTTCGTCTTCGACCCTCTGGGGTTCGAGCTGCACAACCTCAGCACGCTGCCCGACGACGGCGCCGAAATGACCTTGGTCGCTACCGGCCCGCACGGCGGCAAGCTCGACTGGAAAGGCGACCTGAGCATCGTGCCCTTCACCTCCAAGGGCAGCTTCACTCTGGACGGCGTGCCACTGAAGGCCTGGTGGCCCTATGTGCGTGACAACGCTCCGCTCAACCTTAACAACGGCATTCTCAGCGTCGCCTCCGACTACCACCTGGACCTGTCGAAAGACACCCAGTTGCTGCTCGACAAGGCGGCCATCAAGCTGCGCGACCTCGACCTGGCATCGCCGGATGGCAAGCCGCTGGCCAAGCTCGCCACCCTGGATGTCGCCGAAACCACGCTGGACCTCGCCAAGCAGGAAGTGATCGTTGGCCAGATCCGCAGCCAGGGCCTGGAAGCCTGGGCGGCGCGGGAGAAGGATGGGCAGCTGGACTGGCAGAAGCTCTTCGCCGACTTCAAACCCTACAAGCGCCCCGAGGAACCAACTCCCCAGGCGCAAGCCGCTCCCGAGCAGAAGCCTGCCGAGAAGCCCGCCAGCGAAGCCAAGGCAGCGTCCGGCGAGACTGTCGCCGGCCAGCCGCAAACGTCCCCTGCGGAGGCCGCCAAGGAGCAGCCGGCGGCCGAGGCCCCCACGGTTTCGGACAACCATACAGCCAAGGCGCCGCCAGCAGCCGCTACCACGACTGCACCCCGGCCCGCAGATACCCACCCCGCCGCACCGGCTGAGCCGAAGAAGACCTGGCACGTGGTCCTGCGCGACACCCAGTTGCGCGGCTACAAGGCCCACCTGGCCGATCGCGCACCGAGCAAGCCGGTGAATCTCGAAGTCGGCCCGCTGGACCTTGACCTGCAGAACCTCGACAGCGGCCTGACCTCACCCCTGCAGCTCAAGCTCAAGACCGGTCTCGGCCCTCGCGGCCAGATCGAGGCCAGCGGCCAGGTCATCCCCAACCCGGTCAGCGCGAAGCTCAAGGTCTCCACGCGCGACATCGACCTGCGCGTCGCCCAGGCCTACATCGATCCGTTCATCCGCCTGGAACTGCGCAGCGGCCTGCTGGCCAGCGACCTCGATGTCGACCTCAAGGGCACCGAGCCGCTGGCTTTCAGCGTCAACGGCAGCGCCCAGGTCACCCAGCTGCACACCCTGGACACCCTCAAGAACCGCGACTTCGTCAAATGGACCAAGCTGACCCTCGACGGCCTGGCCTACAAACATGGCGACAGCCTGGTGATCCAGACGGTGTCGCTGGAAGAGCCCTACGCACGCTTCATCATCAACGAGGACCGCAGCACCAACGTCAGCGAACTGATCATCGCGCAGCCAGAATCCGCATCGCCCTCCGCGAACAAAGGCGGCAGTGGCAACAGCAAGCCGCTGGGCATCCGCATCGGCGGAGTGAAGATCAACAACGGGTCGGCCAACTTCGCCGACCTGACCCTGCGCCCGGACTTCGCCACCGCCATCCAGCAGCTGGGCGGCGAGATCGGCACCATCGACAACCGCAATCCGACACCCGCCTCGGTGGACGTGAAGGGCAAGGTCGACAAGTACGCCCCGGTCACCATCAAGGGCAGCCTCAACCCCTTCTCGCCGCTGGAGAAGCTGGACATCGCCACCAGCTTCAAGCGCGTCGAGCTGACCACCCTGACGCCCTACTCCGGCAAGTTCGCCGGCTATCGCATCCGCAAGGGCCGGCTGAACCTGGACCTGCACTACCAGATCACCCAGGGCAAGCTGAAGGCCGACAACAAGGTGCTGGTAGAACACCTGCAACTGGGCGAGAAGGTCGACAGCCCCGATGCTGTGGACCTGCCGGTGAAACTGGCGATCGCGCTGCTCAAGGACGCCAACGGCAACATCGATATCCAGCTGCCGGTGGAGGGCGACCTGAACAACCCACAGTTCAGCGTCATGCCCATCGTCTGGCAGACCCTGCGCAACCTGGTGGTACGCGCGGTGCAGGCACCCTTCAAATTCATCGCCGGGCTCGCCGGCGGCGGCGACGAGGACCTGGGCAGCGTGACCTTCGCGCCGGGCTCCAGCGAGCTGGATTCCGCCGCCCAGGCCAACCTCGACAAACTGGTCGGCGCGCTCAAGCAGCGCCCGGCCCTGAAGCTGGAAGTCGAAGGTGTCGCCGCCGCAGCCAGCGATGGCCCGCTGCTGGCCGACAAGCGCCTGAAACAGGAATACCAGAAGAACTACTACAGCATGTTGCAGCGCCGCGGCGACAAGGTGCCCAGTGACGCCAGCCAGTTGGAAGTCCCCGAGGACCTGCAGCCGATCCTGCTCGAAGGCGTCTACCGTGCGCGCCTGAAGAAACAACCTCCGGCGGAGTGGCAGGACCTGAGCAAGGACGAGCGTTCGGCGAAGATGCGCCAGGCCGTGCTCGACTCCTGGAGCGACAGCCAATTGCTGCTGCGCAAGCTCGGTCAGGAGCGCGCGACCCAGATCAAGGACTATCTGGTCAGCAAGGGGGGCCTGGGGGACGACCGTATCTACCTCATCGACGTCAGCTTCGGCGAAGCGGAGAATGGTGGCAACGTGGCCACCCAGCTTCACCTCGATAGCGAGTAAGGAGTCGTTCGATGAAAGCCCTGACCTGGATGTCCTGCGCCCTGCTGCTTTGTGCGGCGGGCGCCCAGGCGGAAAGCATGCGCTGCGGTAGTTCCCTGATCAACGCCGGCGACCGTGCCTGGGAAGTCGAGCAGAAGTGCGGCGCGCCGGATCACCGCGATGAAGTCGGCTATACCCTCAGCGGCTACGACCACCGCGAGTACCGGGTCGAGGAGTGGGTGTACGGTCCGCGCAACGGCACCAGCTACATCCTCACCTTTGAGGCCAACAAACTCAAAAGCATCGAGTTCAAACGCAATTGAAGACCACCTTCGCTCTGCGCCTGGCCGCGCTTGTGTTACCGCTCACTGTCATTGCGCTGGACGCGCAGGCCGCCAGCTTGCGCTGCAATAGCAAGCTCATCAGCACCGGCGACGTCACCAGCGACGTGCTCAGCCGCTGCGGCGAGCCAGTCAGCCGCTCCTTCCTGGGTTACAAGCAGGTGCCTGGCCCCCGCTACGGCGAGTCCATGGAAGTGGCCGTGGAGGAATGGATCTACGGCCCCTGGAGCGGCATGTTGTATTTCGTCCGCTTCGAGGGCAATCGGCTGAGCGACATCCAGAGCAAGCGCAGCGGTAACTGACAGTCGTGCTGGCGAGGTGCTAGTCTCGCCGCCACTCATGCCACTTGCGCCAAGGACCGGTCGCCATGGTCATCGTCCCCGCCGAGCATCCGCTGGACTGGAAAAAGCCTCCCGTTATCACGCTGCTGCTCATCGTCATCAACGTCCTGATCTACTTCGGCTACCAGGGGGGCGACAGCACCCGGCGCGAAGAGGCCGTGCGCGTCTATCTCGACCAGGACCTGCTGGGTCATGAACGCCCCTTGTTCAGCGCCTCGCTGGAGCGCCGCGACCGCCTGGAAGCCGACCAGCAGCGCGCCCTGGAGGCTCTGCCACGTCAACAGCTGGCCTGGCTCGTTCTCTCGGACCTGGAGTTCGGCCATGAACTGCGTGCACTGCCGGCCTTCCAGCAGGACAGCGCCTGGCAGGCCGCGCGCCTGAAAGCCGAAGCCGCCCGCGACCTGACCAGCAGCCTGCGCTTCGGCTTCATCCCCGAGCGGTTCACCGTCCAGGGCCTGCTCGGCTCGATGTTCCTTCATGGCAGCTTCTGGCACCTGGCCGGCAACATGGTGTTCCTGTTCATCTTCGGCTTCGCTCTGGAAGCGGCCTTGGGGCGTGCCCTGTACCTGGGCCTCTACCTGTTCAGTGGCCTCTGCTCGGGCCTGCTGTGGTGGGCGCTGGATCCGTCCTGGGTGCCGGGCATCGGCGCCTCTGGCGCCATCTCCGGCCTGATGGGCATGTACATCGGCGTCTATGGCCTGCGGCGCATCCAGTTCTTCTACTGGCTCGGGCCGCTGATGGGCTACCTGAAGGCACCGGCGCTGTGGATCCTGCCGCTGTGGCTGGGCAAGGAACTGTTCGGGCTGGTCCGTGCCGCCGATCATGTGAACTACTACGCGCACATCGGCGGGCTGGTCTCCGGCTTCCTCGCCGTCTGGCTGCCGCGCAAACTGGGGCGGATGCCGGTCGACGAGGCGTACCTGGCGAAAGAAGACCCCGAAGCCCCTTTCAAGCGCGCCCTGGCGTCGCTGGATGAGCAAATCGGCCGCTTCGCCCTCGACCAGGCCGCGGCACGGGGTGCGGAGCTGCTGCGGCAGTTTCCGGGACAACCTTTGCTGGTCGAACGCCTGTACGGCGTAGCCAAGGGGAGGCAGGACCGGGGCTTGATGAGCGAAACTCTCAAGCAGTTGTTTGCCCTGCCTCCTTCGCCGGCAGCCGACGCACTGCTGCGCAGGCTGGCTGAAGAAAGTGCCGCCAGCGATACCGGGCTGCTTGCCCATCCAACCATTCAATTGCACCTGCTGCGCAAGCTGCTGCAACGCAACGAGTCCGTGCAGGCACTGAGCAGCTGGCGCCGCCTGACGCGCTCCGCCCAACGTCCCGAGCTGCTGCCGGGCCTGACCCTGCAACTGGCCAAGCAGGTGGGTCAGAAGGGTGACCTGCAGGCAGTACGCGAGCTGTCGCGCTTCCTCCGCCAGCATTACCCCGAAGCCGATCCGACGCGCCAACTGACGATTTATCAACAACACTTGGCACCGTAACCCAGTCATGAAAAAGCCCCGCCGGGTAGCCGGCGGGGCTTGGGTCATCCTTGGGTACGAACGCTACAGACGGCGGCTGAAGTCGCGGACTTCCTCTTCCGCTTTTTCGCGGGTCCAGCCGTAGCGCTCCTGCAGTTTGCCTACCAGGTACTCGGCGTGTCCGTCCGCCGCCTGCAGGTCGTCGTCAGTGAGCTTGCCCCACTTTTCCTTGAGCGTGCCGGACAGCTGCTTCCACTTGCCTTTGATGACGTCAGTGTTCATGGCGATCCTCCTCTAGCTATCGGTGGAAAAAGGGCTTGGCCTTACTCGACCGACTTCAGTCCATCGGCGGATACAGCGGTCACGCCTTTGATGCCTTTGGCGGTCTGGACGGCCAGTTCCTTCTCGGCGTCGGTTTTCACGTTACCGGATAGGGAAACCACACCTTTGTTGGTTTCGACCTTGATGTTGGTACCGCTGATGTCCTTGTTGGCGATCAGGCTGGATTTCACCTTGCTGGTGATCCAGGTGTCGGAAACCGCCTCTTCAGTTTTCTGGACGGTGTCATTGGCGGCCAGAGTCGTCGGCTGGGCGAACACCGAGTTGGCGAACGAGAAGCTCAGAGCGGTTGCGGTGGCAGCGGCAAGGGCCAGTTTGTTGAAACGTTTCATGGCGGTTTCTCCTGAATTATTGGAAAACTGCGGCCCGTTCCTGGCTGCAGTTGCACTAGGACTATGGCAAGCCCTGTGCCAGCTTTTCCATTCCAGTAAAAACCTTATTAATCAATAAGTTATCAACATAGACCAAACAGTAGTCGCTTGCAGTTTGCAAAGTCTGCCGCTGCGCTCCATGCAGGTTGCACGATCAGGTGCCTGAGCTTCTGCCCAACTTCGCCAGCACGGCCTCAAGCTGCACCACCTCGCCCATCTGCTCGAACGCCGGATAACGCTGGCGAATGAAAGCCAGCAACTGCTGGGCGGGTTCGACCTGCCCCAGCTCCTCCGAAAACGCCCTTGCCGCCATCAGGTAGGCGCGGGGAATGCCGGGGTACTCCGGGTAGCGCTTGTGCAGGTTGCGCAGCAGGCTCAGACCCTCGCGGGCCTTGTGGCGCTCGATCAGCACCTCGGCAATGCGTTCGCAGACGCTCGGGTCCTCGGGCAGGTAGTCCGCCTGCAGTTGCCGGGCATTGAGGAAGGCGCTGGCAGCCAATTGCGGGTTGAGCCGGCTGGCCAGGCCCAGGTAATGCGGCAGGTGGTTCAGGCATTCCGCACGCTCGTTCAGGGCGAACAGCAACTGGTGATAGCGCTCGTTCAGCTTGAGGTCCTGGCGCCCTTCGCGCAGTGCCGCGACGAGGATCTCCAGCGCCGCGCCGGTCTGCCCTTCCTTGACTCGTACCTCCGCCTCGGCCAGTGCCTTGCGGCGATGCCATTCCGGCGCGGCGAAACCGGCCGGGGCGTCCTCTCCGGCGGAGACGTAGCCGAGCTCGCCCTGATACTGGAACACGGCATAGCCCATCATGGCGCACATCACCACGGCGAAATAACCCGTCAGGCCTGCCACCACCGGGACCATCACCACCCGCGGCAGCCCATTGGAGAGGAGCCAAGCGACATAAGTGGGCGACTGCCAGAGGATGAACAGGAACACGCAGAGGATCAGGTAGCGCCAGCCCATGGCCGCGATCACCTGCCCCACTTCGCTGGGGCTCAGCGCGGCCCCCAGGCTCTTGTCCAGGGACAGCCGGATGATGCTCGCCGGCAGTACCAGCATGATGCCGATGTTCGCGGCCCAGTAGATCGCCTCGCTATGGAAATCGGCCGCCAGCCACAGCAGCACCAGGGCGATCAGGAATACCGCCAGTTGCTGGAAGAATGTCCGCAGGCTGTCGGGGCTGAAGGCTTCGAGCAGGCCTGGAGCTTCCTGGCCGCCAAAACTCGCCGTTTCGATCACGCTATGCAGGTATTTGGTTGCCACGCTGAACAGGGCGATCCACAGCACGAACATCGGCGGCATGAACACGCAGGCCAGTGCCAGCAAGGCACAGAAGGCCAACGGCCCGACCTGGAAGCCGTAGGCGAAGAACTTCGGCAGGCGCTCCCAGAAAGGTTGTGCGGTATTCGCCGCGCCGAGGTAGCGCAGATGGCCCTGGCACAACGGGCACGACGGCGCGTACTCCGGCGCGTCGGCATTGAGCGGAATGCAGCAGTCGCCATAATGGCGCTCGCAAGGCTGGCAATGCCAGGTCGCGGGCTGGGCACTGTGGTAGTGACAGTAACGCTTGTCCATCTCGAGGCATCCTTGGAGCGAGATCGGCGAATGTCGCATTCTCAAGGCAAAAAAAGAGGGCCCGCAAGGGGCCCTCTTTCATTTCACCGTTTGCTTATACGCCAGAGGCTTCAGCAGCGGCTACGTCCTTGATGGACAGCTTGATGCGGCCGCGGTTGTCCACGTCCAGAACCAGGACTTTGACTTCCTGGCCTTCCTGCAGAACGTCGGTGACCTTGTCGATGCGCTTGTCGCTGATCTGCGAGATGTGCACCAGACCGTCTTTGCCCGGCAGGATGTTGACGAAGGCACCGAAGTCCACGATGCGCTCGACCTTGCCGACGTAGATCTTGCCGATCTCGGCTTCCGCGGTGATGCCCAGGACGCGCTGCTTGGCGGCCTCGGCAGCTTCCTTGGTTTCGCCGTAGATCTTCACGCTGCCGTCGTCTTCGATATCGATCGAAGCCTTGGTCTCTTCGCAGATGCTGCGAATGGTGGCGCCGCCCTTGCCGATGACGTCGCGGATCTTGTCGGTGTCGATCTTCATCTGGATCATGGTCGGAGCGTTTTCCGACAGCTCTGCACGCGGAGCGGCAATGATCTGGTTCATCTGGCCGAGGATATTCAGGCGAGCTTCCAGGGCCTGGCCCAGGGCAATCTCCATGATCTCTTCGGTGATGCCGTTGATCTTGATGTCCATCTGCAGGGCGGTCACGCCCTTGTCGGTACCGGCGACCTTGAAGTCCATGTCGCCCAGGTGGTCTTCGTCACCCAGGATGTCGGTCAGGATGGCGAACTTGTCACCTTCCTTCACCAGGCCCATGGCGATACCGGCAACCGGCGCCTTGACCGGAACACCGGCGTCCATCAGCGCCAGGGAAGCACCGCAAACGGAAGCCATGGAGCTGGAACCGTTGGACTCGGTGATCTCGGAAACAACGCGAATGGTGTAGGGGAACTCGTCCTGGGTCGGCAGCATGGCAGCGACGCTGCGACGTGCCAGACGGCCGTGGCCGATTTCACGACGGCCCGCGCTGCCCATGCGGCCACACTCGCCCACCGAGAACGGCGGGAAGTTGTAGTGCAGCATGAAGGGGTCTTTGCGCTCGCCTTCGAGGGTATCGAGCAGCTGGGCGTCACGGGCGGTGCCGAGGGTGGCAACGACCAGAGCCTGGGTTTCGCCGCGGGTGAACAGCGCGGAACCATGGGTCTTGCCCAGTACGCCGACTTCGATGCGCAGCGGGCGAACGGTGCGGGTGTCGCGACCGTCGATACGCGGTTTGCCGTTGACGATGTTTTCGCGAACGGTGCGGTATTCGAGCAGGCCGAACACATCCTTGACTTCAGCGGCCGGGAACTGGCCTTCGCCTTCACCGGCGAACTTGGCGACGATCTCGTCGCGCAGGGCGCCCAGGGCCGCGTAACGGTCCTGTTTGATGGTGATGGTGTAGGCTTCGGAGATGGCAGCACCGAACTCGGCCTTGATGGTGTTGACCAAGGCAGTGTTTTCGACCGGAGCGGACCAGTTCCAGGTCGGCTTGCCAGCTTCGGTAGCCAGCTCGGCAACGGCGCGGATGACCGACTGGAACTCTTCGTGTGCGTAGAGCACAGCGCCGAGCATCTGGTCTTCGGTCAGCTCGTCGGCCTCGGATTCAACCATCAGCACGGCGTCGGAGGTGCCGGCCACGACCATGTCGAGGCTGGAGCTCTGCTGCTGCTCGTAGGTCGGGTTGAGGATGTAGCCGATTTCCGGGTGGAAACCAACGCGGGCTGCGCCGATCGGGCCGGCGAACGGAATGCCGGAAATCGCCAGGGCGGCGGAGGTGCCGATCATGGCAGCGATGTCCGGATCGGACTTCTTGTTGGTGGAAACGACGGTGCAGACAACCTGCACTTCGTTCATGAAACCTTCGGGGAACAGCGGTCGGATCGGACGGTCGATCAGGCGCGAGGTCAGCGTTTCCTTCTCGGAAGGACGGCCTTCACGCTTGAAGAAGCCACCGGGGATACGGCCAGCTGCGTAGGTCTTCTCCTGGTAGTGCACGGAGAGCGGGAAGAAGCTCTTGGTCGGGTCGGCCTGCTTGGCGCCGACGACGGTGCAGAGCACGGTGACGTCGTCCATAGTGACCAGTACGGCACCGGTGGCCTGGCGGGCGATGCGGCCAGTCTCGAGGGTTACGGTCGATTGACCGAACTGGAATTTCTTGATTACCGGGTTCACGGTTTCTCTACCTTCTCTTTAGTTGCCTTGGGGGAAATTGTGGAAATGGCGGGAGTCGGACCCGAATTCATTCCCTATAAAAGCGAGAAAGCCGGGAGCCAGAGCCGATGAGCGGTATGAACCACCCATCGACTCCGGACTCCCAGCTTCCCACTTCAGGCTTGCCGTCTTAGCGACGCAGGCCCAGGCGACCGATCAGGGCGCTGTAACGAGAGGTGTCCTTACCCTTCAGGTAGTCCAGCAGCTTACGACGCTGGTTAACCATACGGATCAGGCCACGACGGGAGTGGTGGTCTTTGCCGTTGGCCTTGAAGTGGTCCTGCAGCTTGTTGATGTTGGCGGACAGCAGTGCAACCTGCACTTCCGGGGAACCGGTGTCGCCTTCAGCTTGCTTGTACTCGTTAACGATCTGGGCTTTTTCTTGGACGCTCAGTGCCATGATGGGGCTTCCTCTGAGGTAACAGGCCAGGGACTTCTCCCTGTGTTCATAATAAGAGGAGTGACCGTGCCTGCTGACAGCCACCCTCGGTTTCGGCCTTACGACCGAATCAGTCGACGCGGCGCCAGGCGCCCGTCTTCGACCACTTCACCGATTCCGATGAAGCGGCCTTCGTGATCCTGCACCCGCAGCATGCCGAACTTCGGCATCTCGGGAGCGCGCACTGGCTGACCATGCAGCCAGTAATAGGCGCTGTGCTCAGAGAGCTGCAACAGCGGCCAGTGTTCCAGCCCGGCATCCACCGGCAGCAGGAAACGGTCGAGGGCTTCATTGCCACCCTCGGCATGGACTTTCTCGAGCTCCTCCAACGTCACCGACTGGTTCAGCTGGAAAGGTCCGGCCTGGGTCCGGCGCAGGGCGGCAACGTGTGCACCACACCCGAGCTCGCCGCCGAGGTCTTCGACCAGGGTGCGAATGTAGGTGCCCTTGCTGCAGGAAACGGCCAGCGTCGCACAGGGCGACTCGAAGGCGAGCAAATCCAGGCGCGCAATAGTAACAGAACGCGCCTCGCGCTCCACTACCTCTCCTGCACGAGCCAGCTTGTACAACGGCTGGCCGTCCTTCTTCAGGGCCGAGTACATCGGCGGCACCTGCTCTATGTCGCCACGGAAACGCGGCAGCATGGCCTCGATGGCGTCCCGACCAATGGTCACCTCGCGCTGTTCAAGGACCTCGCCCTCGGCATCGCCGGTGGTGGTGGTCACGCCCAGCTGGGCGACGGTCTCGTAGGCCTTGTCGGCATCGAGCAGGTACTGGGAGAACTTGGTCGCCTCACCGAAGCACAGTGGCAGGACACCAGTGGCCAGCGGGTCGAGGCTGCCGGTATGGCCGGCCTTCTCGGCATTGAGCAGCCAGCGCACCTTCTGCAGGGCCTGGTTGGAACTCATGCCACGCGGCTTGTCGAGAATCAGCACGCCGTTGACCGCGCGGCGAATGCGTTTCACCTGGGCCACGCTTTACTCCTCGGAATCGCCGCCATGACGGCGATCGGCTGCCACTGCGCGCTCGATCAGCGCCGACAGTTCGGCACCTCGGCGAATACTGGCGTCATAGCTGAAGTGCAGTTGCGGCACGGTGCGCAGCTTCATCGCCTTGCCCAATTGCATGCGCAGGAAGCCCGCGGCATCGTTGAGGATGCTGGTGTTCTGCTTCACCACTTCGGCATTGTCGTCCTGGCCCATCACGGTGACGTACACCTTGGCATGGGACAGGTCACGCGCCACGTCGACGCCGGTGATGGTCACCAGGCCCAGACGGGGGTCCTTGATTTCACGCTGGACCAGCAGCGCCAGTTCGCGCTGCATCTGGTCGCCGATACGCTGGGTACGGCTGTACTCTTTGGCCATTTTCCTAACCTGCTTACCCGAGCCGTGAGGCTCCGGGCCTGAAAGCGGCAAACGCCCGGGGCAGCTGGTTAGCTGGCCCGGGCGCTGCGTTCACGCTCGAATACCCTTACAGAGTACGAGCGACTTCGACCTTCTCGAACACTTCGATCTTGTCGCCGACGCGGACGTCGTTGTAGCTCTTCACGCCGATACCGCACTCCATGCCGGCACGAACTTCGGAGACGTCATCCTTGAAGCGACGCAGGGATTCCAGCTCGCCTTCGAAGATGACCACATCGTCGCGCAGTACACGGATCGGACGGTTGCGGTGCACCAGACCCTCGGTGACCATGCAGCCGGCGACCGCGCCGAACTTCGGCGAACGGAACACGTCACGCACTTCGGCGATACCCAGGATGTTCTCGCGAACATCGCTGCCGAGCATGCCGGTCAGGGCTTTCTTGACGTCTTCGATGATGTCGTAGATCACGTTGTAGTAACGCATGTCGAGGCCTTCGGACTCGACGATCTTGCGCGCACCAGCGTCAGCACGGACGTTGAAGCCGAACAGCACCGCGTTGGAGGCCAGCGCCAGGTTGGCATCGGACTCGGTGATACCACCGACGCCGCCACCGACCACGCGAACCTGCACCTCGTCGTTGCCCAGGCCACTGAGCGAGCCCTGCAGGGCTTCCAGCGAACCACGGACATCGGACTTGAGGACGATGTTGAGGGTCTTCTTCTCTTCCTGGCCCATGTTCTCGAAGATGTTTTCCAGCTTGCCGGCGTGGGCACGAGCCAGTTTCACTTCGCGGAACTTGCCCTGACGGAACAGAGCGACTTCGCGGGCCTTCTTCTCGTCGGCGACCACGGTCATCTCGTCACCAGCATCCGGGGTGCCGTCCAGGCCGAGGATCTCGACAGGAATCGACGGACCGGCTTCCTTGATCGGCTTGCCGTTCTCGTCGAGCATCGCACGGACGCGGCCGTAGTTGACGCCGACCAGCACCATGTCGCCCTGACGCAGGGTGCCATCCTGGACCAGCACGGTGGCTACCGGGCCACGGCCCTTGTCCAGACGGGACTCGACCACCACGCCACGGCCCGGGGCCGACGGAGTAGCTTTGAGTTCGAGTACTTCAGCCTGCAGCAGTACGGCTTCGAGCAACTCGTCGACGCCGGTACCCAGCTTCGCGGAAACGTGAACGTACGGAGCATCGCCGCCCCACTCTTCCGGGATCACGTCCAGAGCGGCCAGGCCGTTCTTGATGTTGTCCGGGTTGGCATCGGGCTTGTCGATCTTGTTCACCGCGACCACGATCGGCACGCCAGCCGCTTTCGCGTGCTGCACGGCTTCCTGGGTCTGCGGCATCACGCCGTCGTCCGCTGCCACCACGAGGATGACGATGTCGGTCGCCTGGGCACCACGGGCACGCATCGCGGTGAACGCGGCGTGGCCAGGGGTGTCGAGGAAGGTGACCATGCCGCGGTCGGTTTCCACGTGGTAGGCGCCGATGTGCTGGGTGATGCCGCCGGCTTCGCCCGCTGCAACCTTCGCACGACGGATATAGTCGAGCAGCGAGGTCTTGCCGTGGTCGACGTGGCCCATCACGGTCACGACCGGCGCACGGGAAACCGCCTCACCTTCGAACTTCAGCGACTCGGCCAGTTGCTCTTCCAGGGCGTTCTCGCTGACCAGCTTGACCTTGTGGCCAAGTTCTTCGGCGATCAGCTGGGCGGTCTCCTGGTCGAGTACCTGGTTGATGGTCACCGGGGTGCCCATCTTGAACATGAACTTGACGACTTCAGCGCCCTTCACCGACATCTGCGCAGCCAGTTCGGCCACGGTGATGGTCTCACCGATATTTACTTCACGCACAATCGGTCCTGTCGGGCTCTGGAACCCGTGCTGGTTACGCTTCTTCAGCTTGCCCTTGCCACGGCCACCGCCGCGACGGCCAAAGCTGTCGTCGTCGTCACCACCACTGCGCACGACGCGCGGCGCGGTGGTCTTTTCCTTTTCCTTGATCGACGGGCGATGCTGGGCATGCTTGCGATCGCGGCGCTCGTCTTCCTCGTCACGCTTGGGCACACGACGCGGCTCTTCCTTCTTGCGGTCATCCGCAGCAGGAGCAGCAGCGGCCGGCACAGCCGGAGCAGGAGCCGCGGCGCGCGGGGCGTCGGCAGCAACCGCAGCAGCGGCAGGCGCAGAGGTAGTAGCAGCCTGGCGAGCGGCATCCGCCTGGCGGCGGGCCTCTTCCTCAGCGGCGCGCTGACGGGCCTCTTCCTCGGCCTTCAGACGCACCGCTTCTTCAGCGGCGCGCTGCTCTTCCAGCTCGCGCTGGCGCTCGGCCTCAAGCTCTTCGGGATCGCGCTTGACGTAGGTTTTCTTCTTGCGAACCTCGACGCTGACGGTCTTGCTGCCAGCGACTTTCAAGGTCGAAGTGGTCTTGCGTTGCAGGGTGATCTTGCGCGGCTCATCCGCGCGATCACCGTGGCTGCCTTTCAGGTGGGCCAGCAGCGCTTGCTTCTCGCTGTCGGTCACTACCTGCTCGGCATTGTTATGGGGCAGACCCGCTTCGCGCATCTGCTGCAGCAGGCGCTCCACCGGCGTATCGACCGTCTTGGCCAGTTCTTTCACCGTGACTTGCGTCATGCACTTCTCTCCTCAGGCCGCGAATGCTTACTCGAACCAATGGGCCCGGGCGGCCATGATCAACTTGCCAGCACGCTCTTCATCCATGCCGTCGATGTCGAGCAGATCGTCAATCGATTGCTCGGCAAGATCTTCACGGGTGGTTACACCGCGCAGCGCCAGGTCCACGGCCAGCTCTTTGGTCATGCCATCGAGGCTGAGCAGGTCTTCGGCAGGTTGTGCGTCGGCAAGTTTTTCTTCAGTGGCGATGGCTTTGGTCAGCAGGCGATCCTTGGCGCGCGAGCGCAGCTCGTTGACGATGTCTTCGTCGAAGCCGTCGATGCTGAGCATCTCTTCCATCGGTACGTAGGCGATTTCTTCCAGGGTGGTGAAGCCTTCCTCCACCAGTACCTGGGCGAGCTCTTCGTCGACATCCAGCTCGTCGACAAAGCGCTGCAGGATGTCGCCAGTTTCAGCCTGCTGTTTGGCCTGGATATCGGCCTCGGTCATCACGTTCAGGGTCCAGCCGGTGAGCTGGCTGGCCAGACGTACGTTCTGGCCACTACGGCCAATGGCCTGGGCCAGGTTGTCTTCGGCAACGGCGATATCCATGGTGTGGGTATCTTCGTCGACGATGATCGCCGCCACTTCGGCCGGGGCCATGGCATTGATCACGAACTGCGCGGGGTTGTCGTCCCAAAGGACGATGTCCACACGCTCGCCACCCAGTTCGCCGGAGACGGCCTGGACGCGGGAGCCACGCATACCGATGCAGGCGCCCTGCGGGTCGATACGCTTGTCCTTGGAGCGAACGGCGATCTTGGCGCGCGAACCCGGGTCACGGGCGGCGGCCATCACGTCGATCAGCTGCTCGGCGATTTCCGGTACTTCGATGCGGAACAGCTCGATCAGCATTTCCGGCGCGGTACGCGACAGGATCAGCTGAGGACCACGGTTCTCGCTGCGGATTTCCTTCAGCAGGGCACGCACGCGGGTGCCGACGCGGAAGGTTTCACGCGGGATGATCTGGTCGCGGGCCAACAGCGCTTCGGCGTTGTTGCCCAGGTCGACGATCACGTTGTCGCGGGTGACCTTCTTGACGGTGCCGGAGATGATCTCGTTGACCTTCTCGCGGTAGGCGTCGACCACCTGAGCGCGCTCGGCTTCGCGCACCTTCTGCACGATGACCTGCTTGGCGGTCTGTGCGGCGATGCGGCCGAACTCGATGGATTCGATCTTCTCTTCGATGACTTCACCGGCCTTCATGCCGGGGTGCTCTTCCTGCACGTCTTCGACGGTCAGTTCAGACGCCGGATTGGAGTAGTCCTCGTCTTCGACGATGGTCCAGCGACGGAAGGTTTCGTAGTTGCCGTTGGCGCGGTTGATTTCCACGCGCAGATCAACCTCGTCCTCGAAACGCTTTTTGGTCGCGGTTGCCAGGGCCAGCTCCAGCGCTTCGAAAATCACGCCAGGCGGTACACCCTTCTCGTTGGATACCGACTCAACAACCAGCAGTACTTCTTTGCTCATCGTACGCCTCGCCTTTCAATCCATTGGAATCCGCGCTCTGGCGGCTCACTCAAATCGGGGAATGATGTTGGCCTTGTCGATCGAGTCGACCGGCAGCAGGTATTCATGGTCATCCACCAGGACCACCACATCCTGCTCCTCCACACCACGGAGAATGCCCTGGAAATTGCGCCGCCGTTCGAAGGGCGTGCGCAGCTTGATCTTCACCTGCTCGCCGACATAGCGGGCGAACTGTTCGAGCGTGAAGAGCGGCCGATCCATACCGGGCGACGACACCTCCAGGGTGTACTCGCCACTGATCGGGTCTTCCACGTCGAGGATGCCACTGACCTGACGACTGACGATCTCGCAGTCGTCGATCAGGATGCCTTCCGCACGGTCGATATAAACCCGGAGCAGGGAATGGCGACCTTGGGAAATGAACTCCAGGCCCCAGCACTCATAGCCGAGCGCTTCTACTACAGGGGCCAACAAGGCCTGCAACTGTTCTAGCTTGCTCGACACCTGATCGCCTCGCGTATGCTGTAGAAACAAAAAATGGGCGAAACGCCCATCCCTTAAGGACCGCCCTGAACTGGCGGCGCGGACTGTCCAGCTAGCAAAAAGCCCCTGAAAAGGGGCTCTGCCAAACTGGTTGCGGGAGCTGGATTTGAACCAACGACCTTCGGGTTATGAGCCCGACGAGCTACCAGACTGCTCCATCCCGCGTCAAAGCTGGTGCGAAATTATACGGTTGAGCCCCTTGAAGGTCAACCGAAACTCCGAAACGACAAGGCCCGCACTGCGGGCCCTTTCGTATATGGTACCGAGGAGGGGACTCGAACCCCTACAGCCTATGGCCACTACCACCTCAAGGTAGCGTGTCTACCAATTCCACCACCTCGGCAAAAACTCTTGCCTGCTTACTTCTGCTCAGGAGCCGCCGGAACGTCGCCGTTACCGCCTGCAGGGGCTTGAGGTTGCCCTTGCGCGCCCGGCACGTCGCTAGCTGCCGGAGCCTGTTCCTGCTTCTGCTCCATCACTGCTGGATCAGGAAGCCCAGCGTGACGAATCATATCAGCTTTTTCTTTAGCAAAATACGCTAAACCCAAGCTGGTAATGAAAAAAACCGCAGCGAGTATAGCAGTAAAGCGGCTCAGGAAGGTAGCAGAACCTTGGCTACCGAAAACGGTGGCCGAAGCACCTGCACCGAACGACGCACCAGCGTCGGCACCCTTGCCTTGCTGAAGCAGGACCAGCACAACCAGACCCAGCGCCATCAGCAGGTGAATCACGATTACAACTGTTTCCAACATCTTCAGTTTCCTGCGGCGCGACAGATCGCACCGAACTCATCCGCATTCAGGGACGCCCCACCAATGAGCCCCCCATCGATATCCGGCATCGCGAACAGCTGGGCAGCACTGGCTGCCTTGACGCTGCCGCCGTACAGGAGACGAAGGCCGCTTGCCACCTCTGCGTTTTCCGCCGAGATCTGCGAGCGAATCGCCGCATGTACTTCCTGGGCCTGCTCGGGAGAAGCGGTCAGCCCCGTCCCAATCGCCCACACCGGCTCGTAAGCCACAACGGCGCGGGAAAAAGCCCCGACACCGAGATCTTCGATTACCGAGCCCAACTGGCGCCCGACAACCTCAAGAGTCTTGCCCGCCTCACGCTGCTCACGGGTTTCACCCACGCACAGGATCGGAATCAGGCCACACGATTGAGCCGCCGCAAACTTGCGACTGACCACACCATCGCTCTCACCCAGAATCAGGCGACGCTCGGAGTGACCGACCAGCACCAGGGAGCAACTCGCATCCGCCAACTGGCTGGCTGCGACTTCGCCCGTGAGGGCGCCCTGCATCGGCTCAACCGCGCAATTCTGCGCACCGACGGCAACCGCCTTTCCATTCAGGCCTTGGACGACCTGATTGATGTACAGACAAGGCGGAAACACCGCCACATCGACACCCGTGGGAAGAGCCAGTTGACGCAGGCCTTTGATCAGCTCCGTTACGCTGGAGCGGGTACCGTGCATTTTCCAATTACCGGCCACCAAGGGTCGACGCATGCTGTACCTCGCTGAGCAAAGTGGGCGCAGATATTACTCGACGCTTTTGGAACTGACAAGAGAAATCAAGCACATACCTCTGTAACCACTTTTGCCAGCTGCTCGGCATAGGCGCGCACGCGTGCTTCCTCGTCGCCCTCGACCATCACCCGCACCAATGGCTCGGTGCCGGATTTGCGCAGCAGCACGCGACCACGGCCGGCCATCTCTTCGGTCACCTTGGCGCAGGCTTCCTTCACCGCCGGATGCTCCAACGGGTCTACCCCGCCACCAGCAAAGCGTACGTTGATCAGCACTTGCGGACACTTGCGAATGCCCATGCGCGCCTCGGCCAGGTTCTGACCTCGGGTTTTCAGCGCCATCAGCACCTGCAGTGCGGCGATGATCGCATCACCGGTCGTGGTGTGCTGGCCGCAGACCACATGGCCGGAATTCTCTCCACCCAGCTGCCAGTTGCGCGACTGCAGCTCGGACATCACATAGCGGTCCCCTACCTTGGCACGAGCGAAGGGAATGTGCAGATCCTGCAGAGCCAACTCCAGCCCCAGGTTGCTCATCAGAGTCCCTACCACACCACCGTGCAGCTTGCCGCGATCGAGCATGTCGCGCGCAATGAGGTAGAGGATCTCGTCACCATCAACGATGGTGCCGGTGTGATCAACCAACATCACTCGGTCGCCGTCACCGTCGAAGGCGATACCGATATCCGCATGGTGGGCCAGCACGGCCTCCTGCAGCGCTCCCATATGGGTGGAGCCGCACTGGTCATTGATGTTCAGGCCGTTGGGCTCCGCACCGATGACGAACACTTCGGCACCCAGCTCCCGGAATACATTGGGAGCGATCTTGTAGGTCGCGCCATGGGCGCAATCGAGCGCGATACGCAGGCCGGCGAAACTGGTGTTCGATGGCACGCTGCTCTTGCAGAACTCGATGTAGCGGCCGGCGGCATCGTTGATCCGCGAGACCTTGCCCAGGCGGGCGGACTCGACGACCGTCATCGGCGCATCGAGAAGCTCCTCGATGATCAGTTCCACCTCGTCCGGCAGCTTGGTGCCCTGGCCGGAGAAGAATTTGATGCCATTGTCGTCGTGCGGATTGTGCGAGGCACTGATAACGATGCCCGCCTCCGCATGGAAGGTACGGGTCAGATAGGCGATACCTGGGGTCGGCATGGGGCCCAGCAGCATCACGTCGGCACCGGCGGCGGACAATCCAGCCTCCAGCGCGGACTCGAACATGTAACCGGAAATCCGCGTGTCCTTGCCCACCAGCACGCGACACTTGCCCTGCTGGCGGAAAGCCATGCCCACGGCCCAACCCAGCTTGAGCACGAAGTCTGGGGTGATCGGCGGAGTGCCTACGCGTCCGCGAATTCCATCGGTACCAAAATACTTCCTGCTCATGCGGACATCCCCTCTTCTGTTGCACTTTCCACTGCATGAATCATTCGAACCACATCCACCGTCTCGGCGACATCATGGACGCGGATGATGCTGGCTCCCTTGGCGACCGCCAGAGCCGCAAGGGCCAGGCTGCCGTACAGGCGCTCGCCCACCTCACGACCGAGCGCGCGCCCGACCATGCTCTTGCGCGAAACACCGACCAGTAGTGGACAGCCCATCGACCTCAGGCTCTCCATCTGCCGGAACAGATTCAGGTTGTGACTCTGAGTCTTGGCAAAACCGAAGCCAGGATCGATGACGATCCGCTCGCGGGCAATGCCCACGGCTTCGCAGACCGCGATGCGTTCCTCGAGGAAGTCGCGAACTTCCTCGAGGATATTCGGATAACGCGGATCATCCTGCATGTTCCCCGGCTCGCCGCGCATATGCATCAGGCAAACCGGAAGCCCCGTGTCGACAGCAGCATCCAGGGCCCCATCACGCTGCAGGGAGCGCACGTCGTTGATCAGCCCGGCCCCGAGACGAGCGGCCTCACGCATCACCGCAGGGGTGGAAGTATCTACCGAGATCACCACATCCAGTTCGCGGGCAATGGCCTCGACCACCGGCGCGACGCGCTCCAGCTCCTCGGTGGGCGAAACCACGCGAGCACCGGGGCGGGTCGACTCGCCGCCAATATCGATCAGCGTGGCGCCGGCCGCGACCATCTCCGCGGCATGCCGCAATGCAGCGTCGTGCCGGTTGAAGCACCCACCGTCAGAGAAGGAGTCAGGAGTGACATTGAGGATGCCCATGACGTGCGGGCGACTTAAATCAAGAACCCGGTTGCCGCAAGGCAACCGGGTCGGGTGGTACAACGAACTCATTCAGTGCTCTCAGTGTTCGCCGGCAGGCCCGCCAATGGGGTTTTCCTGGCGACCTTCGTCGCGGGGCGCAGCAGCGTTGCCGGAAGAGCCGGAGTTGCCACCTTGCCAGTCACGCGGCTCGCGAGGGTCGCGGCCGGCCATTATGTCGTCGATCTGATCGGCATCGATGGTTTCGTACTTCATCAGCGCGTCGGCCATCATGTCGAGCTTGTCACGGTTCTCTTCCAGCAAACGCTTGGCAGTGCCGTAGCAGTCGTCGATGATGCGGCGCACTTCCTGGTCGATCAGCTTGGCAGTTTCACCCGAGATATTGGAGTGCTGGCCGCCGGCGCTACGGCCGAGGAAGACCTCGCCCTCTTCTTCCGCGTACATCAGCGGACCGAGCTTTTCGGACAGGCCCCACTTGGTCACCATGTTCCGCGCCAGTTGGGTGGCCCGCATGATGTCGTTGGAAGCACCGGTGGTGACACCTTCGAAGCCCAGGGTCATCTCTTCGGCGATACGGCCACCGAACAGCGAGCAGATCTGGCTTTCCAGGGCACGCTTGGACAGGCTGTAACGATCCTCTTCCGGCAGGAACATGGTCACGCCCAGGGCGCGGCCGCGCGGAATGATGGAAACCTTGTAGACCGGATCGTGCTCCGGAACCAGGCGACCAACGATGGCGTGACCGGCTTCGTGGAACGCGGTGTTCTTCTTCTCCTTCTCGGACATGACCATGGTCTTGCGCTCGGCGCCCATCATGATCTTGTCCTTGGCCAGTTCGAACTCGCGCATGTCGACGATGCGCTTGTTGGAACGAGCGGCGAACAGCGAGGCCTCGTTGACCAGGTTGGCCAGGTCGGCACCGGAGAAGCCTGGCGTACCGCGCGCGATCACGGCCGGATCGACGTTGTCGCCCAGCGGGACCTTGCGCATGTGTACTTTGAGAATCTGCTCACGGCCACGAATGTCCGGCAGGCCAACCACTACCTGGCGGTCGAAGCGGCCTGGACGCAGCAACGCGGGATCGAGCACGTCCGGACGGTTGGTCGCGGCGATGACGATAATGCCGTCATTCATCTCGAAGCCGTCCATCTCCACCAGCAACTGGTTGAGGGTCTGCTCGCGCTCGTCGTGACCGCCACCCAGGCCGGCACCACGATGGCGGCCGACGGCGTCGATCTCGTCGATGAAGATGATGCAGGGCGCGTGCTTCTTGGCCTGGTCGAACATGTCGCGAACGCGCGAGGCGCCCACGCCGACGAACATTTCCACGAAGTCCGAACCGGAAATGGTGAAGAACGGTACCTTGGCTTCGCCGGCGATGGCCTTGGCGAGCAAGGTCTTACCGGTACCGGGCGGGCCGACCATCAGCACGCCGCGCGGGATACGACCGCCCAGGCGCTGGAACTTGCCCGGATCGCGGAGGAATTCCACCAGTTCGCTGACTTCTTCCTTGGCCTCGTCGCAACCGGCGACGTCGGCGAAGGTGGTCTTCACCTGGTCTTCCGACAGCAGGCGCGCCTTGCTCTTGCCGAAGCTCATCGGGCCGCCGCGGCCACCGCCGCCGCCCTGCATCTGGCGCATGAAGAACATGAAGACGGCGATGATCACCAGGATCGGGAAGCTGGCCACCAGGAGCTGAGTCCAGATGCTCTGCTGCTCGGGCTGCTTGCCTTCAACAACGACGTTGTTGTTGACCAGGTCGCCAATCAGGCCGTTGTCGGCGATGGCCGGGCGGATGGTCTTGAAGGTGTCACCGTCCTGGCGCTTGCCAGTGATGACCGCGCCGTCCACGGTCACGCGCTCGACCTTGCCGTCCTTCACCTGCTGGATGAAGTCCGAATAGTTGAGCGTCTGCGGCTCGCTCGGGCTGGAGAAGTTGTTCATCACGGTGACGAGTACCGCCGCGATGATCAGCCACAGAATCAGGTTCTTTGCCATGTCGTTCAATTGACTACCCTCTGAAGCCGGCTCCGCCCTGGAAACCGCTTCTCACGACGGCCAGACTCCTTCCGGCCAAAATTACTACACAACGCCCGCCGCCAGGCAGGCGCCGTCTGTAACCCTTTATGAACCCCGGCTTTCACCGGTACAAGCAAAACCTGCAAGGCATAGACCAGAAGCCGGCCCAATCATTCCAGTCTAGGCGCCGCGAAAGCCTCGTGCGAGCAGATACTGCTCCCGCGAACGGTCGCGGGACGACAGCGGCTTGCGCATCTGCACCTTCTCGAAGTTCTCGCGAACCTGCTTGTGGTAAGCGTCGAAACCCTCACCCTGGAAAATCTTGATCAGGAAATCGCCACCCGGACGCAGCACACGGGTGCACAGGTCCAGGGCCAGCTCGCAGAGGAACATCGCACGGGGCATGTCCACGGCGGGCAGTCCACTCATATTGGGGGCCATATCGGAAATCACAAGGTCTACCGGATTTTCTCCGATGGCCGCGAGCAACTGGGCGAAGACCTCGTCCTCGGTGAAGTCACCCTGGATGAAGGTGACGTCCGGGATGCTGTCCATCGGCAGGATGTCCGAAGCGATCAGGGTACCCTTGTCACCGATCACCCGACTGGTGACCTGCGACCAGCCGCCCGGCGCTGCGCCGAGATCGACCACGGTCATGCCGGGGCGCAGAATGCGATCCTTCTCCTGGATTTCCAGCAGCTTGTAGCTGGCGCGCGAGCGATAACCGTCACGCTGTGCCATCTTCACGTACGGATCGTCGAAATGTTCTTTCAGCCAGCGATGGCTAGTCTTGGAACGGGCCACGTATTACCTCGTCTGAGCGGCATCCCGGTAGTACCGAAACTCGGGTAGAATATCCGCCTTTTTTACCAGGGGTCAGATTATGGCGCTCTCTCAGGAGCAGAAAAAGCAGTTCAAATCTATCGGGCATCACCTGAAACCCGTATTGACCGTTGCTGAAAACGGTCTTTCGGAAGGTGTGATGGCCGAGCTTGAGCGCGCGCTCAACGATCATGAACTGATCAAGGTGCAGTTCCGCATCACTGAACGCGACGACCGTCGCGCGCTGATCGACGAACTTTGCCAGAACGGCAGCTGCGAGCTGGTTCAGACCATCGGCAAGATGGCACTGATCTATCGCCGCAATCCGAAGCCGAACAAGAACCTGTCGAACATCAGCCGCTTCAGCGGCCTCTGACAGTCAAGACCGGCAACGCGGAGCCGGCAAGGCTCCGCTGCGTCAGGCCCGCTCGTCCCGCCCAGGCGCCGGCTGCAGCACCAGCAGCAGACCGCACAGCGCCACCACCAGGTAGTTGAATAGCAGCCAGCGCTGAGCGTCCGGCGCTACCTGGCGCACCACGAAATAAGCCACCACCATCACCAGCACGGTGAGCAGCAATTGCCCTCGCGTTTCACGGATGAAGGCAGCGAACCCGCGCGCCTGCCAGAGCACCAGGACCTGGAGCAGCACGCAGAAACCGGCAAACCCCAGCAGCAACGGCTTCAGCGCGTCGGAGACGGAATCCACCAGCAGCGGGGCCAAGCCGATCTTGTCCAACGCAGGCAACACCACGAACTGCAGCAACCACAGGCCGCCGACCCAGAATGTCTGGGCCAGCAGCCAACTGATGGTGCCTGCACTCAGGGATTGCCGATCAGGCGTGACGGACTTCAACGATCTCGTACTCGACGTCGCCGCCCGGAGTCTTCACCAGAACGGCATCACCTTCGGTCTTGCCAATCAGCGCTCGGGCGATCGGCGAGTTGACGGAGATCTTGCTGTTCTTGATGTCCGCCTCGTCGTCACCGACGATCTGGTAGGTCACCGTCTCGTCGGTTTCGACGTTGGCGATATCCACGGTCGTACCGAAGATCACCTTGCCGCTGTGCGGAATGGTGGTCACGTCGATGATCTGCGCGTTGGACAGCTTGGCCTCGATGTCGCGGATGCGCGCCTCGGACATACCCTGCTGCTCACGGGCTGCGTGGTATTCGGCGTTTTCCTTCAGGTCACCCAGCTCACGCGCTTCGGCGATGGCCTGGGTGATCTGCGGGCGCAGAACGGTCTTCAGGTACTTCAGTTCTTCTTCCAGGGCGCGAGCGCCCTGGACGGTCATTGGAAATTTGCTCATGCGTTGATTCCTGCATGGAGATCCTGCAGACGGCGAACGGTCTTCTCGGGACCGAACTTGAGCGCCTCACAGATCGCCTGACCCGCCGCAATGGTGGTGGTGCAGTAGATCTTGTGCTGCAGGGCGTTACGACGGATGGAGTAAGAGTCAGCGATGGACTGACGACCTTCGGTGGTGTTGATGATCAGGGTGACTTCGTCATTCTTGATCATGTCGACCACGTGAGGACGGCCCTCGGTCACCTTGTTCACGCGACGCACCGGCAGGCCGGCAGCCTCGATCACCTTGGCGGTGCCAGCAGTGGCAACCACCTCGAAGCCCAGCGCGACCAGATCGCGGGCGACCTGAACGGCTTGCGGCTTGTCGTCCTCGCGGACGCTGATGAAGGCGCAACCGGCGTTCGGCAGGATTTCGCTGGCGCCCAGCTGGGCCTTGGCGAATGCCTCACCGAAGCTGTCGCCGACACCCATCACCTCGCCAGTGGACTTCATCTCTGGGCCGAGGATCGGGTCGACGCCGGGGAACTTGGCGAACGGGAACACCGCTTCCTTGACGCTATAGTACGGCGGGATCACCTCCTGGGTGAAGCCGACTTCGGCCAGGGACTTGCCAGCCATGACGCGGGCCGCAACTTTCGCCAGCGACTCGCCGATGCACTTGGAGACGAACGGCACGGTACGGGACGCGCGCGGGTTCACCTCGATCACGTAGATGTCTTCGCCCTGCACGGCCATCTGCACGTTCATCAGGCCGACCACGCCGAGTTCCAGGGCCATTTTCTTGACCTGTTCGCGGATCTCGTCCTGGATATGCGCCGGCAGCGAGTACGGAGGCAGCGAGCAGGCGGAGTCACCGGAGTGCACGCCGGCCTGTTCGATATGCTGCATGATCGCGCCGATCACCACGGTCTCGCCGTCGCACACCGCATCGATGTCGACTTCGATGGCGCAGTTCAGGAAGCGGTCCAGCAGCACCGGGCTGTCGTTGGAGACCTTCACGGCTTCGCGCATGTAGCGCTTGAGCTCTTCTTCCTGGTAGACGATTTCCATCGCGCGGCCGCCCAGCACGTAGGACGGGCGCACCACCATCGGGTAGCCGATGTTCTTCGACAGTTCCAGAGCCTGGTCTTCGCTGCGCGCGGTGGCGTTGGCCGGCTGGCGCAGGTTCAGGCGCTGGACCATCTGCTGGAAGCGCTCGCGGTCTTCGGCGCGGTCGATGGCGTCCGGGCTGGTGCCGATGATCGGCACGCCGGCTTCTTCCAGGGCGCGGCAGAGTTTCAGCGGGGTCTGGCCGCCGTACTGCACGATGACGCCCTTGGGCTGCTCGACGCGGACGATTTCCAGCACGTCTTCCAGGGTCACCGGCTCGAAGTACAGGCGATCGGACGTGTCGTAGTCGGTGGAGACGGTTTCCGGGTTGCAGTTGACCATGATGGTCTCGAAGCCGTCTTCACGCATGGCCAGCGCTGCGTGTACGCAGCAGTAGTCGAACTCGATGCCCTGGCCGATACGGTTCGGACCGCCGCCCAGGATCATGATCTTGTCGCGAGTCGACGGATTGGCTTCGCACTCTTCCTCATAGGTCGAGTACATGTAGGCGGTGTCGGTGGCGAATTCGGCGGCGCAGGTGTCCACGCGCTTGTACACCGGCAGCACCTTGAGCTTGTGGCGATGGTTGCGCAGGTTCTTCTCGGTCACACCCAGCAGGGTGGCCAGGCGCGCATCGGAGAAGCCCTTGCGCTTGAGCTTGAGCATCAGGTCGCGGTCGATGGCAGACAGACCCAGGGTCTTCACACGTTCCTCGTCCTTGATCAGGTCTTCGATCTGCACCAGGAACCACTCGTCGATGCGGGTCAGGTCGAAGACTTCGGCAATGCTCTTGCCAGCGCGGAAGGCGTCGGCGACGTACCAGATGCGGTCGGCATTGGGCACGGTCAGCTCGCGCTTGAGGATGCTCTCGGCTTCCGGGTTGCTCAGGTCGAGCTTGGGATCGAAACCGGTGGCGCCGACTTCCAGGCCGCGCAGGGCTTTCTGCACGGACTCCTGGAAGGTACGGCCGATGGCCATGACTTCACCCACGGATTTCATCTGGGTGGTCAGGCGGGCGTCGGCTTTCGGGAATTTCTCGAAGGCGAAACGCGGGATCTTGGTGACGACGTAGTCGATCGCCGGCTCGAAGGAGGCCGGGGTGCGGCCGCCGGTGATGTCGTTCTGCAGCTCGTCGAGGGTGTAGCCGACAGCCAGCTTGGCGGCGATCTTGGCGATCGGGAAGCCGGTGGCCTTGGAAGCCAGCGCCGAGGAACGCGATACACGCGGGTTCATCTCGATCACGACCATGCGGCCGGTGTTCGGGCAGATGCCGAACTGCACGTTGGAGCCGCCGGTTTCCACGCCGATCTCACGCAGCACCGCCAGCGAGGCGTTGCGCATGATCTGGTATTCCTTGTCGGTGAGGGTCTGTGCCGGCGCGACGGTGATGGAGTCACCGGTGTGCACGCCCATCGGGTCGAAGTTCTCGATGGCGCAGACGATGATGCAGTTGTCCTTCTTGTCGCGGACAACCTCCATCTCGTATTCCTTCCAGCCGATCAGCGATTCGTCGATCAGCAGCTCGTTGGTCGGCGACAGGTCCAGACCACGGGTGCAGATCTCTTCGAATTCTTCGCGGTTGTAGGCGATGCCGCCGCCGGTGCCGCCCATGGTGAAGGACGGACGGATGATGCACGGGAAGTTGACCTTCTCCAGCACGCCGTAGGCTTCTTCCATGGTGTGGGCGATACCCGAGCGCGGGCAGGCCAGGCCGATGTCGCGCATGGCCTTGTCGAAGCGCGAACGGTCTTCGGCCTTGTCGATGGTGTCGGCGTTGGCGCCGATCATTTCAACGCCGAACTGTTCCAGAACGCCGTGGCGCTCCAGGTCCAGGGCGCAGTTCAGAGCGGTCTGGCCACCCATCGTCGGCAGCAGCGCGTCAGGGCGCTCCTTCTCGATGATCTTGGCGACGGTCTGCCACTTGATCGGCTCGATGTAGGTGGCGTCGGCCATGGCCGGGTCGGTCATGATGGTGGCCGGGTTGGAGTTCACCAGGATGACACGGAAGCCTTCTTCCTTCAGGGCCTTGCAGGCCTGCGCGCCGGAGTAGTCGAACTCACAGGCCTGGCCGATGACGATCGGGCCGGCGCCGAGGATCAGGATGCTCTTGATGTCTGTACGCTTGGGCATGGGACTCTCGTTGCAATATTCAGGAAAGGGTTGCGCTGGCCAGCTTCACGCCAAAGCCGACGAACAGGGCGCCGACGCCGCTCGAGGCGCCGGCAGCCAGCCGTTGCCGCCGACGGAACCAGGCCGCCAGACGCACACCGGAGAAAATCAGGAAGCTGAGGTACAGGGCGCTGATGATCTCGAGGATCGTGCCCAGTACCAGGAACGACAGGCCGGGATAGGCGTAACCCGGGTCGACGAACTGGATGAAGAAGGAGATGAAGAAGAGGATCGCCTTGGGATTGGACAGGCTCAGCAGCAGCGCCTTGCGAAACGGCTGGTTGACGTCCACTTCCTTGGCTGGCGCGGCGGCCGCATCCAGTGGCTGGCGCAGCTTCTGCCAGCCTCCGCGGAGCATGCCTAACCCTAAGTAGAACAGGTAGGCGGCGCCGACGTACTTCAGGCCCAGGAACAGCATCGGCTCGGCCTTGAGGACCGAGGCGATACCCAGCGCCGACAGGAACATCAGGATCGCATCGCCCAGGAACACCGCGCTCGCTGCCCGGTAGCCCGAAGCCACGCCGCGCTGGGCGGCGGTGGCGAGGACGAACAGCGAGTTCGGCCCCGGCAACAGGACGATGAACAACGTACCCAGGACGTAGGTCCAGAGGTCGGTGATTCCCAGGATCGGCATCATCTTCTTCTACCTCTTCCGTCTCTTTCGAGAAAGCCGGGACTCAGCGGCGCTCGGCCATCGCCGCGATGAAGCGGTCGAACAGCGGAGCCACGTCGTGCGGGCCGGGGCTGGCTTCCGGGTGTCCCTGGAAGCTGAAGGCCACCTTGTCGGTGCGCTCGACGCCCTGCAGGGTGCCATCGAACAGCGACTTGTGGGTGGCGCGCAGGTTGGCCGGCATGCTCGCTTCATCCACGGCGAAACCATGGTTCTGGCTGGTAATCATCACCACACCCGAATCCAGGTCCTGCACCGGGTGGTTGGCGCCATGGTGACCATGGCCCATCTTCACGGTCTGGGCGCCGGAGGCCAGGGCCAGCAGCTGGTGACCCAGGCAGATGCCGAAGATCGGCGTCTCGGTGTCGAGGAACTCGCGAATGGCCTGGATGGCGTAGTCGCACGGAGCGGGGTCACCGGGGCCGTTGGAGAGGAAGATGCCGTCCGGATTCAGGGCCAGCACTTCGCTCGCCGGGGTCTGCGCCGGCACCACGGTCAGGCGGCAGCCGCGGGCAACCAGCATGCGCAGGATGTTCAGCTTCACGCCGAAGTCATAGGCGACTACGTGGTATGGCAGGTCGGCGGCGGCGATTTCCGGGTGACTGTCGGTTTCCAGGTTCCAGACGCTGGAGCGCCACTCGTACTTTTCGGTGGAGGACACGACTTTCGCCAGGTCCATGCCCTTCAGCCCCGGGAAGCCGCGTGCCAGTTCGAGGGCTTTTTCCTCGGTGGCATCGTCGCCGACCAGGATGCAGCCGTTCTGCGAACCCTTCTCGCGCAGGATGCGGGTCAGGCGGCGGGTGTCGATGCCGGCGATGGCAACGGTGCCGTTCTCTTTCAGGTAGTCCGGCAGGGACTGCTTGTCGCGCCAGCTGCTGGAGAGCAGCGGCAGATCGCGAATGATCAGGCCGGCGGCCCAGACCTTGTTCGACTCGGCATCTTCCGGCGTGGTGCCGGTGTTGCCGATGTGCGGGTAGGTCAGGGTGACGATCTGTTGGGCGTAGGAAGGATCGGTAAGGATTTCCTGGTAGCCGGTCATGGCGGTGTTGAACACCACCTCTCCGACGGTCTGGCCGTCGGCGCCGATGGCTTCACCGCGAAAAACGCTGCCGTCGGCAAGTGCAAGTATGGCTGGCTTAGTCAAGAAGACCTCCCGTAGTTCAAGCCTGGCTGGGCGTGCGCAGATTGTAAAAAAGCGGGATGACATCAGAAGAAGTCATCCCGCTTTTTATGTGATTCATGCTGCGCTGCTTTTAGTGGACACACTAAAGCTGTAGTTTACAGAAATGCGACATCATGGTCCACCTTTTGCACGACGTACGGCCATGCCACTCAGCGAAGGCCGAGTACGTCCTGCATGTCGTACAAGCCATTGGCCTGCCCTTCCAGCCATTGCGCGGCACGCACGGCGCCACGAGCAAAGGTCATGCGGCTCGAGGCCTTGTGGGTAATCTCCACACGCTCGCCATCCGCGGCGAACAGCACGGTGTGGTCGCCCACCACGTCGCCGGCACGCACGGTGGCAAAGCCGATGGTCTCGCGCGGACGAGCGCCAGTCTGGCCTTCGCGACCATAGACAGCGACCTTCTCCAGATCACGACCCAGCGCATTGGCAACGACTTCGCCCATTCGCAGCGCGGTGCCGGACGGCGCGTCGACCTTGTGGCGGTGATGCGCCTCGAGGATCTCGATGTCCACATCGTCGCCCAGCACGCGGGCAGCGGTGTCGAGCAACTTCAGACAGAGATTGACGCCAACGCTGTAGTTGGCCGCGAAGACGATCGGGATTTCCTTCGCCGCGTCGTTCAGCAGTTCCTTCTCCGCCGCGGAGAAGCCCGTGGTGCCGATGACCATGGCCTTGCCGGCCTTGCGGCAGACTTCCAGGTTCTTCAGGGTCACGGTCGGGTGAGTGAAGTCGATCAGCACATCGAACTCGTCGACCACCTTGGCGAGATCGCCCGACAGCGGCACACCGATACGGCCCAGGCCGGCCAGCTCGCCCGCGTCGGCGCCCACCAGGGTGCTGTCCGGGCGGTCCACCGCAGCAGTCAGGCCAGCGCTGCCGCCAGTCTGCTGCACGGCCTCGATCAGGGTCTTGCCCATGCGCCCGGCGGCGCCCATTACGGCTATACGTCGCATATAAAACAGCTCCAAGCTAAAAAGGCCCCGGGCGATTCGCACCGCCGGGGCCCTGCATCATAGATCGTCGAAGAAGCGCTTCATGCCCTCGAACCAGCCACTGGCCTTGGGCGAGTTGGAAGAGTTGCCCTGCAGGGTGCCACGGAACTCTTCGAGCAGCTCGCGCTGACGCTTGTCCAGCTGCACCGGCGTCTCCACCACCACGCGACACATCAGGTCGCCAGCACCGCCGCCGCGCACCGGGGCAACGCCCTTGCCGCGCAGACGGAACAGCTTGCCGGTCTGGGTACCTTCGGGAATCTTCAGCTTCACGCGACCATCGAGCGTCGGTACTTCAAGCTCGCCTCCAAGGGCGGCATCGGCGAAGCTGATCGGTACTTCGCAGTACAGATGCTTGCCGTCGCGCTGGAAGATATCGTGCTCGCGCACGTTCACCACCACGTACAGGTCGCCTGCCGGGCCACCGTGGGCGCCGGCCTCGCCCTCGCCGGTCAGGCGAATGCGGTCACCGGTATCGACACCGGCCGGCACTTTCACCGACAGGGTCTTGTGTTCTTCTACGCGGCCCTGGCCGTGGCAGGAGCCACAAGGGTCGGTGATCATCTTGCCGCTACCATGGCAGCGCGGGCAGGTCTGCTGCACCGAGAAGAAACCCTGCTGCATACGCACCTGGCCGATACCACCGCAGGTGGTACAGGTGACCGGCGTAGTGCCGGGCTTGGCGCCACTGCCGCTGCAGGTCTTGCAGCCGACCAGGGTCGGAACACGGATAGTCACGGTAGTGCCGCGAACCGCGTCTTCCAGGTCCAGGTCCAGGGTGTAGCGCAAGTCCGCGCCACGCGCCGGACCGCCACGGGAACCACCGCGACCGCCAGCACCGCCGAAGAAATCGCTGAAGACATCACCGAAGATGTCCGAGAAGCTCGCCCCACCAAAGCCTGCACCACCGCCACCCATCTGCGGATCGACACCGGCATGGCCGTACTGATCGTAGGCCGCGCGCTTGCTGGCATCGGACAGGACCTCGTACGCCTCGTTGGCCTCCTTGAATTTATCCTCGGCCTCCTTGTCGCCGGGATTGCGGTCCGGGTGGAACTTCATGGCGAGCCGGCGATAGGCCTTTTTCAGGTCCGCTTCGCTGGCGCCGCGCTCGACACCCAGTACCTCGTAAAAATCACGTTTGGCCATAACTTTCCTGCACTCTGAAAACCGTTCCCCCAGACACGCCAACGCGGGAGCAAGCCCCCGCGTGACGTTTCATGCGCACCGACACGCTGGTCGGTGCGCCGGAGCGGAAGCAAGCACGCGGCTTACTTGTTCTCCTTGACCTCTTCGAACTCGGCATCGACGACATCGTCGCCAGCCTTGTCGTCAGCGGCCTCGCCCTGAGCGGCAGCACCCGGCTGCGGCTGTTCGGCGTACATCTTCTGCGCCAGCGGGGTGGACGCCTGGGACAGCGCGTTCATCTTCGCTTCGATCTCGGCCTTGTCGTCGCCCTTCACGGCAACTTCCAGCTCGCCAAGAGCCTTCTCGATGGCAGCCTTCTCCTCGGCAGTGGCCTTGTCGCCAGCCTCGGTGACCATCTTGCGAGTCGCATGGACCAGCGCGTCACCCTGGTTGCGGGCAGCGGCCAGTTCCTCGAACTTGCGGTCTTCCTCGGCATTCGCCTCGGCGTCGCGGACCATCTGCTGGATCTCGTCCTCGGACAGACCGGAGGAGGCCTTGATCACAATGGACTGCTGCTTGCCGGTGGCCTTGTCCTTGGCGCCGACATGCAGGATGCCGTTGGCGTCGATGTCGAAGGTCACTTCGATCTGCGGCACGCCGCGCGGAGCCGGCGGGATGTCGGCCAGGTCGAACTTGCCCAGCGACTTGTTCTGCCCGGCTTGCTTGCGCTCGCCCTGCAGCACATGGATGGTCACGGCGCCCTGGTTGTCATCGGCAGTGGAGAACACCTGCGACTTCTTGGTCGGGATGGTGGTGTTCTTGTCGATCAGCGCGGTCATCACGCCACCGAGGGTTTCGATACCCAGGGTCAGCGGGGTGACGTCGAGCAGCAGCACGTCCTTCACGTCGCCGGCCAGCACGGCGCCCTGGATGGCAGCACCCATGGCAACGGCTTCATCCGGGTTGACGTCCTTGCGCGCTTCCTTGCCGAAGAACTCGGCAACGGTCTTCTGCACCAGCGGCATGCGGGTCTGACCGCCGACCAGGATCACTTCGTCGATCTTCGAGACGTCCAGGCCGGCGTCTTTCAGCGCAACGCGGCACGGCTCGATGGTACGGGTAACCAGGTCTTCCACCAGGGATTCAAGCTTGGCACGGGAAACCTTGACGTTCAGGTGTTTCGGGCCGGATGCATCAGCGGTGACGTACGGCAGGTTGACGTCGGTCTGCTGGGTCGAGGACAGCTCGATCTTGGCCTTCTCGGCAGCTTCCTTCAGGCGCTGCATGGCCAGCGGGTCGCCCTTGAGGTCCATGCCGGATTCTTTCTTGAACTCTTCAACGAGGTAGTCGATCAGGCGCAGGTCGAAGTCTTCACCACCCAGGAAGGTGTCGCCGTTGGTGGCCAGTACTTCGAACTGATGCTCGCCATCGACTTCCGCGATCTCGATCACGGAGACGTCGAAGGTACCACCGCCCAGGTCGTAGACGATGATGGTGTGGTCACCCTTGGCCTTGTCCAGGCCATAAGCCAGCGCAGCCGCGGTCGGCTCGTTGATGATGCGCTTGACGTCCAGACCGGCGATGCGGCCGGCGTCCTTGGTGGCTTGACGCTGGCTGTCGTTGAAGTAGGCCGGAACGGTGATGACCGCTTCGGTGACCGGCTCGCCCAGGTAGTCCTCGGCGGTCTTCTTCATCTTCTTCAGGACTTCGGCGGAGACCTGCGGCGGAGCCATCTTCTGGCCCTTGGCCTCGACCCACGCGTCGCCGTTATCAGCCTTGACGATCTTGTACGGGACCATCTTGATGTCTTTCTGTACGACGTCTTCTTCGAAACGGCGGCCGATCAGGCGCTTGACGGCGTACAGGGTGTTGGTCGGGTTGGTCACAGCCTGGCGCTTGGCCGGCTGACCTACCAGGATTTCGCCGTCGTTGGCATAGCCGATGATCGACGGGGTGGTACGAGCGCCTTCGGCGTTCTCGATGACCTTGACGTTACCGTTCTCCAGGATGGACACACAGGAGTTGGTGGTCCCCAGGTCGATACCAATGATTTTGCCCATATTTCACTCTCCAGAAATTAGATTCCGCGCTGACCCTGTTGCGGGTCTTTGGCTCGGTTGATTACCCAGATGGGGACCGGGTGGTGGATTTCAAGCCTTCTCGTCGATCGAAGGCGGAGTTTGTTCCGGTGCCTTGCTGACCACGACCATGGCCGGACGCAGCAGGCGACCATTGAGCAGGTATCCCTTCTGGAACACCTTGACCACGCTGCCCGGCTCGAGGCGGATGCTCTCTTCCATGGCCATGGCCTGGTGGTGCTCAGGGTTGAACGGCTCGCCGTGCGGGTCGACAGGCTCGAGGTTGTAGCGCACCAGCGTGTCGTGGAACATCTTCAGCGTCAGCTCGATGCCTTCGCGCATCGGCTTGATCGCCTCATCTTCCGGGTTCGACATCTCCAGCGCGCGCTCGAGGGTATCGACGATCGGCAGCAGGTCGCCGGCAAATTTCTCCAGGGCGAACTTGTGCGCTTTTTCCACGTCCTGCTCGGCACGGCGGCGGACGTTCTGCAGCTCAGCAACGGCGCGCAGGCTCTGATCCTTCGCCGCGGCTACCTGTTCTTCCAGTTCCAGCACGCGGGCGTTCAGATCCCCGGTAGCGCCGGCTTCGGGCTGCTCGTTGAACTGGGAATCCTGAGTCTGTTGTTCGTCAGACATGCCACTCTCCTAAAAAGAAAATAAGCCTTTGAAAACAAGGCGAACCCAATGGTCCGCGGCTCTGCCGTGTATATGGGGTGCGTTTTTTTTACTTCAAGGGCTTTGACTTCAAGGACCAACCAGCAGGCGACGAGGGAGAATTGCCAGTCGCAAAAAATACTGTATAAATAAACAGACCTATCTGCGGAGCCGCCGCCCATGCTGGTTCATCTGTCCGTTCACAATTACGCCATCGTCGAGCACCTCGATCTCGAGCTCGCCGCCGGCATGACCGTGATCACCGGCGAAACCGGCGCCGGCAAGTCGATCATGCTCGACGCCCTCGGCCTCGCCCTGGGTGATCGTGCCGACAGCGGCGTGGTACGCCCCGGCTCCGACAAGGCCGACATTCTCGCCAGCTTCGATGTCAGCGCGATTGCCGAAGCCCGCGACTGGCTCGCCGAGCGCGACCTGGAACAGGACGGGCCATGCATCCTGCGCCGGGTCATCACCGCCGAAGGCCGCTCCCGCGCCTACATCAACGGCACGCCCTGCCCGCTGGGCGACCTCAAGCACCTGGGCGAACTGTTGATCGACATCCACAGCCAGCACGAACACCAGTCGCTGCTCAAGGCCGACACTCACCGCCGCCTGCTCGACGAATTTGCCGGCAGCCAGGACCTGGCGCGCCAGGTGCACCTCGCCGCACAGCGCTGGAAGCAGACCCATCAGGAATTGGACCGCCTGTCACGCAACGGAGAGGAACAGCGCGCTCGTCACCAGTTGCTCAGCTATCAGCTGGAAGAGCTGGAGAATCTCGGCCTGGGTGACAACGAACTGGAGGCCCTGGAAGCCGAACACAAGACCCAGAGCAACGCCGGCAGCCTGATCGCCGCCTGCCGCCAGGTGGTCGAACTGTGCAGCGAAAACGACGCTGGCAATGTCCTCTCCGCACTGACCTCCAGTCTCAACCGCCTCACTGCCTTCCAGAGCCAGCCGGCCGCGCTGAGCGAAGCGGTGAACCTGCTGTCCAGCGCGCAGATCCAGGTCGAGGAAGCCATCGGCGAGCTGAATCGCTTCGTCGACCACTTCGACGCCGACCCTCTGCGCCTGCAGCAACTGGAAGAGCGCATGGACGCTATCTATAGCCTCGCCCGCAAGCACCGCGTGCAGCCCCACGAGCTACAGGACCTGCAGCAACGCCTGCTCGACGAACTGGAGGCGCTGAACGCCGACGACGAAGCCGTGGAACGCCTGGGCGACGAATTGGCCGCCTACGCCCGCCATTATCAGGAGAAGGCCGAAGAGCTCAGCCAGATCCGTCGGAGCGCCGCGCCACAACTGGCCAAGGCCGTAGAAGTGGAAATGCAGCGCCTGGGCATGCCCGGCGGTCGCTTTGCCATCGACCTGCGCGAATCCAGCTCGGACGAGCCCCAGATCAATGGCCTCGAACAACTGGAATTCCTGGTCAGCGCCAACCCCGGCCAACCGCTGAAAGGCTTGGCCAAGGTTGCCTCCGGTGGTGAACTGTCGCGCATCAGCCTGGCGATCCAGGTGATTACCGCGCAGACATCACGCACTCCCACGCTGGTCTTTGACGAGGTGGACGTTGGCATCGGCGGCCCCACAGCCGAAGTGGTCGGCCAGTTGCTGCGCCGCCTCGGCGATCGCGGCCAGGTGCTGACCGTCACCCACCTGCCGCAGGTCGCCGCGCAGGGCCACCAGCACCTGTTCGTGCACAAGGACCGCGACACCAGCGAAACCCGTACCGCCGTGGCCAACCTGAAGAAGGCCGAACGCATCGAGGAAGTCGCGCGCATGCTCGGTGGCGTCGACCTGACCAAGGAATCCCTGGCCCACGCGCGCAAGATGGTGGACTCGGCCGTACAAGGCTGATCACTCGCAAGCACCTTGGGCCTCTTTTGTAGGAGCGAGCTTGCTCGCTCCTACAAAAGAGGCCCACAAACGAAAACGGCGACCCGAGGGTCGCCGTTTCTGCATCTGCGTACGCTTACTTCTTCTTGCGCACGTAGAGCACCAAGTTGTGATCGACGAGCTCGAAGCCGCGCTCCTTGACGATCTCTTTCTGGCGTTTCTCGATTTCCGAGTCCATGAACTCGATGACTTCGCCGGTATCGACGCAGACCATGTGGTCATGGTGACCGCTGTCGGCCAGCTCGAAGACGGCATGGCCGCCATCGAAGTTGTGGCGCACCACCAGGCCGGCGGCTTCGAACTGGGTCAGGACGCGGTAGACAGTGGCCAGACCGACGTCTTCACCCGCCTCCATCAGCGCTTTGTAAACATCCTCTGCGCTCATGTGGCGCTGCTCGGCGGAGTCGAGCATCTGGAGGATCTTGACGCGCGGCAGCGTGACCTTGAGTCCGGCTTTGCGCAGTTCGCTATTTTCAACCATGTGTGCTTTCTCGCCGCGGAATGCTTCGCAGCACCCCTCAATACAGGTATGATCGGGATTTCGTCGCTCAGCCAAGATAGTGGAAGTCACCCCTTGATGCAAAACGCCAAGCTCATGCTGACCAGTCTCGCTTTCGGGCTGGGACTCGCCGCACTCGCCGGTTGCTCGTTCCCGGGGGTCTACAAGATCGATATCCAGCAGGGCAACGTTGTAACGCAGGATATGATAGACCAGTTGAAGCCCGGAATGACCCGACGCCAAGTGCGGTTTATCATGGGCAACCCGTTGATCGTGGATACTTTCCACCCCAATCGCTGGGATTACCTGTACAGCATCCAGCCCGGCGGCGGTCAGCGCCAGCAGGAGCGGATGAGCCTGTATTTCGGCCAGAACGACCAACTGGTCGGCCTGAACGGCGACTTCATGCCCGGCGTCAGCCGCGACGAGTCGATCCTCGGCAAGGATGGCGTCACCCCGCCACTGGCCCCGGAAGCGCCTCAGCAGCAGCCCGAGCAACCCAAGGAGCAACCGGCCAAGCCCGGCTCCGTGGAAGAGCAGATCCAGAAGGAAGTCGATCAGGTGGAAACCGTACCGATCCCGACTCCGGAACCGCTGGACAAGAATCCCCAGTAAGGGATTCGCACCAACGAAAAAGCCCGGCCAATGCCGGGCTTTTTGTTGCCTGTGATTTCACTTCCGGAGATTCAACCGCGCGCCGCCTTGGCTCTTGCCGCGCGCTGCTTGCGCACTTCCTTGGGGTCGGCGATCAGCGGGCGATAGATTTCAACCCGCTCCCCCTCCTCCAGCACACGCTCATCGGGCCTGGCTACCACCTTGCCGAAGATGCCCAGCGGACAGCTCTGCACATCCAGATCGGGAAAATGAGCGGAAATATCCGACAGCACCACCGCCTCGCGCATCCGCGTGCCACGGGGAACACTCAGGCGCAGCAGCATCTGTTTTTCCGGCAAGGCGTAGACCACCTCGATAGCGATGCTCGCGGATTCAACCATGCAACTGCTTGGCGCGCTGGCAGAAGGCGTCGACCATGGTGTTCGCTGCCTGGGTGAACAGCGGGCCGAGCGTGGCTTTCACCAGCGCCCCGGCGTAGTCGAAGGTCAGGTCCAGGGAAATCTTGCAGGCCTTGTCGCCCAGCGCCTTGAAGGTCCACACCCCATGCAGTTGGGTGAACGGCCCCTCCTCAAGGTTCATCTCGATGCTCTGCCCCGGCACCAGCACGTTACGGGTGGTGAAGCGCTGGGTAATGCTGCCCTTGGCCACGGTCAGCTCGGCGCGCATGGCGGTATCGCTTTCCGCAAGCACGGTGGAGGCCGAACACCAGGGCAGGAACTCCGGGTAGCGCGCCACATCGTTGACCAGGTCGTACAGCGCCTTCGCCGGATAGGGCAGCAGGGCCGAACGCTGGATATGCGTGCTCATAGATTTCTCGCTTTGTGTTGTGGGGCATCTGACCGGCATCTGACCGGACAGCAGCGCCCTCTGATCAAAAAAACAGCGCGCATTCTCCGAGATTAGCCACGCACCCTCAAGCTTGCATGCCGTCGCATGCTGTCCCGATAGCGGCGCGGCGAGTGACTCCCTATAATGCGCGGCCTATGGCTAAACAGAAGAAACACCCTTCGGGGACTATCGCGCAGAACAAGAAGGCTCTGCACGACTACTTCATCGAGCAGCGCTTCGAGGCGGGCGTCGCCCTGGCCGGCTGGGAAGTGAAAAGCCTGCGCGCCGGCAAGGCGCAGCTGGTGGACAGCTACGTGCTGCTCAAGGATGGCGAGGCCTGGCTGCTGGGCAGCCACATCACGCCGCTGACCACTGCCAGCACTCACGTCATCGCCGACCCGGTGCGCACGCGCAAGCTGCTGCTGCACAAACGCGAGCTGGGCAAGTTGTTCGGTGCCGTGCAGCAGAAAGGCTACGCCTGCGTCGCGCTGTCGATGTACTGGAAGAAGCACCTGATCAAGTGCGAGATCGCACTGGCCAAGGGCAAGAAAGAGTACGACAAGCGTGGCACCGAGAAGGAGCGCGACTCCGATCGTGAGATCCAGCGCGCCATCCGTCACGGCAAGGACGACTGAGCCCCCACCCGCCCTCCTGCGAGGGCGTGTTGCAGATCAGGCATCCACCGCGCCCTGGCGTCGCTGTGCCCGCTGCAGGCGTAACTCTTTCGCCTGTACCTCGGCCAGCACTTCCTGCACGTAGTCGATATGCCGCTGGGAAATCTCCCGCGCAGCCTCCGCGTGCCCGCCGACAATTGCCTCGTACAACTCGCGGTGCTGGCGCATCAACTGCTCGCGGGTCTCGTCGCGTTGCGCGTACATCCCGCCGATGTTGGTCACCACGTTGCGCTTGAGCAGGTCGAACAGCCCGCGGATGGTGTGCAGCAGGACAGCGTTATGGCTGGCCTCGGCGATGGCCAGGTGGAAGGCTGCGTCCGCCGCGCCTTCTTCCGCACGGCTCACCTTGCCAACACGCTGGTAGCAATCCTGCAGGGCATCGAACGCCTGCTTCAGGCGCTGGTGATCCACCTCGGTCGCGCGCTGCGCCGCGTAGTAGGCGCAGGAACCTTCGAGGGTATGGCGGAATTCCAACAGGTCGCGCTGCGCCTCCGGGTTGCTTTCCAGCAGGTGCAGCAACGGGTCGCTGAACATCGAGCCCAATCCCTCGCTGACATAGTTGCCCCCACCCTGGCGGCTGACCAGCAACCCCTTGGCGCCGAGCTTCTGGATCGCCTCGCGCAGTGAGGGCCGCGACACGCCGAACTGCTCGGCCAGCACGCGCTCGGCGGGCAAGCGCTCGCCGGCCTTGAGAGTGCCCTCGAGGATCATCGCCTCCAGCCGCTCGACGATGTCGTCCGACAAACGGCGCTGCTTGACCTGACCAAAACTCATCTTCGTGAACTCCCTCGCTCCATCACTCTGGGCCGCGCTCCAGGCCGCTATCTGCGCAGTGCGCGGCAGCCTACCCAGCGCGGACTTGCGCAACAAGAGCATCGCGCCTTTCCGAACGCCCTCGACAAAAGTCGCAGAGCAGCAAATTGACACGCCGCCAGCAGGGCTTTTACCCTGAGCGCTCAGCCTTGTAAATTGGTAATACCAATTTACCGCAAGCTGCATTACACGACAACATAAAGCCGCGATCAGTCGACCGTCTGCCCACGCGCCACAAGCGCACCGGAATCGCCCGACCGGCAACCAGGCCCTCCACCCAAAAACAATTAGGGAGCCAACACAGATGCAAACCTGGCAGCAGATCTATACCCCGCTCGGCAGCCTCGGCCTGTCCGCGCTGGTCGCCGTCATCCCGATCGTGTTCTTCTTCCTCGCCCTCGCCGTGTTCCGCCTCAAGGGCCACGTCGCCGGCAGCATCACCCTCGCCCTTTCCGTTATCATCGCCATTGCCGCCTTCGGCATGCCCGCCGACATGGCCATCGCCGCTGCCGGCTATGGCTTCGCCTACGGCCTGTGGCCGATCGCCTGGATCATCGTCGCGGCGGTGTTCCTCTACAAACTCACGGTCAAGAGCGGCCAGTTCGAAGTGATCCGCAGCTCGGTGCTGTCGATCACCGGCGACCAGCGCCTGCAGGTGCTGCTGATCGGCTTCTCCTTCGGCGCCTTCCTTGAAGGTGCGGCGGGCTTCGGCGCACCGGTGGCAATCACTGCCGCCTTGCTCGTCGGCCTGGGCTTCAACCCGCTGTACGCCGCCGGCCTGTGCCTGATCGCCAACACCGCGCCGGTGGCCTTTGGCGCCCTGGGCATCCCGATCATCGTGGCCGGCCAGGTCACCGGTATCGACGCCTTCAAGATCGGCGCCATGACCGGCCGCCAACTGCCATTCCTGTCGATCCTCGTACCGTTCTGGCTGGTGTTCATGATGGACGGCTTCAAGGGTGTGAAGGAAACCTGGCCGGCCGCACTGGTCGCCGGCGGCAGCTTCGCCATCACCCAGTACTTCACCTCCAACTTCATCGGCCCGGAGCTGCCGGACATCACCTCCGCACTGGTCAGCCTGATTTCCCTGACCCTGTTCCTCAAGGTCTGGCAGCCGGCCAGCGAGCGTGCAGTGGTCGCTACCGCAGGTGGCGCGGCGGTAATGGGTAGCGGCAACGGCGCTCGCAGTACCGAACCGTCGCCCTACAGCTTCGGCGAAATCCTCAAAGCCTGGTCGCCCTTCCTGGTACTGACCGTACTGGTCACCATCTGGACCCTGAAGCCGTTCAAGGCGTTGTTCGCGCCGGGCGGCGCGCTGTATAGCCTGGTGTTCAACTTCTCCATCCCGCACCTGGACCAGCTGGTGGTGAAAACCGCTCCCATCGTCGCTAACCCGACGCCGATTGCCGCCGTGTTCAAGCTGGACCCGATCTCCGCTACCGGTACCGCGATCTTCCTCTCCGCCGTGATCTCGATGCTTGTTCTGCGGATCACTGCGAAAACTGGTCTGACCACCTTCAAGGAAACCCTGCTTGAGCTGAAGTGGCCGATTCTCTCCATCGGCATGGTGCTGGCCTTCGCCTTCGTCACCAACTACTCGGGCATGTCCACCACCCTGGCGCTGGTCCTGGCCGGMACCGGCGCAGCSTTCCCGTTCTTCTCGCCTTTCCTCGGCTGGCTGGGCGTGTTCCTCACCGGTTCGGATACCTCCTCCAACGCGCTGTTCAGCTCGCTGCAAGCCACCACCGCGCACCAGATCGGCGTCAACGACACCCTCCTGGTCGCGGCCAATACCAGCGGTGGCGTGACCGGCAAGATGATCTCGCCGCAGTCCATCGCCGTGGCCTGCGCCGCCACCGGCATGGTCGGCAAGGAGTCCGACCTGTTCCGCTTCACCCTCAAGCACAGCCTGATGTTCGCCGCCATGGTGGGTCTGATCACCCTCGCGCAGGCCTACATCTTCACCGGCATGCTCGTGCATTAAGGGAGTCATCGCCGCACCGCCATTCACAGACAGAAGGGCGGTGCGGCCGGCCCAGGCGCCACGCGATAACTGCAACAAGCCCGGCAAAGCGTCTAGCTTGTTCAGGGTTCCTGCCGTCACCGTGACGCCTTAATCGACAGACCTTCACCGATGGGACGCCCATGATCATTTCTGCCTCTACCGACTACCGCGCCGCCGCCCAGCGCAAGCTGCCACCGTTCCTCTTCCACTACGCCGACGGTGGCGCCTACGCCGAGCGCACCCTGCGCAACAACGTCGACGACCTGGCCGGCATCGCCCTGCGCCAGCGCGTGCTGAAGAACATGTCCGAGCTGAGCCTGGAAACGACGCTGTTCGGCGAGAACCTGAGCATGCCCATGGCCCTGGCCCCCGTCGGACTGACCGGCATGTACGCCCGCCGCGGCGAAGTGCAGGCTGCCCGCGCGGCCGCCGCGAAAGGCATCCCCTTCACCCTGTCCACGGTGTCGGTCTGCCCCATCGAAGAAGTTGCGCCGGCCATCGACCGGCCGATGTGGTTCCAACTCTATGTGCTGAAAGACCGCGGCTTCATGCGCAACGCCCTGGAACGCGCCAAGGCGGCCGGCGTGAAGACCCTCGTATTCACCGTCGACATGCCCGTACCCGGCGCCCGCTACCGCGACGCCCACGCCGGCATGAGCGGCCCCAATGCGCCGCTGCGCCGCGTCTGGCAGGCCATGACCCACCCGCAGTGGGCGCTGGATGTCGGCCTGCTGGGCAAGCCCCACGACCTGGGCAACATCTCCAAGTACCGCGGCAACCCTACCGGCCTTGCCGACTACATCGGCTGGCTGGGCGCCAACTTCGACCCGTCCATTTCCTGGAAGGACCTGGAGTGGATCCGCGAATTCTGGGACGGCCCGATGATCATCAAAGGCATCCTCGACCCGGAAGACGCCAGGGACGCAGTGAAATTCGGCGCCGACGGCATCGTCGTCTCCAACCACGGCGGCCGCCAGCTCGACGGTGTACTCTCCAGCGCCCGCGCCCTGCCAGCCATCGCCGATGCGGTGAAGGGTGACCTGAAGATCCTCGCCGACTCCGGCATCCGCAACGGCCTGGACGTGGTGCGCATGATCGCCCTGGGCGCCGACACGGTGCTCATCGGCCGCGCCTTCGTGTACGCCCTGGCCACCCACGGCGAGGCCGGTGTGAAGAACCTGCTGGACCTGTTCGAGAAGGAGATGCGCGTCGCCATGGTGCTAACCGGCACCAAGTCCATCGGCGAAATCAGCCGCGATTCGCTGGTGCGCGAATTCGGGCAGTAAACGCTCTGCTTTTGTAGGAGCGAGCTTGCTCGCGAACCGGGGCCCGCATGGAGCTGCGCAGGTTCGCGAGCAAGAACTAGGCGTCCCCCTCGCGCCTACAGGAAGAACGCGCTCCGGCGCGTTCGATAGAAGAACACCGATGGGCCGTCCAGCGGCCCACGCTCACCGATGATGAATGGAGCTGCCATGAGCCTCCCCGCCGCCTTCCTCGATACGGTAGAACACCTGATTCCCCGCGAACGCCGTTTCGACGACCCGCTCTCGACCCTGGCCTTCGGCACCGACGCCAGCTTCTATCGGCTGATCCCCAAGCTGGTGATCCGCGTCGAGAGCGAGGATGAAGTCGCCACGCTGCTCAAATCCGCCCACGCCCACCAGGTCGCGGTGACCTTCCGCGCTGCCGGAACCAGCCTCTCAGGCCAGGCCGTGAGCGACTCGGTACTGCTGGTGCTGGGTGACAACTGGAATGGCCGCGACATTCGCGAAGGCGGTACGCAGATCCGCCTGCAGCCCGGCGTCATCGGTGCCCAGGCCAACGCCTGGCTGGCGCCTTTCGGCCGCAAGATCGGCCCGGACCCGGCCTCGATCAATGCCTGCAAGATCGGCGGTATCGTCGCCAACAATGCCAGCGGCATGTGCTGCGGCACCGCGCAGAATAGCTACCACACCCTGGCCGGCATGCGCCTGCTGCTGGCCGATGGCACCCTGCTGGACAGCGAGTTGCCCGGGAGCATCGCCGCCTTCCGCGAAAGCCACGGCACACTGCTCGAGCAGCTCGCCGAACTGGGCCGACAGACCCGCGCCAACACCGAGTTGGCCGCGAAAATCCGCCACAAGTACCGCCTGAAGAACACCACCGGGCTGTCACTCAATGCGCTGGTCGATTACGACGAGCCGCTGGATATCCTCACCCACCTGATGGTCGGCTCCGAGGGCACCCTGGGCTTCATCAGCGCGGTGACCTACGACACCGTGCCGGACCATCCGCACAAGGCCAGCGCGCTGATCGTCTTCCCCGACGTGGAAACCTGCTGCAAGGCCGTGACCGTGCTCAAGCAGCAACCGGTCTCCGCCGTGGAGCTGCTGGACCGCCGCAGCCTGCGCTCGGTGGAGAACATGCAGGGCATGCCGGTGTGGGTGAAGAGCCTCTCCGAAGGCGCCTGCGCGCTGCTCATCGAATCCCGCGCAGCGACCCAATCGCTGCTGCACGAACAACTTGCGCAGATCAGCGCCTCCATCGCCGATTACCCGGTGGAGAAGCAGGTCGATTTCAGCGAAGACCCGGTGGTCTACAACCAGCTCTGGCGCATCCGCAAGGACACCTTCCCGGCCGTCGGTGCGGTGCGCGAGACCGGCACCACGGTGATCATCGAGGACGTCACCTTCCCCGTCGAACAGCTCGCCGAGGGCGTGAACCGCCTGATCGCCCTGTTCGACAAACACGGCTACGACGAAGCCATCCTGTTCGGCCACGCGCTGGAGGGGAACCTGCACTTCGTCTTCACCCAGGGCTTCGAGTCCCCCGAACAGATCGCCCGCTATTCGGCCTTCATGGACGACGTCGCGCACCTGGTCGCCGTGGAGTACGGCGGTTCGCTCAAGGCCGAACACGGTACTGGGCGCAACATGGCGCCCTTCGTCGAGCTGGAATGGGGCCATGACGCCTACCAGTTGATGTGGCAACTCAAGCGCCTGCTCGACCCGACCGGCATCCTCAACCCTGGCGTCGTGCTGACCGACGACCCGCAGTTGCACCTGAAGAACCTCAAGCCGCTGCCCGCCGCCGACGAGATCGTCGACAAGTGCATCGAATGCGGCTTCTGCGAGCCGGTCTGCCCGTCCAAGGGGCTGACCCTGAGCCCGCGCCAGCGCATCGTCATGTGGCGTGATATCCAGGCCAAGCGTCGTGCCGGCATCGACACCACCGAACTGGAGCGCGACTACCAGTACCAGGGCATCGACACCTGCGCCGCCACCGGCCTGTGCGCCCAGCGCTGCCCGGTGAACATCAACACCGGCGAGCTGATCAGGAAGTTGCGCAGCGAGGAAGCACACCACGCCGGCACCGCCACCTGGCTGGCGCGCAACTTCTCAACCGCCATGAAGGGCGCGAAGTTCATGCTCCACGCGGCCAACGGTGCGCGCATGATTCTGGGCGCGCCACGCCTGGCTCGCCTCAGCGCCTCCCTCAGCCACGCCAGCAAGGGCCGTGTGCCGCAGTGGACGCCAGCAATGCCGCAGCCGGTGCGCCTCGCAGCAGCGCCGCGCACACTCGATGACAGCCGCCCACGCGTGGTCTACCTGACCGCCTGCGTGTCCCGCGCCATGGGCCCGGCAGCGGCGGACGAGGAGCAGATGCCACTGATCGACAAGACCTGCCAGTTGCTGGAGAAAGCCGGCTATCAGGTGGTCTTCCCGGACAACGCCGACAACCTCTGCTGCGGCCAGCCTTTCGCCTCCAAGGGCTACCAGCAGCAGGCTGATGCCAAGCGCGACGAACTGCTCGCCGAACTGCTGCGCGCCAGCCGTGGCGGCCTCGATCCGATCTACTGCGACACCAGCCCCTGCACCCTGCGCCTGGTGCAGGACCTGGCGGACGACCGACTGAAAATCTACGACCCGGTGAAGTTCATCCGCACGCACCTGGTGGAGCGCCTGGACTTCCAGCCGCAGGACAAGCCGGTGGCCGTGCATGTCACCTGCAGCACCCAGCACCTGGGCGAAAGCCAGGCGCTGATCGACCTGGTGAAACGCTGCACCCGCGAAGTGGTGATTCCCGAGGGCATCCACTGCTGCGGTTTCGCCGGCGACAAGGGCTTCACCACGCCCGAGCTCAACGCCCACTCGCTGCGCACGCTCAAGGACGCAGTGCAGTACTGCGAGGAAGGCGTCTCCACCAGCCGCACCTGCGAGATCGGCCTGTCCGCCCACGGCGGCATCGACTATCGCGGCGTGGTCTATCTGGTGGACCGCGTGACCCGCGCAAGAGCCTAGGCACTGACCATACCGGGAGCCTGGAGCTTTTCGTAGGAGCGAGCTTGCTCGCGAACCGCCTGACGCCGACGCGGCCGACGGCTTTTCGCGAGCAAGCTCGCTCCTGCAGGTTCGCCCCTTAACTTCACGTTAAGCGAGCGCTGCCACCCTTTGCCGCAAAACCGCCGCGGCGGCTATCCTGCTCGAGACGGCGGCGGAGCTGCACGAAAAAGGGGGCGACCATGAGAATCCTGTTGGCAGAAGACGACCAGTTGCTGGGCGATGGCATTCGCGCGGGGCTGGGACTGGAAGGCGACACCGTGGACTGGGTAAACGACGGTGTAGCCGCCGAGCAGGCGCTGGAAACCGACGAGTTCGACCTGCTGGTACTCGACCTCGGCCTGCCACGCAAGGACGGCCTGGAAGTGCTGCGCAGCCTGCGCCGGCGTGGCAATCTGACCCCCGTCCTGATCCTTACCGCCCGCGACAAGGTGGCTGATCGCGTCGCAGGCCTGGACGCTGGCGCCGACGACTACCTGACCAAACCCTTCGACCTCGACGAGCTGCTCGCCCGCGTCCGCGCCCTCACCCGCCGCCATACCGGGCGCGCCGCGCCGCTGCTGCAGCATGGAGAACTGGCTCTGGACCCGGCCACCCATCAGGTCAGCCTGGCGGGTGCACCGGTGGACCTGGCTCCGCGCGAATACGCACTGCTACGCCTGCTGCTGGAGCAACGCGGCAAGGTGCTGTCCCGTGCTCGTCTGGTGGAAGCCCTCTATGGCTGGGACGGCGATCTGGAGAGCAACGCCATCGAAGTTCACATCCACCACCTGCGGCGCAAGCTGGGCAACAGCCTGATCCGCACCGTGCGCGGCATCGGCTACGGCATCGATCGCCCCGAAAGCGCCACGCAACCTTGAGCGCTACCGTGCGCCGCGCCGGCTCCATCAGCCGCCGCCTGCTACTGATGCTGATCGGTGGCGTCTCGCTGCTCTGGCTGGTGGCCGGCCTGTTTACCTACCACCTGACGCGCGAGCAGGTGAACCGTCTCTACGATCAGGACATGATCGACTTCGGCCAGGCCGCCCTGAGCCTGGTAGACATAGCCGACGCCATCGACCCGCAATCCAGCGACGCCATGGAAATCCTCGCGCGCAGCCGCAAAGCCATCGAAGGGCTGCCGCTGATACGCCGCGAAGCCACGCTCGGTTATGCCATCTGGTACCGCGGCCAACCCCTGCTGGCCATCCACAAACCACCCAAGGGCATCGAGGCCCAGCCCCCAGGGTTCTCTGACCTGCCCAGCGGCGGGGTTAACTGGCGCGTGCTGCAGATGACCACCTCAGGTACCGATGAAGTTCGCATCTGGGTTTTCGAAGACCTGCACTACCGCCACAAGACCCTGCACCTGCTGCTATTCAGTGCCCTCTTCCCGCTACTGCTGGCTCTGCCTCTGTTTGCTGTCCTGGTGTGGTTCGGCGTACGCCAGGGCCTTGCGCCACTGCGCAGCCTGATCGAGCAGGTGCACCAGCGTAGCGCCCACAGCCTGCATCCGCTGGCCCTGAGCCGCGCACCGGTGGAAGTCCACAGCCTCGTCAACGAACTGAACCTGCTGCTGGAGCGCCTGAACTCGGCGATGGAGGCCGAACGCCGGCTGACCAGCGATGCCGCCCACGAAATCCGCACACCATTGGCAAGCCTGCGCACCCACGCCCAGGTAGCGCTGCGCTCTTCCGACCCGGCGGCCCACGCCCATGGCCTTCAGCAGGTCAGCCGCAGTGTCGAGCGGATCAGCGCGCTGATGGAACAGATTCTCCTGCTGGCGCGACTCGACGCCGAAGAGCTCCACGAAATATTCGCCCCGGTAGACCTGCGCCTACTGGCCGAAGACACCATCGCCGATCTCGCGCCGCAGGCCATCGACAAGCAGATCGAACTGACCCTCGATAGTCAGAGTGCAACCCTGAAAGGCGTCGCCGCATGGCTGGGGCTGATGCTCACCAACCTCGTCGGCAACGCCCTGCGCTACACCCCTGAAGGCGGCCACGTTGCCGTCACTCTGGAGACCAGCGATCACCAGGTGACCCTGTGGGTGCGCGACAACGGCCCCGGCGTCGCGCCAGCCGAACAGGCGGCGATCTTCACCCGCTTCTACCGCAGCCCGAACGTTGCCAGCAGCCACGGCAGCGGGCTGGGGCTGCCCATCGTCAAGCGCATCGTGGAAATCCACCACGGGCGTATTTCCCTGCACGAAGGCCTGGAAGGTGCGGGCTTGGGCGTCTGCGTCGAACTCCCGACCAACGTCGGCCAATAAACCTGAACGCAACGAAAAAAACGGCAGTCCACCCTGTACGGTCCGCTCGGACGGTCCGCTACCACCGGTCACATTTGACAGGAGTACTGCCATGAAACGTGCCGCCCTGCTCATTACCGCCGCCCTGCTGGCATCGCCGGCCTTTGCCGCCGATCTGTGCAGCGACAATATCCAGAAGCTCGATGACGCGGTGAAAACCACCACCAACAACACACAGGCCCAGGAACAGGCCATGCGCTTGCAGGAACAAGCTGCCAAGGCGCAAGCCGCCGGCAACACCAAGGAGTGCATCGCGCACACCGAAAAAGCGCTGCAGCTGCTGAAGAAAAACAGCGGCGATGGCGGAGCCAACGGGTGATGCCCGGCATGGCGACCGGCTATCCAGCCGGTCGCCGTTCATAAGGCTCGCGAAGCCTCTGGCATTCGCAGCCCCGCAGTTGATTCCGCGCCCCCCTCACACGCCTAAGATGTAGCGATTCCCGACCACAAGAATCACAACCGGAATCGCCATGCCTGTGTCCCGCCTGCTCATCGCCAACCGTGGCGAGATCGCCATTCGTATCGCCCGCGCCGCTGCAGAACTGGGCATCCACAGCCTGGCGATCTACGCCGAAGACGACGTCGCCTCACTGCACACGCGCCAGGCCGACGAAGCTGCGGCCTTGAAAGGGCGTGGCGCCAGTGCCTACCTCGATCAGCAGCAGGTCGTTGATATCGCCTTGGCGCACGGCTGCGACGCCGTGCACCCGGGCTACGGCTTCCTTTCCGAGAACGCCGAATTCGCCCGCCGCTGCAAAGCCGCCGGCCTGACCTTCGTCGGCCCCGCGGCCGAGGTACTGGATGTATTCGGTGACAAGGCCCGCGCCCGCGACCTGGCTCGTGACCATGGTGTTGCGCTGGCCGCCGGCAGCAATCGCGCCACCTCGCAGGAGGACGCCGAGCGCTTCTTCCGCGAGCTGCCCGCCGGCGCCGGAATGATGATCAAGGCCCTGGCCGGCGGCGGTGGACGCGGCATGCGCGCCGTAAGCCGCGCCGAGGACATCGCCGACGCCTACGCCCGCTGCCAGGCCGAGGCCCGCGCGGCGTTCGGCGATGATCGCCTCTACGTCGAGCGGCTGATCCAGCGCGCCCGGCATATCGAGGTGCAAGTCGTCGGCGATGGCCGCTCCGTCAGCCATCTCGGGGAACGCGACTGCACGCTGCAACGGCGCCACCAGAAGCTGCTGGAAATCGCCCCCAGCCCCAACCTCCACCCACGCCTGCGCGGCGCCATCCTCGCCGCCGCCGTGCGCCTGGCCGAGGCGGTGAACTACCGAGGCCTGGGCACCTTCGAGTTCCTGCTGGACGAGGACAGCGGCGACTTCGTGTTCATGGAAGCCAACCCGCGCCTTCAGGTGGAACATACCGTTACCGAGGCGGTGACCGGCATCGACCTGGTGCAGGCGCAACTGCGCATCGCCGCCGGAGCCAGCCTCGCTGACCTGAACCTGACCCAGACCGAAATACCCGCACCGCGCGGCTACGCCCTGCAACTGCGGATCAACCTGGAAAGCCTCGCCAGCGACGGCACACCGCATCTAGCCTGCGGCACCCTTAGCGCCTACGAGCCACCCAGCGGCCCCGGCCTGCGCGTGGACGGCTACGGCTACGCCGGTTACCGCAACAGCGCCGGCTACGACTCGCTGCTGGCCAAGCTGATCGTCCACGGCAACGGTGGTTATCCACACCTGGTACAGCGCGCCTACCGCGCACTCTGCGAGTTCCGCCTGGAAGGGGTGGCGAGCAACATCCCGCTGTTGCTCAACCTGCTGCGCCAGCCGGCGGTGGCGGACAACCAGGTCACCACGCGCTACATCGAAGAACACCTGCCGGCGCTGCTCGGTGCGCAGGACCACGCCCACCCGCACCGCTTCTTCAGCCACGCCAGCGCTGCGCCGCAAGCCCAGCGCACCGCCGAATCCCCCACCGGCTGCGTTCCGCTGGCGACGCCCAGTGCAGGTGTTCTCGTCAGCCTGAACGTGGCGCCCGGCGACGCCGTCGCCCAGGGCCAGACCATTGCAGTGGTCGAAGCGATGAAGATGGAGTTCGAGGTGAAGGCCAGCGCCAGCGGCATCGTCCACAGCCTGGCTGCCACCCCCGGCGACAGCCTCGGCGAAGGCGACGCGCTGCTGTTCGTCGAACCGGCCGACGTCCAAGCGCAGGACAACCAGAGCGAGGCCGCCATTGACCTGGACACCATCCGCACCGACCTCGCCGAAGTCCTCGAGCGCCACGCCATCGGCCTCGACGAACGTCGGCCGGACGCCGTCGCCAAGCGCCACCGGATCGGCAAGCGCACGACTCGCGAAAACCTCGCCGACCTGCTGGATGACGGCAGCTTCATCGAGTACGGCGCATTGGCCATCGCGGCACAGCGGCGGCGGCGCAGCGTCGAGGAACTGATCACCAGCAGCCCCGCCGACGGCCTGGTCAGCGGCCTGGGCAGCATCAACGCCACGCAGTTCGGCGACGAGAAAGCCCGCTGCCTGGTGCTGGCCTACGACTACACCGTGTTCGCCGGCACCCAGGGCGTAATGAACCACAAGAAGACCGACCGCATGCTGCACCTCGCCGAGCAGTGGCGCATCCCGCTGGTGCTCTACGCCGAAGGTGGCGGCGGGCGCCCGGGTGATACCGACTTCGTCGGCGTGGCCGGGCTGGACAACATGAGCTTCGTCGGCCTCGCGCGGCTCTCCGGGCTGGTGCCGCTGGTGGGCGTGGTCTCCGGCCGCTGCTTCGCCGGCAACGCCGCGCTGCTCGGTTGCTGCGACGTGATCATCGCCACCCGCGATACCAGCCTGGGCATGGCCGGCCCGGCGATGATCGAAGGTGGCGGCCTGGGCAGGTTCGCCCCCGAGGAAGTCGGCCCCAGCGACGTGCAGAGCGCCAACGGCGTGATCGACGTGCTGGTGGAAGACGAAGCCGAAGCCACCCGCATCGCCCGCCAGTACCTTGCCTACTTCCAGGGCGACACCGCCGACTGGCAGTGCGCCGACCAGCGCCTGCTGCGCCATGCGGTGCCGGAAAATCGTCTGCGCGTCTACGACATCCGCCAGGTCATCGAACAACTGGCGGACAGCGGTTCGGTGCTGGAGCTGCGCCGTGGCTTTGCCGCCGGCATGATCACCGCACTGGTGCGCATCGAAGGCAAGCCCTTCGGCCTGATCGCCAACAACCCCATGCACCTGGGTGGCGCCATCGATGCCGAAGCCGGCGACAAGGCCGCGCGCTTCATGCAGCTGTGCGACGCCTTCGACCTGCCGATCATCTCGCTGTGCGACACCCCCGGATTCATGGTCGGCCCGGAGGCGGAAAAGACCGGCACCGTGCGCCATGTCTCGCGCATGTTCGTTACCGCCGCCAGCCTTACGGTGCCCTTCTTCACCGTCGTGCTGCGCAAGGGCTACGGCCTCGGCGCGCAAGCCATGGCCGCCGGCAGCTTCCACGCGGCGCTGTTCACCGTGGCCTGGCCCAGCGGCGAATTCGGTGCCATGGGCCTGGAAGGCGCGATCCGCCTCGGCTACGCCAAGGAGCTGGCCGCCGTGGAAGATGCGCAGGAGCGCCAGGCGCTGTTCGATAAGCTGGTCGCCGCGGCCTACCGCAACGGCAAGGGCCTGAATATGGCGAGCTACCTGGAGATCGACGACGTCATCGACCCTGCCGACACTCGTCGCTGGCTGCTCCGCGGGCTGGCTTCGACGCCACGTCCGGCGCAGCGCCAGGGGAAAAAGCGTCCACTGATCGATACCTGGTAAACCATGGGTTGAGCTGCGCGGCCGATCCGCTAAAATGCGCGGCGTCATTGGGGAGTAGCCGACTGTTCCGCGAACGGGGGCGACGTCAACACACTTGGCCCGCAGGCCATGGCGTCGTCAGCAGCTTTGCCTGGCAAGACCTTTGACCACGTGATCTCCGCAACGGCCGGGGAGATGCGTGGTCATGGGTACTACACCGGCCGGGAGCTTCACCGTGATGCACCACCCCATTCCTCGCTCCACCTGTCTGGAGCTGCACGCATGCTGACCTTCATCCTTGAACTGCTCGGCATGCTGCTGGTGATCCTGGTCGCCGCCGAACTCTTCACCAACGCACTGGAACACTTTGGCGAACGCCTGGGTATCTCCGAAGGCGTCACCGGCTCGCTGTTCGCCGCCGTTGGCACGGCGCTGCCGGAAACCCTGATCCCGCTGCTCGCCCTGTTCGCCGGCACCAGCAACATCACGCTCAACGAGGAAGTCGGCGTCGGCGCCATCCTCGGCGCACCGCTGATGCTCTCTACCCTCTCCACCTGCCTGATGGCCTGCTTCGCCTGGCGCGCCCGCGGCCTGCTCGGGCGCATCCGCCCGGAACGCAGCGGCCTGCAGCGTGACCTGAACTTCTTCCTGGTCGCCTTCAGCTTCGCCACCATCGCCATGTTCGTACCGGCGGAATTGCGCTCCGTGCGCATCGCCCTCAGCGTGCTACTGGTACTCACCTACGTCGCCTACATCACCCTGACCCTGCGCGCCTCGCGGAGCCTGGTGGACGACGGCCACGGCACCGAAGCCGACCACCACATGTACCTGTCGCGCATCGGCCTGCCAACCAACCTCGCCACCATCCTGCTCCAGCTGTTGCTGGGTCTGGCGCTGCTGGTGCTGGGCGCGAAAGGCTTCATCCATGGGGTGGAAGGCCTGTCGCACCTGCTGGGCCTCTCCGCGCTGCTGCTGTCGCTGCTGATCATTCCCATCGCCACGGAGCTGCCGGAGAAGATCAACAGCATCCTCTGGGTCCGCCGCGGCCGCGACACCCTGGCCTTCGGCAACATCAGTGGCGCCATGGTCTTCCAGGGCACCCTGCTGCCTGCCATCGGCATCCTGCTCACGCCCTGGCAGCCGCGCATCGAGGTCCTCACCGGCGTGCTGATCACGCTGGGCGCCGCGTTCTGGCTGCGACTCAACGCCCAGCGCAGCAGTGGATTGCCGGTCTGGGTGCTGCTGCTCAATGGCGTGCTGTATGCCGCCTATCTGGGTGTCACCCTGTCGCGCTGACGCGCGCGGCTCATTGCCTACACTGACAGTCCGGGCTGCCGCTTCGGCGGCAGCCGCACGACTAGCGATACGCCGAAGGAGTGAGCATGAAAATCCTGGTAGTCCTGACCTCCCACGACCAGCTCGGCAACACCGGCAAGAAAACCGGGTTCTGGCTCGAGGAGTTCGCCGCGCCCTACTATGTCTTCAAGGATGCCGGCGCCAGCCTGACGCTGGCCTCGCCCAAGGGCGGCCAGCCACCGCTGGACCCCAAGAGCGACGAGGAAGACGCACAGACCCCGGCCACCCTGCGCTTCCGCCAGGACAGCCAAGCCCAGGCTGCGCTGGCCAGCACCGTGAAGCTCAGCGAGGTGAAGGCCGACGACTTCGATGCCGTCTTCTACCCCGGCGGCCACGGCCCCCTCTGGGACCTGGCCGAGGACCGCGCCTCGGTGGCCCTGATCGAAGCCTTCCACTCCAGCGGCAAGACCGTCTCCGCCGTCTGCCACGCCCCAGCCGTGTTCCGCCATCCACGTGGGCTGGACGGCCAACCACTGGTACAGGGCCGCCACGTCACGGGCTTTTCCAACAGCGAAGAGGAAGCCGTCGGCCTCACCGACGTCGTGCCCTTCCTCGTCCAGGACATGCTCAAGGCCAACGGCGCCCGCTACAGCAAGGGCCCGGACTGGCAGAGCCACGTCGAAGTCGACCGCGGCCTGATCACCGGTCAGAACCCTGCATCGTCCGAGGCCGTGGCCGAAGCCGTCCTGAAATTCCTGGCCTGACAAGCCTTTACACCGCCCCGGTGGCTATCGGGGCGGCTTTCCCGTAGAATGAATCCCGACCTTGACAGGTTTTGGGGCCGATTAGGATTCGACGCCGGTAACAAAACTCTAGGGGCATGCCGAGTAGGTGACAGTTCTCGTAAATCAGCTGCCACAACTTTATAGTTGCCAACGACGACAACTACGCCCTAGCAGCCTAAGTGCCGCTAGCAGACCCTAGGGGATGCCTGTAAACCCGAAGATTAGGTCTGTCATATAGAACAGGATCGCCGCCAAGTTCGCTGTAGACGTAACGGCTAAAACTCATACAGCTCGCTCCAAGCGCCCTGCCACTCGGGCCGCGAGGAGTTAACCTAGTAGAGATGGCTAAGCATGTAGAACCGACAGCGGAGAACTGGCGGACGGGGGTTCAAATCCCCCCGGCTCCACCAAATAACCATCTAAAGACGTCCTCGGACGTCTTTTTTTGTGCCTGAAATCCAGTAAATACGGGGCCTTCAGCGTCATCACGATCCGACAGCATCCAGCAGGATCTACGAAATTCGGTATTCCAAGTGGTATTCCAAGCCATCCACTGGTAATTTTTGGAATACCGAAACCGTTCCTGGAATACCCCATGTGCGCCCAAGCTACTCGCCTCTCGGACCTCAAGGTCAAAGCCGCCAAGCCCCAGGAGAAGGACTACGTCCTGAGCGATGGTGACGGCCTTCAAATGCGAGTGAGATGTAATGGCTCTAAGCTCTGGAACTTCAACTACCGGCATCCGGTGACGAAGAACCGGATCAACATGGGCTTCGGAACCTTCCCCGAAGTTTCATTGGCACAGGCACGCAAGCGCACCGTTGAGGCACGTGAACTTCTCGCCCATGGCATCGACCCCAAAGAGAAACGGGACGCCATGCAGCAGGCCAAGAAAGCGGCAACCGAGCACACATTCCAGAATGTAGCGACGTCCTGGTATGAGCTGAAAAAGGATGCGGTGACACAGGCCTACGCCGAGGACATCTGGCGCTCCCTCACACTGCACATCTTCCCGGACTTGGGCAGCACGCCGATTTCCGCCATCAACGCCCCCAAGGTCATCAACCTGCTCCGACCACTCGAAACCAAAGGCAGCCTTGAGACCGTTAAACGGCTGACGCAACGGCTCAACGAGATCATGACCTACGGGGTCAACTCGGGACTGATTCACGCTAACCCGCTCAGCGGTATTCGCTCTGTCTTCAAGAAACCGAAAAAGAAAAACATGGCGGCACTACCCCCTGATGAGCTGAAGGAGCTCATGGTGGCGATCGCCAATGCCAGCATCAAAAGGACGACCCGCTGCCTGATCGAATGGCAACTCCACACCATGACCCGGCCAGCAGAGGCAGCGACCACCCGCTGGGCGGACATCGACATCGAGAAGAAGATCTGGACGATTCCCGCTGAGCGCATGAAGAAACGCCGTACTCATATCGTCCCGCTCACAGAGCAGGCTCTCGCGCTACTGGAAGCAATCAAGCCCTACAGCGGACACAGGGAGTACGTATTCCCCGCAGACCGGAACCCTCGCACCCACTGCAACAGCCAGACCGCCAACATGGCGCTGAAGCGGATGGGTTTCGAAGGACGCTTAGTCAGCCATGGCATGCGTTCAATGGCCAGCACCATCCTCAACGAACACGGCTGGGATCCTGAACTGATTGAGGTAGCGCTTGCCCACGTCGACAAGGACGAGGTTCGCAGTGCCTACAACCGGGCGGACTACATCGAACGCAGGCGCCCGATGATGACCTGGTGGAGCGAACACATCCAGGAGGCTGCTACTGGCAATCTGTCTGTGTCGGCCATCAAAGAAAATCGGAGCCAAAAAGTCGTTTCAATCCGATAGGCAAAGATGCCATGACTAGCCAAGGACTCCTGACCTCCTGACGCAAGCAGCAAGCACCTATACAGGTCTCACCAGGTGCAGAGATGACCTCCGCGCCCATTAGATGCACAAACTGTGCACCCAATACACAAATCTGTGTTGGTATCCCCCACATCTGCGTATAAGATACATAGATGCGTCGAATTACAATCAGCGATCTATGCGAGTTAACTGGATATTCTCGCGACCAACTGCGCGGGCTGCTAGCCCAATTGCCCCGTTTCGCGGATAGGCATGGTGAGGCCCGAGTAGCACGGGTGTACTCAAGCACAGATGTAGTACTGGTGGTTTTGCTCTGCCGACTAGAGACGGCCTACGGCCTCAAGAGAAGCGTCGTCTCTGCTCTATGCGAACCGATTGCCATGGCCCTAACGATAGCTAGCAAGGAATGCAAGCACGCAAGCTTGGTCATGCATATCCAGGATGCAACATGCGAGTACGCCGACACGCCCCCCCTGATCGGGGATGGTCTAGTTGTCGCCTTACCCCCAATTTTTATGGCTATCGAATCTTATCTACTGCCCACGCCATTGCTATCACGAGACGTAGCATTAACAGCCCCAGACACACCCTGTAACTCCGTCAGCACAAAGACAACAGAATCATCTCTACGGGATTGCACGCATCACGAGCGCAAGCGGAGACGGTCGAATCATGCGTAACCGTATAGGCTGGTGGGATGCTTGGCTGCAATCAGAATCTTCTGCGCAGGTCAGCGGGCTAGTACGAGTGCATGGCTATCAAGCTGATGGACGACCGCCCGAGGAAGTCTCCGTAATGGAGAAGGCAGCCGAGTATGGTGCCGACGCAGTGTTCTTTGAGCTTGAGCAGTACGGCCGGAGAGCCTCGGCACAGGCATTTATTTATGGCTCCGACACACTCACAGATGATCAAGAGTTCGCCGAACGCCACCGCAAGCTCTGGAGCTGGGGAGGCGTGCCCTTGGTTTATCGACGCACGCCTGGACTGCTGCAGCTATTCCGTTGCGCGCATCGTCCTGACTTTCTCGCCAAAGACGGGAGCCTTAAGTGCAACCCCATAAAACAGCTAAACCTAGCAGCACAGATTGAGCTTGACCCCTGGTGGGATGAGGAGCGCATTCGCAATGGTACGCTTTGGACCGATCCACGCACCTGCGAGTTGCTGTTATCGAACCGAAAGGCGGCACACAAAAGCCTTTTCGATGCTTTTAAGCGCCTGAGCAATTACCTCGACGAAGAGAAAATATTACCTAAGCGTTTACGCCGCCGGTTGCTAATCCTGTCGCTGCTGATCGCCTACCTAGAACAGCGAGGCGTGTTCAGTGAGGGGTTTTTCTCGGCTTTCGTACCTGGGGCTCAACGATTTTTCGAGGTGCTGCGTAACGGCCCGGCATTGGTCCAGTTACTCGCAGCCCTAGAGGATCGCTTTAACGGTAACGTGTTTGCGCTGGAAGCATCGGAAGTCGACAAACTTCTGAACACCCAGCAATTGGAGCGCTTTGCTTGCATGATCGAAGCGCGTGAAAACCAATCGGGCCAGTTGTCATTGTGGGAACTGTATTCGTTCCGCGACCTTCCAGTCGAACTGATCAGCCAAATTTATCAGCTCTTTGTTGAGAATGCGGACAGCTCTGTTTACACCCCACCATTCCTCGTGCGCTTTTTGGTAGAAGAGGCGCTTAGCTGGGACACGCTGGATCACATTACCTCAAATCACCAAGTAATTCTGGACCCGTCCTGCGGATCGGGTGTTTTTCTTGTAGAGGCATACAAACGCCTAGTACTGCATTGGCGCCTACGCCACCAGTGGCAACGCCCGGACAAACAGGTTTTGCAAAGTTTATTGGCCTTTGTGCATGGGGTCGATCTAGAGGAGGATGCCGTCGAGCTAGCCGGCTTTAGTCTGTGCTTGGCCATGTGCGATGCCCTGCAACCGAAAGATATTCGCTGCAGCATCAAGCTCTTCCCGAACCTCCGCCAACAGACCCTGCACCATGGTTGCTTTTTTGAAGCCAAAGAGGCCGACTTACTACCCAAGAGAGTCGGTGCGATTCTAGGTAATCCGCCATTTGCGTCCACGCTACAAACAACGGCCACCCAGCGAGCCTATGCGCGGTATCAGAACGAACACGGAAAGAAGCTTCCAGATAAGCAGGTCGGCTATCTATTCCTGCATGAAGCCAGCGAAATCATGGAGGATGGCGCCACAATCTCCATGCTGCAGCAGTACAACTTTCTGTATAACCAGAATGCTCTCGCGTTTCGACACAGCTATTTAAAGCGATATTGGGTTCGCGAGATCCTTGATTTCGTTTCAGTTCGTGGCCTTTTTCAAAAAGGTGCCGCCGACACAAAGATCATCGTTGTCGTAGCACAAAAGAGGCCTCAACCCGCGAATGCCAAGCTACTGCACGCAACATTCCGCCGTACGGGCCGCATGGATGCTGAGCAAGGGCTAGACCTAGATTACTATGACCTGCACTTCGTACCGTATAGCGTCGCCCTGAAAGACGACCGCCTCTGGCGTGCCAACCTTCTGGGTGGCGGACGCGCTCTGTCGCTTGTTAACCGACTGGCACAATCACGCACACTGCGCGAATACGCTGAGCAAAACGACTGGGAAGTTGGCGAAGGCTTCATAGTGGGCCAAAGTGTCCAACGTAAGCATGCCCCTCATCTAACAGGGCATCCTTACCTTCCATCTAACGCATTGACCACAAGCGGCATCGACGAATCCCAGATCAAACCACTAGAAGATGAGCTCTTTCGGTCAGCGTACACTGAGCGACGATTCACCCCACCCATGCTCCTAATACGGGAGCAGATGCACCTCGCGCACGCCATATGGGACAAGCACTACCTGACGTATAGCCAGCGCATGGTTGGATTTTGCGCCCCGCACAAGGATCTCCCTAAGCTCAAGTCTATTGATCGCTGGTTGACCGCAGAAAAACGTACGCTGTGTGCCTATCTGGCATTGACCAGCCCCGGTCTATTTGCCCAGAAAGCAACCGCCTTACAAGCCGACGACATCTACTCGATTCCGTATCCAGTAGAGGAGACCTTCGACCTGAGCGAGAACGAACGCACCGTCGTCGACGATATCGTGGATTACCAATCGGACCTAATCCGGCTGGGAGAGTCATCAGCAGCGATGCACCAAGTTTGTGATGAAGACCTGCAAGCATATGCGGACGTGCTATCCAGACAAGTCAATGCATTGTACGGGTCTCAAAATTTCGGCTTGCGCGGTCAATACACTTGGTCAGGCGCAGTGTGCCAGGCGTATGCCTTTGGCGATACGCAAGTCGAATGGTCGGGAGCAGAGGAGTTGCGTGAGCGCATCGCAACATTACTGCACACAGAATCGCACCAGAACCTGACAATTACACGTATCTGTCGCCTATACGACCGCAGCTTCTTGTTCATTCTGAAGCCGGACCGGTTGCGCTACTGGATGCGCTCAGTCGGACTACGTGACGCCGATGATGTCTTGGCAGATCTTCGGGCTCAGGGCTATTAGAGAGGCGCGATGCTGGCGGACCGTCCCACTTCTACTGCATTAGGCGAACTAGGCTCAGGAGTTCTTTCCGAGGGCCGCTCTCGGGCTGCCATTTTGGATTTCATTTTGGACCAGCTTCCTCGCTGGCGAGATCGGCCTGACCGGCCGGCACGTACTGGCGAGACAGCGCTCACGTCGCAACTGTGCGCCCACCTTAATAGCGCAACACGCAAAACACCTGGCTGGGATTGTCTGCAATTTCGGGTGGAGGAGGCTGATGAGACGCTAGCCTCACGCAAGATCGACTTGGTGGCTGCCGCAGCTGGCGATGCATTGATCGTACAGGGCAGGAGCTATAGCGATTTCGAGACGATTCTACCGATTGAATGTAAGCGGCTGCCCATTCCTGCTGGAGGGGATCGTGATGAGCGCGAATACGTTGTAACGCGGGTTGGAGTAGGGGGCGGCATCCAGCGCTACAAAGAGGGCAAACACGGTGCAGCACATGTACGTGCAGCCATAATCGCCTACGTACAAGAACATGATTTCGATCACTGGTTTACCCTGATAGGAAACTGGATTCGAGACCTGCACATCGCAGGCAGTCCTGGCTGGTCACCAGCCGATACACTGCTCATTCAGAAACAAGACGATATAACCGGAATTGCAGTGCACGAGTCGGTCCACAACCGAACGAATCTGCCCGAGATCTACCTGCGCCATCTATGGGTGAAAATGACGCATTAGCAGGGGCACATGGACGACATACAGCGTCCCCAACCAAAGCATCTCATCGACAACCATGCCCCTCACTCAACTGCCCAGCAGGTTGTTCGCATGTAGCTGTGATGGGGTGTCTAGTATCGTGTTTGGTGCATCTTGACGCACGCAGCAATTGAACACCCGGCCAATCGATTCGAAATAATCGCAGCCCTACATAACAGCAGTGACATCCCCACCAATGAGGTTCGCCCCATGTCATTGCAGTGCCCTCGCTGTCATTCCCCCAAAGTCGCGTCCTTCCACCACGCCATGAAAGTCGGCGCCGCCATCGGCACCGTGGGCGGTGTTGCGCGTGGCGTCAGCGCTGCCCTGGCGGGTGGTCAGGCTGGCGCAGCTATCGGCGCGTTCGCCGGCCCTGTCGGCATCACCCTCGGCTCCGTGTCGGGCGCCATCCTTGGCGGCCTGGCCGGCGGCGTAGGTGGTTGCGCACTCGGTGCTCAGCTGGGTGAGTCGCTCGACCGCCACGTCCTGGCCCACAACCTCTGCCTGCTCTGCGGTCATCGCTTCAACCTGCCGGCCTGATCCGGCGCCCACGCTATCCTCATCTCAATCGTCCGGTAGGTGCTGCGCCGTGCGCGGCGCTTTATGCCGGCGCGCACCCAAAGGAATCGTTCACATGGCACATCTCGTCGAGACCATGGCCTACGCTGGCGCTACACCGTGGCACGGCCTGGGCAATCAACTCACTCAGAAACAACCCATCGAAGTCTGGCAACGCGAAGCCGGGATGGACTGGCAGATCCTGGAGAGCCCCGTGCACTTCAAATCGGATGCCGTCGGCCACCTGGGCGCGATCCATTCCTTCCCCGAACAGAAGGTGCTGTTCCGCTCGGACACCAAGGCACCGCTGTCGGTGGTCTCCCAGCGCTATCACACCGTGCAGCCGCGCGAAGTTCTGGAGTTCTACCGGGATCTGACCGAGGTCTCCGGCTACGAGCTGGAAACCGCCGGCGTACTCAAGGGCGGTCGCAAGTTCTGGGCGCTGGCACGTACCGGGCAAGGCGCTGCGCTCAAGGGCAACGACCAGGTCAACGGCTACCTGCTGCTGGCCACGTCCTGTGACGGTACCCTGGCCACCACAGCAACGCCGACCACTGTGCGGGTGGTGTGCAACAACACTCTGACCATCGCCCTGGACGGCACCAGCCGCGCGATCAAAGTGCCGCATAACACCCGCTTCGATCCCAAAGTGGTGAAGAAGCAACTCGGCATCGCCGTCTCCCAATGGGACGATTTTATGTACCGCATGCGCGCGCTGGCCGAGCGCAAGGTGCAGTGGCATGAGGCTTTGGGATTCTTCATGTCTGTGCTCTGCGAAACCAGCCCAACCGGTGCAATGCCGGAGGTATTACCGAACGAGCGCGCCCTGCGCAAAGTCCAGGAGCTATACGAAGGTCGTGGTCGCGGTAGCCTGCTGGACTCGGCACGCGGCACCGCCTGGGGCCTGCTCAACGCCGTGACCGAGTACGTCGACCACGAGCGTCGTGCGCGCAGCAACGAGTACCGCATGGACTCGGCCTGGTTCGGCCAGGGAGCGCAGATCAAACAACGCGCCCTGGATACCGCGCTGCAGCTCGTCGCTTAACCCTCACTCACACCAACCCTCGCGCCCGGTCAGCCTTGTGCTGGTCGGGCGTTTTTATGTCGGCAGGTGAACAGCATGAAAGCAACATCATTGAACGGCAGCACCAGCAAGAAACGCCCTGCCCTGCGTCTGATCAGCACCAAGGAGCTGCCGCGCGAGGACTGGCTGCAGATCCGCAAGCAAGGCATCGGCAGTTCGGATGCCGCCGCTGCGGTCGGCCTGAATCCCTACAAATCACAGCTGGAGCTGTGGCTGGAGAAGACCGGTCGCGATGCCGGCATGCCCAAGGCCGATCCCCAGGATGAGGAAAGCCCGATGTACTGGGGCAACGTTCTGGAACCCATCGTGGCCTGGCACTACAGCAAGCGCACCAAGAACAAGGTGCGGCGCATCAATGCCGTGCTGCAACACCCGGATCTCGAGCTGCCCTGGATGCTGGCCAACATCGACCGCGAGGTGATCGGAGCCGACGACGTGCAGATCCTCGAATGCAAGACCGCCGGCATAAACGGGGCACGTCTCTGGAAGGAAGGCATCCCCGAGTATGTCGAGCTTCAGGTGATGCACCAGCTCGCCGTCACTGGCAAGCAGGCTGCGGATGTCGCCGTGCTGCTCGGCGGCCAGACGTTGGAGATCCACCGCATCGAGCGTGACGAGCAGATGATCACGCGCCTGATCGAGCTGGAGCGCAAGTTCTGGCAGTACGTGGAAACTGACACGCCACCGCCGGCCGATGGTACGGCGTCCGCGGAGGCAGCTCTGCGTTGCCTCTACCCGGAGGACAACGGCCAAGTCGTCGACTTCAGTAACCACGCCGGACTGACCGCCGCCTATATCGAACTGAAGGCCCTGCGGCAGTCGATGGCCGACAAGGAAAAGCGCGAGGCCGAGCTCAAGCAGATGCTGCAGCAGGCCATGGGCGATGCCAGCCGGGCGGAGTTTTCCAGCGGCTACGTTTCCTGGCGCAAGGCCAAGGACAGCGTCGGTCTCGATGTCGTGCAACTGCTCCAGGACAAGCCGTACCTGCAGGCCAAGTACCCGCTGCTGAAGCCCGGTGCGCGGCGTTTCCTGGTCGGCTGATTTCCTCCTCCATCCCCCCTTCCCCCTTGGCCAGTCCATGCAGTTCGCGCTGCGTGGCTGGCTTTTTTTCATTTTCAGGAGAACCACCATGCTCAAAGGTCTCGCACTCACCCCGCCGGTGCTCGGACGCATCTCCATCGGCAAGGTCGTCGAGAAGAACGGCAAGCGCCTGCCGGAGAAGGATGACCAGTTCACCATTACCTCCCAAGTGCAAGGCAAGGACGGCTGGCTGCTGCATCCGCTCAATGACGAGCTGCGTCAGGGCAAGGACGACAAGCTGCGCAGCATCCCGGTACGTCTGCTGTTCAACGAACCGGAGCTGAACTTCCGCGCCGACTACACCCTGTTCGACCGGCAGTCCGGGCGGCCGCTGTGCGTGGGTAATGGCGAGACCTGCAAGCGCGTCACGCAGGACGGTATGCAATCACTACCCTGTCCTTCACCGGATGCATGTCCGCTGGCCAAGGGTGGTGCCTGCAAACCTTACGGTCGGCTGAACGTGGTCATTGGCGATGACGATCCGTTGGGGAGTTTCGTGTTCCGCACCACCGGTTTCAACAGCATCCGCACCCTGGCAGCTCGCCTGCATTACTTCCAGGCCATCTCGGGCAACCGCCTGGCGTGTCTGCCGCTGGAACTGCGCCTGCGCGGGAAGTCCACCCGGCAAAGCCATGGGACGCCGATCTTCTACGTCGACCTCACGGTACGCGGCGGTATGGACATGACGGAGGCACTGCAGGCCACCAATGAGCTCGATGCGCAGAGGCAAGCAGCAGGCTTCGATCAGACCACCTTGGATGAAGCGGCGCGACGCGGCTTCGGCAATGGCGCCTTCGAGGACAGCGAGGAAGACGCTGGCGCCATCGCCGAGGAGTTCTACCCCGTCGAGGAAAGCCCCTCTTCAGCCAGCAGCACACCCCAACGCTCTGCGAAAGCCAGCCTGGCCGAGAAGCTGGCAGCACGAGCCCAGCGTGGCATCCCACCGACAGATAACCCTCAAGGAGCCCAGCATGCGCTTGCACAAGCTGAAGGCCAGTGACGCCACAGGCACCTACCTAGTGGAGTCACCAGTCACCGAAACCGACATCCTGCTGATGGCCCGGCAGTTGGCGAATCTGCGTCTGCGCCGGGGGCGAGCACTGACCTCACCGAAGGCGGTATTCAGTCACCTGCAGGCGCTGCTGGGCGATTACGAGCATGAGGTTTTTGCACTACTCCACCTCGATAGCCGTCACCGGGTAATCGCCTTCCAGGAAATGTTCAGGGGCACGCTCGACGGTGCCAGCGTTTATCCACGCGAGGTCGTCAAGGCAGCCCTGGAGCACAACGCCGCAGCAATGGTTCTGGTGCACAACCATCCCTCTGGGGATCCAGAACCCAGCCAGGCAGACCGCAACCTAACCCACAAGCTGAAGGAGGCACTGAGTCTGATCGGGGTGCGAACGCTGGATCACATCATCGTGGGTCGTGAAGGCAGCGTGTCGCTGGCGGAACAGGGCTACCTGTGAGGAGAACACGACGATGAAGCTACTACGGATCTTTGCCGCCGTGTTCATGTTCGCCGGCATCCTCGCGGGCTGCCTGGCCCTTCTGCTGCTGGTGCTTCTGATGGTGCGCTTTCCGCCCCTGCTGATCGCCGTGCTGCTGGCGTGCTGGATTTTCTGCCGCCTCGTGAACGCATTGGCACCCGGAACAGCCGCGGCAGATTCCGCCACTGCACCACCGAAATAATCACTACCCCTGAGCCGCCAGGCATGCACTGGCCGCCTCAACTCAATAGGGAGCATGACGATGAACAGACAGTGTTTGATCTGCGACTCAAGCGCCGTGCTGACACGGGACGCAGCCAAAGGGCTGACCCTGCTGGCCGGGTTGCTCAATGGCGCAATCAAGGGCGCTCAGCGCCCACATGAGGGGAGCGGCCAGGCCGCTCTTCTCAACGGTCTGGCAGCAGTCGTACCCGCTTGCCCGGAGGCACGAAAGGCGGCAGAGGATGTCGCGCGGTTTCACTTCGCCGGCTTCGACTGCCTGTGCCTGCGCTGCGGCGCCTTGTTCGACGAGACGGCAGAAAGTCAGGAGGGCCTTAGTCCCGGCTGAGGCGCGCCACCAGACGCTCCACAAACTCCAGCACCAGCGCACGATCGTCCGAGTTCAGCATGGACAGCAGCCCCTGCAGTCGACGCGCCTGATCCTCTGGGCGCGAGCTTCCCTCGGTCAGCAGGTCGGCGGTCTCACAGCCGAAGACAGCCGCCAGTTCAATCAGACGTTCGACATTGGGCATGACGACCCCACGCTCGATGCGTGAAACGGCCTCACTACCAATCCCCAAGCGCTCCGCGACCTGTTCCTGACTCAGCTTGCAACGCACTCGCTGACGAGCAATCGCTTGGCCCACGACTTCCGCCAACTGCTTTGAATCGCTTTTCGACATGCCACCCCTCCAGATCAACTCGGATGGTTGGGCATCAACCTGTTGACATGAAGGACTTCACAAACCGAGACTCAACCCAAAAGGTCGATATTCAACTTTTCCTCCAACTCCAAGCAGGGAGCACAGAACAGATGCACGTCATCACCGGACTGAACGAAGCGCAGATCGAAAGTCTCGTGCGCAGCAAAGCGTCCTTCGAGATCAACGGCCTCAGAGGCAATTTCACGGAAGGCATCAAATTAGTCGAAACCAAGATCGAAAGCGCGGGAATGAAATGCCGTGTCATCAGCGATTTGAAAGGTGCAGCTATGCGCGGTGGAGCACTTGGGGCGGCGGCCACTGTGATGTCAGCACCAGCGACACTCACCCTGGCTGCACTGACCATTGCAGCAGGTGTCGGCCACGCTCTCGCCACCTACAACCCCGATTACGAAATCATCAAGGACTACGTGAACAAGCGGCTCAAGGTCCTCTACAAGAAATAGCCCTTCAATCCAGAGCTACCAACAGCGAAGAGTTTCGTTTCACAGCAGGCGAGCCCTGCTGCGCCAATGGTCGTTCAACAGCCGGATCCTTTCGCTCTCGCAAGAAATCACAGACTGGAGTTACCTCATGAAACGGATACTCAGCATCCTGCTACTAGCCTTCTGCGTCAACGTCAGCGCCGCTGTCGACTACACGTGGACGAGTCTCGCCATTCCCGACGAGACATCCACTAGCGGTCTCCCAGAAGCAATTCCATGCATTACCCAGAAAGCCCCTGACGGAAAGCCGCTGCTACGGTGCACGTGGCTAGAAATGTCCCGCGACGTGCTCATCTGGGATGCTCAGCGCCAGCAGGATGTGCGTTATCGCAACCAAGTGAGCGGTACGTGCCTGCGCGGTAAGTGCCGGACTAGCAATGCCATCGTGGGCGAGTGGAACCAGGATGGGTTCTTCCTACTCTCCATCTGGTATCGCATCGGTATCAGTTCCGACGGTAAGGCGGTCGCCTATCGCATCGATACCTCGCGCCAGGTGTCCTACGCCGAGGCAGGTACGCTCCTGTACCAGTTCTATCTGGATATTGGCGTCCCTGATGATCATCTGGTGCCGACGTTCGATGGGCGCTATGAAGGCGGCTATGTAGCGTGGCAGGCACAGAGAGGAGGAGTTCAAGCTGGGGCCTCGCCATCGTCTGGCCCCTCAGATCAATCTGAATGGCCGGAAGTTACATCCGCCTGGTGCAATCCGCGCATGGATGACGAGTGCTACATCAATAACCAGAGGGTACCCGTGGCAGACCTTGGTAAGTGGTTGCCTGCCGTTGCTGAATCGAACATCGATCAGATCGGCGGGTACTGCGAGACCATCCTCTGTTTTGATAAGGACAATCAGCCTGCCGGTTACCTACTGCAGTAACGGACCTGAGTTCCACTGGATCAATCAACACCACTGAACCACCGCTGCTATCTCACTCACCGGCATTGGCCGCACTACCAACAGAGGGAGCCCCAAGCCCCCTCTTTTTTTGCCCTCAAATGGCGCAATGGCGTGGTGTTCTGAAGGCGATGCCGGCTAGGACACTCAACAGCCGATTACAGACTCTGCATCACTCGACACTTGGGAAACGCCGAACAGCCCCAGAATTGTTGCCCTGCTTTCGGGCCGGACTTCACAGTGCGGATCAGCAGGACGCTGCCACATTTCGGGCATTTCCGCTCTGCTGTTGGATCACTCCGACGCTTGAGGTTGTGCACGTGCTCGCGGTGGGTGGCGAGAGTGGGGGCGCGGCGGCCAGTTTGCAGGGCCTGCACCATGGTTTCGACTTCAGTCTGGCTGAATATCGGCTGCTGAAACGACTTGATGTAGCGGATAAAACCAATTCCCTGGGTCACGTTGGCCGGCACCTCGGTTTTGAACGTGCTGCCGCCGACAAAGGTAATCACCGAGTGCAGGTACTCAGGGCTGACGCCCAGAGTGGCTTCAAGCGCTTTGAGATGCTTGTAGTTCTGCCGCAGCGGATTCTGGAATTTGAAAGTGCGTTTGTAGAGCTTCTGCGTCCACTGCGCCTGCTTCTCGCTGCCGAAGATCCAGCCGCTCATGTTCTTCGTTTCTAGCACGAAGATGCCGTAGGGCGAGAGGAATACGTGGTCGATTTGGGTGGTGCCGTCTGGAGTGTTCAGGGTGACGTTGTGCAGGCCACGGTAGATTTGCTTGTCCAGTTGCCAGTGAGCGAACAGGCGTACCAGGAGCTCGCCAATATGGCCCTTGGCCCAGGGCGACTTGAGTAGGCCAATCAGCAGCATCAGCGGGATTAGCCAACTGACGGTACTCCAGACCTGGGCGATGATGGGGGTGAAGTCCATTTCTTAACCTTCGGCGATCCTGAATCTGCCGGATCTTACCCAAACAAACCTCAACAGAGGATAAGGCGCGCGGTTTATTGGCCTCGCGCCCTGTAGCACAGCTATCCCTGCGTGATGAGTCGAGCTGATTGCGGGTCGTACGCCACGCCAGTGATTGAGCCATCACGAATACGCTCCACTGCTTCGTCAATCACGTGCAGCGGCACCAGGAACCACTCCCTGGGCTTGACCGGGTTGCCAAAGCGGTCGGGGATGGTCAGCTCTATTTGGGCAGGGCTGAACAGCCGGTGGAATAAGTTTTCCATCCGTGCGCGATTGATGTTGTGCAGCTTGTAGGTCGCCACAACCTCAACTTCCGCCAGTAGGTAGGTGGCGTCCTTGTCAGCACCGGCGATGCGCGTTTCCACCTTGCCGCCCGTGACGCCGATTTTGTGGATCAGATCGCGATGCTCGGCCACGAAGGGATGCGTTGAGTGGCTGCGAAGCACGTAAATGGTGCCACTCTCGATGTCGTCGGGATCCAGCGTTTCGCCAAACAATGGGCCTGCATCCGCATCGGTAATACGACGGCCGGCATCATCCTTGTACAGTGCACGCTGCAAGGATCTTCGCAGTAGATTGCTCTCTGTGCCGTTGGAGTAGATCACCCTCAGCCGAGCATCGCTCTCACCATTCGGAGCCTTAATGGGCTCACCGACTTCAGCCACATAAACCGTCTGTCCGCCAAGGATAAAGAACTGTCCTTCCTCGATGCTGGCATCCCGGATGAAGGTGCGAGTCACACGGCTGCCTGACTGCAGCTCACGCTGTACCAGCTCAAAAAGCGGCTGGAAGCGCTCGAAGTCCTCGCAACGATCGCGCTGGGCAATCTCCTCTGCCTCACGCTTCTCAGCATTGCTGCGAACGTGGCGAAGATTCTGGATGTCAGCACCATCATCGTCCCCAGCCAACTCCGCCAACAGCTCATCGTCCGTCATGGAGTAGTCACCTTGCGGCTCCCGTACCTCGATGGCATTCAGCAGGCCCTGATGGTCCATTGGTTGCAGCAGCACGCGGCATTCTTCCTGTTCGCGCAGGCGATCCAGACGCACGGCATACAGGCGCTCGAAGATATCCTTATCGTCGCCGTGGCGCGGCGCGCGGCCGTGCAGCTCAACGAAGCGTTGGATATCCTCGAAGCCGGCGATGATGCGCTCCTCGCGAGGAGTGCGACCGACCTTCTTGTCTGAAGTGGCGAAATCGGAAAGCTCCGCTTCCAGCTCATCCAGATCGAATTCGTTAGCCATATCGGCCCTCTTTCTTGAAACGCATAAAGGCTGCAGCGCCTTCCGCCATGCTCCGCTCCCAAGGGTCTTGAGCGGTCAGGGAAGGCACCCGGCCATGATCCTTCTTGAATTTTACTGCCCGCACGGCAAGATCTTTGGCTTCTTCAGGCGTCAGTCGAGTGCGCTTGGCACCAATCACCGCCGCAACCTGCTTGAGGCTTTCCTCGCTCATGGTCTTGGCCAGGATCGCGTATGCCTCGCTGAACGGATTGATCCGGTCGATCAAGTCGATATCCAGCTCCCGCACATCCATTGCAAACTTGCGCACGCCATCAATCAGAGCCGTGCTGGGGGTGCCATTCCCCCCATTAAGCGTACTTTGCGGATCATCACCTAATACCAGCTGCTTGGCTTGCTGGGTCAGGTTCAGGGCAGCAATGGCGTGTTGGCGAACGGCCTCCTGATCCTCGGCATCCAGTTCGGGATACTTGTCGCGGATGATCTTGCCCATACGCAGCTGGGTCAGCTCCTCGGGCACCAACTCATCATCGAACAGGCCGCGCTCGATGTTGGTTTTGTCCTGTACGAAGCTGGCAATGACCTCGTTCAGGTCTTCCTGGCAGATGCGATTGGCTTCAGGGCTCTTGGGTTCAGCCAGGCCCTTGATTTCGATCTGTAGATGGCCGGTTTCGTGGTTGAAGCCAACATTGCACTTGTCCGGCTGATAGCCTGCGTCTCCGTAGTCAAAGCCTTCCTGAGGCCCACTGGTGGGGGTCTTCGGCTTGAACTCGAAGCGCGGTGCCAGAACCTGTTCCATCAAGAGGCTGGCGGCAATTGCCTTGAGTGTGTCGTTCACGGCCTCGGCCACCACCTTCTCGCTGGCATCTGGCTCGGCGATCAGGTTGGTGAAGCGCGCCCGTGCCTTACCGGGAGCATCGCGGGTTGCTCGGCCGATGATCTGCACAATCTCTGTCAGGCTGGAGCGGTAGCCCACTGTGAGTGCATGCTCACACCAGATCCAGTCGAAGCCCTCTTTGGCCATGCCCAGAGCGATGATGATGTCGACATGGTCGCGGTTGTTCTTCTGGGTCGGGTCTTTCAAGGCTGCCGCGACTTTGTCGCGCTTGGCCGGGTCATCATCCACCAGGTCGGCAATACGGAGTAAGCGTCCATTGGCGGTCTTCACAAGTTGGAAGCCTGTCACCGGGTCGGTGCCTTGCCACTCACCGAGCTCTTCGATGATGTGCTCGACCTCCCGGATCTTGTCTTTGGTGCTCTCGCGGGAGTTCACGTTCGGGATGTGGAGGATGGTTTTTTCGCTATGGTCGAGCACCTTCAGGATGTCGTCGGAGTATGCGCCCGAGTAGAAGTAGTAACCAATGTCTAGCTTCTTCAGGTGCTCGTAGCCGTTGAGCTGTTCGTAGTAGGTGTAAGTCACGGTATCGAAGCGAGCTTCATCGGTCGGCGCCAGTACGGCCTCGGCATCACCTCGGAAATAGGAGCCGGTCATGGCGACGATGTGCACCTTGTCGCGAGCGATGAATTGGCCCAGGTGAGTGCCCAGTTTATTGTCCGGATTGGCGGAAACGTGGTGGAACTCATCCACGGCGATCAGCCGGTCATCGAAGGCCGCCACACCAAATTTATCCACTGCGAAACGGAACGTGGCATGGGTACAGACCAGTACCTGGTCGCTGCTTTCCAGGAATGCGCCCACCGCATTGACCTTGCCGCCATCGTCAGTGCCTGGTGCATCACACAGATTCCAGCGAGGCTCTACATGCCAGTCGGCCCAGAAGCCATAGCGGCTAAGGGGTTCGTCGTGGAAGCTCGATCCAATGGACTTTTCCGGCACCACGATAATGGCTTGCTTGATGCCCTGATGGGCCAGTTTGTCCAGGGCGATAAACATCAAGGCTCGGCTTTTACCGGACGCGGGGGGCGATTTAATCAGCAGGTACTGTTCGCCGCGTCGCTCATAGGCACGCTCCTGCATAGGGCGCATGCCCAGCTCATTGGCCTTGGTGGATCGTCCGCTCTGGGCATAGGAAACGGAAACGGAGGGAACGGTTTGAGTCATGTCTACGCTACCAGTCAGGGCTTCATGCCCATGTGTTTGATAAGGATAAGGTCACTCATTACTTGGCCTTCCGTGGTTTCTGGCTGGCCGTCATCTTGGTATACAGCTCGAACAGCTTCTCCAGGCGTTCGGTATCGTTCTTGAAGCAACGACCTATATAGATGCGCTCCAGCATTTCGTCGTTGCGCTCGTGTGCTGCACGCAGATTGTCCGGCATGGTCTCCGGGTCGTAGAGATCTGCAATCGTGGCCGGGAAGTGAGCTTCGCGTGCCAGAAGAATGTCTTCGGCGCAGCGGGTGAGGTCGGCTTTGTTTTTCTCGGTCAGAGGCGGCACGGGGAATGTGTTCCAGCCTAGGGTATTAGAATAGGAAAAGCGCATCTCAAGACGGACACAAACGCTGGCTATCCAAACCCAATGTAAGCGCGAAGCGATAAGCGACATATTCCACAAAGGTGCATCATAAAGGGCAAAGTTTCGGTCACCTACGACGTAATTTGACGTGAGGTAGTCGACTGGCAAGTAAGGTCTATTTTCTGACGATACCCTCGGCACCACGATGGCTGTTTTTTTCGTTCTGCCAGCAATTTGGACAAAGCGATGTGGCTGTTTTGAAAACTGTCTAGTTGATTCGGCGTTCGACTGATTTCGGTTCTCCGCGACCAATCGCAGCCTCTGCGCTATAAATTCGCTTTTAACTGCCGCTTCAACTTCAGCATCTTCAATCCACAGGCAATAGCGCTGCCGCCCATTAATCAGTTCATCCGAACCAACGAAGTGCTTAATAAAATGCTGAGCAATCGAGTCTTCCTTGGCGATCTTTTCTGCTAAATCACTATCCAAGAACAAGTGCCCGCCATCGCGTGGCATATTTCCGAAGAGCATAATCGATTGCTCGCCGATTGGTAGGTTGGCTTTCTGCACATACGCCAAACTGTCCGGTACTAGATAGGGGCCGATTGCGGAGCACTGTTTGACTAAGTCGTCTTGGTAAATCGTCTTTGAAGCAGGCGATTTTTTGCTCAGACCGACGATAACAACCGTGACACCAGCATTGTTGCTGGCCAAGTTAGCCCACTTGAATGAGGTGTGAGCAAAGCGAATCTCACAACCACGCTCAAATGCTACCGGCCACACCTCTGTCGCTTGCTGTCCTTGGCAAACGCTGTTGGTCGCTACAAAGGCAGCTACAGCGGATGGTTCTTGATCGGCATAGTCCAGGAAGCGGGCGAACCAACCCGTTACATAATCGGTGGTCTTGGCTAACTTGGGATGCTTACGCCAGGCTTTTGCTAAGTCAGCCTTTTGTTCCTCGCTTTGCCATTTGCTCCCACGATAAGGCGGATTACCACAGAGATACGTTTCTCCACCTTCATTCTCGAAATCAATCTGGGCTTGATCCAATGGGCTGCCAAATAGGTCGTCAGCATGTAGCTTGACGCTGGTTCCGGTGGGAGGGCACACACTGAGCCAGTCCAGTTGTAGAGCATTCCCGCAGGTGATCCAGTTCTGATTGCTCAATGGCAAGAACTCTAGAAGAGCTTCCTTCTGCCCTCGGTACAGCACATCGCACTGATACTCAGCAATGATCAAGGCCAGGCGTGCGATTTCTGCCGAGAAGTCCCGCAGTTCGATACCTCGAAAATTAGTCAGAGGAATGTCGCTTTTTCGTCCCGGCTCGCCACGGCGCTCATTGAGTGCGTTTTCAATCTCACGCAGTTGTTTGTAGGCGATGACCAGGAAGTTGCCTGAACCGCAGGCCGGGTCGAATACACGAATGCGCGCCAAGCGCTTACGTAGGTTGAGCAGCGTGCGCGGGTTGTCGCCAGCCTCTTTCAGCTTGGCGCGTAGCTCATCGAGAAACAGCGGGTTCAATACCTTGAGGATATTAGGCACGCTGGTGTAGTGCATACCCAGGGCACCGCGTTCTTCATCGTCGGCCACGGCCTGGATCATGGAGCCGAAAATGTCGGGATTGATCTGCTTCCAATCCAACGCGCCAATATGCAGCAGGTAGCTGCGGGCAATCCTGGAAAAGCGCGGCACGTCTGGCTCACCAGAGAACAGTCCGCCGTTGACGTAGGGGAAAGTGTCAGCCCAGCGCGGCAGGTTTGCCGAAGCCCGTTGAGCAATCGGGGTATTCATGGCGCGGAATATCTCGCCCATCACCTCATGCAGGTTGGCAGCATCCCGGCCACTCATTTGCGCGAGAGTGTCGGTAAACAAGCCAGTTCCGTTGAAGATGTCGGTGTCTTCTGCGAAGAAGCAGAAGATCAGCCGTGCCATGAAGTGGTTCATTTCATGGCGGCGCTCGGCGGTGCCCCAGGTCGGGTTGTCCTTGAGCAGCTCCACATAGAGCCGGTTCAGACGGCTGGTGGCGCGGATATCGAAGGAGTTCTCGCGGATCTGCTTGACCGTGGAAATGCCCGCCAACTGCAGGAAGAAGCCAAAGTGATCAGGGAAGTCCGGATAGGCGCAGGCGACGGTTTCGCCGCTTTCTAGCTCCTCGGCCTCCAGTGTCTCGCCATCAGTAGCGAGCACGTACTTGACCTTGGCCCGAGCTGTGGCCGGGCTAGCTTTGAGGGCAGCCAGCGTCTCAGTGACCTTGCCGGCCCCACACACCGCCAGGTGGATATTGCTGGTTTGCAGCACGCCACCCAGATCGGACTTGTTGGTTACCCCCGAGCGCAGGCGCTTGAGAGTGGTTTCCTTGTTGCCGAAGGCCTGCAGGAAGGCATAGGGAAACTCAACCTGATCAAACGGCTGACTTGCCAGGTCGGTGATGGCTTGTTCGATTTCTACGGCGTTCATGAGATGAGGCTATCCGGGTCGCTACTGCGAAAAAGCGGCAAAGGCAGGCGCAGAGGCCTGCCGTCCATGCAAATTGAAGGGATGATAAATGAAGGAGCAGAGCGCAGGTGAAAGAGATCCACGCGCTCGTCGGACACGAGCATTGCCGCTAATCAAACAGCAGCCGACTACCCCTTGCTGGTGTCGAATCCGCGCAGGCGACTCCCGTAGGACTTCGTAGCAGCCTTGCACAGGTAGCTTGCACGGCGGAACAACTCCGGCAGTTCATCCAGCTTGCCGTCGGGGACGTTCTGGTAGATTCGATACGTGGCATTGTCCGTGATATGTACCAGCCCATCGACCTGATCGACCGAAAGCTGCAAGGCACTGGCCCAAGCTTCCTGCAGACGCGCAACGAGATTTCGCCTCGTAGATTGCACCCTACCCGGCCTGTGATAGGCATCGCGATTGAGCAGGAATACCAGATGGTAGTGCGGCCTTCCCCCCATCCCAACCTCCCTTGCCCAGGCATAGCGCACCCTGCAATCCCGAGCATCCTTCTTTTCTTCACGTAGCTGACTGCGGTGGTATTCGATCTTGGCGCTGAATGACGCAATAAACCTGCTGATGACCTTGTTGGCGTCAGCGTATTCAGAGGGATCGATATCCCTCGGCAGGTTTAGGTCCACCCTGAATGCCATGACCCTCGGATACTGAGTGAGCGCCCGCTGGATAACCCGCAGGAGACGAGATAGATACTCCTCAACGAATGGCCCCTTGTCGATCATCAGGGGTAGGCCACGGTACGTCGGCTGGCGATACAGATGGAGGTTGGTGTTGCCGGGATGACGAAGCAGGTGGTGACTGGCTGTATCGAGCTGGTGAAGCATGGTTATGACTCCTGGTTGAGGTTCATACACATGTTTCATCTGTGGATTTTTCTACCGATACCCCGTACTGGTACCTGTCCCCTCTCGGCTGGGCAACCTGGGGTCAGTGCTTGCAGCTCATGCCTCAGCAACCCTGCGAACCCTACTCGATAGCTCAGACAGTGCTCACACGGTGTCAGATAGCCAGAACCCTACGGGTAGGAAGAGCAAGTAAAAGCATAATACCCGTGCCGCAATTGACGCTCTCGGCTACGCCGTGATCGCGGGATGTTTTCTCACGGCCACACCGCGAATTTCTCCAGGGTGCCTACTCCGGTAATAAACCATCGAGCAACGGCCCTGACACACGCCATCAATCCAACCTCCGACTCCCAACGAACCGAGCAATGAGGAGCAGGTATTGCTCAGTTCGCTAGAGGCTCCCCACAGAGGACATACCGCCCCACACGGCATAAGCGCCATGACCAGCCGTAGCCAGCCATGGCGCAGATGGTCAGTTCTAGCTGGCGACACTCAGGTGACCGGTTGAGCGCACCGCAGCCCCCTGCTCCGCAAGGTCACGCTCTTCGATCCTTGCCAGGATCCAGTCATGCACCTCGCTATCTACCCAGCCGACGCAGCGGTCGCCCAGTGATACCGGCTTCGGGAAGGTGCCTTCCTTGATGTATTTGTAGATGGTCGACCGGGCCAAGCCGGTCGAGTCGATAACTTCTTTCAATCGAATGATCCTCATGAACGGGCTCCTCGTATTCGTTCAGAGGATCTGCAGGGGCGGTAAGAAATAACTCGAAGGGTCGGGCACCTACTCGGTTAGCAAGCCAAACTCATAGCGGTTCCACACATCCAGGTCAGCCTCGCTGTCGAACTCACGAAGAAATCCGCCAGGGACATCTTTGTACACAATGCAGCCTTTCTGATTCTCGGGAGCCGGGTAGACGATCAGGGAAACGATCATCAAGCTATCATTCCCCTCTTCTGACTCCGGCGCTGGTATCAGTCTAACCAACTGGGGCTGGTACCCCGGCCACGCCTTGCCATTGAGCTTCTGCTTCAAGCGCTCGGACCAGTCGAACGCAACCTCAAAAAAGTGATCGAGCACTTTGGGCCAGTAATAGCCAGCCTCGTTCTGCTCCGGCTTCCCGACCTTCAGTTGCGCTAACTCTCGACCGATCATGCCCGCCAGCGATGCAGGAACTTCGCCGTACCTTTCGCCCGGCCCTCCCCAGGTCAGGGAAAGCAGATGCGACGTGTACCTGGCCAGCTTGTGATAAAGGACATCCAGCGCAGCAGGCCCCAGAGAGAGAAGAGCCCCTGCTACATCAAACGGCAGCCTGTTGGTCAACCTTTCGTTGCGGGATAGTCCATCTTCTGCATAAACCAACAAGGCGCGGCGGAGGCTCTGCTCACCTAGCTGCGGGTGGTCGAGGCTCAGGTAGTAGGTACTGGGAACTCTGGCCCCAACGAAGAAGCCATTGGATACGCCCGGTACATGACCACGTATGAAGCCCAGGCTGACTAGTCGCCTCACCTGATGTTTGAGCGCAATCGGACTCAGGCCCGTCATAGCACGAAGCTTCGCCTCCCCCACCCCGGCCACAACCCCGCACTGATCGGCAAAGGTTAAAAGGGCAGCCAAAAGCACTCTCGTGGCTGCCCCCAGGCGTCCACTGGCCCCAGGTGCTGCCGGCCGCCCGTCCTTGCGTACCTGTTTGCGCGCAACCTTTTCGCTCCCGGTATCTGTTTCAGGCCGAGGTCCCTCGGCATAAATCTCCGGCTCACTAAAGAGACGCAGGACCAGGTCCCGATGAGTAAGCGAACTACCTCTTGGCTGGGCAAGCAGATCGAGGAGGTATTGCGACGCCTCATATTCCTGCCCCGGGCGACCCACCTTGTCAGCCTGTTTTTTGGCCACCAACAGCCCAGCTTCGGCTAACTCCCGCACTGCGTCTCTGACCAACCTATCCGTCAAGCAGAGGAGTCTCGCAACCGGTTTGACCTTGAACGAGGCGGTCAAGAGTGCCTGCTCTCGGCATATCAGGGCTTGCAGGAAAAACCTAGACTCTGCACCAACCTCTAGGTCTTCATAAAAAACTAGAAGACTAGCCATTTTATCCACCTAAAACTTAACATTTAGATCACGTTTTATACCCTATAAAATCAGTTTATCAATTTCATGTAACGTATCTGTTAACGAATCTTGTAATAGCGCTGATAACATGACTGCTAACACTTACAAAATTCTGATCAACAGACCTACCATCAGGCCCTGTAACACCCGCCAGTGGTGGGGCGAGTGATCGCACTCTGAATAAGGCGACAGAGAAGGAAACTCGAAAATGAGCGAGGCCGAAGCAGCACCAGGCTGGCTGAACGAGAAGGACAGAGGAGAGTGGCAATGGGCTGCAAGTTACCTATCGAGCCGGTGCTCTCCGTCGCTTCAAGGCAAGATCAGCTTCCTTGCCGACAGTGGATTCAGCCATCTGATCAGATCGATCCATGCCCTCGAATCCGAGGCTGAAGGTGTAAAGCTCATCGAGCGATTGAGAAATGCCGTCAGACAAAGGCGGTATCGATTAGCCAAAGGCGGCAGAAAGACCTGCTCCTTCACGCTCCCGCTCGAAACCAAGACCACACTCAAGAGCCTCGCCAAAGGGCACAAAACAACTGAAACAGCGCTGATTCAGCGCTTGATCGAAGTCGCCGCCCAGGCAGCCGCAGAACAGAAAGAGGGGATGCGTCGCGACGCTCAAATGGCCAAAGTCACACGCAATGCGCGCAAGCTTACGCAGGAGCTGGACAAAGTTCGGATTGATGAGACCAGAAAGCAGCTGCACCACTGCATGAAGCAGCTCGCGCGGTGGGAAACCTTTCTAAAAGAAGAACTGCCAGAGCTATCCCACGAAGACGAAGCAGCCGCAACAACTCTTGCAGAACGCCGAATGCGTGTAGCCCAAGAGGCCATCGATGCCTCCGTAGCCAAGCATGAGATGCTGAGCCCGAGGTCAGTCTGAGCGATTTTCGAGCCTGACACCTAAATGCCAAGCCATGGATCTTCTCAGCGCCCCGACATCCTGAGTTCAAATCCAGCCGCCCGGTATTCCAAATGGTATTCCAGACAAATATCAAACCGAGTTTTTCTCATATTTTTCATAAAGATAGACTATCGTTTCAGATTACCCCGGCCCACCAATCAAATCGTTAAGTCTTTGATTTTTAAGGCTTAACTGATCAAGGGGTTCAAACCGAGTCTGGAAATTTCTCGCAAATTTCCAATTACGACGAGGTTGAACCCCATGATCCATCTCTCTCATTACCTGTACCGCGACCACTCAGATCGCCTGACCTTCCGGCTGATCCTGCCCAGCCTCCTGCAACAACGCTTTCCTTCCGTGGGCCGCGAAATTCGCTGGTCGCTCGACGGCGTCCCACTGGACGACGCTCGGGAGCTGGCCCTGAATCTCGCGCGGCGCATTCGCGATTTGCGCTTCCGTCTGGGCGACATCAAGACCGCCGAAGGCCTGCAGCAGGAGCTCCAGCGGATTCAAGGCTCGATTCCGCCACTGAGTCGCCAGAGTGCCCCCAGTCCGTCGGCGCGCCCCCAGAGTTCGCAGGTCGCCTGCCCGGTCCAGGACCTGAGCCTCAGTGTCGGCCGTCAACGCCTCGAACAACTGCGCCTGACGCCGACCTTTCTGTTGCGTGACGAGCACCAGCTCACAGTGCAGGCCCCCTTGCCGGAGCTGCTCGGAGCCGCCTACCCGCTGATGCTGAAAACCCAGGTGTTCGACCTGCACACCCTGAATCCCCAGGAAGGCGAGCAGCGTGCCGCTTTCATCCTGCAAGGCCTGACGGAGCTGAACGAGCGGCTTCAACATTGCCTGGATCGCGGTGAATGGCTTCCCCTCTACCAGGCCAGCTTCCATCTTGAGGCCCTGCGTCGCTACCTGCTTCCGGAACACGGCCTGCACTTTCACCATGACCCGCGCTGGCTGCCACTGCGCCCACAGGATTTGCGCGAGCGCGACCACGAGCACCTACGCCGTCTAGACACCCAGGCCGGTTCCGACACACCGAGCCATCGGTTGCATCCAGCGACCGGCGGCGCACATCGGCTGGACATCAGCACGCCTCAACTGCTGCGCGAGCACTACCCCCAACTGCCGGATCAGTTGACCCTCGACCTGCACACACAGGATCTGCACGAGGCTGTGCTGAAGGCGGGCTTTGTGCTGGAGCGCTTCGACTGGCTGACCGATCTGGTGCGGCAGGGCCAGCACTTTGGCGGAGGCATTCCAAGCCTGCACGAATTGCGTCTGCACGTGGAGGCAATTCGGGGCCGCTTGCGCCCCGATGACGACCATCCCCAGCCTCCGCGCCCCACGCAACCCGACGCTGCCGCCTCAACGCGAGATACTCGTTGGACCTTGCCCAGCGCGCACGCCGATACGGTGCCAGCCAATCCCCTCGGCGCATTGTTCTCCAACGGCTTCCAGCCACGCAGCGACCAGCGCACTGAGGGCCAGATGAGTGTCCATCAACTGATGGAGCGCTACCGGCGCGAGCAGGAGCTGACCGGCCAGTGGTCCCATCAAGGCACGCGCTTTCTCAACTGCGCACGCCTGGAAGTAGTCTGCGAGCTGTTGGGGCCTACGCGCCCCATTGCGTCGATCACCACCGAAGACTTTCGCAATCTGCGCACTGTGCTGCTGATGTACCCCCGCAACCGCCGACAGATCAGCGAGCTGAACGACACACCGATCCACGTCCTGATCGCACAAGGGGGCTATGAAGCCATTCACGCCAAAACGGCGAAGAAGTACTTCGACCTGGCCAAGGGCATGTTTCGCTTCGCCTACGACAATGAGTGGATCGCCCGCGACATCGCGGGCCCGGTTCGGCTCAAGGAAATCGCCCGCAAGAAGAGCAGCCGCGTTCGTCGCGCCTATACGCAGCAGGAGCTGCAGATGCTGTTCAATGGCCCGGTATACACTGTCCGCGACGTTCCCCGTTGGCGGATGGACAGCTATAAATTCTGGCTCCCCCTACTCGGGTTGTTCACCGGTTCCCGGCTCAACGAACTCTGTCAGCTCACCCTGGAGGATATTTGCCAGAGCCCCGGAGGAATCTGGGTCATGCGCCACAACCTCAACCATCCACACAAGCTGCTGAAAAACGCCAGCAGTGAACGGGACATTCCGCTGCACTCGGTGCTCATCGAGAAAGGTTTTCTGGAGTTCCTCGCGCAACGCGGTGCCGAAGCCTCATCGCGCAAGGAGCTGCTGTTTCCCGAAATGCGCGCGGACATTCGCCGTGCTCACAGTCACCTCGCCTCGCGCTGGTTCTGTGGCGACCCGCAACGGGTCGGCTACTTACAGCAATGTGGTTTCCCACGTCGCAATGGCCTCAGTTTCCATTCGCTGCGCCATACCTTCGTCAACCAGTTGCGCCAGACCGGCGTGGATCAGCCACGTATTCAAGCGCTGACGGGGCATATCAATGACTCGACGACCGGGGAGTATGGCAATGGCTATAGCATGGAGCTCAAGCAGGAAACCGTGGAGATGTTGCGCTTCAACCTCGACCTCAGCCATATCAGCTATGAGCGCTACCTGGCGCTGCAGAAGCGCAGCTTTCGCCCTGGTCGCCCCACCTCGGCACGACACCCCTCGAGCGCTATTCGGAACACTCTGTCGACCGAGAAGCCCGATAACCAGGCACTGGTGGATTGGCTGAAGCAACAACACGACTCACAGTAACCCGTCGGAATGCCAGGCGCCGGCCAGAGTGCCGGCGTCACCATCAACCGCATCCACGGTCTCAGCCGCCCCTTACTTTCCCCTTCACGCAAATAATTTTCTACTTATTGATTTTTCTACAACCTCCGCCAGCCGGAGGTTTAAAAATAATCAAGCCCCGTTTTAAAGCATATCGACATGCAGCAAAGCTCATACTCGCTTGACAGAGCTAAAACCGTTTCTATATTGGGGTCACAAGCTTGGTAGCCCCAGGCTTGGTCATAGAAAGAGTCTCCTTATGGCCTCACTTTGGAGCCAAGGAGTTGCAATGTCATGCACTAACACCCTGACCTTTACTGTCCCGCAACATAATACGCTCGACCCGCTCACGCTGGCCGCCACAATTCAAGCGCTGCTCAATAACCCTCAGCACTTGAACGCCCTCCCCGGTCAGTCTCTACGAGATACTGCAGCCCTCCCCAGCTCACCTGCTCCATCACGGCAGGTCACGCTGCAGTATGCCGCCAACGCCATGGTCCATGAGTACGCCGCACTTGGGCACTGGGAGTATGGCTCCACCTACAAATACCGCTCACAACTGCAGCAGATCATTAATCTGCTGGGGCCTGATCGTCTGACGAGCTCCTTGTGTACGAGCGACCTCACTACGCTGAAAGACTCCCTGAAGTTCAAGAGCAAGAACTCCTTGCGTCTACCTGCGATCGACTCCTCGCGGATTCACGATGCAAACATCGAAGGCAATATCGGCGGCGAAACCATCCACCGCTACTTCAACCTGCTGAAGCGCTTCATCGTTTTCTGCCAGGAATCCAAGTATTCGCTCGGCCAGATAGATATGAGCGTAAAACTTGCCGGGCAATCCCCCAGTACGGACCACTACGCAACGTTCGACTCGACCGAGCTCAATGCGATTTTCAGCAGTCGTGTCTACGCCACTGAACCGACTGATCGCTTCCGCTGGACGCCCTACAGTTATTGCTTCTGGCTCCCGTTGCTTGGCGTGTTCACCGGTGCACGTCCTGGCGAACTGTGCCAACTGAATGCCGGTGATATATTCGAGGAGTCCGGCCTCCCCGTCGTACGCATCACCGACAGAGGCCCCCTGCAGCGCCTGAAGACCGACGCCAGCGCCCGGGACATACCACTTCATCCTCAACTGATCGCTGCTGGTTTCCTCGACTTCGTCGCCATGCGACGCCAGCAGGGTGGCCGATTCCAACCGCTGTTCCCCGAGTTGCCCTATGACCGGAGGCATGGGCATGCGCGCGCGGCCTCCCGCTGGTTCAGTGGCCAAGGCAGCACTGACCTGGGTTACCTCAGCGCCTGCGGCCTCAGTAAGGGGATGGGCTACTGCCTCTACAGCTTTCGCCACACCTTTATTGATCTACTGCGTAAAGCCGGGGTGCAGGAGATGATGATCAAGACGCTTGTCGGCCATGCACTGGACGACGACACGACCATCAACTATGGCCAGAATTTCTCTCTGACCCAACGACACGAGAAACTCGCTCAACTTCGTCTGGATATCGATCTCTCGCACATCGCCTGGGCGAATTACCAACGCCTGCAGCGGCTCAAACCGCATTGCCAGAAAAACAGGCGAGCGGCATCTTAGTGCTGCTGACTTGAGGGCAGCCCATCGCGAGACCATTTCCAGGAGATGGTCAACCTCCTGGCTGTCGATGGGTTGGCTGCTTTAACGAGCGAGGCACAATGTCCCCTGCAAAGTCGCCCACGACTCACGGAGCAGGCGACTCCGGCTGGGGACGAGGTCGCCCATTCAGCAGCCCTTCATCGTGCTCATCCATGACCTGTGAACGTTGTATGGGCACAGCCCCCAGCATCCTGGGTGGGCCCACCTCGCCCTTCAACTGCCGCAGTTGACTCGAAAACTGCATTCCCATCGTTTTTGGGGTGAGCCTGAAAGCACTACAGAGCTGCAGCTGCTCATCATGCCAGCAATCAAACCCAGGCAATGGGAATGACACGCTGCCAGTGTGTGCCCGAACGCTCGCCTGAAGCCCAACCTGCACCTGCTCTGCCAAGCTATCCATAACGTCACGGCGCTCACATCCATAGTTCACATGCACGAAGATCTCGGTCACACCGTTCCGGGTGAACTGGATGGTCGGCTCGACTCCCCGTGCGCTCAGCACCAAGAGATCCGCCTCAGTTACATTGACCAGATGCAGCCAGCTGTCAGCCGATGAGAGCGACAACTGCACATTGCAGCCCTGGCTGTTCAGCACCTGTAAGTTGGACCAAGCAGAGTGAACCTGCTCACTCGCAGTCAAATTGCAGAGTGGCTCGTTGCCGGGACTAGCGCACGCGATACTCCACCGCGTAAACCTGCGATCCAGCTCCCATACCATGTCCATAATGGTCTGCAAGTCCTCGGTTTCGAGCGCAGAATGCACACCCTGGCGCAGCAATGCCGCCGTCCCCAGGCGAGAGGCTCGGCGCATATAGAGCGTGAAGTGAGGCTCGGGACTCAGTCCTGCACCTGCGGATACGAGGACCTCAACACGGTTTTGAGCTCCATCAACATCGCTCGAAGCTCGCTCATTTCCGCCCTCATTTCCTGAACCTCGTTGCGCATCAACACACGCATTTCCTTGAGCAGCACCTGGTTCTCCAGTGCCAGTGATGTCATGCCCTGAAGCAACGGGTACATCGCCTCCGCCAGTTCCTCGCTGGTCGACACTTTTGCCCTCCGCATGGCATCCAACTTTACGGACAGGGCCAGAGACATCTCCTCCGTCCGGAGTTGGACCGCCTGCCGAGCCATCTCCTCGGCCATTTTCAGCTTGCTCATTCATCCACCATTCCAATCGAAATCTATCTGCTTCTGTTGGTTCATACCCCACAACCGAAATGCCACGCAGCGCCAGCTCGAACCACATCCGCCTGCGGAATACCTCACCTCCGGTAACACCTACTCGCTTCACCCCACGCAGCCGAGAACGCTCGGCCATTGCCTCGTAAACAGATTGATGGGCGGATCTGGCAACGCACACCTTGGGCGACTCGATGAATGCGGTCCGCGTCGGCTTGTTCCTCCATACCCAATCGATGCGTTGATCACTGACAGACTTGGCAATAAATCGCTTGAGCGTTGGAGGCTTCCCTTGTGGCAAAGCCGGTACGGAAGGATCGGCCTCCATGTGTATCGACCCCGGATCGACGGGATCAACCGCGAAAGGCCGTAGCAGGTGAAGATGCTGCGATGGCGCAAAGTTGAGCTGTTTGGCGAGCGCCGACCATGAGTAGCCCTTCCCCAGGTCACTTCCTTTCATAGGAAACCCATCCCCATACTGAAACGAGACTCCAGAAACTCGACCAGTACTCGCTATACGGGGGATTGGCGTGACACCGGCATCGAGCAGGCGCTGCCAGAAAACAGGAAATGGGGGATTTCCAGCCAACGCCACATCGACTATTTGCTGAAGCAACATTCGGTTTGAGGGCTGCCCGGTGCGAATGGCCATATTCAGCTCATTGCCCGTTGGCGACCTTTTCCGAGTCGGCTCCCCACCAGGCCGTCCAACGGTCACCTGATACAAGCCATGTTTCACTTCCAGCCGAGCTGCGGCAGCTTCCCAGAGTCGAAAATCCATGCGCGGATTCCAGATCCGTCCACCACGCTCGACGACAGAAAATACGATGTGGACATGCAGGTGAGCCTTATCGCCATGCACGACATACATCGCCTGCCGATCTCCAGGAGCGACTTCAACCATCGCCTCTTTAGCCAATTCAATCGCCTGCTCGGCTGTCAGTTGATCAGCCTTGTGCTCGGTATCCCCGGGGAAAAAACTCAGCACGGAATGTACAAAATAATGCTCCGGTGGCTTTTTCCCACAGCGCTCCCGAGCTGTGAATTCCCACAGCGCAGCAGCCCACTGTTTCGCGTAGCTGAACGGTGTCTCGCCGGGCAACATCGGCAACGCGTTGATCGACTCATGCCGCAGCACGCCCTCATTTGACTTGCCCTTACGAGACAGCAGATACCGAACCAGGATGCGCAAATGTCGCTTCGAGCGATGTTTGCGGACCTTAAAAATCATCCAGCAGCCCCCGCAGGGCACGCAGTTCGGCTGCGATTTCACGCAGTGCTGCGTCATCCACAAGCAGTCCAGCATTGGCCGAGTGAGCCAACTGATTGAGATTGTTGCCGATGCGAGACAAGTGATTGATCGACTCAGCGTCCCAGACTGGGATCGGCGCAATGATTTCGCGATCCAGCGCGGCCCGGACCAGCCAATCGGCAACGCTGAGATGGAGACCACGTGCTTTGGCGGTGATGATTTTCTTGTCGTGAGGAGTTATTCGGAGGCATAGCCTCGCTGTTTTTCTATCCATGATAAGCACCTTGTTATTATTTTTATGTCAATGCTATTGACGTATTAAGTACGCCTTTCTTTTTCAAGCGAAGCGCCGAAAAAGCGAGCCGCGTTGGTAGGAACGAAGTGACGTACAACGCCTTTGCTCGCAATCGCGCGGCCTCAAATAAAGTATCTCACAGCTAAACCTGCGAAAAACGCCGACAGGGAAACTTGGTCGTTTTCCAGGGAAATTCGGTAAGTTACCCCCAGGTTAGCCACCTTTTATGAGCGCACAGTCGTCGAGTGTCTTTCCCACTCAGGCCTTTCTTTTCCAAATTTGGACACCTAACGTTCGAATTCGGCCGTGCCATTCCGATTTCGGCCGCGCGTGGCCATACGCGGTGGTCGTCTGCCGTATTTGGCTCATTGCCACCGAAATCGCCGAAGAAAAACCGAATTGGGAAAGGAGGTGCCAATGGCTCAGCTACGTATGATCAACGAACCTGGACTGGTCGAGCAGGTGCAATCCAGCCTTTACGAGGCCGGAGTGATCTCCCTGACCGAGGTCAGGGACTGCATCTCGAACCCCAGGATCCGGGATTTCTACGTGCGGGATCTCGACACCTCGGGTCTTCCGCTCGCCGGTATCAGTGCCCTGAGTGAAATCAGCATGCTGGCGGACAACAGGCAGAAAACCTATGCCATCAGCCTTGACGGCTGGCGAGACAGGCAGGGGTCGCTTCAGCTTGTCGATGGCTTCCACTTCCAGGACCCGAGCATCTCGATCGTACAGGTCTGGTACTGCGATCCACTGGAGATTCGCTCGCACGAGTTGGCCTGGCTGCTCGCCCTGGCAGTGTCCTTCACCGATTGCGAATTGCGCCGGTGCGAACGTACCTGTGGGGCGATCAACGAAGTCCTCGAACGCCATGGTTTTGCACTAGAAGACTCATGGTTCTGACAGCAAAGCGCATCATGCAGCTCTTGAGTGAGGGCACCCCCCATGGACAAAACCCTGGAAACCATCCTGTGCTCACGGTACCCCAAGCTTCTCCCTGCGCAGGGGCACGGATGCCTTCAGTTATTCGGCTTCGAATGCCAGGACGGCTGGTTCGGCCTGATCTACGCGGCATGCGATTTGATACAACAGCACATCGATCACACAGGTTCGGAACAGGCCATTGCCTCACAGATAAAGGAAAAATTTGGCGGACTTCGCTTTTACCACCACGGAGGTGATGACTACGTCGCGGCCGTAGTGGACCTTGTGGAGCAACTGTCAGAGTCAGTGTGCGAGCTATGTGGGGCCCCGGGCTGCATCCACGAACGCAATGGCTGGCTCAGCGCTCGTTGTCAACACCACGAGAAATGCAGTGAAACATCACCGCCAGACTCGAGCGCCCGGCTCAGGCAGGGGGAGTCGCTGACTCAGGTACTGGAAGCAGCACTCGCGCTCTTCGCCCTCAACTCAACCCAAACATCGCGCTGGTTGGTATCGCCAGCCAGAGCCTTTGGTATGAAATCTCCTGTAGAACAACTGCAAGAGCACAACGGCTTTCATGATGTGATGACCCTGATCGGGCGGATTGAATATGGAGTGCTCCGGTAATCGAATCCGCTTGGCCAACCATCAGATCAATACCAGCCAGTCTGTATCGATTGGTGATGCATAGCAGTCACGAAGCAATGCCGACGCCAAGGGATGACTACCCCAAAGGTGTCTGCTGCAACATGGACTTCTGACCTAAGCGTCGCTTTATTAGCTCTATTGCATTGATTAGCTGTACAGCTAATCAATCTGGATTACAAAATCTGCGATGGCACACTCCGTGGTTAGACACCAGCAGTCCCACTTCGAACGAGAGATGCTTGAGCTAGTCAGGCAGGCCCTGACAAAGGCTTTCGGCAGAAGCGTTCAAGCAGAATCCAGATCCACGATCATTACCTCTGCTCACTCCGTTAGCCTGCTCAAGATCGACTGGGATGGGGAACCCGCATTTGTTGCGATTGAGGTCATCCGAACTGCCTATCCCCGAGATATCCATGGTGTGCTGTGGCGCCTTGATGCACTGGAGTTGGCAAAGCCAGGGACTCTCATAAAGCTGATCGCCGCGGCGCATCTCAGCCCCGGAGCGAAGTCAACACTCAAAGACAAGGGCTACGCCTTCTTCGAACGCAGCGGAAGTCTTTTTCTGCATACGGAAAAAATGCTCGTAAGCGAACGGGCATCACACCTTGCCGGCGGATACCCAGTTGTGCGGCAGCAGCTCGGCCAGGGCGCTGGCCTTCTGCGTCGGCAGGCGCATGAGCACATCCTTCAGRTAGGCGTACGGATCGTGTCCGTTCAGGCGGGCTGACTGGATCAGCGTCATCAAGGCTGCGCCACGCTGGCCACTGCGTAGCGAGCCGGCAAACAGCCAGTTGGCGCGCCCCAGGGCCCAGGGGCGGATCTGATTCTCGATCCAGTTGTTGTCGATGGGTAGGTTGCCGTCATCCAGGTAGCGCACCAACGCTGCCCAGCGCTTGAGGCTGTAGTCGAGTGCCTTGGCGATCGCGCTGCCTTCCGGCACATTCTGCCGCTGTCCAAGCATCCAGCTATGCAGGTCATCGATGATCGGCCTGGCTTTGTCCTGGCGCAGTTGCCGTCGCTGTGCGGCGAGCAGCTCTCGCCCTTCGCGCTCCACCTCGTACARCTGACCGATGTACTGGAGGGCCTGYTCGGCCAGTTGACTCTGGTTGGCGGCATGCAGGTCGAAGAACTTGCGCCGTGCATGGGCCATGCAACCGATCTCGGTCACKCCTTGCTCGAAGCTGGCCTTGTAGCCGGCGAAGTCGTCGCAGACCAGTTTGCCTTGCCAGTCACCCAGGAAGCTGCGCGCGTGCTCGCCGGCCTGGTGACTACCTCTATCACCTGTATTGCCAGGGTGAAGAGGTCGAAGGCGCAGCACGGTTTCTGGCGCATCAGACTCCCAAACGCCAGGAGCTGACCATGGGCCACTTCGAAATAGCCCTGGCCGCTGCAACGAATGCCGAGGCCAGGCAAATGATGCACTGCATGCTGAAACACTGCGGCCCAGGCCAGCGCGAATGTCGTCGGCATCGATTCACCGCTCTTGGCCTGGACCAGAATGGGCCCAGGCGGCGATTCGATGAAGTCCACTGGCTGAACACTTCGGTATCCGCCACAACGCCTTGGGAGTATCTCTTCGTGTTGGCAGACACCGTTCACATCCATCACTTCGCACCACCCGGCCCCGCCCTCCAGACCTCCGCCCGCCATTACCAGTGGCGAAACCGGCAGGAACTGGTCTCGTTCTGGGTAAGCCTGTACCTCGCCAGAGAAGGCCCGTGCATTCCCGGACTCGATTGGAGCAGCTATGCCACCTGGTCGCCTGGCCCCTGCCTTGGCCATGCGTCCGCAGGCCGGGGCGCCACACCCGCCGCCGCGGTTGCCGCACTGCTGGCACAGACGGAGCCTGCGATTCAGGGCAATGCCGTTCACGCCTTGCTGGTGATCGAAGCCAATCACAGCCTCACCCTGGGTGACTACGCCAGCATCGTGGAACTGCTCGAAACGGCCATCGGATGCGAAGTCATCGCCACCGGCTGCCTGTCTGCCAACTACGCAGACTACGCGCTCAGGCTCCTGGCATTTGGCCCGGTATGAATGGCCTTTCCCGCCTCACACCCACCACGACGCATACTGGCACTACACATCTGCCAGCCGAGCACTCTCACCACCCAGCCAAGGAGGTCGCCATGTCAGCCAGATAATCCGTCAGGAGTCATGACATGGCCCGCACTTACCGTCGCCGAGTCTGCCAGTACGACTATGTGTATGCCCTCTGGGACATCGAAGAGGTCAACTGGGACCCGAAGTCCGTTGCCGTTCGCCAACGCCTGGCACGCTTTCACAGCGACAGTTTCTCCAGTTGGCGCAAAGGTCCGCCGCGGAACTTTCGGAAGGCTGACGACCGCAAGCTCCGCCGGAGCAACCAGGCAAAGTTGAAACACTGGCTGCACCGGCCCTATAGCGAACCCCTGTTCATGGATACTCGTAGCTGTCCCGACTGGTGGCCTATGTAGACCGGCCGTGCTGCAATGTTGTCAGGTGCCGGTCGCTGAGCATTGGTCGGGCAATGTGTGTGAAACCTCCTGTCAGTTCACTGGTTCAAATCCCACTAACGGATTTGAACTGAAGAAAATGCCCCACTCCACCGCCACAAGGTATCCCTGAAATCGGCGATTAATTTTGTTGCCCCTTGACGCTCGCAAAAACCTCCCTAAGTTTGAGCAGTGAGAAAGCCAGACAGTGCAAGGCCTACGCCACACATCGGCTTGATCCCCAAGGCGCTGAAGATCCGATCCCGAAACCGAGGTCGGATCCCCCCGGCTCCACCAAACAACCCTTACAAAAAGGCACTTGCGCTAAAAGCGAAGTGCCTTTTTTGTATCTGATCGAATGCAGCAACTCGGCTTCAGCTCTGCCGGCACGACCAGGGCCTGGCAGATTCGCGCTTTCGCTGCGACCGCGGATAAGAGAAGGAGCTCCAATCGATGACCTATATGCCTCCAAAAATGGACCTGTCCAAACTAGACGGGCTGAGAGGCATCGCCGCTGTTATCGTCGTTTTCTCTCACGTCCTGTTCTGGTTCTATCCGGCGATGCATCTTGGAGAGCGCACCAAGGGACGTCCTCTCGATGGCATTGAATGGTTCCAGAGCCCATTCACTTTCTTTTATCGGGGCGGATTTTCCGTTTCGATGTTCTTCATCCTCAGCGGACTCGTGCTGACTTACAGCATTTCCAGAAACCCTGATGTTCTGCTTGCCGTCCGCAAGGCGGCGCTGAAACGCTACATCAGACTTGGTGTTCCAGTGGGCGCATCGGTCATCATTGGCTGCCCTGCTCATGAAGTTGGGCGCCTTCAAAGCGCCTGACATCGCGCCCGTACCGGTGCTATCCACTCCGTACCTGTTCGAAGCAACCTGGCCGACGGCCCTGCGGGATGCTCTGTTCGGAGCACTTGCTCTGGGAGACAGCCGATACAACTACGTTTTATGGACTATCCAGATCGAATTGATAGGCTCATTTGGGATTTTTGTCGGCTACGCGCTCTTTGGCAGCAACGCCATGATCTACCGAACCTTTTGCGTTCTGGGCTTTCTGCTCCTATCCCTCTGTGCCCAGAAGACAGCGATGTACTGCTCGTTGTTCTTCCTCGGCTCAATGCTGGTCACATTCCACGTCAATGAGGAGCGTGGTCCAAATCTGGTCCAGGCTATCCTGGCCATATTGGGGCTCTGCAGCGGGCTCTACTTGGCGGGCTACCACCCGGCCAGCCATGCCTACACATGGATTACCGAGTTTTCTCGCAATCTGTCTGACAGCACAGGCTATCGACCCGCCTGGTTCGTGATTATTCCAGCGCTTGGCGGGCTATTCATTCTGCTCAGCGTCTTGTCCTGCCAACGATTGTTCAGGCTGCTGGAAAGCGCCCCCATCCGGCTGCTCGGCAAACTGTCTTTCTCGATCTACCTGCTCCACACCTTCATACTGGTGATAGCCGGCCAGTTCTTCACCCAGCATCTTGGCCTGGGCTTGAGCGCGATGTTGATGACATTGATTGCCACACTCACCGTCACCTTGCTCGCCAGCTATTTCTTCCATCTGAAGGTCGATGTGCCGGCGATTTCGCTCTCCAACCGATTCGCCAGCTGGGTGCTTGGAACGTCAACCAGCGCCAGCAAGCAGAAGAAACAGGCCGCTCAGGCCACGGCCTGAGAGCATCACAGGATTTCGACTGCGCGCCCCGGCACCCTGTAATGCGAGGCCTGGGACAGTTGAATCGCCGCGTGTCATCCAACCAGGCAAGCGCCGCACCTTCCGGCCCTGCCAGCCTGACACCTGCGGCCGTCTCGTTGCGGCCTAGTCTGACGAGGGAGTGCCAAGCACATCACTCGCCATCAGCTTCTTGATAGAGGCCCGCGAGTAGGAGTCGATAAACTCGGCACGCGACACCGGAGCCAGCTCAAGGCTGCGAAACGCAGCGATAGCCCCTTCCACATCACACGGCTCGAACAAGGCCGCATTGACAATCTTTCGCCGCGTGAAGCTGGCAGGGAAACCGGAAAGCCCTGCCCAGATTGGCTTTCCCGTTGCCGCATATTCGAACAGCTTCGAGGGCAGAACCCGCCGGAAGGCTCGGAAGCGATTCAGATGCAGGAACAGGACGTCGGATCGCGCATACAGCTCGAGCAAGTCGCTGCGCTTCATGGGTGGAAGGAGCTCCACGTTATGGACGCCGCTCTCGGCAAGCGCCTTTACCAGGCTGTCATGCGCTCCGCCGGCACCCACCACGCGGAAGTGCACTTCCCCTTCCAGTCGCTTCGCCAGATGGGGGAGGACATGATGAAGCCCCTGCCCCGTCCCGACGTTACCGGCATAGAGCACCTGAACCGGTCCTGAAGGAACCCATGCGGAGCTCTCTGGCGACACGGAATGAAACATCTCGTCGACGCCGTTGGTATGGAGCGAAAAGGAGCGCTTGGGGTAACGCAGCTTGAAGTAGGGCTTGAAGCCAGGCGAGATCAGGTTGATTCGGGAGGCCTGGGCCACCGTCCAGCGCTCCACCAGGGAGAAGAGCATGGTGGCCGGACGGGCATAACGAGGAGGCAGCAGCTCCGGCAAGGTATCGACGAGGATGTCACGAAAGTCGATGTACAGTACCGCCCTGGCGCGTCTGGCGATCACCGCCCCCAGAGTTGCCGTCATCAAGCGCGAGGATGTAGCAAGGACCAGATCGTAATGATCGTCACGGGTCAACCGCAAGGCACAGCGGGCATAAGTCAGAAAGCTGAGGGCCTGATCAACGAGACCGCTGCGATGTGCAGGCACGGCAATCCTGCGAACACGCAGCGCACCACGTTCCTCGCAAGCAGGACTCGACACGTTGAAACTGTGGTAGCGATTGGGGATCGTCGTGACGACATCGACCTCGACCTTCCCCTCCCCCTCCGCCATCAGAGCATTAGCCAGCGCCTCGGCGCGAAACGATCCTGCGGAGAGGTCCGGCTCGAAATAATAGCTCAGAAGCAGGATGCGCTTTTTCATCGAGCAGGGCGTCGAGCTGACAGGGCGTACTCGTACAAGGAGACCAATGAGGCTTCCTGGCTTTCCCAGTTGAGCGAAGTCGCCGTGGACAAGGCGTTGCGGCTCAGGCGAGCACGCAAGGGCGCGTCGGCGACCAAGCGGTTCAACGCGTGGATCAGTTGGCCGTCATCGCCAGGGCGGACCAGTTCACCGATGTCATGTTCGCGAACTATCCGACGAATTTCCGGAAGGTCCGAGGCCACCACCGGCAGTCCGGCAATCAGGTACTCGAAGAGCTTGTTGGAGTCCGTAGTGAAGTGATTCATGCAGGTGTTCTCGATCGGCTGCACGCCAATGTCCGCAGACGCCGTGTAGCTAGGCAGATCTGCCAGAGCAACGGTGGGTATGAAGCGCACCCGCTCGCTCAACCCCAGCTGACCCGCCAACTGCATCAGCTCTCCAGCTAGGCGGCCTCCTCCGATAAGCACGAAGTAGGCCTGCTCCACATGGGCCGCTGCCCGCACCAGGCGCTCCAGACCGCGCCCCTGCTGAAGCCCTCCTTGATACAGAATGATTGGCCAGCTTTCGCCAAGGCCAAGCTCCGTGCGGATACGCGAAGACCGCAGAGCAGGAGTGAAACGCGGGCGATTCTGCAGCACCAGCGGACGACCAATTCCGTAGGCGCGAGCGAAGAACTTCGCTCGCGCATCGGTCGTGGTGATGGAGCCATCGACTCTCGGCATGAGTATTCGCTCGACCCGGCCGACCAGTGTGCGGAAACTGGCGTAACCTTCGCGGCTGGTGCTGATCTCGTGCGCATCGTAGATGATCCGTGCTCCGGATAAGCGCGCCGCGAGCCATGCCGTTGGTAGGGTATTGACGTCATGGGCATGCACCACATCCGCGCGGTGTGCAGTCAGGCGCCACAGCAGTCCCAGATGAGTCCACAGCCGAGCCACGATACGGAATACCTGGCGTTTGAGGCTCAGGCGGCCAATGGCGCTATTGCTGGTTGCAGTCGCTCCGGCGGCTGCCACGGCATGAGGACGCTTTCGAAGTTTCCAGAGAGGGCTGCGCGCGACTCGGACGACATCGATTCCGCTCGCCAGTCGTTCGCGCTCAGCGGTTACGCCGGGCGTGTGCAATGCATAGACAGTCACCTCCTTGCCGGAAGCACGCAATGTCTGCGCCTCTTTCAGCACACGGGCGTCGTTGCGGAACTCGTTCCAGACAATCATGGCGACACGTGTCACTTCAGGCACTTTCATATCCCCGCGTAACTCCTTGCTCATCCAGCAGGGGAAGCATCTCGACCACTAAGCCGAGCGCTGCCTGATAATTGCGTTGATTGCAGAAGCGCTCGAAGGCGTACATCAGCGCTGCCAGCATGATCGGCGCCGGGGCCGCCTGAAGCAGCTCCGGGCGCATTGCAGCGGCCCTTTGCACGAACTCTCCCAACTTGTCGCGCTCTCCGACCGGCCAGCCTGCTCCCAACGGTTCCACCCGCCAGTTCGACCAGTGGCTCAGCAGGTACTTGTCGTCGGGCGAAAGCAGAAGGGTGTCGTCCGTAAAGTCCAGTGAGGTCAGCTGTCTCGGTAGCGCGGCCAATTGCTCGCGCACCCGAGCGAACTGGGCGACGAAGCTATCGAGTTGCCTTGCCTGCTCCGATGTTGTCACCGCGATCCTGACGCGTTCGAGCATCTCGCCACTGATGCGCTGCTCCAGGAACTGGCGTGAGCGCATGAAGCGCATCAGCAACTCGTTCGGAATCTCGATAGCCATCAGCCTGCTGGCCAGGTCCAGCACTGCCGGACCGATCTGGCGCCGGATAAGCTTGCGTTCGCCACTCCAGACAAAAAGGTGGCAATGCAGTCCTTCCACCTGCGAGGCGCCGATAAAGCGCAACGTTGGCAACGAAGCTACGGCCGTCAGGAGCGTCCTCTCGTGCGCGGCAAGGGACGAAGCGTCCTCGGCGAACAGCTTGATCAAATAGCGCACTCCAAGCCCTTCGGAGCCGGCAGCAAGAGTGACCTCGAACGCATACACACCCACCGAGCCGATTTGATGCCAGGTAATGGCCGGGTCTTCAGCCTGCACACCGGTCATGTCGCGCAATAGCTTGCCGATCCAGACCTGTCGCTGTGCAATGCTGATAAGCGCCTGTTCCCGCGATCCCTGGAACCGGTCCTCGCTGATAAGGGGCTGCGAATGGAAGAACAACGCTCCAATCTGGCGCCGCTGGGCATGCAGGGCGGCAATATCTGAAATCAGTCCGATTGCGCGCTGAAATCCTTGCCGAATAAGCAGCAAGGAAATGACTGCTGCGAAGACCCCCGGATGACTGCCCAACAGGAAGTTGGCGACCATGCAGAAGAACGTCACCATGAACCCCACAGCAGCCAGCGAGTTCAGCGCAACACCCAGGTTCTCAGCAAGATAGCCGCGAACTCGGGCTGACTTCTCGCAGAAGTGCATGAGCGCCAGAAAAACAAAAGCAGCGTAGAGCCCGGCAATGAAAAACAACAAAGAGTAGATATAAAGCAGAATGGCAAAGGCGATGAACATGAAAGCGGCGCTGGCCATCGCCCTGACATACCGAGAATAGGCCCCCGCAGCGATCTTCTCCTGATTCTCGAACAATCTTATCTTTCTGCTTCGATCCAGCAACTTTCTTGTGCCATATCTGGAGAGCATTGCGATTGCCACTTCGAAGAGCACATACAATACATAGCATGACAACGCAGCAACACTGACCAACACAATCAGCTTATCGCGCTCGAACAGACGCAGGTAACTGGGAAAATATCCGGGTACCGAAGCACTGCCCAGCAGAATGACTACTTTCAATGGAAGAAAGAACGCCAGAAGCAACAGCACCTGAGCAGCTAAAGCAATTGTTTGAATGGCCAGGCTGGTCAGAGGCACGACTCGAAAGAACTTACCGCCCAAGGATGAAAACCAACCGAGGCTCGTTCTTGCGTTGCGCAAAACCGTTGTCATGTCAAATACCGTCAAGACGACCCAAGCGCCAGCTGTTCGAAGCGCTGGCGCTCTCTATTGCTCCGACACTCGTCACTTCACTGAAGAAGTAACTCAGGTCTCCTGCCAATACAGGCTCAGATGCGACTGCCCGGCGGACGAGGTGCTGTCCTGGAACACGCCACCGATGACCGGTGTCTTGTCCTTGTAGTAATGGACTTTACTGAAGCCATCACGTGTCTCAATGACCTTTCGCGAATAACCGGCCTTGGAGAGCACATCATAGAGGCTGCTTTCCACTGCCTGAGCGGAGTTGTCAAAGGCAACCTCATGCCTCCTGAACTTTCCCTTGTCGGCCACCTTGACCATCTTCCCGCTGAGCATGAGCCCAGTCCCGTCAGGAAGATAAACAGCCCTGGAGCCACCGACCTGCTGCTCCGCCAGGCTGGTGGCAGGCTGAATGGCGACTTGTGTTTTATTCACGTTATCTGCATCTTCGCCGCAAGCGGAAAGCAGGATGGAAAATGCAACGATGGTGAGTATTTTATTCAAAGCAGTTACCCCTCGGAATAATCTTGCAAAACCAATCTTCAGTAAATGACCCGAGCACGCAGTTGGCGCGCCAGGGTTTTGTAATATGAGCTGTCGTAGTGATATGGACTGAAGGACCAGCGATAGTTACCTCCGGCCACCAGTCCCGCTTCCGCTCCACCGATGAGCTCGACCGGCGCGAATGTATTTTCCAACTGTTCGTACATGCCATCGAGAACATCGTTGTTGAGTTCAATCAGTTTTTCGAACTCGCTTCCCGCGAAGCTTTGCAGGTCGCCCTCTACACTTTTGAAGTGCGTTGCCCAGGTCGCCTTATGTACGATGATGTTCTGGCAGATGGAGTAAACCCGGTCGAGAAACTTCGGCAATGCCCACTGACGCAATGCCTGTATTTCGCGACTCCACGGGCGTCTGATGTCGAACCCGGTGGACGAGCGTTCGAAAGCCTTTATCACGGGACCACTGGCTGAGAACACGGAGCCCTGGTGCTGGATCAGGCCGATCCGCTCGTCGATGAAATCCAGCAGGATGATGTCTGGACGCGATTGCTCCAGAAGGTCCCAGTGCTGCTTGCTCAGGTCCCATTGCGCGCGCCGATCCTCGAACCCTCCGTCGGGCACTTTAATTCGGGCATCGACACACGGCTGTCCCATATAGGAGATCACCGAGGACCTCGCCATGTAGTAGCACAGCTCAAACGGTTCCAACTGCTGTCGCTGTACCTCGAAGAGATCGCGGGTGACGCAGGAGCCCAGAACGGCAACCCGGATTTTCCCGCCCTCGCGCCGCGAGGGGTTCGAGCGCACGGCATGGCGCTCGAACCGGTTCTTGCGAGCGAGCAGTACGTCCATTTCGGAATCGGAGCCTCGGTTGTCGCGGGCAGACTCAGCGCGAATCTCGGCACGGACGACGCTGAGCTTCTCTAGGTACTTGTGCGGCATGCCCAACGGCGCATGCCTGGTCAGTTCGGTCAGGTAGGCAAGCGTTTGCGACGACAGCCCGTATTGCGAGAAGAACGTCTCGTCAAATCCATCTCGCCGCTTGGGGTCCGCAATGATCCGGGCGCGGGAGCCGAAGAAATACGAGTCGCTCAGCGGATGCTTGGTGTACAGGTAAAGCGGAACGTCCAGCTCCAGCGCGGTATGGGAAAAGCGGACGCCTTGCTTGGCCAGCGTATCCACCACCAGATGGTGGGCATACTGGTTGATGCTTCTTTTCTTGCCGCCCTGCGTCCTGTCCACCAAGGTCAGAGCAAGGGCCAGGGTCTGGTGGGAAACCTCTCGGTAGCAACTGTCCGACGGCAGAAACTCGAAGCCCTTCTTCAGGGAAATGACCTGAATATCTTCGGTGCTAGAAGACCCGAGTGCTTCACGCTGGATCAGCTCGACAACGCGATGATGGATACAGTCGTCATCGTCGATTCGCGAAGTGAGCAGCGTGTCGGATTGCACGTCCGCCAGCAGTTTTTCGATCTCGCCGGGAACCGCTATGTATTCATCGACAGGCAACAGTCGGGCGTTCAGACCCTGTGTCTGAATGGCACTCTGCAGGCGGCGCACATGAATGACCGGGAGAGCCTTGTCGATGAAGATGACCCACTCGAAATCCCGGCTGCTCTGATTCGCCAGCGATGGAAACACCGTATTAACGAATATCTCCAGCCGATAGCTCAGCCAGATTTCATCCTTGATGCCGATACCGAAATTCGTGAAGAAGAAGTGCTGAAACGAATTGTTCACTACGGGTTCACTCAAGCAGTGCTATTCCAGGCGCCGATCCATGACCGGCGGGATTCACGGAGACTTCCAGGCAACGGGCTCAATGCTCGCAGCCTGGATGGATGGCGAACTGTTCCAGTTCGAGGCGGACGATAGAGTCGCGCGACGTCTGGGCACGAACACGGTTCGCTGCCGCAAGCGACATCGAGCGGAATCTCGCCTCGTCGAAGTACAGTGCCTTGATTCCCTCTGCGAGCGCCCCGGCATCATCCAGGGGCGCCAGAATGGCGCAGTCGGTCGTGGCGAACTCGGTAACCGCAGCGACCTTGCTGGTCACCGGGACCATGCCCGAGGACATGGCCTCATCCCGCGATACGCCCTGACTGTCCCAGCGCGTAGGGCACAGGAACAAGCCATAGTCCTTGTGCAGGGCCGATATCTGGGCATGGGTGAGGAAGCCGCGATCAATCCTGACATTGGAGAGTTTCCGTAAAGGCTCCACGGTCTCCTCGAACAGCCGCCCATCCCCGACAATGCGGATATCCAGCTCGCCAAAGAACGGCTCTTTGCTCAGCAGCAAGATGGCCGCCACGCTCAAGTCATTGGCGTACTGCCTGGACGCGAAGGGCCTGATACTGAGTATCTTCCTGCGCTGCCCAGCGCTTTTTTCCACATAGTTGAACAACTGCGTATCGATCGGATTATGGATGATCCGATAGTTCGCCTCAGGCAGCTGGAAACCGATGTCTTCCATGACTTCCTGCGCGAAAGTCTTGGAGACAAAGACAAGCTTCAGGTTCTTCGGCATCGGGTCGAGCACTGAGCGCCAGAAGGCCATGCGCTGGTCGCTTTGCAGCCTCGCCAGTTGCTCCTGCTCGGGTGTTTCCAGATTGAACCGACGTCGATACCAGGGATGGATTTCCGCGCCGTGAACCCAGACGATCACGTTCATCCGATCAACGAATTGCGCCAGCACCTCCCACATGTCCGCATCAAGGAAATGTACGAGAACAGATTGGTAGCGCCCATTCTCCAGGGTCCTGCGCAAGACCTCCTGAGACCCGGAAGTGACATCGCAATTCTCGAACTCCGCATAGCTCACCGCTTCATGCTTGCGCAGACGGAAGACATCCACGCCCACGCCCTGCTCACGATAAGCCTTGACCCGGCTATGTACGAAGCCGTTGCGGTAAAGCTCGTCGTACCCCGGATAATTGTTGGTCAGCAGCAGATAGCGCGAGCGCTCAAGCATCATCGAAGGCTGAAGGTCCCGATGGCCGAGCACCAGTTCCTTCACTTCCGCGCTGCCACCAGCGAATACTCGCCACCCCAGCCGGATGAAAGCCGCTTCGGACGGAATTTCCGCTGTCACATTGCGGTTCGCCGGGACCATCACATGGCTGACTCTCTGCTTCTGCGCATCGAGCATCAGGAGCACCAACTGGAGGTTCAGCCCAGGCGCCACATCGAGGAACAGCTCGAGTTTCTCCCTCCCACCCAGTGCTTCTGGAGTGACCTCTCGGTTTGAGTAGAGGTACTCATGCTTGGCGTCCTCCAAACTGGAGTCCAGACGCCACTGCTCACCATCCAGGTCCAGACTCACCGACTTGCCTTGCAGCGCCCCGAACATCTGCGCAAGGGCACGACCACTCAACGAGGCCACATCCTGCTGGTGTGTTCGCGCCGGCTCGATCAACTCCGCCCGGGATTGCAACTCATCGATGTCCATGCCGACATTCAACGGCAGATCGCCGACCTGCTCAGCAACATCGGCCTCCGCGCCACTCTGGCAGTAGTTGAACGGATCGATCGCCAGTGCATCGGCGAACCGGTACTCGCGGATCTCAAGGTCTTTCAGGCAATCGAGAAGAGTCTCCTGGCTCAAACGCTCGCTCATGATTGCCGACGCCCTTGCCGGAAGAGCGTCTACCGATCGGTAGGCCTGCTCCAGCCTATGAGGTCTGGCGCACTTGTCATCCCAGGCAAAGTACGCGCCCTTGCCAATGACAGCGGCGCAGCTGTAGCGAGTTGCCAGAGCCATATCCAGCAGGTAGTTGTCACCGTAATAATCTTCGGCACTGAAGAACGCTGCCCAATCGCCACCCTGGACAAAGTGCCCCAGCGAGCGTTTCCTGAGCTGTTTTTCCGTGACCAGAACGATGTTCGCGCCTTCAACCCGAGACTTCTCCTTGAGCGAAGCGCTGACAAGGATATGAACGCTCGCCGGGCGATAAGACTGCCTGCCGATGCCCTCGAGCAGCCGCTTGAGCTGGGACGAATCAGCCGCTTTGGCGAACACGGCAAACTTCGGCCACTTCTGCTCATCGCTGCGTCCCAGTACCTTTTTTTGAAGATATCCCATGCGTTGTGCATAGGTGTGCTGCTGCATCACCTTGCGCAAAGCGGCCAACCGCAACTTACCACTGCTTGCCTCGCAGCCGGCCAACAGGTTCAGACGCCGCAGCATTTCCACGCCGTTATCGGTGGTGACCACCAGATCGCCGAACATCAAGCGCAAGCCGCGGGAGTAATTGCTGACCGTAACGGTATTGGAGCCTATGAGCTCGAAGACCCGGCGAGCGAACATCGACTGCGACTGTTTCACCGAGTTGAGATTGATGGCGTAGCGGTACCCCTTGTAGGCGGTATCAATCTGCTCGAACGGCAGAGTGCCAACGATATAGGGCTGGTACTCGACGGGGAACTGGTAGTTCGGATCGTCCTTGCCGAAGTTGCGGTCGTAGATTTCCAGTGGGCGGAACTTCGGCAACTCGGCGACGAAATTACCCAGATCGCGTGTGCGGTCCGGGTAGCGCACATAATACGCGCCGGCAAAGCAGAAGGCGTCCTTGCGCTGGTACAACTCGATCGGGTTGTGTACCAACGGCTGACAGGCGAAAGGCAACAGGTAGACGCGCTCGTGGCCCAGCCCCGCCTTATAGCGGTGGATGCAATCGATGTCGGTGGTGAAGACATGGTCGAACTGCTTCGCGGTGGTCAGGAAGGTCTCGAAGTGGACCGGGTCTTCCTTATTCCAGAAGGCGGTCGGCACGCCATTGGCCCGGCACCAGGCAAGAATTCCCTGTAGCTCCCGGCTGTTATGGCCGACCTTGCTGCCCCACAGGTCATCCTTGCCGCGCCAGGCCGACTCGATGAGCAGCATCTCAGGGCGGAACTCGCTCAGCTCGCGCTCCCAGTGGGAGGGAGTCAGCTGCAGCAGGTTGCACTCGTGGCGATACGAGCCATAGGAGAATTCGTCCATGATGCAGGCCACTCGGACCTGAGAATCGTCGGACGTCTGAGCGACCATCAAGGCACGTGACCTCGACTCGTCAGCCAGCAGGGCAGGACGTTGCGCGTCGCTGGCTTGGGCTGCGTGCTGCGGAGCGGGCAGCGCCTTGGGTGGCTCTTCGCGGCCAATGCTCGTCTGCCTCGCGACCTTACGTTGCTTGCTGGCTTTGCGATACAGACCGAGCAATGAGCCGGGCAAGCGCACGAATCCACCCAGCGAAGTGGCGCCGGACTTTAGCTGATAGCCCAGTTGGTAGGTCAGGCTTGCACGCGTTTTGACCAGGCGCTGTTCCGCCAAGTGACGCTTCGCGTTGGCACGTTGCAGATTCTCGGCCAGTTCCTCGATCTTCTTCTGCTGATCGATGGAGCGGTTGCGCATGGACTCCAGATGCGTCTTGAGCTGGGGAATCTGCTCACCGGTCGCCGCACGGTATTTCACATTGGCCGCATCCAACCAGGAGCGGGTCGCGGCCAGATCGTCTTCCAGTTGCTGGCGCAGTTGCTGCCACTGCAAAGCAGATGCCTTCAGGAGCTCTTCTGCGTCCAGGCGAGCAGCGCGCTCGATTGCAAGGTCCCCGGTCTGTTGCTGATGAATCTTTTCGCTTTCCAGTAGCCGAGCCTGCAGGCCACCAGCAGTCGCCTCCAGGTCCTCGCAGCGCAGTATCCGCTCGCTCAGCGACTGGCTCTGCTGCTCCAATGCAATACGAAGTTGCGCGTGTTGCCGGTGCTCTTCGTCGGCGGCCTGCCGGGCAGACTGTAACTGAGCCTCGAGTGCCTGCGAGAAAGCCTGCGCCTTGGCGACCTGATCCTCCAGCAGGGCGACCTGCCCCGCCTGGACGTCATAACGCTGTTCCTGTGCGTGAATCTGAGTCTGGGCCGCAGCCAGCTCTCCCTTCAGCGAGGCGATCTGCTCGCCTGCCTGCAGGTATTTACCGTTCGCTTCTTCCAGGCGTGCGCCCAGCGCTGTATTGGCCTCCACCAGAGGAGCCAGGGCCAATTGCTCGCGCTGCTGGGCCTGATACGAAGCAACGGCGGACGCAAGCTCGGCCTGCAGGTTGACAGCCTGCGCTTCTACGCCGATCAGTGCATCGCGAGCCTGCCCCAGCTGAACCGCCTGCGCATCGTTCTCCTGAAGCAACACCTCAATGCGCTGCTCAGCCTGCACCAGACTCCGGTCCGCCAGTCCCTTGCTTTCAGTGGCCACAGCCAGTTTCTGCTCGAGTGCAGTCAGTTGCTCGGCCGACGTCTGTTGCTGGGCCTTGGCGTGATCCAGCTGACCACGCACCGTTTCACTTTCAGCGGTCAATGCATCGACCTGCTGCCGCAGCTGCCCTACTGATGCCTCAACCGAAACACGGGCCTCCCTGTCGTCAGCCAACTGCGTTTTCAGCGTGGCGACCTGTTCGGTGACCTGGCGATACTTGCTGTTCGCTTCATCCAGGCGCGCCTTGACCTCGGACTTGCGCGCCGTGAGATCCGCCGTATCGGCCGCATACTGCTGCTTCTGCTCGGCCAGTTGCCCCTTGAGCCGGTCTATCTGCTCGTTAGCTGAGCGATATTTGCCGTTGGCCTCGTCCAACCGCACCTTTGCCAGTGTCAGTTGCTCACGGTTGCGATAGGAGTCAAGGACATCCTTGAACTGCAACCGCGAAAGACGACGCTCGATGTCGACCTGTTCATTGGGCACAAAGAGGTGGGTCGGCGTAGCGTTGAAGGTGTCCCAGTAGCTGTAGCCACGGCCATCGAGCCAGCCGGAAATCGCCCGAAATTCAGGTTCGCCCTGGCACTCGACGTAAAGCAAGGGACGATCGCGCTGCAGCAACGCCTCGGCCCCCTGCAGAACGGGGAGCTCCATTCCCTCAACGTCAATTTTCAGCAACTTCACGGCTCGGTCGAATCGCAGGTCATCCAGCGCCACGATCTGGATACTGCCTTCGCCAACGCAGATGCTTTGCGCCCCGAGATTGTCCGGCATGTCCTTGTCGAAATGCCCGCGACTCTTGGCCTTGCCTACCCCAACCGCCCGAACGCTAACACGCTCGGACAGGTCGTTCATTTCCACACTGGAAAGAATGGCTCCCGCCAGGGCCTGGTTCGGCTCGAAAGCCATCACTCGGCAGCCAGCTACAGCAGCTAGGTACAGCGTGTGGTTGCCGATGTTCGCCCCGATATCCAGCACGAGATCGTCGACAGCCACGCGTTGCTGGATATCTTCGAGCATCTGAAGCTCGTAAGGCTTCTGCTCGTCGACAATCTTTTTCTGGATGTAGTCAGTCGCGTGGTTCGGCAGATAAATGCTGTACCGCGACTCGCCAATCGTCAGTGTCGCGACGTTGCGCTCTGCATCCTTTTCGGTATAGGGGCGTACTTCAGCTTGCATTTCCATGTCCGCAATCAGAGGCCGTTCAGTTCAAAGCACCGCAGAAGTCCATGGGATTCATGGCGCGCAGCTCCTGCGACTCACGGAACTCCTTGTGCGGAACCAGGACCGCCGCCAGCGCTTGCGCGCCTTGGGTGAGGAAGTCTTCGAAGCTCACCAGCACACAACGCTCGCCGCGCAGCGAAGCAGGCAGCTCTTCGATATTCGGCTCGACCAGCTTGACCACGTAACCTTCCTCCAGCAGACGCTGAACGATGCTCAGTGCGGGGCTCTCGCGCAGGTCATCGATGTCCGCCTTGAAAGCAGCCCCCAGGCAATAGATTTCCTGGTTGTCGCGAGCCGCGGCGGCGACCTTGAGCTTGCTGATCACCACGTCCGGCTTGCCATCGTTGACCTCACGGGCGGAGCGGATCAGGCGCGCCTCTTCCGGGGTCTTGCTGACGATGAACCAGGGGTCGACCGCAATACAGTGGCCGCCCACGCCCGGACCAGGGCGCAGGATATTCACTCGTGGATGATGGTTGGCCAGGCGGATCAGTTCCCAGACATCGATGCCCAGCTTGTCGCAGATGACCGACAATTCGTTGGCAAAGGCGATGTTCACATCACGGAAACTGTTCTCGGTGAGTTTGCACATCTCCGCGGTGCGCGCGTCGGTGATGATGCACTCGCCCTCGACGAAGGTTTTGTACAAGCGCGCGGCAGCCGACGAGCACTTGGCGGTCAGGCCACCGATGATGCGGTCGTTCTCCACCAGCTCGCGCAGCACATGGCCCGGCAGGACGCGTTCGGGACAGTGGGCGATGCGGATGTCCGAGGCCTCGCCATGGGTCGCAGGGAAGGTCAGGTCCGGGCGGGCTTCCGTCAGCCAGGCGGCCATCTGTTCGGTGGCGCCGACGGGGGAGGTCGATTCGAGGATGACCAGGTCGCCGCTCTTGAGCACCGGAGCTATGGATCTGCTAGCCGACTCGATGTATGCCAAGTCCGGTTCATGATCACCCTTGAACGGGGTCGGTACGGCGATCAGGAAAGCGTCCGCCGGCTCGGGAGTAGTCGTAGCGCGCAGGTAACCTTCGGTCACCGCAGCGTGCACCACCATGTCGAGATCGGGTTCGATGATGTGGATTTCACCGCGATTGATGGTATCGACCGCGTGCTGGTTCACGTCGACGCCGATCACCTGCTTCTTGCGGGCAGCGAAGACCGCTGCAGTGGGCAAGCCGATGTAACCCAAACCAACTACCGAGATCCTTGCAAAACTCATACTGTTTCCTTCGACTTGTCGTTACGCATACCTGCCAGCGCCTCGAGAATCCGAGCACAGGCCTGGCCGTCACCATAGGGATTGTGGGCAAAGCTCATGGCGCGATAGGCGCCCGCATCGGTCAGCAAATGGCGCAGATTGCCTGCGATGCTTTCCACCTCAGTGCCGACCAGCTTGACTGTGCCGGCAGACACCGCTTCGGGGCGTTCGGTTGTATCGCGCATCACCAGCACCGGCTTGCCGAGCGATGGCGCTTCCTCCTGGATGCCACCGGAGTCGGTGAGGATCAGGTAGGCGCGGCTCATCAGGTAAACAAATGGCAGGTAGTCCAGCGGCTCGATCAGGTGGACGTTGCCGATCCCCTGGAGCAGGCGGTTCACCGGCTCGCGCACATTGGGGTTGAGATGGACCGGGTAGACGATCTCGACGTCGGGGAACGCCTTGGCTGTTTCGGCCAGCGCCATGCAGATGCGCTCGAAGCCGCCACCGAAATTCTCTCGACGATGCCCGGTCACCAGAACGATACGGCGACCTTCAGGCAGGAAAGCGAACTGTTCCTGGAAGCGAGCCTGCAGCGCCGAATCGCCGCCATCGAGCTTGCGCACGACATCCAGTAGCGCATCGATCACGGTATTTCCGGTGACATGGACGGTCGAAGGCAACACACCTTCGCGCAGAAGATTGTCGCGGGAGGTGGTGGTCGGCGCAAAGTGCATGGCAGCCAAAGTCCCGGTCAGGCGACGATTGCCTTCCTCCGGCCACGGCGAGTACAGGTTGTTGGTACGCAGCCCCGCCTCGACGTGAGCCACCGGGATCTGCTGATAGTAAGCTGCGAGGCTGGTGGCGAAGGTCGTTGCGGTATCGCCGTGCACCAGCACCACATCCGGCTTGAACGCTGCCAGAATCGGCTTCAGGCCTTGCAGAATGGCCGTGGTCACATCGGTCAGATCTTGACCGGCCTTCATGATCGAAAGGTCGTAATCCGGCACCAGTTCGAACAACTCGAGGACCTGGTCCAGCATCTGCCGGTGCTGCCCGGTGACGCAGACGCGTGAGTCGAATCGCGGGTCCGCAGCTAGAGCCAATGCCAATGGCGCCATCTTGATGGCTTCAGGGCGGGTGCCAAAAATACTGAGGGTCTTGAGTTGCATGGGCGCCTCTTCTGCTTCCTTTCGAAAAAACGGTGCCAACACCAGGTGCCCGGAAAGGCATGGCGTGAGGCGTGTTGGACTACGGGAGGCAGGAGGGACGGCCCCTGAGAGGGCCAAATATGATGCTTGGAGCAGGGGAGTGGTGCGTCAACACAGTCCCTTGCAATCGCAGGATGTTCCGTTGCGCGATTATCTGGATTCAGTCCCTATCCCGAATGATTGCTTGCCGATGAGGCGGAACCTTCAGAAAAGGCAGCCATCCAATATTTGTTTTTTGGCAAGAAAACGTCCGATGTCTGAATGATATCAAAGATTAAGGTTTCATTAACATTCCAACAGTCCTGACCGGTTCTTTGCTGCAAATTGGAATAAAAATCACCGAAAAATCGAAATAACTCGACCATCTACAGCGAAATCCAATGGAAACGGAATAAGAAAACAGTCACAGACGGGCATGCCACTCGTCGAGTGCAGCCGAAATTATCGTCTGCGGACCCGCAAGCAATCTGATGTGCCACGGGCGGGGCTAGGCAGCTAAAGGTGTCGAACGAGCCAACGAGGACGGGATCAAGTTTCGCCGATCAGAAGGTCAGCAGACCGCGGCGATAGGCACCCGCCTCAGCAAGCTCGTTAGACAGGAGTTCAGCACGAGGCTTGCGCAACCTCAACCGTTCGGCATTGCACAGCAGCGGGCCGTCGTCGTCTTCGGCACCGAAAGGGTCATCAATCAGCACACCCTTGATCAACCCCTGGCGAAACAGTTCACGAATGGCGAAGAGGTTGGCTTCGCGCGGCCCGCTCAGGTCGGTGATGGATTTGAAGTCGCTTTCCGTGAGCTGGCTGAGCACCGCATTCAGCTGGGCTTGGGAAGGTTTTTGACTCATGAGAAAGCTCCGGGTGCAGCAAGGGTCAAGCTTAACTATCGGCGGCAAATCTTAACGCTGAATTAGCGTCGCGCAGATTGACCTGGGTCCACCTGCGCGGCGCATTGCATCAGTCGCGCGAGACACCCAGCTCCAGCAGGGCGAGACGCTCTTCGAGAGCCGCAATGCGGCCTTCCAGCTCGACCAGTCGCCCTTCGTCATGACCGCCGCCGTCACTGCGCTCCCCTGAGGCACGGCTACCGCTGGCGGCGATGGCGGCCTCGCGGTCTTCCTCGGTGCCCAGTAAATGCATATAGCGGTCTTCGCGCTGGCCGCCCAGGCGTTCCAATTGCATTGCCATGCCGCGGCCGGCGAGGCGTTCGAGTTGGTGGCGGACTTCCTCGGTGTCGTCGAAGTCATGCATGCGCTGGCTGCGGGTGAGCAGTTCGTTGAGGGTCTGCGGGCCGCGCAGGAACAGCAGGCCGAGCAGGATAACCTGCGGCTTCACCAGCTCCAGCGCCTTGTCCAGACGCTGCTCCCAGCGGTCAGCGCGGCTACCCATGACTAGGCGGGTCATCTCGCGACCTTCGAGGTGGCGCAGGGATTGACCGACCTGGCCGGGAGTCAGGTTCATCACCGGGTCGCGGCTGGTCTTCTGGTTGCAGGCAGTGACCAGGGCATTGAGGGTGAGCGGGTAGGCTTCGGGCGTGGTGAGCTGCTTTTCGATCAGGCATCCGAGTACGCGAGCATCCACGGCGCTCAGCGGTTCGAAGTCGGGCAGTGTGTCGAGCGACTGGCTCATGGCGGTTTCCGTCAGGTTGGGAACCGCCCTAGCCTAGCCAATTGCGCGGCGTTTGGCAGCCTCAGGCCGCACCAGCCAGCCGACGGTTCAGCGGGCGCTCGATGACCGCCCAGTGCGAGAAGGACTCCGCCAGCTCCTGTTCGCGCCCCTGCGCGTCCCGTCCCAGCGTGCGCCGGGCAAGGTCGCCGGTGAACCAATTGGCGGTATTGGCAGCCACCACCCGCCCCTCTCCGTTGACCACCAGGGCCTCGTGCCCCATCTGCATCAGGCTGCCCAGCAGCACGCCTTCGAACTCATGCAGGGCAATATCCGCGGCGGCGACGCCGATGAAGCGGCCATCCACCTGGATCGGTACGGAGAAGGCGAGGATGTACAGATCGGTGCCGTAAAGGTCGACGAAGGGCCCGACGACCGAGGGCTGGCCGCTGGCGCGCGGCCGGGAGAACCACGGCATGTTGAGGTAGTTGTAGAAGCTTTCGCTGCGCCGGTTGAAGTTCAGGCTCATGGGTACGACCTTGTCGCCACGGCCGTGATACCACCATTCCAGGTACATGTCCTGGTCGGCCAGCTCGCCCGGCTCGATGACCACCCCGGTACCATGCAGGCGCGTACCGTCATCGGTGAGGTCATGCTGGATGCGCGGACGCAGTGCGCCGAGATCCTTCGACGACGGCCGCCTGCCCTCCTCGGCCAGCTCGCGCCAGATCGCCACGACCTCGCCGGCCAGCTCGTCGAGACGCTGGAAAACGTTACGGATGGAAGCGTCGATGCGCTGGGCGCAGCACTGGAGTTCATCCGTGTGTTGTTCGCTGGACATGACCGGTGGCCTCGCTGTTCTTGTTATCGCTCGGGCCAGGGCGGCCCGCTGTATCTGCTCGGTGAATCACTGCGCACGCTCGAATGCGCCTGCCGGGAAGGCAGCAAGCGCTGTGCCAGTCAGCCATCGTCGGCGAGCAGGCTCAGACGCAGGTTGATCAGCCGCTTGATGCCACGGGTGACATGGGCCTCCGCCAGCGCACCGGCGAGGTTCGAGTCACCGGCGCTGATGGCTTCGAGAATGGCGCGGTGTTCCTGCTCAATGGTCGCGGCCCCCGGGAAGCCTTCCACCGGCAACCAAAGCCATTCGCCGATTTCCGCCTGCAAGCGCGTTTCCGCATGGGTCAGGCGCACGGACTGGGCAGCGACGGCAATCTCAATGTGAAAGCGCGCATCGGCGCGGCGCTGTTCCTGACGCGTGGTGGCGCTGGCCAAGGCATCGAGGTACTGGGCGATGCGCGCCTGTTCGTCCGACGTGGAGCGCTGGGCAGCCAGCCGTGCGGCGGCACCGGCGATGGCGACGTGCTCGTCGCCCAGGTCGCGCAGCTCCAGCGCACTCATCTGGCGCAGCTGACCGAGCAGCGCCTCTTCCGAAGTGTGCTGCGGCGAGCAGACGAAGCTGCCACCGTTGCGCCCGCGACGGGTCTCGATCACGCCGCGCTCGCGCAGTTCCGCCAGCGCATCGCGCAGGGTCACGGTAGCGACGCCGAACTGCATGGCCAATTCGCTTTCGCTGGGCAGTTGCTCGCCCTCGGCGTAGAGGCCGAGATCGACCATCTCCACCAGACGGCGCGCGACTTCCTCGGTGCGCCCTTCCTGGCGCAGACGCATGAAGCTGGCGGGGCGGACTTTCCTGAATTCGTTCATAGGCGGCAGTGCGAGGGGCGCTCGTGGCGGACGCTTCCTGCGCGAAAAGTTCCTGTTCTGGCGGTGATGACGAAGTCTATCTGCAGGCTGGCAGCCGCTTCGTTCAAAACTATGTCTCCATATTTTTAAATCGCTTTCCGCACTTTCAGCAAGGTATTTCGCTACGAAAAGCGCTCTGAAACGCTCGTTTTTCGACCCGTATTGGCAACCGCAAAATCTTAAGATATGGTTTCAAATGTATTTGCCAGAGACGGCCAGCCAGCCGTCCCCCGCCAACAACAGCAAGAACGAGGAGCGATACGCATGAGCCAGCCAACCCGCGCCGAATGGGAAGCCCGCGCCAAGACCCTGAAGATCGAGGGGCGTGCCTTCATCCAGGGCGAGTACCTCGCCGCCGCCTCCGGCGACACCTTCGATTGCATCAGCCCGGTGGACGGCCGCCTGCTGGCCAAGGTTGCCAGCTGCGATGAAGCCGATGCCGAGCGCGCCGTGCAGAGCGCCCGCGCCACCTTCGACTCCGGCGTCTGGTCGCGGGAAGCACCAGCCACCCGCAAGGCCGTGATGATCCGCTTTGCCGCCCTGCTGGAAGAACATGCCGAGGAGCTGGCGCTGCTGGAAACCCTGGACATGGGCAAGCCCATCGGCGACTCGCTGAATGTCGACCTTCCGGGCGCCGCTGACTCCCTGCGCTGGAGCGGCGAGGCCATCGACAAGGTCTACGACGAAGTAGCCGCCACCTCCCACGACCAGCTCGGCCTGGTCACCCGCGAGCCGGTGGGCGTGGTCGCCGCCATCGTGCCGTGGAATTTCCCGCTGATGATGGCGGCCTGGAAGCTCGGCCCGGCGCTGGCCACTGGCAACTCGGTGATCCTCAAGCCGTCGGAGCGCTCGCCGCTCACCGCCATCCGCATCGCCCAGCTGGCCATCGACGCGGGCCTGCCCGCCGGCGTGCTGAATGTGCTGCCCGGCTACGGGCATACCGTCGGCAAAGCCCTGGCGCTGCACATGGACGTCGATACCGCGGTCTTCACCGGCTCCACCAAGATCGCCAAGCAACTGATGGTCTATGCCGGCGAGTCGAACATGAAGCGCGTCTGGCTGGAAGCCGGCGGCAAGAGCCCGAACATCGTCTTCGAGGATGCCCCGGACCTGCAGGCCGCCGCCGAAGCTGCCGCCGCCGCCATCGCCTTCAACCAGGGCGAAGTCTGCACCGCCGGCTCGCGCCTGCTGGTGCAGAGATCGATCAAAGCGAAATTCCTGCCGCTGGTGGTCGAGGCGCTCAAAGGTTGGAAAGCCGGCCATCCGCTGGACCCGGAAACCAACGTCGGCGCGCTGGTCGATGGTCGCCAGCTGGAGCAGGTGCTCGGCTATATCCAGGCAGGCCAGGACGAAGGCGCGAAGATCCTCACCGGCGGCAAACGCGTGCTGGAGGAAACCGGTGGCACCTACGTCGAGCCGACCCTGTTCGACGGCGTGAGCAACGCGATGAAGATCGCCCGCGAGGAAATCTTCGGCCCGGTGCTCTCGGTCATCGAATTCGAGGACGCCGAAGAGGCCATCCGCATCGCCAACGACACCCAATACGGGCTGGCGGCGGCAGTGTGGACCCGCGACATCTCCAAGGCCCACCTCACCGCTCGCGCCCTGCGCGCCGGCAGCGTGTGGGTGAACATGTACGACGGCGGCGACATGACCGCGCCCTTCGGCGGCTTCAAGCAGTCGGGCAACGGGCGTGACAAGTCGCTGCACGCCTTCGACAAATACACCGAGCTGAAGGCGACCTGGATCAAGCTGTAACGCGATCCGGAACACGAGAGGTTTGGAGCAAGACGGCGCGCGGCTAATGCCGCGCGCCGAACAATAACAACAACGCTTTCCGTTGCACCCGATTGGCTGCCGACGCGAAAACCTCAGACAGGAACCCCACGATGAACAGCTCTATCCAGCCAGGCGCCGCCCTGGACCGCGACGCGGAGCAACTCCGCGCGCTGGGCTACACCTCCAATTTCGAACGCAGCATGACCCTCTGGCAGAACTTCGCCCTGGGCTTCACCTACCTCTCGCCGGTGGTCGGCGTGTACACCCTGTTCGGCCTGTGCCTGGCCGCCGGCGGACCGCCGATGTTCTGGTCCTACCTGCTGGTGGGTATCGGGCAGATGCTGGTGTGCCTGATCTTCTGCGAAGTCGTCTCGCAGTTCCCCATCTCCGGTGGCGTCTACCCCTGGGCTCGGCGCCTGGTGGGCAAACGCTGGGCCTGGATGGTCGGCTGGATCTACTCCGTGTCGCTGTGCGTGACCATCGCCGCCGTGGCACTTGGCGCGGGCCCGTACATCGCCACACTGCTCGGCTTCGAATCCACGCCGGTGACCAACACCTTCGTCGCCCTGGCGCTGACGGTGATCGCCACCCTGCTCAACCTGTCCGGCACCAAGCTGCTGGCCCGCGTGGCGATGTTCGGCTTTATCTGCGAACTGCTCGGCGCGCTGGTGATCGGCACCTACCTGCTGATCTTCGAGCGTCACCAGCCGTTCTCGGTGCTGTTCAACACCTTCGACATCCGCATCGACGGCAGCTACTGGCCGGCCTTCCTCACCGCCTCGCTGGCGGGGATGTTCCTCTACTACGGCTTCGAGGCCTGCGGTGATGTCGCCGAGGAAACCCCGAACCCCAGCCGCCGGATTCCCAAGGCCATGCGCATGACCATCTGGATCGGCGGCGGCGCAGCCATCTTCGCCGCCCTGGCGCTGATCCTCGCGGTACCGGACATGCAGGCAGTGATTTCCGGCGCCGACAAGGACCCGATGACCACCATCCTCGACAACGCCTTCGGCGTGACCGGTGCGCGCCTGGTGATGGCCGTGATCATCGTCTCCTTCGTCTCCTGCGTGCTCAGCCTGCAGGCCGCCGCCAGCCGCCTGCTCTACTCCTACGCCCGCGACGAAATGGTGATGGGCAGCGGCCTGCTCAAACGCCTGTCGCCCAACACCCACGTACCAGTCGCGGCGCTGATCGCCTGCGGCGTGATCCCAAGCGTGATCGTCTGTGCCGGCTTCTACCTGCAAAATGCCATCGCCATGGTGGTGAGCTTCGCCGCCATCGGCATCTACCTGTCGTTCCAGATGATCGTCGGTGGCGCCCTGTTCGCCCGCCTGCGCGGCTGGAAGCCGAGCGGCGCCTTCACCCTGGGCAACTGGGGCTGGATCGTGAACATCCTGGCGTTGACCTACGGCGTGCTGGCGATCATCAACATGTCCTGGCCACGCACGCCGGATGCGCCCTGGTACCTGAACTACGGGATCATCCTGGTGGGCGGCATCGTGATCGTGCTGGGCCTGGCCTACATGACCCTGTTCCGCCCGTACGACAAGGGCACCGCGCCCCATGGGGACGCGTGGAAGCTGCATCAGCAGTAAGTGTTGGAGTGAAATGAAAACGCCCGGCAGGATGCCGGGCGTTTTCATTTCTGCGGGATGTTTTGTGAAGGAGCGAGCTTGCTCGCGAACGGATTCACCGGGTAATTCGGCGTTGGGCGGGTTCGCGAGCAAGCTCGCTCCTCCATGGGTTCAGGCGAACTCTTCGGTTTCGGGCCAGAGGCGCTGCCCTGCGCCGGGAGCCTCCATCCACTGCTTGAGCGAACGCGTCGGCAGGTCGAAATACTCCCGTGTGCGCGCATAGCCGTGCCCGCCCATGCGGCCGATGGCGTCGAGGCCGAGTTGGTCGATGTAGAGCGTGGCGGGGTCGATCAGGTCGTCGCGCACGTGGGCCATCAGCACCTCGCCGAGGATGATTTCCCGCGACTGGCCGATGGACAGCGCCATCATCCGCCGGCACTCCAGCGCCACCGGCGCCTCGCCGATGCGCGGGCAGCCGACGCGGGTGCCAGGGATGGCGGTGAGGCCGGCGGCGACCAGTTCGTCGAAGCCCGGCTCGAAGGGCACGGCGCAGACGTTCATGGCTTCCACCAACGCGTCGGAAACGATGTTCACGGTGAATTCCTGGTTCTGCCGGATGTTCAGCGTGGTGTCCTTAGGGCTCAGGTCGCTGTAGTTCTCCACGCCCAGGGCTAGGATCGGCGGATCGGCCGACAACGCATTGAAGAAGCTGAAGGGCGCGGCGTTGGGGCGGCCTTCGGCGTCGATGGTGGTGACCAGTGCGATGGGACGCGGCACCACGCTGCCGATGAGGATCTTGTATTTCTCGCGGGCGGACAGCTGCTGGAAGTCGAAGCTGAGCATGGGGTGGTCCTTCAATGGGCAGACAGTGCGCGCGCATCGAGCAGCGGTGCATCGGCACTGTACGAGTCGGCAAAGGGAATCGCGGAATGGAACAGCGTGCGCCACGGCGGGTTGCCGAAGGCACGCTCGGCGTGGTGCTGCATCTGCTTCTGGAACAGCGCATCAGCGCGGCGTTGCAGGTCGGCGTAGTCGGCGCCGATCACCTGTCCGTCCTGCATGACGCTGCGGCCGTCGATGAAGCTGGCAATGCAGTCGTCGCCCCGCCCCGCGGTGAACAGATTCTTCAGCGGATCGAAGAATGGCCCCTGGTGGAACGTACCGAGGCGGAACACCGTGATGTCTGCGCGGGCGCCTGGAGCGAGGCGGCCGAGGTCATCGCGGCCCAACGCCTGGGCACCGCCGAGTGTCGCGGCGTTGTAGAGGTCGAGCATGCGCGTGTGCTCGGCATCACCCTCCTTCACCCGCGCGATGTTCAGGCCCTGGCGCAGGTTGTCGAGCATGTCCGCCGGGAAGGTGTCGGTACCCATGGCGAGGTTGATACCGCGTGCGCGGTAAGCGCCGAAGGAGTCCAGCGCATCGCCTTCGCGAGCGAACACGACGGGGCAATGTACGAGGCTCGCGCCGGTATCGGCGAGGCGCTGCAGTTCGTGTTCGCCACTGTGCAGAATGCCGTGCGGCAGCACGCTGCGTGGGTTGAGCAGGCCGTAGTTATCGAGCCACTGTAGCGACGAGGTATCGCGCAGCCGGCGTACAAGTTCGACTTCGTAGCGCGACTGGCAGCAATGCAGGCGCAGCGGCGCATCCAGTTCGCGCTGCACGGCGGCGGTGCGCTCCAGCAATGCGGGTGTGCAGGTTTCAATGCGGTCAGGTAGCAGTGCACCGCGCACCAGACCGTTGTGCGCACCGTCGAAGTCGCGGAAGAAGCGTTCGGCTTCCTTCAATCCGGCGAGGCCGGCAGCTTCGTTCCAATGCTGCGCGGCGCTGCCGTCGGCGCGGGCGTAGGTCATGCCGCTCATGTAGCAGGGGCCGAGATAGGTGCGTAGGCCAAGTTCGCCCGACAGCGCAGCAACCCCGGCGAATTCGTCGTAATGCTCGGCCCAGCGCCGGTAGTACATCGAGGTGATCGGCATGGCGGTGGTGATGCCGTTGCGGATCAGTTGGGTGAAGGCGTAGCGGTATTTGAACAGCTCTTCGTCCGGGCTGTAGCACTCGCTCGGGCCAGCGCGCAGATAGTCCTCGGACCAGACGCGACCCATGTTCCACTCGGCGCCGTTGTCCAAGGTGAGCACGGTGGAGTCGAGGTCGCCAAGCGCATCGAGATCGATGAAGCCGGGGCCGATCAGCGCCTGGCCGTAGTCGATCCACTGGCTGACTTCGCCGGGAAAACCGCGGCCGACGAAGACAATCTTCCCGCCTTCGAACACGACTTCGCCGTGGCGCCAGAGCACGTGTCGGCGACCGTCGAAGCCGACCACGAAGCTGGCTTTCAGGCCGATACGAGGGGTGTTCACAGACGCGACTCCAACAGGCGACCCTGCTCGGCGATCAGCCTGCCGGATTTGAATACCTGGCGCTGCGCCGGGCGTGCAACCACGGCTTCGCCGAGGGTCTGGACCGGCAGCAGGAGGAAGTCTGCTGCTGCGCCGACTTCGATGTGTGCAGGATCACGGCCCAGCGCTCGCGCACCGTTGGCGGTGGCGGCGGCAAACGCGGCGGCAAGGTCTTCGTCCTTGCACAGGTCGAAGCGGAAGGCCAGCAGCATGGCGCGTTCGAGCATGTCGCCATTGCCCATGGGCGACCAGGCATCGCGGATACCGTCGCTGCCCAGGCACAGGTTCACACCGGCGTCGCGCAGCGCAAGGAACGGCGGCACCGGCGTATCGGCCGGGGCGGAGCTCATCAGGGAAATGCCCAGCTCGGAGAGTCGCTCGGCGAGCGGCTCGACCTGCTCCCAGGGCGCCATGCCCAGGCAGTAGGCGTGGCTGATCATGACCTTGCCTTGCAGACCGTGGCGCTCGGTGTAATCGGCGATGCGGGCGATCTGCCAGAGACCGAGTTCGCCCTTGTCGTGCAGGTGGATGTCCACGCCCCGGCCAAACTCCACAGCGAGGCCGAAGACGATATCCAGTTGGGCGATGGGGTCGTCATCAATGCCGCAGGGATCCAGGCCGCCGACATTTTCCACACCCAGCTGCATGGCCTCGCGCATCAGTTCGGCGGTGCCGGGGCGGCTGACCAGGCCAGTCTGCGGAAAGACCACGAACTCCATGTCGATCAGGTCGGCGTAACGTTCGCGCAGCGCCTGCATGGCGACGACGTGGCGCAGGCCCAGCTCGGGATCAATGTCGACGTGGCAGCGGAAGGTCAGCGAGCCGCGGGCGATGCATTGCTCCAGGAGCGCGCCGGCACGCTCGGAGATCGGTGCTTCGATCTCGCGCAGTACGCGGCGCTCGTTGGCGATGTAGTCCTTGAGCGTGGGGCCGGCGCTGTTGGGGCGCCAGGGTTGACCCCAGAGGGTCTTGTCCAGATGGCAGTGGCTCTCTACCAGTGGCGGCACGAGCAACTGGCCGGCGCCGTCGATGTCACCCGGTTGGATGTCGGCACCGCTAGCGGGGCGGCGTTCGGCGATGCGGCCATTACGAATGAGGAAGTCTTCCGCGGCGTTGCCCAGCGGACGGATGTTGCGCAGCCAGTAGCTGTCGGTCATGGGGACCTCGATCTTGTTGAAAACGTAGGGCGGATACCCGCTTGCGGTTATCCGCCGCTGAGCTCGTCGACGCGTGCTCCGGGTTCAAACCTGTAGGAGCGAGCTTGCTCGCGAACGGATTCCGCCCTGACGCCGGCATCAAGCGGTTCGCGAGCAAGGACTAGGCGTCCCCTCGCTCCTACGAAAAGCGAAAGCGGTGCGTCAGCCCTTGAGCTTGGACCAGATGCGGTCCTGCAGCTCGCGGGACTTGTTGCTGCATTCCTTTTCCAGACGCAGGCGCTGTGCGTATTCCTCCGGCATGTTGATGGCGTCCATGACCTTCCACTTGGCGTCGAGCAGCTGGTCGGTCTGGATGCCGTTGGAATAGGCAATGGCGTTGGTCACTGCGGCAGCGTTCTCCGGCTTCATCATCCAGTTGATGAAGACCTTGGCGTTCTCCGGGTGCGGCGCGCTTTTCGGCACGGCGAAGTTGTCCTGGAAGGAGGCCACGCCCTCGCGTGGGTAGACGTACTTGATGGTGCTCTTCTGCAACGTGGCGCGCGCGGTGGAGCCGTTCCAGTTCTGCATCAGCACTACTTCGCCGGAGGCCATGCGGTCCACGGTGTTGTCCGAGCTGTACATCTTCAGGAAGGGCTTCTGCTTCTGCAGCAGTTCGAGGATTTTCTTCGCGTCCTGCGGGTTCTCGGTGCACTCGTCGACGTTGAGGTAATGTGCGGCGGCGTTGATCAGGCTGCTCGGCGTGTCGAGCGCGGCGACCTGCCCCTGCAGCTCCGGACGCGGCTCGAAGAACTCCTTCCACGAGTCATCCAGCTTGCCGCCCGGCACCCGCGCGCTGTCGTAGGAGAAACCGGTGGTGCCCCACAGGTATGGCGCCGAGTACTTGCGGCCGGGATCGAAGCCCGGATCGCGGAAGGCCGGTTTGACGAACTGGAAGTTGGCCAGCGTCGGCGTGTCGATTTCCAGCAGCAGGTTCTGATTGATCAGCGTCTGCATGATCGAGTGCGACGGCACGATCACGTCGTATGCCGCACCGCCGGCCTGCAGTTTCGCCAGCAGGGTTTCATTGCTGTCGTAGCCGTCCATGGTGACCTTGATGCCGGTCTCCTTCTCGAACTTGGCCAGCAGTTCCACGGGGTAGTAGTCGGTCCAGTTGTAGAAGAACAGCTGCTTGGGTTCCTCGGCCTGGGCGACGCCGGCGGCCAGCAGGGCGAGAGACAAACCGGCAAGGCCGTGACGCAGGGCATTCAACTTCATAGGGCTCTCCGAAAAGCTAAAGGTCAGGGTCGGCAGTCGTTATCAAGCGTCCGGTTTGCCGCGCTGGCCGAGCCAGTACGACAGCACCACGAGGACGATGGAAATCACCAGCATGAGGGTCGAGATGGCGTTGATCTCGGGCGTTACCCCGGCCTTGATGGCCGAGAAGATGTAGACCGGCAGCGTCGTCGAACCGGGGCCGGCGACGAAGAAGGTCATGATGAAGTCGTCGAGGCTGACCACGAATGCCAGCACCGCACCGGACAGCACCGCCGGCCACAACAGCGGCAGCGTCACGCGGCGGAACACCTGGTACGGGCTGGCGTAGAGGTCGCCGGCGGCTTCCAGCAGGCTCTTGTCCAGGTCGTTCAGGCGCGCGCGGATCGGCAGGTAGGCGAACGGAATGCAGAAGCCGACGTGGGCGACGATCACCGTCATCAGGCCGAGCTTGATGCCCAGCGACATGAACAGCAGCAGCGTGGCCACGGCGATGACGATCTCCGGCAGGATCAGCGGCAGGTTGATGCCGCCCTCCACCATCCGCCGCCCGTAGAACGGCCGCGAGGTCGCCAGCGCCGCCGCCAGGGCGATCGCCGTGGACAGCACGGTGGCGAAGCCGGCAACCACCAGCGAGTTGAACGCCGCCGCCTGGATCGACGGGTTGGCGACGATCTTGCCGTACCAGGCGAAGGAGAATTCGGTCCACACCGTGGCCGAACGGTTGGCGTTGAAGCTGTAGGCGATCAACACGAAGATCGGCAGGTACAGGTAGGCCAGCACCAACAGGCTGGTCTCGCGGGTGCCGGGGAGTTTCTTCAGGTGCTGGGCGATCATGCGGAAGCTCCCAGGTGGACAGCCTTGGCGGCGCGGCGGCTATAGAGGGCGAACGCGATCAGCGCGAGCAGCATGATCGCCAGCAGCAGGAACGACAGCGAACCGCCCAGGGGCCAGTTGCGCGCGGTGCCGAACTGCTGCTGGATCAGGTTGCCGATCATCAGCGTCTTGCCGCCGCCGAGGATGGCCGGGGTGATGAAGGCGCCCAGGCTCGGCACGAACACCAGCAGGGAGCCGGCGATCACGCCCGGCATGGACAGCGGCAGGATCACCCGACGCAGTGCCTTCCAGCGGTTGGCACCGAGGTCGTAGGCGGCTTCGACGAGGCGCCAGTCGAGCTTCTCCAGGGTCGAGTAGATCGGCAGGATCATGAACGGCAGGAAGCTGTAGACCAGGCCGACGCAGACCGCGAAGTCGTTGTACAGCAGGGTGATGCCGCCGGCCTGGGGGAACAGCGCGTTGACCGTCTGGGCGATCCAGCCGTGCTCGCGCAGGATGATCAGCCAGGCGTAGTTGCGGATCAGCAGGTTGGTCCAGAACGGGATGGTGATCAGCAACACCATGAGGTTGCGCGAGCGCTCGCTCAGGCTGGTCATCCACAGCGCCACCGGGAAGCCGAAGAGGAAGCACAGCAGCGTGGTGCCGCCGGCCTGGAACAGCGAGCGCAGCAGCGCCTGGGCATAGACCCAGTTGAGCTCCAGGTTGCCGTCGAAATCCTCCTGGAAGAACAGCTGCACGTAGCTCTGGATCTGCCAGTCGGCGTGCCAGTCGACGCCGCCGTAGAGGTTGCGCGGCAGCAGGCTGATGTAGCCCATGATTGCAAGCGGTATGGCAATCAGCCCGAGCAGCGTCAGCGCCACCGGGCTGAGCAGCAACAGGCGGCGGGTGGTGGGCGACTCCTTCATCTCAAGCCTCCATCAGCAGGCAGGCCTGGGGCGGCAGATGCACCGCCACCGCCTCGCCGACGTCACGGGCGCGGCCGCCCTCGTTGCTCTCGCGCAGGGTGATCTGCGAGGCATCGGGCAGGCGGCAGCGATACAGCGTGGCGGTGCCGACGTACATCACCGTCTCGATCACCGCGCGCAGATGGTGCGGCTGCGAGGGGTCGACCAGCTTGGAGCGCTCCGGGCGGAAGGCCAGCTGCACGCTGGCGCTGCTGAGGCCGGCAGGCAGCTCGCAGGGGATTTCCGCGGCCATGGCGTTGGGGTGGAAGCCGCCCTGGCGCATCTGGCCGGGGAGGAAGTTGATGTCGCCGATGAACTGCGCGACGAAGCGATGCGTCGGGCGTTCGTAGATTTCGTTGGGCGTGCCGATCTGCATGATGTTGCCGTGGGACATCACGGCAATGCGGTCGGACAGGGTCAGCGCTTCTTCCTGGTCGTGGGTGACGAAGATGAAGGTGATGCCCGCCTCTTCCTGAACACGCTTGAGCTCGACCTGCATTTCCTTGCGCAGCTTCAGGTCCAGCGCGGACAGCGGCTCGTCGAGCAGCAGGACCGAAGGCTTGGGCGCCAGCGCACGGGCCAGGGCCACACGTTGTTGCTGGCCGCCGGAGAGCTCGGCCGGCTTGCGTCGCGCCAGGTGTTCCATCTGCACCAGCGCGAGCATCTCCTTCACCCGCTTCGGAATCTCCGAGCGCTGCAGGCCCTGCATCTCCAGGCCGAAGGCGATGTTCTCGCTCACCGACATGTGCGGGAACAGGGCGTAACTCTGGAACACGGTGTTGATGCGGCGGCGGTAGGGAGGCAGGTCGTTGACCCGCTCGCCGCCGACGAGGATGTCGCCGGAGGTGACGTTCTCGAACCCGGCGATGCTACGCAGCAGCGTGGTCTTGCCGCAGCCGGACGGCCCCAGCAGGGTGAAGAATTCGTTGTGGGCGATGTCGACCGACACTTCGTTGAGGGCGGGAGCGACGTTGGGATCATCGGTGTAGCGCTTGCTGACCCGACGCACCTCGACTGACGACGAGTGATTCATTTTGGTGCATTCCTCTTGTTTTTGTATGCAATATTTGAATGCAATCTAGAAATAGCTGATGTATTTTTCTTCTGCAACTGGTTTTGCACGGACGGTTTTGCGGCATCCTTTGAAGGGTCAAGCAAGAGGCGGAGTCGCTCATGACGGAGAAGCACCCCGAATCCACGGTGGAACGCGTCTACCAAGGGGTTTACGAGGCGATCAGCAAGCGCAGCCTGCGCCCGGGCATGAAGCTCGGCGAGGCGGCATTGGCGGATTTGTTCAAGGTCAGCCGCACTTCGGTACGCGCGGCGCTGAAACATCTGGAAGCGGATGGGCTGGTGTCCAGCGCGCTCAACAAGGGTGCATGGGTGTCATTACCCAGCGACGAGGAGATCCGCTCGCTGTTCGAAACGCGGCGGCTGATCGAGATCGGCATCGTCAGCGAACTCTGCCGCCGCGCAGACAGCGCGATCATCCAGGACCTGCGTGACCACGTGGCGCTGGAAGAGGCAACCCATGACCACGACCATGCACGATTCGTCCACCTGCTCGGCGAGTTCCATCTCAAGCTCGCGGCAGCGCTGAACAATCCGGTGCTACTGGATTTCTTCCGCAAGCTGATCGAGCGCGCCTCGCTCTACGCCACCACGCTGGACGACGACCAGCACGAGACCTGCCGCGGCAACGAGCACCAGAAGTTGATCGACTACATCGAAGCGGGTAACCAGGCGGCGGCCATCGAGCTGACCTGCATGCACCTGAACGCCATCGAACAGGCGATCATCAAGGCGGCGGGGAACCTGAAGGCGGACTATCACCCGCTCAAGCATCTGATTGGCGGCTGAGTAACGCCACGCCGCTTTTGTGTAGGAGCGAGCCTGCTCGCGAACCGCAGCTCCCGGCTTACGCCGAAGGCCGCCACCGCACTGGGCGGCCCCCTCTCCCTTCAGGGAGAGGGTTGGGGAGAGGGGACTGTGCGGCGCGAGTGTTGAAAAACTGGAGTTAGACGAGAGCGCTGGTTCGCGAGCAAGCTCGCTCCTACAGAGAGCAAAACGCCCGGCATTGGCCGGGCGTTTTCATTCAGGCGGTCGGGCCGCCGGTGATGCGATCGAAGCCCCGGCGAATTTCCTCTTCGGGCAGGTTGTCGCCGATGAAGACGATCACGCTCTCGCGCTGTTCGTCGCCCTTCCACTCGGTATCCCAGTCGAATCCATAGAGCCGCAGCACGCCCTGGAACACCAGGCGGCGCTCCTCACCGGCGATGTTCAGCACGCCCTTGTAGCGCAGCAGCGAGTTGCCGTGCCATTGCAGCAGGTCGTCCATGAACTCGCTGAGACGCTCGATATCCAGCGGATTGTCGCTGCGCAGCACCAGGGTGGTGATGCGGTCGGTGGTATCCGCCGCCGGGCGCACCGGGCGCAGCAGCGGGCGCAGGCCAACGTCGGCATTGAGGTTGAAACCGCGCACGTCGAGCAGGCGTTCCAGTTCGATGGCGCCGTGCTCCACCGCGTGGATTTCGGCGCGCCGATTGATGCGCTGCAGGCGCTCGACCAGCGCGTCGTACTGTTCCGGCGACACCAGGTCGCGCTTGCTCACCAGGATGCGGTCGCCGAAGCCCACCTGGGCCTGGGCAATGGCCTCCTGCAGGTGGCGGTCGGCATTGGCGGCGTCCACCAGGGTGATGATGCCGTCGAGCAGATAGCGCTCGCGCAGGGTCTCGTCGACGAAGAAGGTCTGCGCCACCGGGGCCGGGTCGGCCAGGCCGGTGCACTCAATCACCAGGCGGTCGAAATCCAGCTCGCCGTTGTCGCGGCGCTCCAGCAGGACGTAGAGCGCACGCTCGAGGTCGTTATTGATGGTGCAGCAGACGCAGCCGTTGGACAGCGTCGTCACCTGCACCGCATCGTCGCCGAGCAATTGGGCATCGATGGGCGTCTCGCTGAATTCGTTCTCGATCACGGCGATCTTCAGGCCGTGCTCGGCCTTGAGGATGTACTTGAGCAGGGTGGTCTTGCCGGCCCCGAGGAAGCCGGTGAGAACAGTCACCGGAATCTGCGGCACGCTTGCGGAATCGGTCATGGGAACATCCAGGCAATCGGAAAAGAAAACGGGCCGCGATCGCTCGCGGCCCGCATTTCTATTTTATGAAACGTCGGCGAGGCAGGCGACGCAAGGCGCCAGTGGCAGGAAAAAGCGGAGTCTACTTCAGTAGATGCGCATTTTTCCGGCCGCTGGCAACGCAGCACCGGCCGCGCAGCCAGTTTCATCGCATCAGCAGCAGCGGATCGGCCTCCCCTTGCCGCCGCCGTAGCGCGCTTCCTGGCGCTCGCGGAAGAACTCCTCGTAGGTCATCGGAGTCTTGTCCGGGTGCTTGTTCTGCATGTGCTGAACGTAGGTGTCGTAATCGGGCATGCCGACCAGCATGCGCGCGGCCTGCCCGAGATACTTACCCATGCGGCTGAGGTCGTTGAACATGATGAACCTCCGTCAGGCGTCCGGGATCGGCTGGAACGGCGACTCGTTGTCGGTGCGTTCCTTCTTGGTCCAGGCAGCCGCGCCAACCTTGATGGCATACACCAGCACGCAGAGCACCACCAGCAGGAACAGCACGGTGAGGCCGGCGTTGATGTAGGCGTTCATCATCACGTGTTGCATCTGCGTAATGTCCTTGGCCGGGGCGATGATCTGCCCGGCGTCCAGGCCGGCCGAGTACTTCTTGCCCAGGGCGATGAAGCCCACGGCCGGGTTGCTGTCGAACAGCTTGATCAGGCCGGCGGTGGTGGTGCAGATCAGCAGCCAGGCGGCCGGCAGGGCGGTCACCCAGACGTACTGCTGGCGCTTCATCTTGATCAGCACGACGGTGGCGAGCATCAGCGCAATGCCGGCGAGCATCTGGTTGGAGATGCCAAACAGCGGCCACAGCGTGTTGATGCCACCCAACGGATCGACCACACCCTGGTACAACAGCCAGCCCCACAGCGCGACGCAGCCGCCGGTGCCGACGATGTTGGCGGTCCAGGAGTCGGTTTTCTTCAGCGCCGGGACGAAGTTGCCCAGCAGGTCCTGCAGCATGAAGCGACCGGCACGGGTACCGGCGTCCACCGCGGTGAGGATGAACAGCGCCTCGAAGAGAATCGCGAAGTGATACCAGAAGGCCATGGTGTTCTCACCCGGCAGAACCTGGTGAAGGATGTGCGCGATGCCCACGGCGAGGGTCGGCGCACCACCGGCACGAGCCAGGATGGTGGTCTCGCCGATGTCCTTGGCGGTCTGGGCCAGCACTTCCGGGGTGATGGTGAAGCCCCAGCTGCTGACGGTCGCGGCCACCGCGGTAACGTCAGTGCCGACCACGGCCGGCGGGCTGTTCATGGCAAAGTAGATGCCCGGCTCGATGACCGAGGCGGCAACCATCGCCATGATCGCCACGAAGGACTCCATCAGCATGCCGCCGTAGCCGATGTAGCGGGCGTCGGGCTCGCGGTTGAGCAGCTTGGGCGTGGTGCCCGAGGAGATCAGCGCGTGGAAGCCGGAGACGGCGCCACAGGCAATGGTGATGAACAGGAACGGGAACAGGCCGCCTTTCCACACCGGGCCGGTGCCATCGGTGAACTGGGTCAGGGCCGGCATCTTCAGTTCCGGCATGACGATCAGGATGCCGATGGCCAGCGCGATGATGGTGCCGATCTTGAGGAAGGTCGACAGGTAGTCACGCGGCGCCAGCAGCAGCCAGACCGGCAGCACCGAGGCGATGGCACCGTAGGCGATCAGCATCCAGACGATCTGCACGCCATGGAAGGTGAACACCGGGGCCCATTCGGGGCTGGCGGCAATCTGGCCACCGAGCCAGATGGAACCCAGCAGCAGCACGATGCCCACCACGGAAATCTCGCCAATGCGGCCCGGGCGGACGTAGCGCATGTACACGCCCATGAGGATCGCGATCGGGATGGTCGCCATCACGGTGAACATGCCCCACGGGCTTTCGGCCAGGGCCTTCACCACGATCAGCGCGAGCACTGCGAGGATAATGATCATGATCAGGAACGCGCCGAACAGGGCGACGGTCCCCGCCACCTGCCCCATTTCCTCGCGTACCAGCTCACCCAGCGAGCGCCCATTGCGGCGGCTGGAGATGAACAGCACCATGAAATCCTGCACGGCGCCGGCCAGGACCACGCCGGCGATCAGCCAGAGCGTGCCGGGCAGGTAGCCCATCTGCGCGGCCAGTACGGGACCGACCAGCGGGCCGGCGCCGGCGATGGCGGCGAAATGGTGACCGAAGAGGATGTGCTTGTTGGTCGGGACGTAGTCCAGGCCGTCGTTGTTGAGCACCGCTGGGGTCGCTCGATTGGGGTCAAGTTGCATCACCTTGGTGGCGATGAACAGGCTGTAGTAGCGGTAGGCGACCAGATAGATGGCGACGGCCGCGACGACGATCCACAGTGCGTTGATGGCTTCGCCGCGGCGTAGCGCCACGACTCCCAAGGCAAATGCACCAACTATCGCCACCGCCAGCCAGGCGAGGTGACGTAGCAGGTTGTTGTTATTAGTCATAGCGAGGCTTCCGACAGATTGAAGGCGAGAATTCGCAGAAAAATTCTAGTCCTTTCCCGCGACCCATTCATACGACCTTAGTCTAGGGCGATTACGCGCTTATTGCCGGAGGTCAATCGAATTCCGACCGCACAGTCAGGAAACGAAAAAGCCCGCCAATTGGCGGGCCCTTCGTGGTGTGGCGATGAATCAGGCCGGTTGCTTGGCGTACTGCGCCAGCACCTGATCGCGGCTCATCACCGCCAGGGTGTTGTTCAGCACCTGCTCGCCGGTGGCGTCCTTGGAAGCGAAGATCTCCCCGAAATGCTGCTGGGTGACTTGAGCGAAGTGCGCGCGATCCTGTGCCGGAATGCCCAGCAGGACAGCGTAGGCATCCAGCGCCTCGCCATGCCCCTGCGCCATGTTCTCGGCGATGTTGTCGAGCATGCCGTTCATGGCGAAGATCGAGCGGCCGCCGTAACTGATGCGCTGGCTGGCATCGCAACCGTTGGTACCGGAGGTCAGGCCGAAGGTGGCATTACCCGAGGTGCCGTTGGTGGTGGTGGCGAGCAGGTGCGGGAACAGACCGCGCTGACCGTCGAAGACCATGTTGCCCCAACCGCATCCCTTGCCGCTCTGCCCCGCCTCATCGGCTTGCGCCAACAGACTGGCGGCGCTCAGCACCCCAATGATCAGACCCTTGCTCACGAGCTTCTTATTCATCGTCTGCACTCCGCAGTTGGTATTGGATTAACGCTCATGCAGCTTTGGCGAGGCCTGGCACCCTGTCAAACCGACGCAGGATGTGTCTGACAGACGAAACATCGGCGGCAGGGCTGCTCGACGCATTACCCGTGGCTTCTGTCTATAGTGAGGCGAAGCAGAAACGGCCGGAGAGCCACGACATGACTGACGATCACGACGAGCGCCGGCGCTTCCAGCGCATCGCCTTCGACGCCGGCACGGAGATCAGCCAGGGCGACCTGCGCTGGAAGGTGACGCTGCTCGATCTGTCCCTGCAAGGCCTGCTGGTGCAACGTCCGGAGCACTGGAACATAGTCGCGCAGGAACCGGTGCAGGTGCGCATCTACCTGGGCTTCGACGTCAACGTCTATATGGAGGCCGACCTCGCCTGGGAGCGTGAAGGCCTGCTGGGGTTCAACTGCCGGCACATCGACCTGGACTCCATCAGCCATCTGCGCCGCCTGGTGGAGCTGAACCTGGGGGACGAATCGCTGCTGGAGCGTGAGCTGACGTTGCTCAGCGAGCATTGAGCCGATCCTGTAGGAGCGAGCTTGCTCGCGAACAGCCTGACTCCGGAGCCGCCGGTGAGAGTTCGCGCGCAAGCTCGCTCCTACAAAGAGCCTCTATTCGAACAACGCATCCAGCGCCTGCTCCAGGCGCGTAACGGCGATGACCTGCAGGCCGGGCGGTGACTCCTTCGGCGCGTTGCCCTTGGGCACGATGGCGCGCTTGAAACCGTGCTTGGCGGCCTCCTTCAGACGCTCCTGACCACTGGGCACCGGGCGCACCTCACCGGACAGGCCGACCTCGCCAAACACCAGCAACTGGTGATCCAGCGGACGGTTGCGCAGGCTGGACATCACCGCCGCCATCAGCGCCAGGTCCGATGCGGTTTCCAGCACCTTCACCCCACCGACCACGTTGAGGAATACGTCCTGGTCGTAGGTCGGGATACCGCCGTGGCGGTGCAGAACCGCCAGCAGCATGGCCAGGCGGTTCTGGTCCAGGCCCAGGGTCACCCGGCGCGGATTGGCCAGGTGACTGGTGTCGACCAGCGCCTGTACTTCCACCAGCATCGGCCGCGAACCTTCCCAGGTAGCCATGACCACGCTGCCCGGCACCGATTCCTGAGCACGGGTCAGGAAAATCGCCGAAGGGTTGGATACTTCCTTCAGCCCGCGGTCGGTCATGGCGAAAACACCCAACTCGTTCACCGCGCCAAAGCGGTTCTTCACCGCTCGCAGCAGGCGCAGGCGGCCATCGGATTCGCCCTCGAAATACAGCACGGTGTCGACCATGTGTTCCAGCACGCGCGGGCCCGCCAGCGAACCTTCCTTGGTCACGTGACCAACCAGGAAGATTGCCGTTCCGCTCTGCTTGGCGAACCGAACCAGCAGCGCCGCACTCTCGCGCACCTGGGCGACGCCGCCGGGCGCGGATTGCAACTGCTCGGTGAAGATGGTCTGGATCGAGTCGATCACCATCACCTTGGGCTGCTCCTGGCGCGCCGTGGCGATGATGGTCTCGATGCAGGTCTCGGTCATGACCTTGAGCTTGTCTTCGGGCAGGCCCAGGCGGCGGGCGCGCATGGCGACCTGCTGCTGGGATTCCTCGCCGGTGACATAGAGCGCCGGCAGGCGCGTGGCGATGTTGCAGAGGGTTTGCAGAAGGATGGTGGACTTGCCGATACCGGGGTCGCCGCCAATCAGCACCACCGAGCCGTCGACCAGGCCGCCGCCCAGGGCACGGTCCAGTTCCGCCGAGGCGGTGGAGAAGCGCGGCATCTCCTCGACGCTGACTTCGGCGAGGGTTTTGATGTTGGCCTGCTGACCAGCCCAACCGCCACGGCCGGAGCTGCTGCTGCCGGAGCCACCGGTGGGCGTGGTGTCTATGACGGCCTCGACCAGGGTGTTCCAGGCGCCGCAGTCAGGGCATTGCCCGGCCCATTTGGGATAGGTGGCACCGCACTCGGTGCAGCCGTACATGCGCTTGGCCTTGGCCATGGGCGGACTCCGTCAAAGACAAAGCCCGCATCATAGCCAATCGGGCCAGGCGCTTCAGCCCGCCAGGCGGCGGTACTGGCTCTCCATGTCATGCTTGAGGCTCTCGCGGCGCATCAGCAGCGAAGCGAGGGTGCAATCAGGGCGCTCGATGCCCTCCTCCACACGCCCGATACGCTGGTCCAGCAATTCGTACTGCAGCTTCATGCGTACCAGGCGCTCCTGGGCTCGCAGGGCTTCGACGTTACGCTTGGAGGGCTTGGTGACGGACTTGCCAGAGGACGAAATGGCTTTACGCATGGCGGTGGCACCGGTTGGAAAAGGATGACAGGAGCCTACGCCTCGCTCCGCCCAACACCCTTGACTCTGGTCAAGCTCAACCGGATCGCTTGAGCAGGTCGGCAATCTCGTCCTTCAGTGTCACGCGTTGCAGCTTGAGGGAGTTGAGAGCGAGGTCGTCCATCGCTTCGCGGCCGTCCTCGATGTCGTAGATCTTCTTGTCCAGCTCCTCGTAGCTGGCGGCCATGCGGGTGAAATTGGCGTCTTTCCCGTGCAATCGGGTCATCAGGGCCTTCTGCTCGGGAAATTCGCGGGACAGCGGATGATGCTCGAGCGGCATGGCGGGCCTCCTTCTGTGGATGCGTGGGCGTGATGGGTTGCCCGGTAATCCTAGACCAGGTTGTGAACCCGCCCAGCACCGCCGGTCATACGGTGTGAATTGGACGCTGCCGGGGTGTTCAGACGACGACGGGCCGCTAAACTGCGCCTGTCCCCATCTATTGCGTAACAAGGAGTCTGTGCATGAGTCTGCTTAGCGAATTCAAGGCCTTCGCCGTCAAGGGCAACGTGGTCGACATGGCCGTCGGTATCATCATCGGCGCCGCCTTCGGCAAGATCGTCTCGTCCTTCGTCGGTGACGTGATCATGCCGCCCATTGGCCTGCTGATCGGTGGCGTGGACTTCTCCGACCTGGCGATCACGCTCAAGGCCGCCGAAGGCGACGTGCCCGCGGTGGTCCTGGCCTACGGCAAGTTCATTCAGACCTGCCTGGACTTCATCATCGTCGCATTCGCCATCTTCATGGGCGTGAAGGCGATCAACCGCCTCAAGCGCGAAGAGGCCGTGGAGCCCAGCGTTCCGCCGGTGCCGACCCCCGAGGAAACCCTGCTGACCGAGATCCGCGACCTGCTCAAGCAGCAGAACAACCGCGCTCCCTGAGCAGATCGCTGATCATCGGCCGGGTCAGGCTGGCGGCGTCAGCAGCACGCGGCCTATGCGCCGCTCGCTGACGTCCGTCACTTCCAGGCGCCAGCCCCCCAGCTCCAGCGTGTCTCCCTTGGCCGGCAAGCGGCCAAGGTGCTTGAGCGCCAGCCCGCCGAGGGTCTGGTACTCCGCTGTCGGGCGGGCGTGGAAGCCGACCCGCTCGGCGAGCGCACTCAGCGTCACCGCACCGTCCACCCGGTAGCCAGCGGCATCGGGCTCGATATCAGTGCCGGAGACTTCGCTGGCATCAGGCAGCTCGCCGGCGATGGCCTCCAGCACGTCGGTCATGCTCAGCATGCCTTCGAAGCCACCGAACTCGTTGACCACAAAGGCCAGGTGGGTCGAGGCCTCGCGCATCAATTCCAGCGCGCCCAGCACAGTGCTGCTGTCCGGCAGGCTCAACGGCTCGCGCAATAGAGGCAGGATGTCCAGCTCTCGGCCCTGCAACAGGTCCGCGAACAGTTCCTTCTTGTGCACATAGCCCAGCGGCTCGTCGATATTGCCTTCACGGATCACCAGCAATCGGGAGTACGGCGACTCCAGCAGCGCGCGGCGGATGTTCTCCGGGCTGTCGGCGACGTCCACGCGGTGCACCCGCTGGCGGTCGATCATCACGGCTTTCACCGGGCGCTCGGCCAGGCCCAGCACACCACTGATCATGACCCGCTCGCGGCGGTCGAACGGCGCTTCGCTGCCCTCCGCCGGGCCGACCAGGTCAGCGATCTCCTCGCCCACCTCGTCGGCATCCACCTTGCCACCCATCAGGCGCAGTACGGCGTGCGCGGTGCGCTGGCGTAGGCCACGTTGCCCGCGCTGGCTCTTCTGGCGCTTCCAGCGCACCAGTTGGTTGGCCATCTCGATCAGCAGGCTGAAGCCGATGGCGGCGTACAGGTAGCCTTTCGGGATGTGGAAGCCCAGGCCTTCGGCGGTCAGGCTGAAGCCGATCATCAGCAGGAAGCCCAGGCAGAGCATGATCACCGTCGGGTGCTCGTTGACGAAGCGGGTCAACGGCTTGCTGGCGACCATCATCAGGCCGATGGAGAAGATGACCGCGATCATCATCACTTCCAGCTGGTCGACCATGCCCACGGCGGTGATCACCGCGTCGAGGGAGAACACCGCGTCCAGCACCACGATCTGCGCCACTACCGGCCAGAAGGCGGCATAGACGCGCTTGCCATTGGAAGTGTGCACGCGGCCCTCCAGGCGCTCGTGCAGCTCCAGGGTCGCCTTGAACAACAGGAACAGGCCACCGAACAGCATGATCAGGTCACGGCCGGAGAAGCTCTTGCCGAATACTTCGACCAACGGCTCGGTGAGCGTGACCAGCCAGGAAATGCTTGCCAGCAAGCCCAGGCGCATCAGCAGCGCCAGCGACAGGCCGATCAGCCGCGCGCGGTCGCGCAGGTGCGGCGGCAGCTTGTCCGCGAGGATCGCGATGAAGACCAGGTTGTCGATGCCGAGCACCAGCTCGAGCAGGATCAAGGTGAGCAGGCCAAGCCAGGCCGTGGGGTCCATCAGCCATTCCATGCCGACTCACCTCGCTGGGTGCGCGCCATGGCAGGCCGGGAAGCAGCGTCCGCGAGCGCGGGTGCCGGGGGAGGTTCGCCGATCACGGGCTCTACGGGGGTAGGCACCGGGGTCGGCTTCGTACTTTGACTGTCCATCGAGGTCCGAAAAAGGGGAAACGGACGCTTATCCTAAGGGCAAAGGCCGGGCGCCCTAAGCGGACAATCTTTTCAAAATCTATCGAGCGACACTCACCAATAGTTTTCCACGGCGATCTGGCCGGGCTTGCGCGTCAGCGCCAGGCTCATGCCGCGGGCCTTCAGCACGGCACGGGTGTCCTCGATCATCTGCGGGTTGCCGCAGAGCATCACCCGCGAATGCTCAGGAGTGAGTTCCAGCCCGGCGGCGCGTTCCAGCTCGCCGTTCTCGATCAGCGTGGTGATCCGCGCATTCAGGCAGCCGGGCACCTGCTCGCGGGTGACCACCGGAATGAACTGCAGCTTGTGGATATGTTCAGCCAGGTGCTCCATCGCGCCGAAGCTGGCGATCAGGTCGCGGTAGGCCAGCTCCTTTTCCTCGCGGGCGCTGTAGACCAGCTTGATGGTCTCGAAGCGCTCCCACACCTCGAAGTCCTGCAGGATCGACAGGAACGGCGCCAGGCCGGTGCCGGTGGACAGCAGCCACAGGTCGCGACCATCGGGGAAGCGATCGAGGGTGAGGAAACCGAAAGCCTGGCGATCCACCAGCAACTGGTCGCCGACGCGCAGGCGGCTGAGCTCGCTGGTGAATTCACCGCCGGGAACGACGATGGAGAAGAACTCGAGGAAGTCGTCGTGGGGCGCCGAGACCATCGAATAGGCGCGCCAGACGATGCTGCCGCTGGACTTGTACACGCCCAGGCGGGCGAACTGCCCGGCGCGGAAGCGGTAGCCGCTGTCGCGGGTGGTGCGCAGGGTGAACAGGCTCGGGGTGAGCGTCTGCACCTCCACCAGGGTCTGGCGGGTGAACTTCTCTTCGCTGGCGGTCATCGTCCGCTCCTTTGCAGGCAACGGCCCATTTTCCCGTATTCAGGGCGATAGAAACACCCGCAAGGCTTGTGGCTATCCGCGGAGATCGCCACAAGCCTGCTCCAGATCACTGCCAGGGGATCAGTGCTTGCGGTTCACCACCTGGGCGGCGCGCAGCACATCGGTGCCGATCTCGCCTTCGAACTGCTTCCACAGCGGCTGCATGGCGGTGCGCCAGGCATCACGCTCGGCCGGCGTCAGGGCGATGATGCGCGCCTTGCCGTTGGCCACCACGTGCTCACGCTCCTTCTGGTTCAGCGCCTCGGCGTCCTTGTTCACCTCGACGGTGACCTCTTCGATGATGCTTTCCAGCTGGGTGCGCACCGGGTACGGCATGCTGTTCCAGAACTTCTGGTTGCTGATCACCATGTAGCTGAGCACACCGTGGTTGGTCTCGGTGATGAACGGCTGCACGGTATCGAGCTTCTGGCTGCCGATATTCGACCAGGTGTTCTCGGTACCCTGCACCTTGCCGTCCTGCAGCGCCTTGAGGGTTTCGGCGAAAGGCATCTTCACCGCCGTGGCATCGAGCAGGCCGAACTGCGCGTTGATCACCGAGGACGGCTGGATGCGGAAGGCCAGGCCCTTGGCATCGGCCGGCGCGCGCAGCTCGCGGTTGGCGGAAAGCTGCTTCATGCCGTTGTTCCAGTAGGCCAGGCCGTAGATGCCCGAGCGCGCCATGGAGTGCAGCAGCTCACGGCTCTTGTCGCGCTTCTGGAAGCGCTTCACCGCCTCCAGGTCATCGAACAGGAACGGCAGGTCGAAGACTTCCAATTGCTTGGTGTAGCCCTCGAACTTCGACAGCGATGGCGCCAGCATCTGCACCTTGCCGTCCTGCAGGGCCTGCAGTTCGTCGGCATCGCCGAACAGCGTGGAGTTGGGGAATACCTCGACCTTCACCTGGCCGGCCAGGCGCTCTTCCACCAGCTTCTTGAACAGCAACGCCCCGCGCCCCTTGGGCGTGTCGTCGGCAACGACGTGGGAGAACTTGATCACGATGGGCGCATCGGCGAAGGCCGCTTGAGCCACGAGGAAAAGGGCGGACAGGGCCACCCCGAGCAACGACTTGTACATCGACATCCTTATGCAATGGCAATAGCCCGGCGCGCGAACGAATGTCGCGTGTCGAGGATTCGTGAAGACTTGGAGTGGTGGCCGTCGGTCGGCGGAGGCGTGCTCCGGGATCGGGCCCTACCGGGTCGCCTGGAGCGCCCGGTTATTATTGGGAGGCCGCCGCGCAGCGATGGAAAGACGACAGCGGGCGGATAGGTCATAATTTTTCGGTATAACGCCGCCCTGCACAAGCAGATGATGGCCAACTGCTTCTCAGTTTGATGACAATCTCGTTGCAATCAGCCTCGTCTCATTGCGACTTCCAGCTCCATCTGTTCCCAGCCCTTCTTCGTTCGAGAGTCCCATGCCCGTCTTCGCCAGCCCCTTCGCCCAGCTCGACCTGGTCCGCCACCCCGAACAGCGCGAAGACCCGCTGCAGGCCTTCGATGCGGCGGACGAATACCTGCTCGCGCACCTCCACGAACAGGGCGTTGGCGCGGACAGCCGGGTGCTGGTGCTCAACGACAGTTTCGGCGCACTCGCCGCCAGCCTCGCGCCCCATGTGAAGGTGACCAGCAGCGGTGATTCACACCTGGGTTTCATCGCCCTGCAGCGCAACCTGGAACGCAACGACCTGACCGACGCCCCGCTGACCTTCGTGCCCGCCAGCAAAACGCCGCAGGGCCCGTTCGACCACGTGCTGGTGCGCGTGCCCAAGACCCTGGCGCTGCTGGAGGAACAACTGATCCGCCTGCACGGCCAGCTCGCGCCGGGCGCCAAGGTGGTCGCCGCCGGCATGATCAAGCACCTGCCGCGCGCCGCCGGTGATCTGCTGGAGAAGTACATCGGCCCGATGCAGGCCTCACTGGCGGTGAAGAAAGCCCGCCTGCTGGTCGCGACCGCCGAACAGCGCGCCGCGCCCTCCTCGCCCTACCCCAGCCGCTACCGCCTGGACAAACCGGCACTCACGCTGGTCAATCACGCCAACGTGTTCTGCCGCGACGGCCTGGACATCGGCACCCGCGCCTTCCTCCCGCACCTGCCGCAGATCCATCACGCTGTACGCGCCGCCGACCTGGGCTGCGGCAACGGCGTGCTGGGCATCGCCTTCGCCGTGCTGAATCCGCAGGCCGAGCTGACGCTGGTGGATGAATCGTACATGGCCGTGCAATCGGCTCGCGAGAACTGGCAGGCAGCGCTGGGCGACCGGCCTGTGGATATCCATCCCGACGATGGCCTGGCCAGCCAACCTGCCGACTCGCTGGATCTGGTGCTGTGCAACCCGCCCTTCCACCAGCAGCAGGTGGTCGGCGACTTCCTCGCTTGGCGCATGTTCCAGCAGGCCCGCGCGGCGCTTGTTACGGGCGGCGAGCTGTGGATCGTCGGCAACCGCCACCTGGGCTACCACGCCAAGCTCAAGCGCCTGTTCCGTGGCGTGGAGCAGGTGGCGGCAAATCCGAAATTCGTGGTGCTGAAAGCGACCAAATAAGCGACTGGCATTGCTCCGGCCCGCGCGCCGGAGCAGCATGGATCGCCTTCGCCAGGACGCACGCCATGACCGCACAAGAGCCCTCCCCCTCTACACCGGAACTGATCCGCAGCGCCGACGGCGTCAACCTGGCGCTGCGCCTCGTGGGCCCTGCGGATGGCGTGCCCGTCGTGCTGACCCACGGCACCTTTTCCAACCATCGAAGTTGCCAGGGGCTGGCCAACTACCTCGCCGGACAAGGGTTCGCCTGCTGGCTGTTCGAATGGCGCGGACATGGCGACAGTGAGCGCAACGGTTTTATCCACAGCTTCGATGATGTCGCCGAGCAGGACGTGCCGGCGATTCTCGATGCGGTGAGCCAGCGCAGCGGGCAAACGGCGCTGCACTGGATCGGCCATTCCGGCGGCGGATTGATCGTCGCCATGTGGGCGGCGCGCCATCCCGAACTGGCGCAGCGGCGGCTGCGCTCGATGGTGCTGATCGGCTCCCAGGCCACGGCGGCCGGGGCCAGTCTGTCTCATCGGCTGGCGGTGCTCGGCTACGACTGGCTGCTACGCTGGCGACGCGTCGCGCCGAGCCGGGCGAAGAGCGTCGGGCCGGAGGCGGAGAGCGCACGGCTGATGCGCCAGTGGTGCCAGTGGAACCTGCGGCGGCGCTTCGACTCGCTGGCGGGGTTCGACTATCTGGCTGGACTGGCGAACGTCGATTTACCGGTACTGGGCGTGGCAGGCAGCGGCGATACCTTCATCGCTCCGGTTGCCGGGTGCGAGGCCCTGGTGGAAGCGTTCGGCGGCAACGACGCGAAGCTGGAGCTGTTCGGCCTGGCGACCGGCGCGAAAGAGGATTACAGCCATAACCGACTGCTGCTGTCGCGCAATGCCAGCCAGGAAATCTGGCCGCGTATCGCGCAGTGGCTGGAACAGCGCTGAGACCGCGAGATTCGGTGCTGCCGGGATTCGCGAGCAAGCTCGCTCCTACACAGAGCGCGCCCTTGCATACCTGTAGCACCGTAGGGCGGATAACGCTGGCGCGTTATTCGCCCTACGACACTGGAGTTCTCCTGTAGGAATGAGGGGGACGCCCAGTCCTTGCTCGCGAACCTGTCAGGAGCGCAGGGCTTCCGGGGTGTCCACGTCTTGCAACACACCCGCGTCTTTCACTTCAACGACGACGCAACTGGCACGATGCGCCTGCACCACCGCGCGGGCGCCTTCATCGCCAGTGAGCTGCGCCAGTTCCGGCCAGAAGTCACGACCGAACAGCACGGGGTGGCCACGCTGGCCATCGTGAAGCGGAAAGAGAATGGTCGAGGCACCGGCCGCATCGGCCAGCGCACGCAGGGTTTCCGCTGCGATCCACGGCATGTCGCCAAGCAGAATGGCCACGGCCCGAGCGTCGGAATCCTGCAATGAGGCTGCACCCGCGGCGAGGCTGTGCCCCATGCCAAGCGCTGCGTCCGGGCTGTGGATAACGCGGCAGCCAACCGGCAGACCGAAGGAATCCGCCTGCTCACCAGCACGCAGCACCACCCGCACGTCATCGAACACGGCCTGGGCGCGCTCGACGCTATGCGCGAGCAGGCTGCGCCCATCCGGAAGAACTGCGCGGCGCTTGTCCGCGCCGAAACGCGAGCCCTGGCCGGCGGCCAGGATCAGCGCGACGGCTGTCACAGCGCCTCGCGGGCGACACCGCTGCGCGTGCGCAGGATGTCGGCAAGCACCGCCAGGGCAATTTCCGCCGGGGTCTTGCTGCCCAGGTTGAGGCCGATGGGCGCGTGCACGCGCGCCAGCTCCGTCTCGTTCAGGCCACCGATGCGGTGCAGGCGTTCGCGGCGCTTGTCGGAAGTGGTGCGCGAACCCATGACGCCAATGTAGAACGCTTCGGTGCGCACGGCTTCGAGCATCGCCAGGTCGTCGATCTTCGGGTCGTGGGTCAGCGCCACCACGGCGGTGTCCGCATGGCAGCCGCCGTTTGCGATGAAGATCGACGGCAGCTCGCGGCGGATTTCGATGCCGTCCAGCACCACGCCATCCAGCGCCTCTTCGCGGGGATCACAGAGGATCACTTCGAAGCCCAGGCCCTTGCCGAACTCCGCGCAGAAGTGCGCGACGCTGGAATAGCCGGCCAGCAGCAGACGCTGTGCCGCGCCGACGCGCAGGCGAACGCTGGCTTCATCCCGCTCCACGCGCGGGCCGTGCTCATGGTCGTCACTCAGACGGCGGCTGCCGTCCTGCAGGTTCACTTCACGCAGCAGGCGGCGCTGGCCGAGCAGCGCCGACTCCAGCTCGCGCAGGTGGGCCTGCACGTCGCAATCGGGCGCGAGGTTTTCCACCAGGACGTCGAGGATGCCGCCGCAGGGCAGGCGGATGTTCGTGCGGGTATCGGTGCCGTCGCCATAGCGCACGACGACTACCGGCTCGCTGAACTCGCCTTCGGCAACGCGTTCGAGAAAGTCATCCTCGACGCAGCCGCCGGACAGCGAACCCACCCACTGGCCGCTGGCGTTGACCGCCAGCAGCGAGCCCGGCGCGCGGGGCGCCGAGCCGTAGGTGAAGAGCACGCTGCACAGCCACACACGCTGACCGGCGTTGGACCACTGGAGCGCCTGCCGGACTACTTGCAGATCGAGATGCTGCACGACTCACTCCGCTTTGAGTTGAGCGACCTGTTGTACGCCCATGTCGCCCGGCAGGCCACCCCAGGCCTGGCGCAGGTAGTTGATCAGGTCCGTGAGTTGCTCGTCACTGAGCTTGTCGGCAAAGCCCGGCATCGGCTGCATGCGCTCGAAACCGGTGAACTGCTGCTCGCGGATGCCTTCGACGATGACCTTGGCCAGGTTGCGCGAATCGGCCAGGCGCAGGGTGGTGTTGCCCTGCATGGCCACGGCGATGTGCGGCTTGCCCTCGCCATCATTGCCGTGGCAGCCGGCGCAGACGTTGAGGTACTGCTGGCGGCCACGCTTGGCGCTGTCGCTGAGCTGGTCCTCGGCCACCGCCTTGACCACCTTGGCCTGCGGCGGCTGTTCGCCGAGCAGGTAGGTCGACATGGCGGCGAGGTCCTCGTCACCCAGGTGCTGGGTGCTCAGGTGCATCACCGGGAACATCTCGTTGAACATGCTGCCCTGCGGGCTCATGCCGTGCTTGAGGAAACCGGTCAGGTCGGCGCTGGTCCAGCCGCGCTCGGCCAGGTCCTGGGCCAGCAGGCTCGGGGCGCTGTAGCCGTTGAGCAGGCCGCCGGTCAGGCGCTTGTCCTGCTCCAGGGCGCCGATCTGGTTGCGCGGGGTGTGGCACTCGCCGCAGTGGCCGAGCACTTCCACCAGGTACTGGCCGCGCTTGTAGGGCTCGCTCTTGCCCTCGGTGTTTTCCAGCTGGACGCTCTTGCCGTAGAGCATGTTCCAGCCACTCAGGCCCATCCGTACGTTGAACGGGAAGCTCAGGCTGGTTTCCGGCGCGGCACGGTGCACCGGCGTCTGGCTCATCAGGTAGGCGTAGAGGGCATCGCTGTCCTCGCGCTTGATGAGGTGGTACGAGGTGTAGGGCATGGCCGGATAGAGGTTGGCGCCGTCCTTGCGCTTGCCCTCGGTGAGGGCGGCGAAGAACTCGTCGGCGCTGTAGTTGCCGATGCCGAAGTCCTTGTCCGGGGTGATGTTGCTGCCGTAGATGGTGCCGAACGGCGAGTGGATCGGCAGGCCGCCGGCGAACGGCGCGCCGCCCTCGGCGGTGTGGCAGGCCATGCAGTCGGCAGCGCGGGAGACGTACTCGCCACGCTTGATCAGCTCCTGGTCAGCGGCTTGTGCGCTGAGCGCCAGGCCGAGGCCGACAGCCAGCGCGAGGCCGGAAAGAATGCGCTGCATGCTCAACCCTCCTTGACCAGGCCGAGATCGGTCAGCACTTCGCGGGTGGCGTCGTAGTAACGCACGTACCCGGTGCAGCGACAGATGTGGTGGCCGAGGCTCGCCTCGATGGTCGATTCCAGTTCGCTCTTCTTCAACGGCTGGCGCTGGGCCTTTTCCACCAGCACGGTGGCGGCGTTGACGAAGCCCGGTGCGCAGTAGCTGCACTGGAAGGCGAAGCGGTCGACGAACTTCTGCTGGATCGGGTTCAGTTCCTTCACCGAACCGTCTTCCTCGCGCTTGGCGTGGCCCTCGATGGTGCGCACCTTCTTGCCTTCGAAGTAGTGCGCGCCGGTGATGCAGGTGCGCACTTCCTCACTGGTGCCGTCGGGGTTGTCGACGATCACCACGCAGGCATGGCAGATGCCCTGGCCGCAGCCCAGGCGCGAACCGGTGAGGTTCTGGTATTCGTGCAGGTAGTCGATCATCGGCAGGTCCTCGGGAACCTCGACCGGACCGACGGTTTGACCATTCAAGGTCAGGTTGAGCGGACGGTTAGCCATTGAGGGCCTCCTTGATGCGAGCGGGGGTGATGGGCAGGTCGCGGACGCGCTTGCCGATGGCATGGGCCACGGCGTTGCTGATGGCGCCGACCACCGGGATCATCACCACTTCGGCGATGCCCTTGGACGGGTCGCTGGGCGAGAGCGGCGGAAGGATTTCCGAGCTCTGCTGCCAGACGGCCACGTCCTTCGCCTTCGGGAGACGGTAGCGGTTGAAATTCCAGTCGCCCTCGCCCGGGCCACCCTCGTACAGCGGCATGTCTTCCAGCAATGCGTGGCCGATGCCCATCGCGGTGCCGCCTTCGATCTGGCCTTTCACCAGTTCAGGCACCAGCACGCGGCCACACTCGATCCAGCTGTGGTGGTTGAGCACACTGACTTCGCCGTTGCCCTTGTTCACCTTCAGCTCGACGATGGTCGCCACCGGGCTGTAGTAGGTCACGGCGGCGTTGTTCAGCTGCACCGGCGGATAGGCCACGTTCTGGCGATCCAGCAGGTGGAAGCCGGCGCTGTTCATTTGCGCCTTCTTCACACCCGGCGCGCCGTCGCCATATTTCACGGCCAGGGCGTCCAGCGGCAGGCGGTCGCGCACGCCGTCGATGACGTAGTCGCACTCCGCCCAGCTCCAGCGGTTGAAGCCGTGGACGGTGGCGCCGGTGACCAGGCCCTTCTCGTGAGCGACCTGCGCCAGCTCGGCGAACGACAGCGGCTGCAGGCCGTTGGCGGTGAGCTTGCCGTCGACCCAGTGGGCGTCCTCGCGGCGCACCACCAGCGGATTGGCAGCGCCGTTGAACGGGCCGCGACGCCAGATTTCCAGGGCCGCCGGCCACAGGCCGTGGTTGAACAGCACGCGCGCCGCTTCACGGGTGGCGTGGCTGAAGTAGTAGGCCGAGTTGGTCGCCGACGACGCCGAGGCGTATTTGCCGACCCAGCGCGGGTTGCGCAGCTTCTCGTCCTGGGTCGGCTGGCTCATGGTGTAGGGGTCTTCACCGCTGATCAGCTGCAGTTCCGGCCACTCGGTTTCGGCGGTCTTCATCTCGTCCGCCGGCTTGCCGAGGAAGTCGGCCACCACCAGCGCCTGGGAGGTCGACATGCCAGTGCCGATCTCGATGCCGATGTGGCGCATGTGCACCTTGCCGGTGGCATCGAACTCGATGCTCGCCATCGGCGCTTCCGAACCGGTGCCGAAGTCCTTCTGGCAGATGGCGAAGCCGACGCCGTACCAGTGGTCCGGGTCCTTGGCGTCCATCGACTGCTTGCGCGCGTCGCGGGTCTTCCACCACTCGTGGGCGGCGGCCTTGTCGAGGATTTCGTGCAGGCGCAGCGCACCGGCAGGGATCGCGCCCTGGGTGTTCTTCATGCCCGACTTCAGCGCGTTGACGCGGCGCAGTTCGATGGCATCGACGCCCAGGCGACCGGCGATCTCATCCACCATCATCTCGGTGGCGGCCATGCTCTGCAGGGTGCCGTAGCCACGCATGGACCCGGCCTCGACGGCGCGGGAATGGTAGGCGGTCACCTGCAGGTCGTTCTGCGGCATGTAGTAGATCGACTGCGCGGCGGTGGCGCCCACGGCGGCCACGGACGGGCTGTAGTTGATGCGGCCGCCGCCATCCACGCTCATCTCGGTGCGGAAGATCTTGAAGGTCATGTCCTTCTTGTCCACCGCGAGCTGGTAGCGGATGTCGAACGGGTGGCGCTTGATGCCGCTCTGGAACTGCTCGTAGCGGTCGTTGGCCAGGCGCACCGGTACACCGTTGCCGTACAGCGCAGCCAGGGCTGCGTAGTAGACAAAGATGTTGTGGTCCTTGGAGCCGTAACCCACGGTGTAGCCGGGGTGCATGTTCAGTTTGGCCAGGCCGAAGCGCGACGGGGCGATCATGTGCGCCGTCTCGTAGGCCGCTTCGAACGGGCACTGGGTGGCGACCACGAAATGCAGGGTCTTGCTCGCCGGGTCGTACCAGCCGTTGCCGTTGTCCGGCTCCATGGCGGCCGGCTCGATGGACGGGGTCTTGTAGCGTTCGTCGAAGACCAGCCAGTTCTCCGGCGGGTTTTCGATCTGGTCCTTGATCTTCTGCGCGTAGAACAGGCCCTGCTCGGTGAGGTCACCGTGCTGGTTGGGCTGCTGGTTCCACACTGGCTTGCGCTCGCGGATCATCGGGAAGAGGATCGAGTCCTTGAGGCTGGAAAACTCGTCCGGATCGGCCGAAGTCGCCCCGCCCACACGCACGTAGCGGAAGCTGCCGTAGGGGTCGCCCTGGTACAGCGGCGCCTGTGCACCGTAGCGGATCGCCTTGTCGTTGAACTTCATCTTCAGCTTGGCCTGACGGAAGCGCTCGAAGTCGTTCCAGATCAGGATCGCCACCGGGTGGCCGATGAACATCGGCACCTTGCCGCGCGGCAGCAGCGGGTCCGGGGCATGGGCCTCGGGGAAGACGATGCCGTCCTTGTCCAGGTCCTCGGCGGTGACGATGCGGTCCGGCTGCAGCTCGGCGCCCAGCCAGGCGAGGTCGATACCGTCGAAGATGCGGTCGGCCTTGATGGTCTTGAGCAGCATGGCGTGGCCCTGCTGCTGCGGCCAGCCGGGCATGTCCTTGGAGCGGATGTCGCGGGCGAACACCTTGTTGCCGCAGACTTTGGACAGCGCGTCGTTACGGAAGCGCGCCTTGCCGTCGTGGCCCATCCACTGCTGGGGCGAGACGGTGACGGAGTTTTCCATCAGGGCAGCGAAGGCCCGGCTGCCGAGCGGCGCCATGGTCACGCTGACACCGGCAATCAGCCCGCCTTGCAGGAAGGCGCGCCGGGAAATATCACGGTTGGACATGGTTCATCCTCTGGGCGGTGAAGGTCCGCCCATGTGGTTTTTTCTGTGCTGGAGAGAGTTCGGAGGCCGCGAATCGCGGGCGTCTCGGGGATGGCGCCGGAGGAAAGATCCTGCAGGAAAACCTGACTCTTCTGTCAACTTTAACGCACCTCAATAGTGCGAAGCAAAGTCAATCGGACAGCTTGTCGCGGAGATGAAAATTTTAGTCGACAGGTCGCGACTATTCGCCAATAGCAAAAAGCCTCGGCGACAAGCGGAAAAGTGTTACGTCGTGCTACGCTGCACGACCCTTGCTTAGCCTCCTAACGACCTCTCCAGAAAAGCCTCCAAGATGACCGCCGAAGCCACGTCCCTGCTGCGTCACCGTCCTTTTCTCGCCTTCTGGCTGGCCCGCGTCTGCACCGCCAGCGCCTTCCAGATGATCACCGTGGCCATCGGCTGGCATATCTACGAACTGACCCACAACGTGCTCGACCTGGGCCTGGTCGGGTTGGTGGAATTCACCCCGCGCGTGCTCTTCATGCTGCATACCGGTCACGTCGCCGACCGCTACGACCGCCGCCGCATCGCTTCGCTCTGCCAGGTCGGCCAGGGCTTGATCGCCGTGGCGCTGGTGGTGGGCGCCAGCACCGACAACGTGACCCGCGAGATGATCTTCGTGATGGCCTTCCTGCTGGGCACCGCGCGGGCCTTCGAGATGCCGACCACCCAGGCGCTGCTGCCGAACATCGTGCCCACGGCACTGTTCCCCCGTGCCGTCGCCGCGTCCGCCTCGGCCATGCAGGCGGCGACCATCGCCGCGCCGGCCTTCGGCGGCTTCCTCTATGCCTTCGGCGCGTTCTGGGTCTATACGCCGACCGCAATCCTTTACTTCATCGCCTGCACCCTGGTGCTGACCCTGCCCAAGCGCCAAGCGCCGGCGGCGCAGGGCAAGGCGACACTGGAATCGCTGCTGGCGGGCATCCGCTTCATCCGCAGCCGCCCGGACATCTTCGGCGCCATCTCGCTGGACCTGTTCGCCGTGCTGCTGGGCGGCGCCACCGCACTGCTGCCGGTGTTCGCCAAGGACATCCTGCTCACCGGCCCGTGGGGCCTGGGCCTGCTGCGCTCCGCCCCGGCGGTGGGGGCGCTGCTGATGTCGTTCTGGCTGGCGCGCTTCCCCATCGAGCGCAACGTCGGGCGGATCATGTTCGCTGCCGTGGGCGTGTTCGGGGTCACCACCATCGCCTTCGGCCTGTCGACGTCCTTCTGGTTCTCCCTGGCGGTGCTGGTAGTGCTGGGCGCGGCGGACATGATCAGCATGGTCATCCGCGGCGCCTTCGTGCAGCTGGAAACCCCGGACGAGATGCGCGGCCGGGTCAGCGCGGTGAACGGCCTGTTCATCGGCGCCTCGAACCAGCTGGGCGAGTTCGAATCCGGCGTCACCGCGCATTGGCTCGGCACGGTGCCAGCGGTGGTGCTGGGCGGTGTCGGTACGCTGATCGTCACCGGCGCATGGATGAAGCTGTTCCCCACGCTGGCCAAGCGCGACAAGCTGCACTGAGCCTGATGTTTCTGTAGGAGCGAGCTTGCTCGCGAGCCGGTTCACCGGTGGCTCCGGAATTGGCCGGTTCGCGAGCGAGGACTGTGGGTCTCCCTCGCTCCTACAAACAGCCCCGAATAACCGGCGAAAAAAATCCCCCGCTGGAAGCACCGGCGAGGGATGTGGGAACGGGCGCCGGGGGACGGCGCCCGGATGGGATCGATTGCGCGGCTAGTGCGGCGTGCCCAGCCCCGCCGCGCTCATGAACAGGCGCATCAGCCAGGCTGCGACGCCCAGGCCGGCGACGCTCAGCGCCCAGATCAGTACCAGCCAGCCGAGCCGCTTGCGCAGCGGCGCCTTCTCCTGCTCTTCATGGGTCATCACGCGCACCTCTAGTGGTAGCCGTCGCCGTGCTTCACCTTGCCGCGGAACACGTAGTAGCTCCACGCGGTGTAGACGAGGATGAAGGGAATGATGAACAGCGCGCCCACCAGCATGAAGCCCAGGCTCTGCGGCGGCGCCGCGGCATCCCAGATCGACATCGACGGCGGGATGATGTTCGGCCACAGGCTGATGCCCAGGCCGCTGTAGCCGAGGAAGATCAGCGCCAGGGTGAGCAGGAACGGCTTCACATGGTCATTGCGCGCCACCGAGCGCAGCAGGCTGTAGAAGGTCAGCAGCACCAGCAGCGGCACCGGCAGGAACCAGAACAGGTTCGGCAGGCTGAACCAGCGCTGGGCGATTTCCTCGTGGGCCAGCGGCGTCCACAGGCTGACGATGCCGATCACTGCCAGCAGCACCAACGCCAGGGGCTTCGCCAGGTCATGCATGCGCTGCTGCAGCGGGCCCTCGGTTTTCATGATCAGCCAGGTGCAGCCCAGCAGGGTGTATGCCACCACCAGGCCGAGGCCGCAGAACAGCGGGAACGGTGCCAGCCAGTCCAGCGCGCCGCCGGCGAAGGCGCGGTTTTCCACCGGGATGCCCTCGATGAAGGCCCCCAGCGCCACGCCCTGGAAGAAGGTTGCCACCAGCGAACCGACGATGAACGACTTGTCCCAGATGTGCCGTTTCGCCGGCCGGGCCTTGAAGCGGAACTCGAAGGCCACGCCGCGGAAGATCAGCCCCATCAGCATCAGGATCAGCGGCAGGTACAGCGCCGAGAGTACCGCCGAATAGGCCACCGGGAAGGCGCCGAACAACGCCGCGCCGCCCAATACCAGCCAGGTCTCGTTGCCGTCCCAGACCGGCGCCACGGTGTTCATCATGACGTCACGGTCGCCCTCGTCCTGGCAGAACGGATAGAGCATGCCGATCCCCAGGTCGAAGCCGTCCATCACCACATACATCATCACGCCGAAGATGATGATGATCGCCCAGATCAGCGGAAGGTCGATGCCCATGCTCAGTTCCTCCCTACCGGACTGTCGGTTTCATCGTCGTCGAGGCCCTCGGCGGTCGCCGACAGCGGCCGCGCCGGAGTGCGTTGCTGGCCAGCGCCACCCTGGCTGGTTTCGCGCCCTTCATGGGTGATCGGGCCCTTGCGCACCAGGCGCATCATGTAGCCGATGCCCACGCCGAACAGCGAGAAGTACACCACCACGAACATCACCAGGGTGATGCTCATCTGCGTCACGCTGTGGTTGGACACCGCATCACTGGTACGCATCAGCCCGTAGACCACCCACGGCTGGCGACCGATCTCGGTGGTGAACCAGCCGGCGAGGATCGCAATCAGGCCGGACGGCCCCATCCACAGCACCAGCTTGAGGAAGGCGCGACTCTCGAACAGCCGCTTGCGCCAGCGCAGGCAGGCGCTCCACAGGCCGACGAAGATCATCAGCATCCCCAGGCCGGCCATGATGCGGAACGACCAGAACACGATGGTGGAATTGGGCCGGTCGGCCTTCGGGAAGTCCTTCAGCGCCGGGATCGGCTCGGTCAGGCTGTGATTCAGGATCAGGCTGCCGAGTACCGGAATCTCGATCTTGAAGCGGGTTTCCTCACGCTCCATGTCCGGCCAGCCGAACAGGATCAACGGGGTCGGTTCGCCGCTGCTGTTATCCCAATGGCCTTCCATCGCGGCGATCTTCGCCGGCTGGTGCTTCAGCGTGTTGAGGCCGTGGGCGTCACCGACCATGGCCTGGATCGGCGCGACGATCAGTGCCATCCACATCGCCATCGAGAGCATCTTGCGGATCGCCGGGTTGTCGCGGCCACGCAGCAGGTGCCAGGCCGCCGAGGCGCCAACGAAGAAGGCGGTGGCAACGAACGAGGCGATCGCCATGTGCAGCAGGCGATAGGGGAAGGACGGGTTGAAGATGATCGCCACCCAGTCCACCGGCACCACCACGCCATTGACGATCTCGTGGCCCTGCGGGGTCTGCATCCAGCTGTTGGAAGCGAGGATCCAGAAGGTCGAGATCAGTGTGCCGATCGCCACCATCACCGTGGCGAAGAAGTGCAGGCCGGGGCCGACGCGGTGCCAGCCAAAGAGCATGACGCCGAGGAAGCCGGCCTCGAGGAAGAAGGCGGTCAGCACTTCGTAGGTCAGCAGCGGGCCGGTGACGCTCCCGGCAAACGCCGAGAAGGCGCTCCAGTTGGTGCCGAACTGATAGGCCATGACGAGGCCGGAGACCACGCCCATGCCGAAGTTGACGGCGAAGATCTTCGACCAGAAGTGATAGAGGTCGCGGTAGACCTCCTCATGGGTCTTCAGCCACAGGCCTTCGAGCACTGCCAGGTAGCTGGCGAGGCCGATGGTGATGGCAGGAAAGATGATGTGGAAAGACACGGTAAAGGCGAACTGGATCCGAGCCAGGTCGAGCGCCTCTAATCCGAACATGACAATTCCTCTTCAGGCTGACGCCCACCCCACGGAGGGTCGGCACCGTACCTTGCGCATGCGCAGGGCGTTCTTGCGTGATGTCTGTGTTGCTTGATGGATCTTTTTCGAGCCACCGATCTCCTGTCGGTTCGGGTTTCTTTCGCCGCTCAATCAGAATGGACCGCCATCCGCATTGACGCCGCTCAAGAAAACGACTCGATCTTACGCGTGCCTGCGGCGCAGCCTGGAGTGGTGGGTTGCCGCGCGACGGGGTGTCGCGCGACAGGATGTCTCATCCGATCAGCCTGTTCGATATGAACAAAATCGAATATGAAAATGAAAAATTAATATTTTATTGGAATAAAAAAGCCGGGTAACTTTCGCCTCAACCGCTGCCAAGTGAGCTGCGGAACTAGAATCCACCGCCCGTACGAAGGCCCCATCCCGGCCGGCCCGGACGCCAGCGGTCATCTGCCCCACAAGGACATCGCAATGAAAAAGCTGCTGCTTCTGACCGCCCTCGCCGCTGCCTTCACCACTTCCGCCTTCGCCAACGAGAAGCTGGTCGTTGCCGCCACGCCGATCCCCCACGCCGAGATCCTCGAGCTGATCAAGCCGACCCTGGCCAAGGAAGGCGTGGACCTGGAGATCAAGGTCTTCACCGACTACGTGCAGCCCAACGTGCAGGTCGCCGAGAAGCGCCTGGACGCCAACTACTTCCAGACCAAGCCGTACCTGGACAACTTCAACAAGGGCAAGGGCACCAACCTGGTCACCGTGACCGGCGTGCACGTTGAGCCCTTCGGCGGCTATTCGAAGAAGTACAAGTCCATCGACGAGCTGCCGGACGGCGCCACCGTCGCCATCCCCAACGAAGGCAGCAACAGCGGCCGTGCCCTGCTCCTGCTGCAGAAGGCCGGCGTGATCAAGCTCAAGGACCCGAGCAACGCCCTGGCCACCCCGCGAGACATCGCCGAGAACCCCAAGCACCTGAAGTTCAAGGAGCTGGAATCGGCCCTGCTGCCGCGCGTGCTGGACCAGGTCGACCTGGACCTGATCAACACCAACTACGCGCTGGAAGCCAAGCTCAACCCGGTGAAGGACGCGCTGATCCTCGAGGACCGCAACTCGCCCTACGTGAACTACCTGGTGGCGCGCCCGGACAACAAGGACAGCGATGCGCTGAAGAAGCTCTCCGCCGCCCTGACCAGCCCGGAAGTCAAAGCCTTCATCGAGAAGAAGTACAACGGCGCCGTGGTGCCCGCCTTCTGATCCGTCGCCCGGCCATCCGCCGGGCGCAACGACTCCCACGCTGGGCGCGCCCTTGGCGCACCCGCTTCAACGCCGGTGGGCAGGTTCCACCGGCGTTTTTCTTTCCCAAGGACTTGCCATGAGCGACCACGCCAAAGGCCCTTCCACCCGCGCCGTACACAGCGGCCACGACGCCGACCGGCGCATGGTCACCCGTGCCAAGAGCCAGCCGATCTACCAGAGCTCGGTGTTCGTCTACGACTCCCTGGAGCAGGTCGACGACTTTCTCGCCGGCAACCCCGACAACTACATGTACACGCGCATCGGCAACCCCAACCACAGCGCCGTGGAGGAATTGCTGCGCGATCTGGAAGGCGGCGAGGACGCGCTGTTCTCCGCCTCCGGCATGGCGGCCATTTCCGCCGCGCTGCTCGGCGTGCTCGGCGCCGGTGATCACCTGATCGCCAGCCGCGAGCTGTACGGCACCACCCAGAGCCTGATCGAGAAGGAGCTGACACGCTTCGGCATCGCGGCCACCCTGCTCGACCTCAACGACCTGGCCGCGGTGAAAGCGGCGATCACCCCGACCACGAAACTGATCTACACCGAGACCGCATCCAACCCGCTGGTGCGCGTGAGCAATGTCCCGGCGCTGGCCGATCTCGCCCACCGCCACGGCCTCAAGCTGCTGGTGGACAACACCTTCCTCTCGCCGGTGCTCTACCAGCCGCTGCACGATGGTGCCGACCTGGTGATCCACAGCACGACCAAGTACCTGAACGGCCACAGCGACGCCATGGGTGGCGCACTGGTCGGCGACGCACAATGGATCGCCGCGGCGCGGCGTTTCCAGATCAACGCCGGCGGCAGCGCCAGCCCCTTCGAGAGCTGGCTGAACTTCCGCGGCGCGAAGACCCTCGCACTGCGCATGCGCGCGCATTCGCAGAACGCCCAGGCACTGGCCGAGGCCCTCGAGGCGCACCCGCAGGTGGAGCGCGTCTACTATCCCGGCCTGCCCTCGCACCCGGACCACACACTGGCGCAACGCCTGTTCCGCAAAGGCCACTCAGGCATGCTCAGCTTCACCCTGAAGGGTGGCCTGGACCAGATCGACGCGCTGATCGGCGCGCTGCAACTGGCCGCCTTCGCCCCGTCGCTGGCCGGTGTCGCCAGCAGCATCACCCACCCCGGCAAGACCTCGCACCGTGCGCTGTCCGCCGAGGCCCTGACCGCGCTGGACATCCACGACGGCACCATCCGAGTCTCGGTGGGCATCGAGGACAGCGAGGACATCGTCAGTGACTTCCTGCAGGCGCTGGACGCGCTGTAAGAGCAGAAGGAGATTTTCCATGAACGCACCACACGCGCCGCTACCGCTGCTGACCTTCCCCGACGCCGACAAGAGCCCGCTGAGCATCCGCGCCAAGGCGCTGGTGTTCTTCGACCCGCGCTCTCATGAAGTGCGCGACGAGGTGGAGCGCCTGGCGCCGTTGCCGCAACCGGTGCTGATCCATGGCGAGACCGGCACCGGCAAGGAGCTGCTGGCCCGCCACATCCACCGCGCCAGCGAGCGCCCCGGCCTGTTCGTCGCCGTGAGTTGCAGCGCGCTGAGCCGCAACTACGCCGACGCCGAGCTGTTCGGCTACGCACCGGGCGCGCACAACGGCCCGGTAGGCAGCCGCGCCGGCTGGTTCGGCTCGGCCAACGGCGGCACCCTCTATCTGGACGAGATCGCCGACCTGCCGCTGTCGCTGCAACAGAAGCTGCTGCGCGTATTGCAGGAGCGTGAAGTGCTGCGCGTCGGCGCACGCGAGCCGGTACCGGTGGACGTGCGTCTGGTCGCCGCCACCAGCATCGATCTGGGGCAGGCGGTGAAGGCGGGGAAATTCCTCGAAGGGCTGCAGCAATACCTGCACGACGGCAACCTCACGCTGCCACCGCTGCGCGAGCGCATCGGCGATATCCAGCCGCTGGCCGAGTACTTCCTCGGCGTGCACGCACAACGCCTGGAACTGCCGGTGCCACAGATCGCCAGCGACACCCAGCGCGCGCTGGAAAGCTATTCGTGGCCGGGCAATATCCGTGAGCTGGAAAACGTCATCCACTTCGCCCTGCTGGTCAGCCCGGACGAAGAGATTCGCCCGGAGCACCTGAATTTTTCAGGGGGAGCGGCCGGGTCAGGCGGCATAGCGGGGACAGGCGGGAAAGCGGAAGTGAACCAAGCGGCGCTGGAGCGCCTGGTGCGCCAGCCCGGCGTCGAGGCGCAGTTGCGTGCGCTGCTGCAACGCCTGGAGCACGAGCGCAGCTGATACCGCGCTGTAGTCGCCAGCGCGACCCGAAGGGCCGCGCACGGGCGACAGGGCAGTCTTACTTGGTGGCGGTGTTGGAGTGCGCGACCACCGGAGTGCACGACGGGTTGGTCAGCTTGGCCGGATCGGTCAGCAGGCCCGGCATCATGCGCGAGGTGCAGTTGAACACGCGGCCTTTGGTGGTGGTGGCGACGTAGGAGAGTTCCTGGCCACCCAGGGCGTCCGGTTGGCCGGCCTTGACGTCGCTGACGACCAGCTCGTCCGATGAAGCCAGACCGATCATCTGGGCGGTGGCGGCCTGCAGCGGAACGATGGCCTGGTTGGTGGTCATGGTCTGGCAGCCAGCCAGCGAAGCGAAGAGTGCAGTAGCAAGGGCGATACGTTTGAAGTCCATCTCGAGATGCTCCCTGTTGGTGGTTTTTTGTCCTGCCGGGGGAGACTAACGGAATCAACAAGTCAATCGCCATAGCCGATTCACAAGTTTTTCACGAAAAACTGCACACTCGTTCAAGCTTCCGGAATTGAAGCCGCTCTATTTCGGCGATTGTGCTACGGGAGTACCTGTTTCTCGCCGCTGACAGCCGTTTATCGCGTCAAAGCCAGAGCCTGCGCTGAACCGTTTCACCTTTGGCGACGAATGGTCGCAGTGAAAGGCCGTGCCGACTTGCAGGTCGGCAGGAGGGAATCCTGAGCAGGAAGTCAAAATCAGGACTATTCACCACAAACACCGAACAAAGCAGCTCCATCGACCACATCAATACCGCTCATCAAGACCATTCACTTCTTTTTGTCACAATGTTCAGGGAAAATGGCTATCAGGCAGTCGGGACCCATTTTCCCCGGCGCCATTGGAGATCATCGTGACTTTCGCCGCTCTTGCTAACTTTTTCGCCGCCACCGCTTTCCTGACCGCGCCAGTCAAGGCCGATCCGGAGCGCCGTGAGATTCGTGAGGCCAAAAAGAACCGCCGCAAGTAAGCAGTACCCGCTCCGCTCGGCCCTTTTGACAGGGCCGGCGGCGGGACCATCGGTCCCGCCGATTGGCTTTCCAGAGCCTTCCCGTGTTTTCATTGAATGCTTGTTCAAGGAAAAATCCGAGGGACCCCGCCCGTTTTGTCCGCTGCACAATCGCCCCCGTCCGTAACACCCCCACCCTCCATGCGCATGAACCCACCGGTCTTCTACGGTGCGGCCGCGCTGATCCTTCTCTTCGCCCTGATCGTCATCAGCCAGCCCCAACGGGCCGGTGAATGGCTGCTCGCCGCACAGTCCTGGGCCGCCGATACCGTCGGCTGGTACTACCTGCTGGCGATGACGCTGTACCTGATCTTCGTGGTGGTCACCGCGCTTTCCGGCTACGGAAAGATCAAGCTCGGTGCCGACCACGACGAGCCGGAATTCAGCTACCTGTCCTGGGCCGGCATGCTCTTCGCCGCCGGCATCAGCATCACCCTGTTCTTCTTCTGCGTGTCCGAGCCGCTGACCCACTTCGCCCAACCGCCGCAAGGCGAAGCCGGCACGCCGGAAGCGGCGCGGCAGGCCATGCAGCTGCTGTTCCTGCACTGGGGCCTGCACGGCTGGGGCGTGTTCGCCCTGGTGGCGATGGCGCTGGCGTACTTCGCCTACCGGCACAACCTGCCGCTGGCGCTGCGCTCGGCGCTCTACCCGCTGATCGGCAAGCGCATCAACGGCCCCATCGGCTATACCGTGGACTGCTTCGGCATCATCGCCACGGTGTTCGGCCTGGGCGCGGACATGGGCTTCGGTGTGCTGCAACTCAACGCCGGGCTGGACTTCCTGTTCGGCATCGCCCACAGCCATCCGGTGCAGATGACCTTGATCGCGCTGATGATGGGTGCGGCGATCCTGGTCGCCGTCTCAGGCGTGGACAAGGGCATCCGCCTGCTCTCTGACATCAACATGCTGCTGGCCTGCGCGCTGCTGCTCTTCGTGCTGTTCGCCGGCCCCACTCAGCACCTGCTCAACACCCTGGTGCAGAACATCGGCGACTACCTCGGCAGCCTGCCGACCAAGAGCTTCGACCTCTATGCCTACGGCAAGGACGGCAGCGACTGGCTGGGTGGCTGGACGGTGTTCTACTGGGCCTGGTGGATCGCCTGGGCGCCCTTCGTCGGGCTGTTCATCGCGCGCATCTCGCGCGGGCGGACGATCCGCGAGTTCGTCTTCGGCGTGCTGTTCATCCCGCTGGGTTTCACCCTGGCGTGGATGTCGATCTTCGGCAACAGCGCGCTGGATCAGGTACTCAACCACGGCTTCAGCGAGCTTGGACGAGTCGCCATTTCCGATCCGTCCATGGCGCTGTACCAGATGCTGCAGAACTACCCCGCGAGCCGCGTGGTGATCGCGGTGACGGTGCTGGTCAGCTTCGTGTTCTTTGTTACCTCGGCGGATTCCGGCACCGTGGTGCTCTCCACACTCTCCGCCCACGGCGGCAGCGCCGACGACGATGGCCCGAAGTGGCTGCGGGTGTTCTGGGGCGTGGCCACCGCACTGGTCACCGGCGGCCTGCTGTTCGCCGGCAGCATCGATGCGCTGAAGTCCGCCGTGGTGCTGACCTCGCTGCCCTTCTCGCTGATCCTGCTGCTGATGATGTGGGGCCTGCACAAGGCGTTCTACCTCGAATCTCAGCGCCAGCGCGCGCGCACCCACTCCCTGGCGCCACCGCCCTCGGCCAAGCCCGGCGGCTGGAAGCGGCGCATCTCCCAGGCGGTGCACTTCCCCACGCGGGACGAGGTGTACCGCTTCATGGTCGATGTCGTCAGCCCGGCGATTGCCGAGGTGTCCCAGGTATTCCGCGAAAAGGGCCTGCAGGTGGAGTCCGACCTCGACCTGGGCAACCTGGAGCTGGTCCTGGAAATCGGCCACGGCGAGCAGCACACGTTCCTCTACCAGGTGTCGATGCGCGGCTACTTCACTCCGTCCTTCGCCCGCGCCGGCATGGGTGGCCTGCACCTGAAGAACCGCCGCTACTTCCGCGCCGAGGTGCACCTCTCCGAAGGCAGCCAGGACTACGACCTGATGGGCTACAGCAAGGAGCAGATCATCAACGACATGCTCGACCAGTACGAACGGCACCTGCAGTTCCTGCATCTGGTGCGCTAGGTTCGGACTTGCGCACCAGATGCAGGAGCGAGCCACCCTGCAAAGATCAAGAGCCCCTCACCCTAGCCCTCTCCCGCACGCGGGAGAGGGGACCGTTCGGTGCAGGATGAAGCTATGTCGTCAGCCGGCACGATCTGCCCCCTCTCCCTGAGGGAGAGGGTTGGGGTGAGGGGGAAAACACAGGCACGGATTTTTCCAGGAAAAGACAGTTGCTCCTACGAAAACCCCAATGAAAAAGGCGCCCGCAGGCGCCTTTTTCACGACATGGCGAAGGATCAGCCGCGGGTGCCGCTCAGCACTTTGCGGTAGAACAGCACGCAGATCGCCACGAAGACCACCAGGCCCAGCCACTGCGCGGTGTCCTCGAAACTCCCTCCGACCAGGGCCAGGGGCGCGGCAGAACCGGTGGCGCCGATGATGCCGGCCAGCAGGATACCCATCAGGCTCTCGCCGACGATCAGGCCCGAAGCCAGCAGCACGCCACGGCGCTTGGGCTCGTCGGAGTACTTCTCCACGTCCTTGCCGGCGGCTGCCGCGCGCTTGGCCAGCGCGGTTTCCAGCAGCCAGCCGATCACCGCGCCGACCACCAAAGTCATGCCGATGGTCGGCGGCAGATAGATGCCCAGGCCGACGGCGAGCACCGGCAGGCTGGCCTTGCCGGTACGGCGCAGCAGTATGTCCACCAGGATCAGCGCGATGCCCAGCGCCACGCCGATGAGGATCATGTTCCAGTTCAGCGCGTTGTGGAAAATCCCGCTGGCGATGGCGGTCATCAGCGTTGCCTGCGGTGCAGCCAGGGCGGCGTTCGGGTCCATGCCCTCGCGCGGCAGTGCGCCGGTGAAGCCATAGGCGTTGAACAGCAGCTCCAGCACCGGCGGGATCACCAGCGCGCCGACCAGGCAGCCGACGATCAGCGCCACCTGCTGGCGCCACGGCGTGGCGCCGACCAGATAACCGGTCTTCAGGTCCTGCAGGTTGTCGTTGGAAATCGCCGCGATGGCGATCACCACCGAGGTGGTGAACAGCGCCAGGGCAATGGCGAGCTTGCCGCCCTGCTGGTCGAGGAAGCCGGTCTCCAACGAACCGACGCCAAGGATCAGCAGAGACACCAGGATCACCGCGATGATGCCGATGCCGGAGATCGGGCTGCTCGACGAGCCGACCAGGCCCGCCATGTAGCCGCAGGCGGCGGCGATCAGGAAGCCGAAGAAGAAGGCGAAGATCACGCAGACCGCCACCAGGCCCCAGAAGCCGACACCCTTCAGGTCCGGCGCCGCGTCGCTGAGGAAGTAGGAGAAGACTACGAACAGCGCCACCAGCAGGAAGCCGGCGATGGCGACTATCCATTTCGCGGACAGGTCCTGCTCGGTGCGCAGGTCACTGACTTCGCCGCGGCCGCGCACGGCACTGAGCGACGACCAGACGCCCTGCACCATGGGTTTGAACAGCGTTGCCAGGGTCCACAGTGCGGCGATGCCGATGGTGCCGGCGCCGAGGAAGCGCACCTGGCTGCTCCACAGTTTGGTGGCCAGCTCCGGCAGAGTTTGCCCCGCCGCCAGCACGCTGTTCACCGAGAGCAGCGGCACCGCCACGCCCCAGGCGATGACCACACCGATCAGGATGGCAATGCCGGCGGTGATGCCCATCAGGTAGCCGGCCCCGACCAGCGCCAGGGAGAAGCCGGTGGACAGGCGGAACGCCGCCTGCCCGGCGGTGATCCAGAAGCTGAAGCCTTCGGCGAGCACCTTGAAGCCACTGCTGAACAGGCTGAAGGCCGCCGCGACCACGCCACCGGCAAGGATGTCGCGCAGGCCCGGGCCGCCGGCTTTCGCAGGCTTGCCGGCCTTCTCCTCTTCCTCGTCCTGGCTGCCGACACGGAGGATTTCCGCCGCCGCCACGCCCTCGGGGTATGGCAGGCTGCTCTGCACCACCATGACCCGGCGCAGCGGAATGGTGTAGAGCACGCCGAGGATGCCGCCGATGGAGCAGATGGCCGCCGTCTGCCAGAACGGGAAGCCGCTCCAGTAGCCGATCATCAAGAGGCCCGGAAGGATGAAGATGATCGAGGACAGGGTGCCGGCCGCCGAGGCCTGGGTCTGCACCATGTTGTTCTCGAGGATGTTGGAGCCGGAGAAGTAGCGCAGCACGGCCATGGAAATGACTGCCGCGGGAATCGACGAGGCGAAGGTCAGGCCGACCTTGAGGCCGAGGTAGACGTTGGAAGCGGTGAACACCACGGTGATCAGCGCGCCGAGGATCAGGCCGCGAACCGTCAGCTCGGCGAGGTTGGACTCGTCGGGAATCCGTTCTTGCATGTAGGCAGTCTCTTCATAAAGCGGAACTGCCAAAGCGTAGGACAGTGCGCCAGCCGCCGCGACCCAGAATGGCGACGAATGCGGTCTGCCGTGCGGCTTTGTTGCCTTATGTCACGGGGATGACGGTAATTTCCGAGTCGCCGCGCCGTCTGTAGGAGCGAGCTTGCTCGCGAACGGATTCCCGGATGACTCCGGAGTTATGCGGTTCGCGAGCAAGCTTGCCCCTACAAATCAAACCGCCAATCCGTGTGGCGAACTCAGAACGGTTTGTCTCCCAGAATCGTCGCACGGTGCATCACGCGCCGCTGCGGGCGGTAATCGTCCACCGCGTAGTGCTGGGTCACGCGGTTGTCCCAGAAGGCCACGTCGTTTTCCTTCCAGCGCCAGCGCACGGTGAACTCCGGACGCGCGAAGTGGGCGAACAGCAGGTCGAGGATCGCGCGGCTTTCCGCCGGCTCCAGCTCGTTGATGCGGGTGGTGAAGCCGTCGCTGACGAACAGCGCCTTGCGCCCGGTGACCGGGTGCGTGCGGATCACCGGATGGCTGCGCGGCGGGTTCTTCCTCCGCGCCTCTTCCAGGCGCGCGAGGTCCGCGTCGGTGGCACCGAAGCGCTCCTGGGGGAAGGACTTGCTGATGTCGTGGGTCGCGGTAAGGCCGTCGAGCAGTTGCTGGAGCGGTTTCGACAGCGCCTCGAACGCGGCGATGCCGCTGGCCCACAGGGTATCGCCACCGTAGGGCGGCAGCTGTTTGGCGGCGAGCACTGCGCCCAGGGCCGGGGTCTCCAGGAAGGTCACGTCGGTGTGCCAGATGGCGTTGTCGCGCACATCGGTGACGGCGGTATCGAGGACGATGACTTCGCGCTGCTCCGGCGAGCTGGGGTAGATCGGGTGGATGTGCAGGTCGCCGAAGCGCGCGGCGAAGTTCGCCTGCTGGCTCGGCGTCAGCGGCTGGTCGCGGAAGAACAGCACGTGGTGATCGAGCAGGGCCTGCTCGATCTGGCGCTGCGCCGCGTCGTCCAGCGGATCAGCCAGGCGCACGCCGGAAACGACGGCGCCCAGGGCCGGGCTGATGGGTTCGATGTTCAGGGTGGTCATGTTCGTGTTCTCTCGTGAGGTTCACGGGAAGAGGCGTTCTCTCCCCTGCCCTCGCCGGCTAGGCGAGGGTGTCGAATCGGTGGATTTATTCCCAGGAAGCAAAGCGCTTCTGCAGCCAGCGCAGCCCCAACTCGAAGCTCAGCGCGATGGCGGCGATCAGCAGGATGCCCAGCACCACCACGTCGGTGGCGAGGAACTGCGCGGCGGACTGCACCATGAAGCCCAGGCCGCGGTTGGCGGCGATCAGCTCGGCGGCGACCAGGGTCGACCAGCCCACGCCCAGGGCGATGCGCAGGCCGGTCAGGACTTCCGGCAGCGCGCTGGGGAGGATGACGTGACGCACCACCTGCAGGCGGCTCGCGCCCAGGCAGCGCACGGCCTGGATGCGCGACTTGTCCACGCGGCGCACGCCGGCAGCGGTGGCGATCAGCAGCGGCGCGAACAGGGCGAGGTAGATCAACAGCACCTTGGACAGCTCGCCGATACCGAACCAGATGACGATCAGCGGCAGGTACGCCAGCGGCGGTACCGGGCGATAGAACTCCACCAGCGGATCGAACGCCGCGCTGACCAGCGGATTGAGGCCCATCAGGATGCCCAGCGGAATCGCCGTCAGCACCGCAGCGCCCAGCGCCAGCAGCACACGCATCAGGCTGGTGCCGACGTGTTGCCACAGCGAGGCGTCGACGTAACCTTCGGCCAGCACGCGCTGGAAGGCCTCCACCAGCTGCTCCGGGGCCGGCAGGAACAGGGTGTCGACCCAGCCCAGGTGCGTGGCCAGCCACCAGAGCACGAAGACGCCGACGATGCTGCCGGCGGCGGCCCAGCGGCGGTAATCACCCGGTACGCTACGGGCTTTCGGCGCGGCGGCGGGGAGTTTGGCGGCGAGGGTTTCAGTGGGCATGCTCGGCCTCCGGTTCTTCGAGGAACTCATCGAGAAGCAGTTGGCGCAGTCGCGCGAATTCCGGGTCGGACTTGATGCTGCGCACCGGCTCGCCGGCGGCGTAGCGGCGGGCGAAGTCCAGCGACAGGCGCTTGACGATGCGCGCCGGCGGGCCGTCCATCACCACCAGGTCGGTGGCCAGGAACAGCGCTTCGTCGACGCTGTGGGTAATCAGGAACAGGCCCTTGCCGGTCTTGCGCCACAGGTCGAGTGTCAGCACCTGCATGCGTTCGCGGGTCAGCGCGTCGAGCGCGCCGAAGGGTTCGTCGAGCAGCAGGAAATCCGGTTCCACCGCCAGTGCGCGGGCGAGGCCCAGGCGCTGCCGCTGGCCGCCTGAAAGTTGCGCGATGCGGTAGTCCGCGTGCTCGCCCAGGCCCACCAGTTTCAGTACTTCGTGGGCACGGGCATTGCGCTCGGCAGCGCCCACGCCGCGAATGCGCAAGCCCAGGGCCACGTTGTCCAGGGCGTTGAGCCAGGGCATCAGGGCGTCATCCTGGAACACCACGCCGCGTTCGCCGCCAGGACCTTCGAGGGTCCGACCATCGATCTGCACGCGGCCGCTGTCCGGCGCCTGGAAGCCTGCCAGCACGTTGAGCAGGCTGGACTTGCCGCAGCCGGACGGGCCGAGCACCACCAGGGATTCGCCCTTGGCCAGGCTGAGAGTGAGGTCCTGCAACACGACGCGCTCGCGTCCGCGCTGCTGGAAAGTGAGGCTGACCGCCTCGGCCGTCAGACGGCTCATGTTCTGCCCTCCGTAGGGTGAGAAGGATTACGTAGCGCTTTTCTGTAGGAGCGAGCTTGCTCGCGAACCCAGGTCTGCTCCGAAGCTCGGGCGGGTTCGCGAGCAAGCTCGCTCCTACGAAGAGCAACTCGTCAGCGCTGCCCGACCTGCACGCTCTCCGCCTGGCGCACGTATTCCGCGCTGACGTAGGGCGAGTAGTCCTTGAGTACCGAAGGCACGCGCTTCTGCTCTTTCAGGAAGGCAGCGGTGCCAGCGATGTCCTTGGCGGTGCCACCACCCAGCAGTGCGGAAGACAGCTGCGCCTGGGATTCAGGGAAGGCCGAACCGGCCAGCAGCTCAGGCACATCCTTCGGATCGGCGCCGGTCAGCTTGGCGATCTTCTTCACCTGCTCGGAATCGGCGGTCCACTCGGCCTTGTGGGCGTTGTAGTCGGCGAAGGAGTCCAGGCTGACCTTGGCGAACTTGGCGATGACTTCCGGGTGCTTCTCGGCGAAGTCCTTGCGAGCGACCCAGACCTCGAAGGTCGGCGCGCCCCACTGGCCGACTTCGGCGGCGTCGGTCAGTACCTTGCCGGATTTCTTGATCTCGCCCAGGGCGGGCGACCAGACGAAGGCGCCATCGATGTCGCCACGGCGCCAGGCGGCGGCGATCTCGGTGGGGTTGAGGTTGACGATCTTCACTTTGCCGGGGTCGATGTTCCAGTGCTTGAGCGCACCCAGCAGGCTGTAGTGCGAGGTCGACACGAAGGGCGTGGCGATGGTCTTGCCGACCAGGTCCTCGGGCTTCTCGATCTTGCTGCCGTTGCGCACCACCAGGGCCTCGGCGGCGTTGATCTGCGCGGAGACGATGAAGGCGACGATCGGCAGGCCACGGGAAGTCGCGGCGGCCAGCGGGCTGGAGCCGAGGTTGCCCAGTTGCACGTCGCCCGAGGCAATGGCGGCGACCACTTCCGGGCCGCTGTTGAAGCGGCGCCAGTCGAGCTTCTCGCCGATGACTTTCTCGTAGGTACCGTCGGCCTGGGGCACCTTGGTCGGGTCGATGCCGGTCTGGTAGCCGAGGGTGATATCGGCCTGGGCGGCGCCAGCGACGCCGACCAGGGCAAGCGCGGCCAGCAGGCGACGCGGGGCACTGATGTGTTTCATGTGGAGCTCCTGGAAATGCGTACAAAGGCGGCCGGCCGGGCCGTGACGGGCCGCTCGGGAGAGCGGCGGGAAATAGCGGATCAGTTGCTCGCCACGTCCGGCTGCCAGACCGGCACCGCGCGGGCATCGACAGGCTTGGGCAGCAGGCCTTCGGCGTAGAAGGCGTCGGCAATGCGTTGCTGCTCGTCGAGGCCGTCCTTGCGCACCGGCTGCACGTCATAGCTGCGGCGGGCATTGGCCTGTTCGACGGTGGCGACATCGAGGTTGCCCCACAGCGGGCCGAGCACCTTGGCGGCGTCGGTGGGGTGTTCCTTCACCCAGCGGCCGGTCTTCTGCAGTTCGGCGAAGACCTGCTTGAGCACTTCCGGGTGAGCCTTGGCGTACTCGGTGGACGCCAGGTAGTAGCGCTGGTAGCTGGCCAGGCCCTTGCCATCGACCAGCACGCGGGCGTTCTGCTGACGCTGGGCGCTGGCTACGTACGGGTCCCAGGTCACCCACGCATCGACCTTGTGGTTCTCGAAGGCGGCGCGGCCATCGGCGGGAGTGAGGTACGCCGGCTGGATGTCAGAGAACTTCAGCCCGGCCTTCTGCAGGGCGGCGATCAGCAGGTAGTGGCTGCCGGCGGCCTTGGTCACGGCCACGCGCTTGCCTTTGAGATCGGCCAGGGAGTTGAGCGGCGAATCGTGCGGCACCAGGATCGACTGCGCGGTGGGCGACGGGGTTTCGCGGGCGAAATAGGTCAGCTGCGCGCCGGCGGCCTGGGCGAAGACGGGTACGGTATCGGCGACGTCGGCGGACAGGTCGACGTTGCCCACATTCAGCGACTCGAGCAGCGGCAGGCCGCTGGGGAACTCATGCCAGGTGACCTTGATGCCCTGCTTGCCCAGTTCGCGCTCCAGGTTGCCCTGGGCTTTCACCACGGTCAGCAGCGTGGAGGACTTCTGGAAGCCGATGCGCAGGGTCTGCTCGGCCTGGGCGGACAGGGCGCCGAACAGGGCGACCGACGCGCTGAGGCCAACGGCGAAACGGCGCAGGAAATGACTGCGGGACATGGATACGGCTCCTCGGGTACGGGTTGGCCGCCCGCAGAGCGAGGCGGACCACTGGACAGGTCAGGTGATGCTGGATGAGTCCGGTGGTCCGGTAGAGCGAAGATTACAGGTATAAAAAATCCAAAATAAATAATTTTTTGTTCTTAACTAATGCCGGACGGATTTACCCGCCGATCAGTGCGCAGCCCCCAGCAGCCGGGCCCTCAAGCCTTCCGCGCGGAGACTCGATTGCGCGGCCTCGCGAGCCACCGCCAGCGCCTGGATGGCCAGGTTGGAGAAATGGCTGCTGCGGCTGAAGCTCAGCCCGGCGCCAGCGGCGATGTCGTCGTCCAGTTGCGCGGCGGCCTGTTCGCTGAGCACCAGTCCCAGCCCGAGGAGCCGCAATAGATCAGAACTCTGCGCCAGTTCCAGCCGCTCTGCCGCATGCAGTGCAAGACCGAGGGCGACGTTGGCTTCCAGCAGCAGGGCCAGGCCATCGCACAGCGAACGCCGAGGCGTGATCGCCAGCCCCGGCGGCAGGAGGATGTCTTCCGGATGCAGACGCAGTTCGTTGCACTGCGCACCGCCGCGCAACACCAGGCCCGCACGGGCGCTGGGCAGCGCGGCGAGAAGGAAATCGCGGCCGGGTTCGTACCAGGCGCGCAGCACCAACCAGTCGGCGGCTTCGACGGTGAAGGCGTCCCACTCCGCGCCATTGACGCGGAAACCACCACGCACATGTTCGGCGGCCTGCAGCGACTGCCCATCCCCCAGCGCCCCCCACAGCGGCTCGCGCAACAGTGTCAGGTTGAGCAGGCGCTGCACCTGCTCGCGGCTGCCCAGCAGGCTGACCCGCGCCAGCTGCAGGTGGTGGACGGCGAACAGCCGGGCCAGCCCGCCGTCCCGCTCGCAGAGATCGCGCAGGGTTTGCAGGATGTCCTGCCAGGGACTGGCGCTACCGCCCAGTTGAGCCGGCAGGGACAGCCGCAACAGGCCGGACTCGCGCAGAGCGCGAGCCCAGGTTCCGGCCGTGCTGGGAACAGGCGGTGCGACCGGCCGGGTCGCAGCCAGCCGGAATGGAACAACGCTCATGGACACCTCTGGATAGACGCGAGGATCAGTGGCCTGGGCGTTGGGCGCGCGGGTGGACTGAAGCGGAATCGGAGCCTGGAACAACCCCGTTGCGCCGTCGGGCAGAGCCGGCGGCCGGGGCGGCACTTAGAACCATATCCAAGCACCGCCGCAAGGTTAAATAACCTTTTTGCCTTAGCTGAGAACCCGCCACTCAGTGGAATGAGGTGGTGAAGGAGGTATCGATCACGCTGGAGGTATCGAAAGCCTTGGGCAGCGCGCCGGTTTGCAGGAGGAAGTCGGCGGTGCCCTGGTAATCGGCGGCGGCCTGTTTATCCACCGGGCCGACGCTCATGGCGGCCTGGCCGATCCAGTGGCGCGACACGGACTGGTCGAGGTTGGCCTTTTTCGCCCAGATGTCGGCGTACTGCTCCTTGTGCGCCTCGACCCAGGCGCGGGCCTTCTGCAGGCGGCCAAGGAAATCGGCGATCTGCTCGCGCTTGGGATCGATGGAATTGGCGTTGGCAGCGATGCTCGACAGCCCCGGCATCAGGTCGCGGGCAGTGAGGATCGGGCGCGCGCCGGAGAATACGATCTGCTGCGAGATGTAGGGCTCCCACACCGGGAAGGCATCGATGCTGCCGCGCGGCAATGCGGCGGCGGCGTCGATGGGCATCAGCTTGACGAACTCCACGTAATCGCTGGGCAGGCCGGCCTTCTCCAGCGCACGCAGGGTCAATTGCTGGCTCCAGGCGCCCGGCCAGTAGGCGACCTTCTTGCCCTTGAGGTCAGCGATGGTTTTCACCGGCGAATCCTTGGGCACCAGCAGGGCAATGGTGTCCGGGTTCTGCCGGGAGATACCGATCAGCTTCACCGGCGCGCCCTTGGCGGCAAGGAAGATGAAGCCCGAGTCGCCGAGAAAGCCCAGGTCCAGCGCGCCGGCCTGCAGGCCTTCGGCCACCGGCGCGGCGGACTGGAAGTGCTTCCAGTCGACGGTGTAGGGCGCACCTTCAAGCACACCGGACGCTTCCATCGATGCGCGCACGTTGTAGTAGTTCTGGTCGCCCACCCGCAAGGTCGGCAGGTCGGCGGCCTGGGCCAGCGGCGCGCCCAGGATGAGCGCGGCGAAGGTGGCGCGCAGGCGTTGCTTCAGGTTCATCGAAAAGCTCCTCAGCCGGCGCGCCGCAGTTGCGGCAGGCGGGCGATATGGTCGTGGATGGCGGGAATCAGGCCCTGGCCGTAGCGCACGGCATCGCCGAGCGGGTCGAAGCCACGGATCAGGAAGGTGGAAACGCCCAGGCGGTAGTACTCGCCCAGCGCGGCGGCGACCTGCTCGGGCGTACCGACCAGCGCGGTGGAATTCCAGCGCGCACCGGTAAGCCGGGCCACGCCGGTCCACAGGCGTGTGTCGAGCACCTCGCCCTGCTGCGCCGCGGCCAGCAGGCGCTGGGAGCCGACGTTTTCCGGCTGGTGGTCATTGAGCGGCAGGCCCAGGCGGGTGCGGTTCTCCCGCACCTGTTCGAGCACTTCGGCGGCGCGCTTCCAGGCGGCTTCCTCGGTGTCGGCGACGATGGGGCGGAAGGACACCGAGAAACGTGGATCACGCCCCTGGGCATGCGCGGCAGCCCGCACGCGGCGGATGTGGCCGTCGACGGCGGCCAGCGGCTCGCCCCAGAGCATGTAGGTGTCCGCGTGCTTCGCCGCGACGTCGATGGCGGCATCCGAGGAGCCGCTGAAGTAGATCGGGATGTGCGGTTTCTGCTGCGGGCGCACGGCGGGCGAGGCACCCTGGAAGCGGTAGAACTCGCCATCGAAGTCCACCGGGCCTTCAGCGGTCCAGATGTCGCGCAGCGCTTGCAGGTATTCGTCGGTGCGGGCGTAGCGGCGGTCGTGTTCGAGGTAATCGCCGTCGCGGGCGAGGTCTTCGTCGTTACCGCCGCTGACCACGTTGAGGGCCAGGCGGCCATCGCTGAACTGATCGAGGGTGGCAAGTTGCCGGGCAGCCAGGGGCGGCGCGATCACACCGGGTCGATAGGCCAGCAGGATGCCCAGCCGCCGGGTAGCGGCAGCGACGAAGGAACTGACCACAGCTCCTTCGGCGGCATTGCTGAAATACCCCACCAGCACGCGGTCGAAACCAGCGTCCTCATGGGCCTGGGCAAAGCGCCGGACGAATCCGGCATCCACCGCCTCCCCCAGCGGCTGGTCCACCTCGGAACTCGGGGTGGCGGTGATCATGCCGAGAATTTCCACGCTCACTGTGTTGCCCTCGCCTGGGCCGCTGCATAAGGTCGGCGGCTTTCGTTATAAGAAAAACGTCGGTTTAGACGTTGTTCTTAGAAGCTATAGGCAAGTTCTTCATGATGGAAATTCATTTTTGTCATATCCTAATATGCTAAATACGCATATTCAGAAGCGACCAAGTTGCAGAGCGGGATTTTCGCGTTTCTACAAGGGCAGCAGGTGCGGCGAATCAGGATCGTAGGGCGCATAACGCGCCAGCGTTATCCGCCGCGAGGTACATCGGCGGATAACCCGTTCCGGGTTATCCGCCCTACGAGAGAGACGTGGCGTCGGGGGGTTCGCGAGCAAGCTCGCTCCTACAAGGGCAGGTGCGGCGAATCAGACCGCCGCGATGTCGAGGCCTTCAGCCACCGCATCACCGAACAGCCGCGCCGGCGATTCGAGATTGCCCAGCAGGCGCGGGCGCACCAGCCAGAGCTGGATCAGCGGCTGGAAGTCCTCCAGTTGCAGCACGCGCAACTGCTCGCGGTAGCGACTGCGCGCCAGGGCCGGCGCCGGCACGAGGCCCAGCCCGCGCCCTTCGGCCACAAGGCCCAACTGCAGCTCGCTGCCGAAGGTTTCCAGGTTCAGTTGCAAGCCCAGCCCCTGATCGGCCAGCGCGCGTTGCAGGCCGGCGCGGAAACCACAGCCGTCGGGGTTGAGCACCCAGCCGTGCTGGTAGCAGTCGAGCAGGCGGCGAGCCTTCACGTCACTGTCGCGCGCGGCCACCACGCACAATTCCATGCGGCCCAGCGCGGTGGCGCCGAGGTCATCGGGGAATACTTTGCTTGGCGGGAACAGCACCACAGCCGCGTCCAGCTCAGCATTCTCCAGCCGAGCCAGCAGATGGCTGCCCCAACCGCTGCTGACCTGCGCGCGCAACTCCGGGTATTCACCGGCCAGCCGCCGCAGGGCCTCCAGCAACACCACCTCGCCGATGCTCTGCGGCACGCCCAGGCGCAACACGCCGCTGGGTGCGCTGTCGCTGGCCACCAGCTCACGCAGGCCGTCCACCTCGCGCATCACCCGCAAACACTGCTCGAACACGCGGCGCCCGGCGGCAGTGGGTTTGAGCGGCTTGGTGTTGCGGTCCAGCAGCTCCACCCCGAGGGATTCCTCCAGGCTCTGCACCCGCCGGGTGATGGCTGACTGGGTCAGGCCAAGGCTCTCGGCAGCCTGGCTGAGGGAGGCGTTGCGGATCACCGCGACGAAGGCATCGATGTCGTCGATCTTCATGGGGCTGGCACCAATTGCATTTCTCGCATATTAGCTTAGATTCAAAATGCATTTCAGGAATAAAAACGCGTTTGCTACCGTAGCGCCAGAACCTTCCGGAGTGAATCCCCCGCATGTCAGCTCCCCTTCGCCTCGACCGCCTGCGCCAGTTCATCGGCGATCTGGCAGCCCTGATCGACACCGCTCCCGACGAAGCCGCGCTGCTCGCCGAAGCCCGCCCGTTGCTCGCCGAACTGGTGCGCCATGACGACTGGCTGCCCGAGGACTACGCCCGCCCCGACCCGCAGCGCTACCAGCAGTACCTGCTGCACGCCGATTCGCGGCAGCGCTTCTCGGTGGTCAGCTTCGTCTGGGGCCCGGGCCAGCGCACGCCAGTGCACGACCACCGCGTCTGGGGCCTGATCGGCATGCTGCGCGGCGCCGAGTATTCGCAGCCGTTCGCCTTCGCCGCCGATGGCAGCCTGCAACCCGTGGGCGAGCCACATCGCCTGGAGCCGGGCGAAGTGGAGGCGGTGTCACCCCGTATCGGCGACATCCACCAGGTCAGCAATGCCTTCGCCGACCAACCCTCCATCAGCATCCACGTCTACGGCGCCAACATTGGCGCGGTGCGGCGTGCCGTCTTCAGCGCCGAAGGTGAAGAGAAACCCTTCATCTCCGGCTATTCCAACAGCCAGTTGCCCAATATCTGGGACCTGTCGAAAGAGAACCCTGCATGAGCCAGATCATCCGTCGTTCCTTCCACGATATCCGCGCCGCCCTCCTCGCCCGCCAGGAGTTGGCATTGCTGGACGTGCGCGAGGAAGACCCATTCGCCCAGGAACACCCGCTGTTCGCCGCCAACGTGCCGCTGTCCAAGCTGGAGCTGGAGATCTACGCCCGCGTGCCGCGCCGCGATACGCCGGTCACCGTTTATGACGACGGCGAAGGCCTGGCGCAGATCGCCGCGCAGCGCCTGCTGGCGCTGGGCTACAGCGACGTGGCGATTCTCGACGGCGGGCTCGCCGGCTGGCGCGAGGCCGGTGGCGAGCTGTTCAAGGACGTGAACGTGCCGAGCAAGTCGTTCGGCGAACTGGTGGAGGCCGAGCGCCACACCCCGTCGCTGGCCGCCGAGGAAGTGAAGGCGCTGCTCGACGCCCAGGCCGACGTGGTGGTGCTCGACGCCCGCCGCTTCGACGAATACCAGACCATGAGCATCCCCAGCGGCGTCAGCGTGCCGGGCGCCGAACTGGTGCTGCGCGTCGCCGAGTTGGCGCCGAACCCGGCCACCCGCGTCATCGTCAACTGCGCCGGGCGCACCCGCAGCATCATCGGCACCCAGTCGCTGGTGAACGCCGGCATCCCCAACCCTGTGTCGGCGCTGCGCAACGGCACCATCGGCTGGACCCTGGCCGGCCAGCAGCTGGAACACGGGCAGGCACGGCGCTTCGACGAGGTTTCCGCCACTACTCGCGAATCCGCCGCCCAGCGCGCCCGCGCCGTGGCTGACCGCGCAAACGTCGCGCGTATCGACCTGGCCGGCCTGCGCCAATGGCAGGGCGAAACCGAGCGCACCACCTACCTGTTCGACGTGCGCACGCCGGAAGAATACGAAGCCGGCCACCTGCCGGGTTCGCGCTCGACTCCCGGCGGCCAGTTGGTGCAGGAAACCGACCACGTCGCCAGCGTGCGCGGTGCGCGTCTGGTGCTGGTGGACGACGACGGCGTGCGCGCCAACATGAGCGCCTCCTGGCTGGCCCAGATGGGCTGGCAGGTGGCAGTGCTGGATGGGCTGTCTGCCGCCGACTTCAGCGAACAGGGCGCGTGGAATGCACCGCTGCCGCCCAAGCCTCAGGCCGAGACCATCAGCCCGCAGACCCTGGCCGACTGGCTGCGCGAACCGGGCACCGCCGTGCTCGACTTCACCGCCAGCGCCAACTACGTGAAGCGCCACATCCCCGGCGCCGCCTGGGCCCTGCGCAGCCAGCTGAAGCAGGCAGTGGCGCAGCTGGGTAATGCCGAGCGCTATGTGCTCACCTGCGGCAGCAGCCTGCTGGCGCGCTTCGCCGTGGCGGAAGTGGAAGCCCTGAGCAACAAGCCGGTGTTCCTGCTCGATGGCGGCACCGGCGCCTGGGTCGCCGCCGGCCTGCCCACCGAGGAAGGCGAAAGCCGCCTGGCGGCACCGCGCATCGATCGCTACCGCCGCCCGTACGAAGGCACCGACAACCCGCGTGAAGCCATGCAGGGCTATCTGGACTGGGAGTTCGGTCTGGTCGAGCAACTGGGCCGCGACGGCACCCACGGCTTCTTCGTGATCTGACCGGCGCCGAAAAACACAGCGCCCGCCGACAGTCTCCTGTGGGCGGGCGCTTTGCGTTCCCGGATCAGTTCGCGGGGCCGCGTCGCCACTGCGGCAGGCCGATCAAGACCACCGCGCTGATGATCACCGCCATCGCCAGGGATTCCGCCAGGCCGATGTGCTCGCCGGCGAATACCACGCCGAGCATCACCGCCACCGCCGGGTTGACGTAGGCGTAACTGGTCGCCGCCGCCGGGCGCACATTGGCCAGCAGGTACATGTAGGCGCTGAAGGCGATGATCGAGCCGAAGACCACCAGGTAGGCCAGCGCGCCCCAGCCGGCGGCGGTGGGCATCTGCTCCAGGCGCTCGCCGCTGAGCAGGCTGCCCAGCAGCAGCACGCCGCCACCCACCAGCATCTCCACCGCGCTGGCCATGGCGCCGGCGGGCAGGTCCAGGCGCCGGCTCCACACCGAGCCGAAGGCCCAGGTGGCTGCCGCAAAGATGATCAACGCCGCGCCCGCCGGGCTGCCCTGCAGGTTCGAGCCGAGGTTGAGCAGCACGATGCCGAACAGGCCCAGGGCGATGCCGGCCCACTCCAGCGCGTTGGTCCTGTTGCCGAAGAAGCGTCCGAACACCTGGGTGAACAGCGGCACGGTTGCCACGGCCAACGCCGCCACACCCGAAGCCACTCCCCAGTGCTCGGCCACCGTCACCCCGCCATTGCCGCAGCTGAGCAGCAGGATGCCAATGGCGCCCGCCGACAAGCACTGCTTGAGGCTCGGCAGCGGCGCACCGCGCCAGAGCATCCAGGCGAACAGGATCGCCCCGGCGATGATGAAGCGGCAGCCGGCCATCAGCATCGGCGGCCAGGATTCGACACCAATGCGGATGACCAGGTAGGTCGAGCCCCAGATGAAATAGAGGGCGAAAAACGCGGCGATCAGGGTCAGGGAGACGCGGGCTCTGGGCATGGGCAGGGTGGTCATGAAAGGGGCTCGACAAGGCGGGTGGGGCGATTCATTTTATGCAGGCATACACCCACGGATAAGGCACAGACAACGCCAATAGCGGCGTAACACTTTTCAATCGATGGATTTTCCGGTCATTTCCCGTTGAATCTGTTTTAACCCGAATGCCGAGGCAAGACTGATGGACAAATACGACCGCGCCCTGCTCGCCGCCCTGCTGGAAGACGGCCGCCTGTCCTTCGCCGAACTGGCCCGACGCATCAACCTCTCACCTCCCGCCGTGGCCGACCGCGTGGCGCGCCTGGAAGCCGAAGGCGTGATCACCGGCTACCACGCCAGCGTAGACCTGTCGAAGATGGGCCGTTCGATCCAGTGCCTGATCGAGATGCGCCTGAACGACCATCGCAGCAAGACCATGCTCGACCCGCTGCTGGAAATCCCGCAGATCATCGACTGCTACCGCATCACCGGCGAAGCCTGCGTGATGCTCAAGGTAGCGGTGAGCTGCACCCAGGAACTGGAAGAGCTGATCGACCGCCTCGCCCAGTTCGGCACCAGCAAGACTTCCCTGGTGCTCTCCACGCCCTTCTCCCGGCGAATCCATCCGGGGATGTTGCAGGGTGGCTGAGGACCTTTCTAGAAGGGAATTGCAGGGGGAAGACTCTCTGCTACGGAAGCGACCTGGCGAGGCCCCGCTCGCCGACCTTCTGTAGGAGCGAACTTGCTCGCGAACAACCCAAACTTCGGCGTAACCGGTGTTCGCGAGCAAGCTCGCTCCTACAGCCCCCTCGCAGTTTCGTAGGGCGCATAACGCGCCAGCGTTATCCGCCACTCCCCTATCGGCGGATAACCTGTTCCAGGTTATCCGCCCTACGCTCTGCTCTTCGTAGGATAAAAAAAGGCGGCGCCGCTCGCGCGGTGCCGCCTGAAGTCACGGAGTTGCTACATCGCGGGGCGGCGAAGAGGGCCGCCCCGTTGTATTGGATTACCGTTCGATGATCGCGGTCACACCCTGGCCGCCCGCGGCGCAGATCGAGATCAGCCCGCGCCCCTTGCCGGCGGCATCCAGCAGCTTGGCCAGGTTGGCGACGATGCGCCCGCCAGTGGCGGCAAACGGGTGGCCGGCTGCCAGCGAACTGCCCTTCACGTTGAGCTTGCTGCGGTCGATGGAACCCAGCGGCGCGTCCAGCCCCAGGCGTTCCTTGCAGTAGTCCGCGTCTTCCCAGGCCTTGAGGGTGCACAGCACCTGGGCCGCGAAGGCTTCATGGATTTCATAGAAGTCGAAGTCCTGCAGGGTCAGGCCGTTGCGCGCCAGCAGGCGCGGCACTGCGTAAACCGGCGCCATCAGCAGGCCTTCGTGGCCGCCGACGAAGTCCACCGCCGCTGCTTCGCCATCCTTGAAGTACGCCAGGATCGGCAGGCCACGCGCCTTCGCCCACTCCTCGCTGGCCAGCAGCACCACGGAAGCGCCATCGGTCAGCGGCGTGGAGTTGGCGGCCGTCAGGGTGCCGCGCGGGCCCTTCTCGAATACCGGCTTGAGGGTACCGATCTTTTCCAGGTTGATGTCCGGGCGCAGGTTCTGGTCACGCACCAGGCCGCGGAACGGCGTCATCAGGTCGTTCTGCCAGCCCTCCTCGTAGGCGGCGGCGAGCTTGTGGTGGCTCTCGTAGGCCAGCTTGTCCTGCTCGTCGCGCGGGATGGCCCAGGTCTGCGCCATCAGCTCGCAGTGTTCGCCCATCGACAGCCCGGTGCGCGGCTCGCCGTTCTTCGGAATGTGCGGCATCAGGTGGCGCGGGCGGATTTTCAGCAGGCTTTTGATCTTCTCACCGTTGGACTTGCCGCGGTTGGCTTCCAGCAGGATCTTGCGCAGCCCTTCGTTGACGCCGATGGGAGCATCGGAGGTGGTGTCCACGCCGCCGGCGATGCCGCAGTCGATCTGCCCGAGGGCGATCTTGTTGGCCACGAGAATCGCCGCTTCCAGGCCGGTACCGCAGGCCTGCTGGATGTCATAGGCCGGGGTTTCCGGCGCCAGGCGCGTGCCCAGCACGCATTCGCGGGTCAGGTTGAAGTCGCGCGAATGCTTGAGCACTGCGCCGGCGACCACCTCGCCCAGGCGCTCGCCGTGCAGCTTGTAGCGCTCGATCAGGCCGTCCAGCGCGGAGGTCAGCATCTCCTGGTTGCTCGCCGTGGCGTACACGGTGTTGGAGCGGGCGAAGGGAATACGGTTGCCGCCGACGATGGCGACCCGGCGCAATTGGGTCATGCAGAGCTCCTGGATGGATGAGCGTTAAAGTGCGGTCAAGGCTAACCTTAGCCGCTTGTGTCGCATTGGCCGCCCCGCCGTTGCGCAGGTCAGCGCGGTCAATTGCGTCGAACCCCTGCCTGCGTAGAGTGGTCAGCACTTTAGAGAATCCGTTCAGGAGCCCGTTCCATGACCGATCGCTACATTGCCTTCGCCAACTCCAACGTCGGCCGCCGCCTGGTCGGCGCCCTCGGCCTGCCTGCGCCGGTTCGCCTGGAGCGCTGGAGCGCCGGGCGCACGCGGCCGGTGGACGGGGCGCTGCTGCTCGGTGGCGAGGGCAACCTGAACGATGCCGTGCTGCCCTTCGCCGAGCGCCTGACCGATTCGATCTTCGCCTTCAGCGACGGCCAGTACGGCCTGCCGCGCTGGACCGCCGAGCACGGCCCCAAGCTCAAGGCCATCGTCTTCGATGCCAGCGGCCTGACCCGTTTCGAGCAGACGATCGAATTGCGCACCTTCTTCCAGGGCGCGCTCAAGGGCCTGGATAAATGCCCGCACGTGGTGATCCTCGGCCGCGCGCCGGAATCGATCAAAGACCCCATCGCCGCCAGCGTGCAGCGCAGCCTCGAAGGCTTCAGCCGCTCGCTCGGCAAGGAAATCCGCCGCGGCGGCAACGTGCAGCTGGTGTATGTCGGCAAGGGCGCCGAGGACCAGCTCGAAGGTGCATTGCGCTTCTTCCTTTCGCCCAAGAGCGCGTATGTCTCCGGACAGGTCGTGCGCCTGTCTGCCTACGACAAGCAGGTGCAGGACTGGAGCCGCCCGCTGGTGGGCAAGCGCGCACTGGTGACCGGCGCCGCTCGCGGTATCGGTGCCGCCATTGCCGAGACCCTGGCCCGTGACGGCGCCGAGGTGGTGCTGCTGGATGTACCACCGGCCAAGGACGCGCTCGACGCCCTCGCCGCGCGCCTGGGTGGCCGTGGCGTGGCGCTGGATATCTGCGCCGCTGATGCCGGAGAGCAACTGGTGGCGGCACTGCCCGATGGCGTCGATATCGTGGTGCACAACGCCGGCATCACCCGCGACAAGACCGTCGCCAAGATGAGCGAAGCGTTCTGGAATTCGGTGATCGAGGTGAACCTCAAGGCACCGCAGGTGCTGACCCAGGCCCTGCTGGACGCGAACAAACTGCATGACGATGGCCGCGTGGTGCTGCTCGCCTCCATCAGCGGCATCGCCGGCAACATGGGCCAGACCAACTACGCGGTGAGCAAGGCCGGCCTGATCGGCCTGGCGCAGGCCTGGGCGCCGGCGCTGGGCAAGAAGGGCATCAGCATCAACGCGGTGGCGCCGGGCTTCATCGAAACCCAGATGACCGCTGCCATCCCGTTGACCATCCGCGAGGCCGGCCGACGGATGAACTCCATGGGCCAGGGCGGCCTGCCGCAGGACGTCGCCGAGGCCGTGGCCTGGTTCGCCCAGCCGGGTTCTGGCGCAGTGAGCGGCCAGGTACTGCGGGTCTGCGGGCAGAGCCTGCTGGGCGCCTGATCCGTTCCAATTGACTCCATCTGTAGGATGGCGTGGAGCGAAGCGATACCCATCAATCCCTGCAACAGCATGGGTATCGCTTGGGCTCCACCCATCCTACGAACTACGCCACAGGCCGTAGGGCGCATAACCTGGAACAGGTTATCCGCCGGCCCCTTAAATGGCGGATAACGCTGGCGCGTTATTCGCCCTACATAAAGCCTCTCTCCCCTGCCCCCGCCATGCTCTCGATCCGGCCTTCAAGCCGGTCATCTGTCGCGCCGGCCGATCAATGTCGCGCCGCGATCAACTCGCGAAACTCCTTCGCGCTCACCCGGTGGTCGCCATCGCGGTCCGCACGCACGATCAACGCCGGCTCCTGGGTCATGAACTCCGCCTGGCTGACCTTGCCGTCACCGTCATGGTCCGGCCAGGCGATGGCATTGGGCGAGACCTGCACGCTGGGATTCGGCGGCGTCACTTCCTCGCGGGTCAGCAATCCGTCCTGATTACGGTCCAGCCGGTGGAACATGCGCACGCGCATCGGCGCCATGTCGCTGGCCTCGATGTAACCGTCGCCGTTGGCATCCAGGCGGGAGAATGCCGTTTCGCCCATTTCTCCCGCGAAGGCGCAGGGCGCGGACAACAGAGCGGCAGACAGCAGGAAGGCTTGGCGGATTCGGCTTTGCATCGGTGATTCCAAGGTGGGACTGACCGGCAAAGCCTATCCACAGGCGGGCTCGAAAGGGTTCGATCACTCCGCCGGCGGTTGCGGGCGGCCGCGGCGGCGGAACTCCACGGGGGTCTCGCCGACCCAGCGCTTGAAGGCACGGTAGAAGGTGCTCGGCTCGGAAAAGCCGGTCCGCTCGACGATCACCTCGATGCGCTCGTCGGTCTTGAGCAGCAGCTCCTTGGCCAGGCGACAGCGGTAGTCGGTCACCAGGTCATTGAAGCGCACTCCCGCCATGGCCAGGCGCTCGCGCAGGCGGCGGGCCGGCATGTCCAGCCGCGCGGCGACCTGTTCCAGCGTTGCGCCGCCATCCACCAGCAGCACGCCGATCAGCTCGCGTACCTTGCGCACCAGGTCCAAGCGTTCCACTTCCGCCAGTTGCCGGCGAGCCAGCGACTCGTGCATGCGCAGCAACTCGGGGGCGGCATGGCGCGAGGGCTTGTCCAGCACGGCGGCGTCGAAGATCAGGGCATAACGCTCGGCCCCCAGCACGGCGGGGCAGCCGTAGACTTCACGGTAACGCCCGGCCGGCGCGCCTTCCGCATGCATCAGCTGCACTTCGTGGGGCTTGAAGTCACCTTCGGTGAGGGCATGGAACAGGCGCACGACCGCACCGGCCAGCATTTCGGGAAAGTGCCGGTTGGTCCCGGCGCTGTGGCCGAGCAGCAGCACGGCCTTCTCGCCCTCCACTTCCAGGCGCGCGTTGAGGGTGTCGGAGAGCAGGCGCACGTAGCGCAGGGCATGGCGCAGCCCTTCGCCGAACGTCGCGCTGGACAGGAACAGGTATTCCAGCAGCAAGCCATGGAATGCGGGCAGGTGTCCGGCCAGATAGAGGCCGACATGCTCCTCGCCGCATTCTTCAGCGGCGGCTTTCCAGAACAGGTTCTGAGCGCTGTGGGGGAATCGTCCGGCAGGCAGGCTGCCGGCGGGCAGGCCGACGCGGGCCAGCACACGGTCGGGGTCGGTGCCGCTGGCGCGCAGGGCGTCGATCACCGGGCGCATCAGCGCCACATCGTCGGTCAGATCACGCATGGTGTTTTTTCTAGTTATCCATGGGGCGGGCCCATCTTAGGCAGCTTTCTTATCGCCTCTCAAGAGAATCAGGAAGCAGGTTGAGGGAAATATCCAGGCAATGGCGGGTCAGATTGACTTGCCTGCCGCGTGCCGCGTTGCCACGGCCAATGCCTGGGGCCGAGCACTGGCTAAGCTGAATGAATGCCCCTCAGGAGATACCCGATGTCCCGCGATTGGCTCGACCTGTCCGCCCCACCCGCCCTCACCGGCCTGTTCGTTCGCGCTGCGCTGCGCCGCGGCGTGCGTGGCCGCAGCCTGCCAACCCGCGGCGTGCGCTGCCCGGTCACGGTCGATCCGAAGCACCTGGAGCGCTACCGCAAGGTCTGCGGTTTCACCGACAACCACCTGTTGCCGCCTACCTATCCGCACATCCTCGCCTTTGGCCTGCAGATGGGCCTGCTCACCGACGCGAGCTTCCCGTTCCCGCTGCTGGGCCTGGTACACCTGGAAAACCGTATCAGCGTGTTGCGGCCGCTGGGCGGGCTGGGCCCCTTCAACGTCAGCGTGCGGGTGGCGGACCTGCAGCCCCACGAGAAAGGCGTGACCTTCAGCATCATCACCCAGCTGCACGACCAGCTCGGCCTGCTCTGGGAAGGCGACAGCCGCATCCTGTTCCGCGGCATGCGCCTGGACGGCACGCCAGCGGCGCGCCACGAAGAGGCCGAGCTGCCTTTGCAGCAGATCGACGCGTGGAACTGCCCAGCGGACATCGGCCGGCGTTACGCTCGCGTCGCCGGTGACTACAACCCGATCCACCTGTCGGCTGCCAGCGCAAAACTGTTCGGCTTTCCTCGCGCCATCGCCCACGGCCTGTGGAACAAGGCGCGCAGCCTGGCTGCCCTGGGCGAGCGCCTGCCGGCCGCCGGTTATCGGGTCGATGTGCGCTTCCAGAAGCCCGTCCTGCTGCCCTCGTCCGTCACTCTGCTGGCCAGCGAGCCCGCGCCTGTCGGGCAATTCAGCCTGCGCGGCAAGGACGACCTGCCGCACATGGCTGGCAGCTGGGGCCCGCTGGACGTTTGAAGCGCCAGGCTTGAAGCTATGGGGCTGACGCTGGAGCCCCATCTGCAATGAACCTCGAAGCCATCACCGCACGCCTGCACGCCATCCGCGACCACAATGACTGGAGTCGCTTCCACAGCCCGAAGAACCTGGCCATGGCGGCCAGCGTGGAAATGGCCGAACTGGTGGAAATCTTCCAGTGGCTGCGCGAGGACGAATCGCGCCAGTTGCCACCGGAGAAACTCGCCCACGCCGGCCAGGAGGTCGGCGATATCGTGCTCTACCTGCTACTGATGTGCGCAGAACTGGGCATCGATATGAACCAGGCGGTACTCGCCAAGCTGGCCGACAGCGAACGGCGCTTCATCGAAGGAGGCGCCAAGTGAGCGAATCCCCGAAGACCGGCGACCGTCACTTCGACGAACTGGCTACACGCTTTGCCGAGAAGATCTACGGCGGTGCCAAGGGTGCCATCCGCCTCGCCGTGCTCCAGGCCGACCTGGCCGAAGCCTTGCCCGATCGCCCGCTGCGGGCACTCGACATCGGCGCGGGCCTGGGCCACATGTCGCTGTGGCTGGCCGGGCGCGGCCATGAAGTCACCCTCGCCGAACCGGCCGCACCGATGCTCGTGGCCGCGCGCCAGCGTTTCGAGGAAGCAGGTCTGAACGCCACCTTCATCGAGGCGCCCTGGCAGGACCTGCTCGGCCAGCTCAACGAGCCCTACGACCTGGTGATCTGCCACGCCGTGCTGGAATGGCTGGCCGAGCCGCTGGCCATACTTCCCGTGCTGCACCAACTGACCCGCGCCGATGGCTGGCTGTCCCTGGCCTTCTACAACCGTGATGCGCTGATCTACCGCAACCTGCTCAAGGGGCATTTCCGCAAGCTGCGCAAGAACCGCTTCGCCGGCGAGGGCCAAAGCCTGACCCCGCAGGAACCGCTCGATCCGCGCGTACTGGAGGCCGCCATGGCCGGTCAATGGAGCATCGAGGCGCGCAGCGGCGTGCGGGTGTTCCACGACTACATGCCGGTGGAGTTCCAGCACAAGGCCGAGCCGCTGGACCTGGTGGAAATGGAGCTGCAATACCGTCGACATCCTGCCTTCGCCGGCCTCGGCCGCTACCTGCACTGGCTGTGCCGGCCGCAGGATTAGGTGCATAGTTGCCACTGCGCACGCCAATCGAAGTGAGCGTGCGGGAGTCTGTCATGCCGCGTCATCTGCTGGTCCTGCCACTGTTCGCCGCCCTCGCCGCCTGCCAGGGCCAGAACCCCTACACCGCCACCTCGCTGCCGATGCCACCGGCACCCACGCAGGCGGCCAATCCAAGCCTCGATCCAGGCAGTTATCCCGCGCCGCCGCTGGACTACGGGCGCTTCCGCTCATGGAGCTGGATGGACGGCACCGGCTTCGGCGGCCCGCTGCAGGATGCCGTCAGTGAGGCGCTGGACCAGCGCGGCCTGCGCCCGGCTCGCACGAATGCGCCGGCGGACCTGACCGTCAGCGCCCATCTTTCCAGCGAGCAGCGCACCCGCCAGACCACCGACTACTACAACGGCGGCTACTACGGCGGCTACGGCCGCTGGAACGACCCGTGGTATGGCGGCTACGGCGCCTCCTACCCGGTCACCCGCACCTACGTGGTCACCGTCAGCGTGGTGCGCATCGCACTCTTCGATGCGCACAGTCGCCAGCAGGTATGGAGCGGCAGCGCCGAGTACGAAGACGGCAGCAGCCAGACCGACCAGGCCCGCGCGCTGCGCGAAGCCGCGCGCAAGGCCATGGACGGTTACCCGCCGGGCTGAGCCGCGGCGCGCCGATAGTCGGGAACGCTAGCCGGCGAATCGACCATCACCGCATCGGCGCCCAGATCGCGGGCCGTCCGATAAGCCGCCGCCGAATTGATGCCGAACATCATCACCGTGGTTCCCCCGGCTCGTCGCACGCACGCCATCGCCTCTGGAGTCCACAACCGAGCCGGCTTCACCGGATGGGACGACGAACCGAGGGTGAACTGTTCCGTCACCGTCAGCTCGCGGTCCAGTTCAATGCCCATCCAGGCGCCTGCGGCCGGCGGAGCACAACGCCCGCCCAGCGCCAGGTCGACCAGTCGATTGCGCGTCGCTTCGCGGCTTTCGAAATTCAGTGCGCGGCCAGCATAGTGCTGCGCCAGGTAGTCGCTGGCATCGCGCTCGGTGGAGTAGAAGCGCACCCGCGCCCAGGCCCGCTCCTGATCCAGCGTCCGCGCGACCGCATCGATGACGTCGGCCACCGGTCGCGCCTTGATATCGAGGAATAACGGAACCTGCGCCGGGATCGTTCGCAGCGCCTCGGCCAGCGTCGGGATCGGTTGAGGGGCCGTGCGATACGGATAAGCGCCAGCGGCGTCCTTGAACTGATAGCCCGCATTCACCGCGCGCAGTTGCTCCAGCGTCTTCGAGGCGACCGCACCCTGCGCATCGGTCAGCGCCGACAGGTCCGCTGGCCGGTACAGCACCGCCACACCATCGGCAGACACCTGCACCGACAGCCAGAGCCCCTCACTGTGGTTTTCCAGCGCCCGACGAATCGCCAGCAAGGTGTTCTCCGGAGCATCCGCCGTGCCGCCCCGGTGCGCCACCACCTGCGGTGCCTGCAATGTCGGCCGTATGCCGTCCAGGCTGCATCCCGTCAGTACTGCCAGCCCCAATGCAGCGCCCAGCCACTTCTGTTTCATGACCTTCTCCAGATCAAAGACAAGCAGCGACTCTAGCAACGGGAAGGGCCGTCGCAGACGCTGAACATTCCGTGCTTGCCATTCCCCGTGCCTTGCGCTTGGATGGAAATCTCTGACTGGAGAACTGCGACCATGATCCGCCGTCTGCTCTGCCGCTTTATGCTCGGGGGCCTGCTGCTCGGCCTCGCCGCCTGCGAAACCACCAGTGTCAGCCGCGATTACGACACCACCCGCGACTTCGCGCGCTACCAGACCTGGAGCTGGGCGCAGCCGGCGTTCGAGTACCGCCCGGATGACCCACGCATCAAGAGCGACCTTACCGAGCAACGCATCAGCGACGCGATAGCCGACCAGTTCGACCAGCGCGGCCTGCGCAAGGCCCAGGACGGCAACCCGGGCGATGTGAAGATCCGCGCCTACCTGATCGTCGACCAGCGCCAGGACCAGGTGACCACCTACACCGGCGGCTACTGGGGCGGTTACTGGGGTGGCTACTGGGGCCCGCCGCCCATGGCCGAGACCCGCAGCGTGACCTACAAGGTCGCCACCATCCAGGTCGACATGCTCGACGGCAAGGACGGCAAGCTGGTCTGGCGCGGCAGCGGCGAGCAGATCATGCGCAGCAGCCCACCGACGCCCGCCGAGCGGGAAGCGGCAATCCGCGAGACGGTGCAGAAGATCATCGCCCAGTACCCTCCGCACTGACAGGAGACCCCGTGAGCCAGCCCGCCCTGCAGCATCGACCCGCCCTCGCCGACGACCTTGGGCAAGTGGTGGAATTCCCCCAGGACGCCGATGAGCTTTTCTACTGCTACCCCAAGGCGAGCTGGCCACTGACCGTCGGCCAGCTCGCTGCCGCCATGGCCGAGCGGCGTGGCAGCACGGTCGCGCTGCTGGATGATCGCGTTGCGGGCTTCGCCAATTTCTACCAATGGCAGCCGGGCGATTTCTGCGCCCTGGGCAACATGATGGTGGCGCCATCGGCGCGGCGTCACGGCGTCGCGCAGTACCTGATCGAGGTCATGGAGAATCTCGCCCGCGACCAGTACAAGGCGCAGGTCATGAAAGTGTCCTGCTTCAATGCCAACGCCGCCGGCCTGCTGCTCTACGCACGCCTGGGCTACCGGCCGCAGGGCATCGTCGAGCGCGCCGACCCGCAAGGCCGGCGCGTCGCCCTGGTCCAACTGGAGAAATCCCTTGTCCATGCCTGAAGTCCAGCGGGTGCTGATCATCGTCAGCAGCGGCCCGAGTACCCCGGCGCGCTGCGCCGCGCCCTTCTACACCGCCACGCTGCTGGCCTGCATGGACGCGCAGGTCACCCTGTTCCTCAGTGGCGAAGGCACGCGCCTGGCCTTCCAGGACATCGCCGATCACCTTTATGCCGCGGAGGGTGGCGAGCCCATCAGCCATTTCATCCAGCAGGCCAAGGAAGCCGGCGCGCGCCTGCTGATGTGCCGCGCACCGGGCATCAGCATCGACGAGAGCCGACTGATAGAAGAGGTCGACGAGATCGCCAGCGGCGGCGAGATGGCGCGCATGATCCTCGAATATGACCGGGTACTGACCCTGTGAAGCTGCACGGCCTCGAATTCCCTGATCAGTTGCTCTATGCCCCCGAGTACAACCTCTGGCTGCGCGAGGAAGAAAGCGGCGCCGTCACCCTCGGCCTCACGGCCTACGGCTGTGCGATCTACGGGCAGATCTTCGCCTTCACCCCCAAGCGCGATGGCTGGCACATCGATTGCGACCGCAGCTTCGGCGTGGTGGAGTTCGCCAAGGCTGCTTCCTCGGCGCGCAGTCCGCTCGATGGCACCGTCATCGCCAGCAACGAAGCCGTGGTGCGCCGCCCCGGCCTGATCAACCAGGACTGCTACGGCGAGGGCTGGATGGTGCGCCTGAAGCCCGACGACTGGGCCAGCGCCCGTGGCCGTTTCCTGCACGGCGAGGCCGCGCTGAAAGCCTTCGAGCAGCGTATGTACCTGGACAATTTCGACCCGGACGACGACGGGGTCCAGGCGCTGCGCCCATGAGCAAGGCAGGCAGATGCCTCGCACTGCTGCTCTGCCTGCTCGCCAGCCCGGCGCTTTACGCCGACCAGCCCGCGCAGGACGGCTTCGTCTATCTCGACCAGGTACTGAAATCCGCGCGCTATGAGGTACGCTACGCCGGCGCCGACAACTTCGTCGGCGAGCCCATCGACGGCTACCAGAAGGCGCGGATCATCCTGACCCGCGAAGCAGCCAGCGCATTGGCGGCGGTGGAGAAGGACGTCGCCCTGAGCGGCCTGGCACTGAAGATCTTCGATGGCTATCGCCCGCAGCGCGCAGTGGATGAGTTCCGCCGCTGGGCCGCCGACCCGCAGGACATTCGCCAAAAGGCCCACTATTACCCCGCGCTGGACAAGCCTGCACTGTTCCGCGACGGCTACATCGCCAAGCACTCCGGCCACTCGCGCGGCAGCACCGTCGACCTCACGCTGGTGGACTCCAGCTCCGGGGAAGAACTGGACATGGGCAGCCCGTTCGACTTCTTCGGGCCCATCTCCCATCACGGCACCGCGCTGGTCAGCGTGCAGCAGACGCGCAACCGCGAAACCCTGCGCCAGGCCATGCTGCGCCACGGCTTCGAGCCTTACGGCGCAGAGTGGTGGCACTACACCCTGAAGGCCGAGCCCTACCCGAAGACCTACTTCGATTTTCCGGTGCAATGAGCGCGCCCCACGAGCGTCTCCCACATGATCGCGTCCCTGGAATGCTCCTGCCGGACTTGCTCGGAACTCCAACCGCCCGAGCTGCCTCCAATCCTCGCCCTCCCGCCGCTATCGCCGGAGTTTCCACATGAGCCCGCAAGCCCCCGAATTCGACGGCCAGCGCTGGAGCAACGCCGAAGACGACCGCATCGAAGTCGTTGCAGCCGATCCCCATTGGCCACAACGATTCGCCGAGGAAGCCGCCGCCATCGCCCAGCAGGTCGAGCTCCCCGGCCTGGGCATCGAGCACATCGGCAGCACCGCCGTGCCAGGACTGGATGCCAAGCCGATCATCGACATCCTCCTGCTGCCGCCGCCGGGCAGCGATCCGCACCGGCTCATCGCACCGCTGCAAGGGCTGGGTTACCAGTACTGGGCGGAGAATCCCGACACCTCGCGACTGTTCTTCGTCAAAGGCATGCCGCCGCTGGGCAGCGGGCGCACCCATCATGTCCACGTCATGGAACTGAACGAAGCCTCGCGCCGACTGCTGTTCCGCGACTGGCTGCGCACCCACCCCGACGACGCCCGACTCTACGCGCAGGTGAAACACGACCTGGCACAGCGCTTCCCCACCGACCGCGACGCCTACACCGAAGGCAAGGACGAGGTCGTCGCGCAGATACTGGGGCGCGCGCTCAACCCGCCGGAGCACCACCGCGACGGCGACGCAGCCCACGGCGGCGAAATCCAGGGGCCGGACAGCCTGCGTTAATCCGCCGTTAATCCAGTCGGCCGAAGCTCGGGGCTCCCCCTCAGGAGGAAGTCCCATGCTCAAGCTCTCCGTGGTCACCTTCGCCTGCTTCACCCTGGTCGGCTGCGCCGACGCCCCGCACTACAACCACTTCGGTGCCATCGAATCGCCCGTGCGCGAATCCTTCGGCGAAGACAACCTCGAACGCCAGCCCACCCGCGTGCGCCTGCAAAGCGACGATTATTCGGCGCAGCAACAGCGGATGATGTGGGGCCAGTGACGCCGCAACACCTCGGCAGACCGCGCCCGCGGCTGCCGAGTGCGCTATAACGGCAGTTCCCCCAAGGCACAGGAATGGACGCCATGGCCTTCGACTGGCACAGCGACCCGATCACCCGGCAGACCCCGCTGGATACCCACTATCGCAACACCCAGAACGTCCGCCGCTTCATGACCGAGCACTGCGGCGTCGACTTCCATTTCGACCGCGCCTTCATGGCCTGGATACGCAGCGGCGCGCCAGCGGACATGGGTGCGGTGGTGGATGAGTGGCGGCGGCGCAAGCATGGAAGGTCCTGATTGCATAAGGCGACTTTCACGCCCTGAGAGGTAAGCAATCACGCGGGCCTCGGCAAGCGGGACAAGTGCGTGCGCCGATGGATCATCGGGATTCCGATGGCCGAGAGGACCGAACTCCTCCGGCAGCTCTGGCTGCTGAACTACCGGTACGCGCTTCTTCCAGCGCATTCACGACCACCTCCAGGAGTACGGGCCGCTCTCCAACCGGGACCGCTTCGACTTCACGGTAAAGATGTCTGGCGCGAAGCTGCCGCCGGGTCAGAAAACCCACGTGCTGCACCACACCCTCGCGAGCCATTCCATGATGAGTGGCGGGAACATCCTGACCTTGCAGCGGGTGCTCGGCCACGCCTTGCTCAACATGACCATGCGCACCGGGCCACCTCCTGGATGTGCTGACGCCGGAGCGGATCAGGGACTTTCGTCACCTGCTCCATACCGGGGAGGATCACGAGTGCTAGTATGTTTTGGCAAATTTTGCCATTCCAGAGAGACTGGTCCCATGAGCACGATGAACATTTCCCTGCCGGATACGCTCAAGAGCTTTGTCGATGAGCAGGTCAGCCAGCGGGGTTACGGCACCAGCAGCGAATACGTGCGCGAGCTGATTCGCAAGGATCAGGACCGTCAGCGCCTGCGGGGCCTGCTGATCGCCGGAGCCGAGTCGATGCCTGCGGCACCTGCCGACAGTGATTACTTCGAATCGCTCCGCACTCGAGTGCGCAAGGCTCGCGGATGAAGGCGAAGCCGGTCATTCCGCGTGTACTCGCCAATCAGGACGTTGAAGCAGCTGCCGATTACTACCTCAGCGAAGACGCCGAACAGGCTGCTCTGGGGTTTGTCGATGCCCTGGAAAAGGCATACGCCCATATAGCCCGTCACCCTGCCAGCGGTTCATCCCGCTATGCCCATGAGCTGGATTTGCCGGGGCTGCATTGCTGGCCGCTCAAGCGCTATCCCTACCTGGTGTTCTACGTCGAGCGCGACGATCACATCGACGTGTGGCGCGTGCTGCACGGCATGAACGACACCCCACCCTGGATGCAGGCTGGCGAGGGCGAACCGCACTGAGCGTACTTCGATACCGACGTCGAAGGGACTTCCCTGGCTGAGCCGGAAACTTAGAGCCACGCGGGCTGTAGACGGGGGAATTGGCGGAAGGCAGTGAGAGTCGAACTCACCCAGGAACGGCTGCCGTCCCCCACCGGGTTTGAAGCCCGGCCACGCCACCGGGCGTGATTGCCTTCCCTGGTCAGAAGCCGGCTGCGCGAATGCAGCGACGAAAGCGGGAGCCCGGATGTTGCCATTGTTGCCACGCAGGATGCCAGCGCAGTGATGCCGCAGCGCTGGCTGGAACGTGACGCCATTCCCGATAGCCCTGCATACAAATATGGCCAAGTACAATCAAATTGCTATTGATTGGCCAGAAAAAGACGGCAATCTGGCTGCCCGTGCTCTAACCTCGCTAGCAGTAACCCAGGGAGCTACAACGGCATGAAGCCCACTCTACCCATCCTTGAGATTTCCCCGCACCAGGGCATCGGTCCGGTCTGTCTGGGCGACACGCGAGCCATGGCGCGCGACGCGCTGGCTGCCGCCGGTTTCCCGCTGGAATCCTCCAACGGGCCAACGGACTACTTCTGCCAGGCGGCGATCCAGGCCGAATGCGATGAGCAAGGGCTGGTCTGGTTCATCGGTATCTCCCAGAACGAGCGATACCTCGCTCGCTACCAGGGTGTGGATGTGTTTTCGCTGTCGGCGGGCGAGCTGTTCTCGTTGATCGCCTCGACGGATGACTCCGGCGCCCACGAATTCACCGACAGTGAATACCTGTTCCCCGGCCAGATCATCACGTTATGGGATGCGGACGAACAATACGACCGCCAGGGCAACGAGACGCGCCCCGTCTGGGCCCAGGTGGGCATCGGCAACTCCGCTTATGCCGAGGCGATCGCAGCCATTTGAGCCACTGGCGGACTTTGTGGCGCCTGGGGCTCTATGCTTGTCCCGCACGCTGACAAGGGAACTCCATGCTGAACACCAAGCTCACCAGGGCACTGCTCTGGGTAGTCATCGTCATCCTCGCCATCGCCGTACTGGCGCTGGGGCTGCGGGTCGCGGCGCTGCGCGACATCCCGCCGCTGGAGCCCTGGCATACCTGGGTACCGAACGACCTGCACAGCAACGAAATCGACCACCTGGACTGGACCGGTTACCTGGCCGCCGAAGACAGGCTCATGCAGGCCATGCACAAGGAAATGGCGGCCAGCCTGCAGCCCTTCGAGCGGGTGGCCTACAACCGCTATTTCGATAAGAGCGAGGTCTACCCCGGCCACTTCGCCACCGACTGGAACCGTTCCTACGAGATGCGTCCCGCCGGAGAAGTGCGCGGCGCTGCAGTGCTGCTGCACGGGCTGACCGATTCGCCCTATAGCCTGCGCCACCTGGGCGAGCACCTACGGCAGCAGGGTTTCGTGGTCATCGCGATTCGCATGCCGGGCCACGGCACGGTGCCCGCCGGGCTGACCGATGCGGACTGGGAAGACTGGATGGCCGCCACCCGACTGGCCGTGCGCGAGGCCTCAGCGCAATGGCCCAAGGGCGCACCGCTGCTGATGGTGGGCTTCTCCAACGGTGGCGCGCTGGCGATGAAGTACAGCCTGGATGCGCTGGACGACGCGAGCCTGGCCATGCCGAAGCAACTGGTGCTGATCTCGCCGATGATCGGCGTCACCCGTTACGCCCAGTTCGCCGGGTTCGCCGGTTTGCCCGCGCTGTTGCCGGCTTTCGCCAAGGCGGCGTGGCTCAACGTACTGCCGGAGTTCAACCCCTTCAAATACAACTCCTTCCCCATCGCCGCAGCGCGCCAGACGGTGGAGCTGACCGACGCCGTACAACGTAGCCTGGAGGGCGCCAATCGCAGCGGTAGCCTCACTCGCCTGCCACCGATCCTCACTTTCCAGTCCCTGGCCGACAGCACCGTCAGCACCCCCGCGGTAATCAGCAACCTGTACGACCGCCTGCCGGACAACGGTAGCGAACTCGTGCTGTTCGACCTTAACCGCTCGCTGAACTACGGCCCGCTACTGCGCCCGGAAATGGCCACGCTGAGCGACCGCCTGCTGCCGGAGCGCCAGCGCAACTACGACGTGACGGTAATCTCCAACAGCCCTCGGTCCAGCCAGGCCTCAGCCCTGCACACCCCAGCCCACAGCCAGCAACATGAGAGTCAGGCGCTGGCGGCGAGCTACCCGCCGGACCTGTTCTCCCTGTCCCACGTGGCGTTGCCCTTCCCGCCCAACGATGCGCTGTATGGCCAGCACCCGGACCAATCGGAAGACTTCGGTATCCACCTGGGCACCCTCACGCCCCGCGGTGAACGGGGCGTACTGATCGTCGGGCTGGACCTGTTCCAGCGCGTGACGTCCAACCCGTTCTATGACTACCTCGTGCAACGGGTGGATCAGGTTTTGCCATCACGCTAACGCTTGCCCATGTCCGGCAAGACGGCAGTCAGCTGTCGGTGATGAACCGCCGAATCAGCCAGGAATGCATTGGGCCCACTTCCCGCAAGAGAACAAGGCTATCGAAGGACGCGGGGATAGAGTGTTCAGAAGGCCTCTTCGGCGGTACCAAACAAGCATTGGCGCTAACCGCGCGGCTCACTGTTGATGGCGTCGATCCTCGCTCAATGGAGGCCACATCCTGGATGTGTGCACCAGTGCGAGAACCCACAGACCGTCGGCCTCGATCTGATAGACGAGCCGGTAGCTCTCATGGGGAATCAGCTCACGCGTGCCGGGAATTCGGCCGGGCTTGCCCATCATCGGGAAGCTCCTGAGCCTGGCGGCGGTAGTGCTGAAAAGGATGTCCATCTGCGCGGCAGCGCCTGGGTTTTCGGAGGCAAGGTATTCCCAGATATCGAGACGATCCTGCTGGGCATCCCGCGTCCAGAAGACCTTCATTTACGCTCGGTTGCCCTTGATCGAAGCGCCGCAAATACCGCCTCGACTTCTTCGTCCGAACGCCCGTCTCCCACAGCCATCGAAGCACGCCCCGCCTCGACCTTGGCCTGCAGGTACTCGTCGTAGTCCTGAGCCTGGCGCTGCTGGCGTATGAAATCCCGCATCAGTTCGCGCATGACCTGAGACGCAGGGCGATGAGCCGCCTCGGCGGCGGCCATGAACTCGGCGCGCAACTCGGGTTCGAGCTTCATGGTGAATACGGCTTCTTTGCTCATGGAGGAATTACCTGGTGATGAAAAAGTATATACCTCGTATACACCCGTCTCACTGTAGGCGATCCCTCCTGTTCAGCGGAATCCGCTTCCGACCAATAGTCAGGAATTGTCGTCGGACGTGCCCTGCGCCAGCGCCGAATCCTCCCTGATCCGTCGCTCATTGCCGAAGCGCCGGGTGAAGCCGATGCGGTCGAAGTACTCCAGCAACTGGATGCAGCGTTTGCGGCCGATGCCGATACGGTCGCGGAAGGCGGCGGCACGGATGATGCCGGCTTCGTCGCGCAGTTGCAGGGCGTGGCCGGCGAGTTGGCGCAGGGTCTGTTCGGGGTAGAACAGGTCCTTCACCACCTGGTGCAGTTGGCCCAGGCGAGCGAGCTTGCGCAACAGCAGGCGCACGTCGGCCTCCTCTTCCCCCAGTTCCCGAGCCAGGTCGCGTACCCAGGGCGGGTCGAAGGAGCTCGCCAGCAACAATGGCCAGAGGCGTTCGCGCAGCTTCTCGTCGGCCTCGACCAGTTGTACCCGGTGATCCGGCAAGTGCAGCCAGGGACCGCTGCTGGCGACCTGCCCGGTCGCCAGCAGGCTTTCCAGCAGGGCGATGAAGACCGGCCGCTCCAGCGAAGAGAAAGCGTAGCGGCGCAAGCGATCACGGTCGGGGCCGAGTTCGTCGGGGGCTTCTGCGTGAAAGCGTTGCAGGGCATCGAGCAGTTGCTGCTGCAGCGCGGACCAGCACTCGGCGGCGAACAGCCGAGCGCCAAGCCGCGTGTTGATCTCGGCCAGTGCCGAGGGCAGTTGCCAGCCCTCGCGCGGGCGATTGAACTGGCGCGCCAAGAGCGCCGGATCGAGGCCATTGCCGGCGTGCGCCAGCAGGGTTGGCAAGGCACCTTCGAGGCTGTCGCCTTGCAGCGCGCGCAACTGTTCCAGGCGCTCCGGGCTGCGTCGGTTGCGCGCCGGGGCAAACGGGTCGAGCACGCGGCCGCCGCCAAGGGTGCGTTGCGCGGACTGGTCACGCAGCACCAGGTGGTCGCCGTGTACAGCATGGCTGGGTGCATTCAGCACCAGTTGCGCGAAGGCACGTTCGCCAGGCTGCAGCCGCTCGCCTTCCAGTAGTGCGACACGGCCGGTGACGTCCTGCGCACCAAGGTGGACATGCACTGGCGTCCAGTGTGCAAAGGCACGGCTTTCGCTGGGTAGCAACTGCAGGTCGATATCGATGCGCGTGGTAGGTGCGTGAAGCTCCGGGGCGATCAGCCAGTCGCCGCGGTGGATCTTGTCGAGGTTCAGCCGCTCGCCGGCGATATTCACCGCCACCCGCTGGCCGGCGTGGGCCTGCTGCGCTTCGCGGTTCTGTGCATGCAGGCCACGCACGCGAACGCGGCGGCCGGCAGTGCCCAGCAACAGCTGATCGCCGACCTGAACGCTGCCGGCAAAGGCCGTTCCGGTGACGACGATGCCCGCTCCACTGACGCTGAACGCGCGATCCACCGCCAGGCGGAATCCACCGTTCGCCGCCAGCTCGCGAGTCTCGCGGGCCGCCTCGCGAAGAGCGTCGCGCAGGATGTCGATGCCCTCGCCGTTGACGCTGGAAACCGCAATGACCGGTGCACCGGCAAAGGGCCCGGCGGCCAGCAGTTCGTGCAGATCGTCCGTGACCTGCTCCACCCGCTCGGACAGCACGCGGTCGGCCTTGGTCAGCGCAACGATAGCGCGGCGTATCCCGAGCAGTTCGACAATGGCCAGGTGTTCGCGGGTCTGCGGCATCACGCCGTCGTCGGCAGCGACCACCAGCAACACCAGGTCGATGCCGCTGGCGCCGGCGAGCATGTTGTGGACGAAGCGCTCGTGCCCCGGCACATCGATAAAGCCGGTCAACGCGCCGTCGCCGAGCTCTGCGTAGACATAGCCCAGGTCGATGGTGATGCCGCGCTCGCGCTCGGCCGGGCGGCGGTCGCCTTCGACGCCGGTGAGGGCGCGCAGCAAGGACGTCTTGCCGTGGTCGATGTGCCCGGCGGTGCCGACGATCACGCCTCGCCCTCGGCCAGTATCGGCAGTTGCGCGACGAAGCCGGGCTCGTCGTCGAGCTGACGCAGGTCGAGCCACAGCGCGTCGTCGTCGATGCGGCCGAGCACCGGGATGGGCAGGCAGCGCAGGCGCTCTTCGAGGTCGAGCAATGCGCGGCCACGCTGACGCTTGGGCTGGTTCGGTCGCAGGCACAATGCAGCGCTGGGCAGCCGCGCAACCGGCTGCGCGCCGCTGCCGATCATGCCCAGGGCATCCACGGCGCTGACGCTCCAGCGATCGCCAAGCAGCGCAGCGAAGGCCGGCGCGAGTCGTTGCGCCTGGGTGCGGATATCGGCCTGCGGCCGGCTGAGCAAGCGCAGGCTGGTAAGGCGCTCGGCGAGGCGGTCGGGGTCGCGGTAGAGATTGAGCACGGCCTCCAGCGCGGCGAGCGTCAGCTTGTCCACGCGCAAGGCACGCTTGAGCGGATTCTTCTTGATCCTGCCGATCAGCTCCTTGCTGCCGAGGATCAACCCGGCCTGCGGGCCGCCGAGCAGTTTGTCGCCACTGAAGGTGACGATGTCGGCGCCGTCGCGCAGGGCTTCCTGCACGGTTGGCTCCTTTGGCAGCCTCCAGCGTGTGAGGTCGACCAGGGTGCCGCTGCCCAGATCCTCCAGCAGCGGCAAGCCATGGGCGTGGGCGATCTGTGCCAGTTGCGGCGTCGGCACGCTGGCAGTGAAGCCCTGCACGCTGTAGTTGCTGGTGTGCACGCGCATCAGCAGCCCGGAGCGCGGGCCGATGACGGCTTCGTAATCCTTGGCGTGGGTGCGGTTGGTGGTGCCGACCTCGACCAGCTTCACCCCGGCGCGGGACATGATGTCGGGGATGCGGAAGGCGCCGCCGATCTCGATCAGCTCGCCACGGGAAATGATCCCTTCCTTGCGCGCGCCCAGGCTGTTGAGCGCCAGCAACACGGCAGCGGCGTTGTTGTTGACCACGGTGACGGCCTCGGCGCCGGTCAGTTCGCGGATCAGCCCGGTGATGAGGTCGTCGCGGTCGCCACGCTTGCCGGTGGCGAGATCGAATTCGAGGTTGAGCGGGTAGCGCGCAGCCATCGTGATGGCTTCGATGGCTTCCTCCGGCAACAGTGCTCGGCCGAGGTTGGTGTGCAGCACGGTGCCGGTGAGGTTGAACACTCGGCGCACGCGGCTGGCATGGTGCGCGGCGAGGCGTTCGCCGGCGCGGCCGGCAAGTACGGTCTCTTCCAGTTCGACGGCAGCGAGCTGGCCGTGGCGCGCGGGCTCGCGCAGTTCGTCGAGCAGGTCGCGCAGGGTCTTGAGCAGGGCCTCGCGGCCATAGCGTTGCTGCAGCGGCTGGCAGGCCGGGCTGCGCAGCAGGCGGTCGATGGAAGGCAGGCGTACCGAGGTCATGGACGAACCTTAATGCGGAGTCGATGGCTGGAGTCAGTGTAGGGCGGATAACGCGTGCCGCGTTATGCGCCCTACGAAGAGCAGATTCAGCCACCGCCACCCGGCGCCAGCAGCAGGTTTGGCGCGCTGCGCAAATAGCCGTCCTCGGCGAGGCGGATGTCCAGCGCGAGGCTGGCCAGGTCGTCCGCCTGGGCCTCGGCGTGCTTGTCGTGCTGCAGGTAGAACTGCTTGAGATAAGACTGGCAGCCGGGGCAGGTCTCGGCCTTGAGCGGCGCCTGGTCGCTGGCCACGCCTTCGCGCTGCAATGAGTAGTAGGCCAGCCCCTTGCTCTCGGCGCAGTGGCTGCACTTCACGCGCACGTAGTGCCATTCGCAGGAGCACAGCGAGCAGGCCAGGTAACGCAGCCCGGCGTGCTTGCCCTGGTGGCGGATCATCCCGGCCACCGGCGGTGCGCCGCAGGCCGGGCAGAGGGTCTGGCTGTCGGTTTCCACCAGGGTGTCTTCCGGCAGTTGCAGCAGCCACTGGCTGAAGGCGACCTGCAGTACGGCGCCGAGGAAGGGCACCAGGGCTGGCGGGAGCAGATCGAACTGGCCGTTGAGCAGGCCCAGCGCCCAGGCCTTGCGCTGGCCGGAGTCGGCGTTGCGCAGTGTCTTCAGCGCCTCGACCACGGCCGGGTTGGCGGTGAGTTCATAGGCATCGAGGAAAGCATCCAGCAGCGGCAGCCAGGCACCTTCGCGCACCAGGACTTCGTAGGCCAGCGGCGGCATGCGGTGTTCCTGGCTGCGGGCCAGCGCGGCGGCATCCGGCGTGGGCAGGAACAGCTTGCGGTCCAGCAGCACCTGCTGGGCGGCGCAGACGCCGGCGATCAGCTCCAGGTAGCCCTGCAGCGGATTGCCCGGCGCCAGTTCGCGCAGGCGTGCGGCGCGGCGGGAGAACAGGTCGTGGAGCGGTAGATTGAACAGCGGCGGGATGTTTGCGGCAGCTTCGATCTGCCCGGGTTCGAGAATTCGGCCTGACACGCAGGACTCCTTGTTGGGTTCGGAGCGGGGCCTGAATAGCCCCTCTCCCTAGCCCTCTCCCTGAAGGGAGAGGGGATGGTTCGTGCCGGCGGGTGCACTGGCCTCAGCCGGCGATTACGTCGAGGGTCAGTGGCCCTTGCCCTTGTCCACGTCCTTGAGCCAGGCAGCGTGGTGCTTGCGCGCCCAGCCGCGGCTGACCCAGCCGTAGAGCATGGCGCCCATCGAACCCTTCACCCAGATGCCGGCGTAGATGTGCACCAGGATGCTGCAGATGAGTACGAAGGCGGCGAAGGCATGCAGCAGCGAGGCGATGCGGATGATGTCGATGCCGAAGAAGTGGCTGAAGTACGCCCGCCACATCACGAAGCCGGTCACCAGCAGCACCAGCATGCACAGCAGCAGGGTCCAGAACAGCAGCTTCTGCCCGGCGTTGTAGCGCCCGACCTCGGGGAGGTTCTCCTCGCGGTTGGTCACCACGTCGCGCCATTGTTTCAGCCACTGCACATCGCGCTTTTCCACCAGGTTGTGGTGGGCGAAGCGGATCACCAGGCCGAGGAAGAACAGGAACATCGCCACCCCGAGGAAGGGATGGAGAATGCGCGTCCACGGCCCGCCGCCGAACAGGTTGGTCAGCCAGAACATGGCCGGGTGGAACAGCGCCAGCCCCGAGAGGCCGGCGAGGAAGAACAGAATGGCCACCATCCAGTGGTTGCTCCGTTCGTTGGCGTTGTAACGCTGGATATCTTTTTTCATGCTCGGCTCCTGGGAGAGCTTGCAAGCGCCCTCTCCCCTACCCAATCCCTGAAGGGAGAGGGAGCTGTACGGCGTGGGCGATCAGCGGGGATCGCGCGGGTCATAGCCATGCACCGAAGGGTCGACCTTGTGCACCGGCGCCTGCGGGTCGGGGCCGTCTTCCTCGTCCTCCTCGACCCGGTTGGGGCCGATGCGGGTGTAGTGGAAGAACCCGGCCAGCACCACGCCGGCCATGGCCAGCAGGCCCAGCGGCTTGGTCAGGCCTTTCCACAGGCTGACCATCGGGCTGATCGCCGGTTTGTCGGGCAACCCGGCATACAGCGACGGCTGGTCGGCATGGTGCAGCACGTACATCACGTGCGTGCCGCCGACGCCTTCGGGGTCATACAGCCCCGCGTGCTCGAAGCCACGGGACTTCAGGTCGACGATGCGCTCGGCAGCGTGTTCCTTCATGTCCTCCTTGGTACCGAAGACGATGGCACCGGTCGGGCAGGTCTTCACGCAGGCCGGCTCCATGCCCACGGCCACCCGGTCGGAACACAGGGTGCACTTGTACGCCTTGTGGTCCTTCTGCGAGATGCGCGGGATGTTGAACGGGCAGCCGGTGATGCAATAGCCGCAGCCGATGCAGTGGTCCTGGTTGAAGTCGACGATGCCGTTGGCGTACTTCACGATCGCGCCGGGGCTCGGGCAGGCCTTCAGGCAGCCGGGCTCCTCGCAGTGCATGCAGCCGTCCTTGCGGATCAGCCACTCGAGGTTGCCGTTGGGGTTCTCATGCTCGGTGAAGCGCATGACCGTCCAGGACTGGTCCGTCAGGTCGATCGGGTTGTCGTAGGTGCCGTGGTTGTGGCCCACCTCGTCGCGCAGCTCGTTCCATTCCGAGCAGGCGACCTGGCAGGCCTTGCAACCGATGCACTTGGACACGTCGATCAGCTTGGCCACTTCCTCCTCGTGCCGCACCGAGGGCGACGGCAAGGTGGTAGCGGAGCGGGCGTAGATGTCTTGGCTACTCATGGGTCACCTCACGCCTTTTCCACGTTGACGAGGAAGGACTTGAACTCCGGCGTCTGCGTGTTCCCGTCGCCCACGAAGGGGGTCAGGGTGTTGGTCAGGTAGCCGTTGCGCGCCACGCCGGAGAAACCCCAGTGCAGGGGGATGCCCACGTGGTGCACGGTCTGGCCATTGACCTGCAGCGGACGGATGCGCTTGGTCACCACCGCCACCGCCTTGATGAAGCCGCGGTTGGAGGACACCTTCACGCGGTCGCCGGCCTTGATGTCGATTTCCTTGGCCAGCGCCTCGCCGATCTCGACGAACTGCTCCGGCTGGACGATGGCATTCAGGCGGCAATGCTTGGTCCAGAAGTGGAAGTGCTCGGTGAGCCGGTAGGTGGTCGCGGCGTACGGGAACTCCTTCGCCGTGCCGAACAGCTCCATGTCGTTCTTGAACACCCGCGCCGCCGGGCTGCTGATCGCCTGCGGATTCTTGTGCAGCGGGTTGACGCCAATCGGCGTTTCGAACGGCTCGTAGTGTTCCGGGAACGGCCCCTCGGCCATCTTGTCGACGGCGAAGAAACGCGCCACGCCTTCGGGGTTCATGATGAACGGGTTCATTCCCGCTTCCGGCGCCGAATCGGGCTTGAAGTCCGGGATGTCGGTCCCGCCCCAGGCCTTGCCGTTCCACCACACCAGGCGCTTCTTCACCGGGTCCCACGGCTTGCCGCTGACGTCGGCCGAGGCGCGGTTGTAGAGGATGCGCCGGTTGGCCGGCCACGCCCAGGCCCAGCCCAGGGTCTGGCCCATGGCGTAGGGGTCGCTGTTGTCGCGGCGGCCCATCTGGTTGCCCTGCTGCGTCCAGGAGCCGGCGAAGATCCAGCAGCCACTGGCGGTACTGCCGTCGTCACGCAGCAGTGCAAAGCCGGGCAGCTGCTCGCCGGCCTTCGCCAGGACCATGCCGTTGGCGGGGTCGACGAGGTCGGCCAGTGCCTTGCCGTTGTACTCCTTGGCGATCTCCTCCGGAGTCGGCTCATCGGGCGTCAGGTACGGCCAGTCCAGGCCCAGGATCGGGTCGGGGAACTTGCCGCCATCCTTGCGATAAGCCTCGCGCAGGCGATGCAGCAGGCCGCTCATGATGGCGATGTCGGTGCGTGCTTCACCCGGCGGCTCGGCGCCCTTCCAGTGCCATTGCAGCCAGCGGCCGGAGTTGACGATGGAACCGTCCTCCTCGGCGAAACAACTGGTGGGCAGGCGGAACACCGTGGTCTGGATGGCCTTGGTGTCGACGTCGTTGTGTTCGCCGGCATTGCGCCAGAACTCGGAGGTCTCGGTGGCCAGCGGGTCCATCACCACCATCCACTTCAGCTTGGCCAGCGCGGCGCTGACCTTGGCCTTGTTGGGGAACGAGGCGATGGGGTTGAAGCCCTGGCAGAAGTAACCGTTGACCTTGCCCTGGTACATCATGTCGAAGTAGCGCAGCACGTCGTAGCCGGCGCCGGGCATGTCCAGCTTGGGCAGCCAGTCGTAGCACCAGTTGTTGTCCTTGGTCGCGGACTTGCCGAACCAGGACTTCATCAGGCTGACGTGGAACTTGGGATAGTTCTGCCAGTAGGACAACTGCCCCGGGCGCAGCGGTTTGGACGTGCGCTTGGTGATGTAGGCGTTGTAGTCCTGCTCCGCGTCCATGCCCAGGGTCAGGTAGCCGGGCAGCGAGTTGGACAGCAGCCCGAGGTCGGTCAGGCCCTGGATGTTGGAGTGACCGCGCAGGGCGTTCATGCCGCCGCCGGGCATACCAATGTTGCCCAGCAGCAGCTGGACCATCGCGCCGGTGCGGATCATCTGCGCGCCCACCGAGTGCTGGGTCCAGCCCAGGGCGTACATGATGGTCATGACCTTGGTCGGCGCCGCGGTGGTGGAAATCTCCTCCCACACCTTGAGCATCATGTCCTTGGGCGTGCCACAGATGTTGCTCACCACGTCCGGCGTATAGCGGCTGTAGTGCTGCTTCATCAGGTTGAACACACAGCGCGGGTGCGTCAGGGTCGGGTCGACCTTGGCGAAGCCGTCCTCACCCAGCTCGTACTGCCAGGATGACTTGTCCGGGTAGGTGCGCTTCTCGGCGTCGTAACCGTTGAACAGGCCGTCGTCGAAGCCGAAGCCTTCCTTCACGATGAACGAGACGTCGGTGTAGTTGTGGACGTATTCCTTCTGGTACCGGTCGTTTTCCAGCAGGAAATTGATCAGGCCGCCGAGGAAGGCGATGTCCGTGCCGGTGCGGATGGGCGCGTAATAGTCGGCCACCGAGGCGGAACGGGTGAATCGAGGGTCGACCACCAGCAGGCGCGCCTTGTTGTGCGCCTTGGCTTCGGTCACCCACTTGAAGCCGCACGGGTGCGCTTCAGCGGCGTTGCCGCCCATGATCAGAATCAGATCGGCATTCTTGATGTCGGTCCAATGGTTGGTCATGGCTCCACGGCCAAACGTCGGGGCAAGACTTGCCACCGTCGGGCCGTGTCAGACACGCGCTTGGTTATCGAACGCCAGTAGTCCGAGGGAACGCATCACCTTGTGGGTGATGTAGCCGGCTTCGTTGGAAGACGCCGACGCGGCCAGGAAGCCGGTGGTCAGCCAGCGGTTCACCGTCTGGCCCTGGGCGTTCTTCTCGATGAAGTTGGCGTCGCGGTCGTCCTTCACCAGCTTGGCGATGCGATCGAGCGCCTCGTCCCAGCCGATGCGCTTCCACTCAGCGGAGCCCGCTTCGCGAATCTGCGGGTATTTCAGGCGGTTCGGGCTGTGGACGAAGTCCAAGAGGCCGGCGCCTTTGGGGCAGAGGGTGCCGCGGTTGACCGGATGGTCCGAGTCGCCCTCGATGTGGATGATGTTCTGCGAAACGTTCTTCGCTGCATCACCCTGGCTGTACATGAGGATGCCGCAGCCTACCGAGCAGTACGGGCAGGTATTGCGGGTCTCGACGGTGCGCGCAAGCTTGAAATGGCGGATCTGGTCGGCGAATGCATCCGGGGGTGCCATCCCGAGTGCCGCCAGGCTCGATCCTCCAAGGCCCACAGCGCAGACCTTGAAAAATTGCCGACGGTTCATATCCATCGTGCGTCTCCTGATCAGGCAGCGTACGTCCGGTGCATGGCCGGACCCTTGCTGCTTAAAAGATAGCCAAGCTGAGGCAATAAGCCAGTCTTCAGCCGGGCGCTGACCATGCACGCGGAGACTTTGCGGCGCATTGACGCGCGTCAGTGCGTCACTCAGAACGGGCTGTCGAGTACCCCTAAATGGGCAACGGGCGGGTAGGCGCAGGAGATAGCTTCACCATCGGAACGACAGGCGGACTGCGCGCGATCCGGCTGAAGGGTTTCGTGCAGCCCGAGCAGGGCAACACCGATGAAGGCAGCGAGCAGGTAATGGCGCGCATGTCTTGTTCTTATCGCTTTCATGACGACCTCCGTCACTTCAGCCAGCGTTCGGGGCACGAAGCCCTGCCATGGGAACAAGTCTGGAACCTGTGGCCAGCCTGTCAAATCGAAACGCTTGACCGAAATGCCCGAACGAGACGGCAGCCGGGCCGTTAACCGACCCACCGCTGGCCTATTAGGGTGGCAGGACCTGACTGCCCATGAGTGCTTCCATGCCGCCCGCCGCCTCGCCTTTCCCTCACCTGCTCGCCCCGCTCGACCTGGGCGCCTTCCAGCTGCGCAACCGCGTGGTGATGGGCTCGATGCATACCGGGCTGGAAGATCGCCTGTGGGACTTCGGCAAGCTCGCCGCCTACTACCGAGAGCGGGCACGCGGCGGCGTCGGGTTGATCATTACCGGCGGCTTCGCACCCAACCGCGAAGGCTGGCTGCTGCCGCTGGGCAGCAGCCTCACCAGCAGCCTGCAGGTGCCTGCCCATCGCCGCCTGACCCAGGCGGTGCACCGCGAGGGCGGGCACATCCTCCTGCAGATCCTCCACGCCGGGCGCTACGGCTATCACCCGCTGGTGGTCTCGGCCTCGCCGCTGAAATCGCCAATCAGCTGGTTCGCCCCACGCGAGCTCTCCGAGCGCGGCATCCTGCGCACCATCGCCGCCTTCGTGCGCTGCGCGAAGCTCGCCCACGCCGCCGGCTACGACGGCGTGGAGATCATGGGCAGCGAGGGCTACCTGCTGAACCAGTTCCTCTGCCCGCGCACCAACCAGCGCGAGGACCGCTGGGGCGGCGACCTGGGCAACCGCATGCGCCTGCCGCTGGAGATCGTCCGCCGCACGCGTCGCGCGCTGGGCGAACGCTTCGTCATCAGCTACCGCCTGTCGCTGCTCGACCTGGTGGAAGGCGGCAACAGCTGGGACGAAGTCCGCACCGTTGCACGAGCCCTCGAAGGCGCGGGGATCGACCTGCTCAACACCGGCGTCGGCTGGCACGAATCGCGGGTGCCGACCATCGTCACCTCGGTGCCGCGCGCCGCCTTCGCCGACGTCACCGCACGCCTGCGCCGTGAGTTGCGCGTGCCGGTGATCGCCAGCAACCGCATCAACACGCCGGAAGTCGCCGAGCGGCTGCTCGCCGAGGGCCACGCCGACCTGGTCTCCATGGCGCGGCCGCTGCTGGCCGACCCGCAGTTCGTGGAGAAAGCTGCCGCCGGCCGCGCGGACTCGATCAACACCTGCATCGCCTGCAACCAGGCCTGCCTGGACCACGCCTTTGCCAATCGCCGCGCCAGCTGCCTGGTCAACCCGCGCGCAGCATTCGAGACCGAGTTGCGCTACCGCAAGGCACGCGTACACAAGCGCATCGCGGTGATCGGCGCGGGTCCTGCCGGGCTGTCCGCCGCCTGCGTGGCCGCCGAGCGCGGGCATCGAGTGACACTGTTCGAGGCCAGCGAGGAAATCGGCGGGCAGTTCAACCTGGCCAAGCGCGTGCCGGGCAAGGAAGAATTCCACGAGACATTGCGCTACTTCGGCGTACGCCTGCGCGAGCTGGGCGTCGACGTGCAATTGGGCCGGCGCATTACCCGCGGAGAGCTGCAGGGCGAGTACGACGAGGTGGTGGTCGCCACCGGCATTCGCCCGCGCACGCCGTCTATCCCCGGCATCGCCCACAGCAAGGTGCTCAGCTACCTCGACGTGCTGCGTGGCGCCCCGGTGGGCGAGAAGGTCGCGCTGATCGGCGCCGGCGGCATCGGCTTCGACGTAGCCAGTTTCCTGCTCACCGAACGCGAGGGGCCGCAGCCGCTCGGTGAATGGCTCGGCCAATGGGGGATCGACCTGGACAACGCCACGGCGGGCGGACTGATCGCCCCCATTGCCGCCGCACCACATCGTCAGCTCTGGCTGCTGCAGCGCAAGGCCGGGCAACCGGGCGCCGGGCTGGGCAAGACCAGCGGCTGGGTGCACCGCGCACACCTCAGGCATCACGGTGTACGAATGCTTGGCGGCGTCGAGTACCTGCGCATCGACGATGACGGCCTGCACATCCGTGTCGATGGCCAGGAGCAATGCCTGGCCGTGGACAACGTGGTGATCTGCGCTGGTCAGGAACCCCTGCTGGAACTGCCACCGACGCTGGCGGCGGAGAACCTGCGCTACCACGTCATCGGCGGCGCCAGCGTGGCGCGAGAGCTGGACGCCAAGCGGGCGATCCGCGAGGGCGCCGAACTGGCCGCGCGGTTGTAACCGCCCAGGATCGGCGCCCACCGACGTTTCCGGCGTCCTTCAACGCAGGATGGGTGGAGCGCAGCGATACCCATGCTGCTCGGGTGAAGAGTTGATGGGTATCGCTGCGCTCCACACCATCCTACTCATGCTCATCCTGCAACCAGTGGACGAGCCGGAGAGCAGTCATCCCTCCAGCAACACCTTGATCGCTCGCAAGTCCTTCTCCACCCACTGCGCGTCGCGCTCGAAGGTGGCGTCGTCCATCTGCGGCTGGCGCAGCAGGGTCAACTGCAACTCGCAGCCATCGCCGTTGGGGATCAACCGCAGCGGGATATGAATGGCCGGCGCCTGCTCGGGCAGCACGTCGTGGTCCAGCACGCCGAACCCGTTGCGCGGCGAGAAGCGCACACGCAGGGGCCCCTGGGGTGTCTGCGCCAGCCACAGGTCGCCTTCAAGCGGCGCGATGGCGCTGCACAGCCCGGAAGCCCAGTAAGGGAAGTTCTTCGGGTCGGCGAGGAAGTCGTAGGCCGCATCCCGAGGCCGCTCGATGCGGACGCTGAGGACGCGGGAAGCGCGGGTGGCCATGATCGGGACCTCCATCGGGACGGGAGCAATGCTCCGGTCTGGTGCATACTACGCGGCTACATTTCATCGTTCGATCGCAGGACAGCCCTTCGCCGCCCTGCCCGCGAACCGTTTCCGGAGTTTCCCATGCCTACGCCGCCCTGGTGGATGTTCGTCCTGCCGCTGATCGCCGGCGCCTGCCTGCCGTTGCAGGCGGGCATCAACGGTCAACTGGCCAAGCAGGTGTCCAGCGTACTGGCCGCCGCGCTGATTTCCTTCTTCGTCGGCATGCTCGGGCTGCTCGCGCTGACCCTGGCCAACCGTGAATTCCCCAGCCTCGCAGCGATGCGCGGGATGCCCTGGTGGCAGTGGTGCGGCGGTTTCCTGGGGATGTTCTTCATCTTCATCGCCGCCTTCGCCGCGCCGCGCGTCGGTGCGCTGATGTTCATGGTGCTGGTGCTCGCCGGGCAACTGGGCATGGCGCTGGCCCTGGACCACTTCGGCTGGGCCGGCTTCAAGGAAGCGCCGGTCAGCGCCATGAAGGTCGCCGGCATGGTCGCCATCGCCATCGGTATCTGGATGATCCGTCGGGGCTGAACCGCCGTCGTCTGGCCCTCATCCTTCTATGCTCAGCACGGAAAGCTTTCTCGCAGGAGAACGGCATGACCGATATCCAGGTGATCCTGGTCGACGAGCACGACCACCCGACCGGCACGATGGAGAAGCTCGAGGCGCATCGGCAGGGCCTGCGTCACCGGGCCATCTCCGTCTACCTGCTCAATCGCGCCGGCGAGCTGTTGCTGCAGCGTCGTGCGGCCGGCAAGTACCACTGCGGCGGGCTATGGAGCAACACCTGCTGCGGCCATCCCTATCCGGATGAGCTGGCCAGGCATGCTGCCGAGCGGCGGCTGCTCGAGGAAATGGGCGTGCGCGTGACGCTGCGCAAGCTGTTCGAATTCAGCTACTGCCTGGAACTGCCCGGTGGGATGACCGAGAACGAGTACGGGCATATCTTCGCCGCCATCGACGACCAACCGCCACACCCCGATCCCGACGAGGCCGACGATTTCCGCTACGTCGCCCTGGCGGACCTGGAAACCGAGATGGCCGCGCAGCCCGAGCGCTTCACGCCCTGGTTCCTGATCTGCTATCCCGCCTTCAGGCAGCACCTGCGCGAACACGGCGGACTCCAGGGCCTTTCGGCAAACTGAACCCTGCTGCTCGTCGCCACGGCGTCCCGCAGCCCAGCTGTTAGACGAAAGGCCGCGCAATTCTCCGGCGGCGCCACTATGATGCGCGCCTTCGCAACGCCCCGCCGAATGCCCCCATGAGAAAACCACCACTGATCGCCAACGCCGAACTGGACCGCCTGGAAACCTGGGCCAAGTACACCTCCGGCCTGTGCAAGGACTGCAACGCCACCTGCTGCACCATGCCGGCGGAAGTGAACGTCAACGACCTGATCCGGATCGGCGTGGTCGACGAATTCGAGCGCGACGAACCGGCGAAGAACATCGCCAAGCGCCTGCTGAAGGAAGGCGTCGTCGAGCGCTTCAACCAGAAGAGCGGCATCTTCACCCTGACCCGCACCAGCAACGGCGACTGCTACTTCCTCGACCGCAAGACCCGCCTCTGCAGCGTCTACGCCAAGCGCCCGGACACCTGCCGCAACCACCCGCAGGTCGGCCCGCGCCCTGGCTACTGCGCGTACCGCAAGAAGCCCGCCTGAGCGCCCAGGGCGCTGTCTGCTTTTCGTAGGAACGAGGGGGCGCCTAGTCCTTGCTCGCTCCGACAGTCCCTGAGGTGGCTCGCTATACTGCGGGCCTGCTCAGGAGCCCCGAATGAATTCCCTGCTCGAAGCCTGGCGGCACTCGCCGACCCACCGTCGCGTCTGGGCGCTCGCCGCGCCGATGATCCTCTCCAACGTCTCCGTGCCGCTGGTCACCCTGGTCGACAGCGCGGTGATCGGTCACCTGCCACACGCGCACCAGCTGGGCGCCGTCGCCGTCGGCGGCGGGCTCTACACGCTGCTGGTGGGAGTGCTGGGCTTCCTGCGCATGGGCACCACCGGTTTCTCCGCGCAGGCAGCTGGACGCGACGACGGTGGAGCGCTGCGGAGGATTCTCGGCCAGGGCCTGCTGCTCGCACTGGGCCTGGCGCTGCTGCTCGGCGTGCTGGCGGTGCCGCTGACGGGTCCGGCGCTGGGGCTGATGCGTCCGTCTGCCGAGCTGGATGCACTGGCTCGCGAATTCTTCCACATCCGCCTGTTCGGCCTGCCGGCAGCGCTGGCCACCTACGCGCTGGTCGGCTGGTTCCTCGGGACGCAGAATGCCCGCGCGCCACTGGCGATCCTGCTGACCACCAACGTCATCAACATCGTCCTCAGCCTCTGGTTCGTGATCGGCCTGGGCTGGGGCGTGGCCGGTGCGGCGAAGGCCTCCGTGCTCGCCGAGTGGAGTGGCGCCCTGCTCGGCCTGGCGCTGACCCGCAGGACCCTGGCGCGCTACTCCGGCCTGCCGGACTGGACTCGCCTGCGCGCCTGGGCCAGTTGGCGCCCGCTGCTGATGGTCAACCGCGACATCTTCATCCGCAGCCTGGCGCTGCAGGGCGTGTTCTTCCTGCTGACGGTGCAGGGCACGCGCCTGGGTGACGCCACGGTGGCCGCCAACGCCTTGTTGCTGAACGGGCTGATGGTCACCTCCTACGCCCTCGACGGCCTCGCCCATGCGGTGGAGGCCCTGTGCGGGCACGCCATCGGCGGCCGCGACCGCACCGCGCTGCGCCGTTCGCTGGTGGTCGCCTGCGGCTGGTCACTGATCGCCAGCCTGCTGTTCGTTGCCCTTTTCACCTTCGCCGGGCACCTGTTCATCGCCCTGCAGAGCGACATCCCCGAAGTACGCGCCACCGCCGACCAGTACCTGCCCTACCTCGCCTGCCTGCCGCTGATCGGCATGTGGAGCTATCTGCTCGACGGCCTGTTCATCGGCGCCACCCGCGCCCGCGAGATGCGCAACACCATGCTGCTCGCCTGCGCCGCCAGCCTGCCGCTGGGTATCGCGCTGCAGGGCTGGGGAAATCACGGTTTATGGCTAACCTTCCTATGCTTCATGTTGCTGCGCGGCGTGATCCTCGCCCTCTACGCCTGGAGGCTCACGCGCCAAGATGCCTGGCAGGTGCCTGCCAGCCCCTGAACCTGTGAGGAAACGCCATGCCGGCTTGTCCCATTCCCGTTGACGAACACCTGCGTCAGCAGACCCTGGATGAGATGAACCTGCTCGACACCCCGGCCGAGCACTACCTGGATACCCTGGTCCAGCTGACCCAGGATCTGGTGAAGGTCGACACAGTTCTGATCAGCCTGATCGACCAGGACCGCCAGTGGTTCAAGGCCCGCGTCGGCCTGGACGCCAACGAGACGACGCGCGACGTGTCTTTCTGCGGCTACGCGATTCTCGGCGAGGACACCCTGCTGGTACCCGACGCCACCCTCGACGCGCGCTTCGCCGACAACCCGCTGGTCCTCGGCCCGCCCTACATCCGCTTCTACGCCGGGCGCCCGCTGCGCGCCGGCAATGGTCAAGCCATCGGCACCCTGTGCATGGTCGATCCGCGCCCGCGCAGCATGACCCAGGCGCAGCAGGCCAATTTCCGCGACCTCGCCACCCTCGCCGAGGGCTACCTGCAACTGCGCACACTGATCCAGAACAACCGCGACCTGCGCGTGGAGATGGACCGCGAACAGCGCAAGGCCCTGCTCGACCCACTGACGCAGCTGTGGAACCGGGGCGGCCTGCAGACCTTCCAGGAGCGCGAATGCCGGATGGCGCGGGAAAGCCACGCGCAGCTGGGTGTGCTGTATGCCGACCTCGACTTCTTCAAGTCGATCAACGACCAGCATGGCCATGCCGCCGGTGACCAGGTGCTGTGCGAATGTGCCCGGCGCCTGCGCGCCGCGCTCCGCCCCGACGATCTGCTGGTGCGCCAGGGTGGAGAGGAGTTCGTCGCGCTGCTCAAGGTGAAGGACGGCGAGGAATTGCAGCGGGTCGCCGAACGCGTGCGCCAGTTGATCGGCAACGAGCCGGTGCCGTTGGCCAGCGGGCCGCTACCGGTGAGCCTGAGCATCGGCTGCACCCTGCTGGTCGGCGAAGAAGCCGTGGACCAGGCACTGGAACGCGCCGACGCCGCGCTTTACAGTGCCAAGCAGGCCGGACGCAACCGGGTGGTTTTCCACGCGTCATCGGCCCAAGCCTGAACCCCCAATAAGAAGGCCCCATCCGAGGAAGCCTCCATGGCCCAAGCCATTGCCGCGTACCTGCACTACCTGTCGATCTTCATCCTGTTCGCCCTGCTGGTGCTGGAGCACCAGTTGTTCCGCCTGCCGCTGGACCTGTCGCGGGCGCGCAGCCTGGTCATCGTCGACCTCGCCTACGGCGCCTGCGCTGGCCTGGTCCTGCTGACCGGCGCAGCACGCGTGGTGTGGTTCGCCAAGGGCACCGAGTACTACCTGCACAACAGCATCTTCCACGCCAAGATCGGCCTGTTCGTGCTGGTGGCGCTGCTGTCGATCCTGCCGACCATGACCTTCCTCAACTGGCGCAACGAGCTCAAGGCCGGGCGCGTACCGGTGCCCAGCGAGCGCCAGGCGAAGCTGGTGATCATGACCATCCGCATCGAGCTGCTCGCGCTGCTGGTCCTGCCGCTGCTGGCGAGCCTGATGGCGCGCGGTTTCGGGATGATCGGTTGAGCCGCCGATAGCGCCGCCTTGACTGCCAATTTCCTACAACCAATCGAGACCAGTCCGATTCAGGCGCCGTTCTGATCGGTGGATGCTCCTGTGCAGTTGCAACTGCTGCAGGCCCCTTGCATGTTCCGTCCGCTTCTCACGCTCGTCCGGCGCGTTTCATCACCGGCACTCATCCTGCTTGCCACCGCCCTGGGCGGCTGCGCCAGTGACGAATTCACCCTGGAGGCCGACCTGCCCGGTGACTTCCAATTGGCAGGCGATGCCGAGTACACCCAGTCCGCCGGCGACAGCTGCCAGGGTGCGACGGGACATAACCTCAGGCACCGCCTGTTCAACACGCCGGGGCATGCAGCGCGGCCGCAGCGCGTGAGCTTCCAGGTGCCGCTGAGCACTCGGGCGGAGGGTTGCGACCTCCAGCTCAGCCGCATACGGATCCAGCTCGACGGCGAATCCACCGTCCACCCCAATGACGCCGTGCAGCCGGACCTGGCCTTCGCCATCCTGACATTCCGCGAGCAGCTGCCGGCGAGCGTCTGGGAACCGCCGAGCAAGGGGGCAATCATCTTCGACGGCCAATGTCGCTGGCTGCTCCCACCGACAGGGGCCGGCACCGCCGTCGAGCGGCGACTGCAATGCAGCGCCTCGGACCTGCAAGGCCGCTGGTTCGACGCCACGCCGGGCGGTACGCTGCGGCGCAGTGACCTGGCGGGGCGTACCGTGCGCCTGACCATCGGTTCTGCACCCGATGTGCCCGCCACCGTCACCGCCTCCGGTCAATAACCCCTCTCAGCTGTTCGGCGGCAACAACTGCGCCAGCCGCATGCGCAGGGCCTCGATCTCTCCCGGCGCGGGCTGCAGGTGGAAACGCTGGCGCAAGACTTCCAGCAGGTCATCCGCGCCAGCGATACTGGACTGCTCGACATCACCTTCCGCTGTCCGCCGGCTGAACTGCCCGTTGAGCAGCGACAACCGCGCCCCCTCTTCGCTCAGCGCGACCCGCAGGGAGTTGCGGAACACGCTCTGCGGGTAGGTCGAGGTGTACCAGTTGCGCATGGCGTAATCGGCCCAGTGCTGCGCCTCCAGAGTGAAGCGGTAAAGCGTCTGCCAACCGGATGCAGAGCGCGTCGCCATTTCCAACTCTCCATCCGCGCTGCGGCTGATGCGCCAGCCACCGGGCAGCTCCTCATCCACGCGTAACGGCAGGGCGCGCGGCGACGCAGGGCCGCCAAAGCCGATATCCACCAGATGGGCGCCTTCCTCCAGGTCGACTCGCAGCAGCAGGTGGGTCTGCGGCGTCAGCGGCGCATCCGCCGGAAGCCCCCAGCGCACCCTCGCCACCAGCAGCGTCACCCGGTAATCCAGGCTGCTCAGCAGGCGGGCGAACAGGCTGTTGAGCTCGAAGCAGTAGCCGCCGCGATGGCGCTCGACGACTTTCTCGAACACCGCGTCCGGCTCGATCCGTACCGGCTTGTCCAGCAGGACGTCGAGGTTCTCGAAGGGCAACCGGTGCAGTGCTGCAACGATCAGCCGGTCGAGATTTCCCAGGTTCGGGGCGGGACGCTCCGGCGGCAGGCCGAGGCGCGCCAGGGTGGCATCGAGTTGAGCAGCGTCGAAGGGGGTGAGCGGGGTCATGCGAGTCTCCTTTCGCGAAGCATCAAGGTGTGCTCCGGGCAGCGGGTTCGGGAATCACCAGCGGCCCGCAATTCTCTTCGCTGACGATCACCGCCAGCAGCCGCGCGGGTTCGCTGGCGCTGGGGTTCTCGGCGAAGAGGTGCAGCTCGCGGCTGGGCTCGAACCAGGTTTCCCCCGGTCCGTAAGTCTGCGCCGGCAGGCCCTGCATCTGCGAGCGGACCTGGCCGCTGAGCACGATGGCAGTCACCGCGCCGGGATGGCGGTGAGCGGGCGTGAAGCCCCCGGGCGGGAAATCCACCTGCAACGTGGTGACGACCTTGCCGGGCATGTCCGCCAGGGGCTCGCAGGAAAGGCGCTTCACCTGCGTAGCCGGCCGCACGTCGGCGGAGTGCCCGACATGGCTTTCGGTAAGAAGCACCACGGGGCGCGATACGGGATGCCAGAGCAATGCACCCGCCGCAACGGCTGCCGCCAGCGCCAACCCGATACGCCATTCGCGGCCCGCGACCAGGCTCATGCCGAGGCCCCCGCCAGGCGGAAGCCCGGCTGCCAACCAAGCCGATGGCGGGCCTTGGCAGAGCTGACCTCGACGTCCTGCTCGGCGATGTTGTAGACGCCATGGGCGCCCCACTCCAGCGCCAGCAGCGCGGCACGAGCCGCGTCATCGACATGCACGGACAAACGCGGATCAGCCGTTTCGGCTCCTGTTCCAGGGCCATAGAGCCGGCCGTAGCGCAGCACGATACCTTCCATCGGTTGGGCGCCGAGCACGGCATTTTCCAGCGCTGCCACGCCGCCAACACTGATGGCGCGCGGGCCTTCGGCGTCAAGGTCCAGCGCTTGCTCCTCGTGCAATGGCCGCTCGCCGGCCTGGTAGGCCCAGGCAATGCTCTGCGCGACCATGCGCTCGACGCCGGCGGCACGCGCAGCCGCCACCAGGTTGGCAGTGCCCTCGCGGCGAACGCGGGCATTGCGCGGCTGGGCAGCGGGCATCTGCGCCGGATCGAGACCGGCCGGCAGGTCGGTCAGTTGATGGATCACCCAGCGCGGCGCGAACGCCTGCACGGCGTCCCGCAGACCGTCACCATCAAAGACATCCAGCACCAGCGCCCGAGCGCCGGCAGCCTCGATGCGAGCGGCACGCTCCGGCGAGCGGCTGATCGCCAGCACCTCGTAGCCACGCTCCAGCAACAAGGGCAGCAGGCGCTGGCCGATGGCACCGCTGGCGCCGGCGAAAAACACTTTCATGCACATGGTGGACCTCGACTCGGGCATTCAGGACATGGCCCACTCTAAGGACGCCATGCCCCACTCCACAGAGCCAAGATCATCAAGAATGACTGGGACATACCGGCGGCTCGTTGACCCAGGTCCGGGCAGGACCGCCGGCATCGTCTATAACAAACGGCTCAACTACCGCTTTCCCGAGGAGTCGTCATGAGCCAAGTCTTCGATGTTGCCGTGGTCGTCGGCAGCCTGCGCAAGGAATCCCTGAACCGCAAGATCGCCAAGGCCTTCGCCGCCCTGGCGCCGGCCAACCTGAAGCTGGAAATCGTGGAGATCGGCGACCTGCCGCTGTACAACGAAGAGATCGACGTGGGCAGCCCGCCCGCCAGCTACACCGCCTTCCGCGAGCGCATCGCCCGCGCCGACGCGGTGCTTTTCGTCACCCCCGAGTACAACCGCTCGGTGCCGGGCGTGCTGAAGAACGCCATCGACGTCGGCTCCCGGCCGTACGGCAAGAGCGCCTGGAACGCCAAGCCCTGCGCCGTGGTCAGCGCCTCTCCGGGCGCCATCGGCGGCTTTGGCGCCAACCACCACCTGCGCCAGTCACTGGTATTCCTCAACATGCCGGTGCTGCAGCAACCCGAGGCCTACCTGGGCGGCGCCGGTGGCTTCTTCGACGAAGCCGGCAAGCTGTCCGAGAAGACCCAGCCCTTCCTGCAGAGCATCATCGACGCCTTCGCCGGCTGGATCGAACAGAACCAGCCGCGCTGATCGTTCACGGCGCCGGCTCCTGCCGGCGCCCTCTCCCGCCAATCTGTGCAACCGGTCGCAGGCTTCCAGGCGAGGCCCCGATAACAGCCATTTCAACTGGCTGCCCCCTGCCCCGCGCGCCATGGTTCAAGGCCGATTCCCATGCCTTGACCGATCATGTCGCTGCGCCTCATCGCCCTCAGTGTCTTCGCCCTGCTCGCTGCCTGCAGCTCTGCGCCGGTGGACAAAGACGTCCGCGGCGAGGATTTCAGCTCCGGCCAGTTACTGCAGAGCGACGCCAACCGGGCCGCCAACCTGGCCATGCGTGACAACCTGGAAAGCCTGTCGCTGCTATTGGACAAGCTCTACAAGCGCAACCCACGGGAATGGAGGAAGACCGGCGCCGCCAGCCGCGACGAGGCACACAAGGCGGTGATGGACGCCATCAGCGGGAACAGGCCACTGGCCGGGCTGAACGAGCAGAAATCCGTCGCCGTGCTACCCCTGGCTTTCGACGCCAGCTTCGCGGGTGACCGCGCCGGCACCCTTATCTACGGGCTGGGCAGCATGCTGATGGAACTCTACGGCGGCACCACGACCCAGCACCTGCTCAGCGGGCTGGATTCGCAGAAGACCGCCAATGCCGCCTGGAACATCGAGGTGGCCGCCTGGTTGCTGGCCAGCCGCGAAGACGACCAGGGGCAGCCCCTGCTGCTATCGAACGAGATCAGCGAAAAGGGGCGCAACCTGTCCTTCGAGCGCGAGCTCGGCCGCATGATGGGCCGCCTGGAGCTGCTGGCACAGATGACCAATGAAAGCCTGCGGCGCAGCGGCATCAACTATGTGCAAGGCATCCTCGCCGCGCCGATCATCGGCCTGGTGCAGTTCATCCCGCTGGATGCCGCCACGGCAGCGGCATCGCAATAGCGGCCTAGTCCTCCAGCAGGCGCGCGAGGCGCTGGCGCAGGTAACGGTTTTCCGCGCGCAGTTCGTCCACCTCGTCCAGCAGGCGCAGCGCCAGAGCGATGCCCGGCCAGTCCAGTTCGAACTCGCGGCGCAGGCGCACGGCACGGCGCACCACGCTGACTGCCTGGTAATCGAAGAGCCAATGCCCGGCGCGTTGTTCGCGCGGCTCCACAATGCCCACCTCGACGATCTCGACGAGCACGTCGCGGGGGAGGTTCACCGACTGGCAGAGCTCGTCGAGGTCCACCACCATCACTGTCGTCGTCATGCGCGTTTACCCCATTCGGCACGGGGGTCGAAGGCCGCCTTGGCAGCCAGTTCTTCCCAGAGTTTACGGGTCGCTTCGTCCGCCGTTTTCGGCATCACCACCTTGAGCACGGCGTAGAGATCACCGGCGGCGGCATCGCCCTTGTTCGGCAGGCCCTTGCCCTTGATGCGCAGGCGCTGGCCGGCCTGGCTGTTGGCCGGGATGCCGAGGTTGATCCGGCCGCCGAGGGTGGGCACTTCCACCTTGGCGCCGAGCGCCGCTTCCCAGGGCGCCACCGGGACGGTGACGATGAGGTCGCGGCCATCGACGTCGAACACCGGGTGCGGTACGAGGCGAATCACCAGGTACAGGTCGCCCGCCGGCCCGCCGTTGATGCCTGGCGCGCCCTGCCCCTTGAGGCGGATGCGTTCGCCGTCGGCGGTGCCCACGGGGATCTTCACGCTCAGCGTCTTGTTCTGCGGTGGCAGCTTGCGACCGTACTCGTCATAGCTGGGCAGGCTGAAGCTGATTGGCCGGCTCTCGCCGGACAGGGTCTCCTCGAGGAACAGCGGCACTTCCATCTCGATGTCCTGGCCACGGTGCTGACGCGGTTGGCGAGCGCCACCGAAACCGCCTTGGGCGCCGCCTGCGCGGCCGCCGAAGATCTGCTCGAAGAAGTCGCTGAAGTCCTGCTCGTGCCCTGGCGGCGGGCCATCGAAGCCGCCACGCGGCTGCCAGCCGGGTGGCGCCTCGAATTGCGGCCCCTGCGGGCCGTAGCGGCGCAGTTCGTCGTACTCGGCGCGCTTTTCCGGGCTCTTCAGCACTTCGTAGGCCTCGGAGACCTCCTTGAAGTGCGTCTCGGCGTCCGGCTCCTTGCTGACGTCCGGATGGTACTTGCGCGCGAGCTTGCGGTAGGCGGTCTTGATCGCCTTCTCGTCGGCGTCGGGTTCAACCCCGAGCGCCGCGTAATAGTCCTTGAATTCCATCGGTAGCGGTCACTCCTCACATGCGTTGGACCTGTCGGCGCCTGGGACACGGGGGATTCGCGCGGGCAGCCGAAGCCGCTGCGCGCACTGCGAGGCGAACAGGTGGAAAAAGCGGGTTCTGACCTACCAGATGGAGGCGTCGCGCCCGCTTTTCAACACTGCCTGCAAGCCTAGACGCTGATCCTGCATCGGGTCTGCCGGGACGACTTGATACCGGTCATGGCATAGTCACCTTCCCCACTTCCTGACGAACCTTCCAGGCCATGAGCGCGCCCACCGATTCGTTCCGCCAGCCGCTGGACCCCAGCCATGAGCTACCGATCTATCGGCAGCTCTATGAGCGCATTCGCGACGCCATTACCCGTGGCGCACTGCGACCGGGCGAGCGCGTGCCGCCGGTACGCGGGCTGGCCGGCGAACTGGGCGTGGCGCGCGGCACGGTGGAGCTCGCCTACCAGTTGCTGACCAGCGAGGGCTACCTGCTGGCGCGCGGTCCGGCCGGCACGGTGGTCTCCCCGCAACTCGCCGGCCGCACGGAAAGCGCACCACCCGTGGCCATCGCCCCGGCGACCGTGGAGCGCAGTCTGCCCGGTCTGATCGCCCACGGCCCAGCCCTGCGGCCGTTCCAGCTCGGCGTGCCGGCGCTGGACGCCTTCCCCCGCGCGCTCTGGTCGCGCCTGTGCGCACGCCGTCTGCGCCAGCAGAGCGCATCGATGCTGGCGTATCCGGAACCCTGCGGCTACGGCCCACTGCGCGAGGCGGTGGCGGGCTACCTGGGCATCTCCCGCGGCATCGCCTGCGACCCGGCACAGGTATTCATCTGCGCGGGTTACCAGGGTGCGCTGGACCTGATCAGCCGAACCTTGCTGGAGCCCGGCCAGCGCTTCTGGCACGAGGACCCCGGCTACCCGCGCGGGCGCGAGCTGCTGCGCCGTGCCGGCGGCGTGCCGGTGCCGGTCTCGGTGGATGCAGACGGCCTGCGCGTGGAGGACGGCATTGCCCGCGCGCCGGATGCGCGCTTCGCCCTGATCACGCCGTCGCAGCAAAGCCCCACCGGCGTCGCCCTCAGCCTGCCGCGGCGCCTGGCCCTGCTGGACTGGGCGGCGAGCAGCGGCGCCTGGATCGTCGAGGACGACTACGACAGCGAATACCGCTACGCCGGCTTCCCCCTGCCGGCACTGAAAAGCCTCGACCGCGCCGGCCGCGTGCTCTACACCGGCACCTTCAGCAAGGTGCTCTACCCGGCGCTGCGCCTGGGCTATCTCGTGGTACCGGCGGAGCTGGTGGAAGACTTCGTGCGCGCCCAGCAGGTATTCACCTCGGGCTGCGCCGAACTGCTCCAGGCGACCCTCTGCGACTTCATGCAGGAAGGCCATTTCGCCCGTCACCTCAAGCGCACCCGCACGCTTTACGCCCAGCGCCGCCAATGGTTGCGCAGCGCGCTGGAAGACCGCCTCGGCGAGCGCCTGCGCTTCGCCGAAACACCCGGTGGCCTGCACCTGATCGGCGCGTTGGAACAGGATGACCTCGCCGTCGCCCGCCGCGCCCACGCGGATGGCCTCGGTTTGCAAGCGCTGAACGCCTGGTGCGTGGAGGCCAGGCGCGAGCCGGCTCTGCTCATGAGCTTCACCAACGTCACCGACGAGAAGCTCGCCGGTCGCCTGGCAGAGCGATTGGCGCCGTTGCTGGACTGAAGGCGCTCCGCGTTCGGCGCGCATTCCCGTTCGCGAGCAAGCTCGCTCCTACGTGGAGCAGGTCGGCCCGGGCTGTAGGAGCGAGCTTGCTCGCGAACCGACCGCAGACCGCCTGGAGCCAGCCCTGACATCTGTCACAGAGCAACTGGCGCACTTGCCGGGCGGAGTCGCGCCGAGCGACGGTCAATACCTCCGATGGCAAAAATTGACTGACAGGCGACGTTGACCGAGGTCAATTTTCCTACGGGCAATATCGTTAGATTCCCACAACATCTTGTTGTCTTGAATAAATCGAGACACAGCATGTTGTGGAATACAGCCAATGCCCCTGACACGGACCGCTCCCCTTCCCGCCAGCCTGCGCAAGCGCAACGGCAGCGAAGCTGACTTCGACCCGAGCAAGATCGAACGCGCCATTGCCGCCGCCGGCGAGGCCAGCGGCGAATTCTCCGCGCCCCACGCGCAGGAGCTGACGCGCCGCGTGCTGGCGCGCCTGCCGGCACAGAATGATCTCGACGTGGAACAGGTGCAGGACGTGGTCGAGCGCGCCCTGATGGAAGCCGGCCACTACCCCACCGCGCGCGCCTACATCGTCTACCGCGAACGCCACGGCCGCCTGCGCCGCGAGCGCAAGACGCTGGTGGACGTCGCCGCCTCGATGAACGAATACCTGTCGCGCGAAGACTGGCGGGTGCGCGCCAACGCCAACCAGGGTTACTCCCTGGGCGGGCTGATCCTCAACGTGTCCGGCAAGGTCACCGCCAACTACTGGCTGGACGAGGTGTACAGCGAAGCCATCGCCGTCGCCCACCGCGAGGCGGACCTGCACATCCACGATCTCGACATGCTCGCCGGCTACTGCGCCGGTTGGTCGCTGCGCACCCTGCTCAGCGAAGGCCTGAACGGTGTACCGGGGCGGGTCGAGGCCGGGCCGCCGAAACACCTCTCCAGTGCGCTGGGGCAGATGGTCAACTTCCTCGGCACGCTGCAGAACGAGTGGGCCGGCGCCCAGGCCTTCAGCTCCTTCGACACCTACCTCGCGCCCTACGTGCGCAAGGACGGCCTGAGTTATCAACAGGTGCGCCAGGCGCTGCAGGAGTTCATCTACAACCTCAACGTGCCGTCGCGCTGGGGCACCCAGACGCCCTTCACCAACCTGACCTTCGACTGGGTCTGCCCGGAGGACCTGCGCGAGCAGATTCCCTACGTCGGCGGCGTGGAGATGCCGTTCGCCTACGGCGACCTGCAGGCCGAGATGGACCTGATCAACCGCGCCTACATCGAAGTGATGCAGGCCGGCGACGCCCATGGCCGGGTGTTCACCTTCCCGATCCCGACCTACAACATCACCCACGACTTCCCCTGGGACAGCGACAACGCCACGCGCCTCTTCGAGATGACTGCGCGCTACGGCCTGCCGTACTTCCAGAACTTCCTCAATTCGGACATGCAGCCCAACCAGGTGCGCTCCATGTGCTGCCGCCTGCAACTGGACGTGCGCGAGCTGCTCAAGCGCGGCAACGGGCTGTTCGGCTCGGCGGAGCAGACCGGTTCGCTGGGCGTGGTGACCCTCAACTGCGCGCGCCTGGGCTACCGCCATCGCGGCGATCTGGCCGGGCTCCACCGCCAGCTGGACTACCTGCTGGAGCTGGCCTTCGACAGCCTCGAAATGAAGCGCAAGGTCATCCAGCAGCACATGGATGCCGGGCTCTACCCGTACACCAAACGTTACCTCGGCACCCTGCGCAATCACTTCTCCACCATCGGCGTGAACGGCCTGCACGAGATGGTGCGCAACTTCACCGATGACCGCGAAGGCCTGCACACCGAGGCCGGCCGGAAGATCGCGCTGGAGCTGCTGGACCATGTACGGGCGCGGCTGGTGCGCTTCCAGGAAGACAGCGGCCACCTCTACAACCTCGAAGCCACCCCGGCCGAAGGCACCACCTACCGCTTCGCCCGCGAGGACCAGAAGCGCCACGCCGACATCCTCCAGGCCGGCACGCCGGACGCGCCCTACTACACCAACTCCTCGCAGTTGCCGGTGGGCCTCACCGACGATCCGTTCGAGGCGCTGGAGCTGCAGGACGCCCTGCAGTGCAAGTACACCGGCGGCACCGTATTGCACCTGTACATGGCCGAGCGCATCTCCAGCGCCGAGGCCTGCAAGACGCTGGTGCGCACCGCCCTCGGGCGCTTCCGCCTGCCCTATCTGACGGTAACCCCGACCTTCTCCATCTGCCCCGTGCACGGCTACCTCGCCGGCGAACATGAGTTCTGCCCGAAGTGCGACGAAGCCGCGCTGCAGAAAGCCGCGCCCAAGAGTTGCTGTGGCGGCTGATCCTCCGTTCACTTTCATCCCCGCAAAAAGGAGCACTACCGATGACCGCGAACCAATTGCCCGAAAGCCAGCGCCAGCGCTGCGAGGTGTGGACCCGCGTGATGGGCTATCACCGCCCGGTGACGGCCTTCAACGCCGGCAAGCAATCCGAGCACCGCGAACGCCGCCACTTCCGCGAGACGCGATGAGTGCCACGCTCAGGGTCGGGGGCCTGGTGCCCCTGACCACCCTCGACTATCCCGGCCTGCTCGCCTGCGTACTGTTCTGCCAGGGCTGCGCGTGGCGCTGCCGGTACTGCCACAACCCGGAGCTGATTGCGCCGCGCGGCGAGGAGGAAATCTGTTGGGACGACATCCTCGCCTTCCTCCGCCGTCGCCAGGGGCTGCTGCAAGGCGTGGTCTTCAGCGGCGGCGAAGCGACGCTGCAGAACGCCCTGCCCGGTGCCATGGCGAACGTCCGCGAGATGGGCTTTCGCGTCGGCCTGCACAGCGCCGGTATCCGTCCGGAGTCGTTTGCTCGTGCACTGCCCCATGCGGACTGGGTCGGGTTCGACGTAAAGGGACTGTCCGCAGACATCGACGCCATCACCGGCGTGAAGCGCAGCGGGCTGGCCCACTGGCGCAGCCTGGAACTGTTGCTGGAAAGCGGCGTGAACCACGAATGCCGGACAACCGTGCATTGGCAGTTGTTCGATCTGGATAAACTCCGGCGCCTGGCCCTGCGCCTGCGCGGAATGGGTGTGGAAAACTTCGTGGTGCAACTGGCCCGCAACGGGCGGCAGTTCGATCCACAGTTGCTTGCCACTCCTGCGCCCCACGGGGCCGAGGATTTCTGGCGGGAACTGGAAGCGCTTTTCCCGCACTTCGAGTTGCGCCAGGACAGCTAGGAACCACGGTCAATTCCCGGGAGTTCCAGGCGAGCACTTCCCCCTCACCCCAGCCCTCTCCCACTGAGGGTGAGGGCAAACCCGAACGCCAATATCCCGCAGCGGCGCAGAATTTCTGTAGGAACGAGGGGGACGCCCAGTTCTTGCTCGCGAACGCCCCCCGCTGCGGACGTCGGTTCGCGAGCAAGCTCGCTCCTACAACGGACCTGCGGCGTTAGTAATTCGCAGGCAAAGAAAAGCCCCGCCGAAGCGGGGCTTTTGCTTACGCGTACCGCCAATAAATCAGGACGACAGATAGGCCGAGCGGGTCAGCCCCAGGCGCAGGGAGTCCAGGAACTGCGTGCGCTCGCGCGCAGTGAGCTTGGCCCCGGCGACCTTGTCGCGGTAGTGGGTCATCAGTTCCTCGGGCGACAGGTGCACGTAGCGCAGCATGTCCTCGATGGTGTCGTGGGTCTCGATGCCAGCGTGGTAGTAGCTGCCGTCGGCGTTCTGGTAGACGTTCACCGAATCGGTGTCGCCGAACAGGTTGTGCATGTCGCCGAGGATTTCCTGGTAGGCGCCGACCAGGAAGGTGCCGATCAGGTAGTCCTCGCCTTCCTTCACGTCGTGCACCGGCATGCTGGTCTCGATGCTCTGCTCGTCGACGTACTGGGTGATCTTGCCGTCGGAGTCGCAGGTCAGGTCCTGCAGGACGGCGCGGCGGTCCGGCTCTTCGCCCAGGCGGTGGATCGGCAGGATCGGCAGCACCTGGCCGATGGCCCAGGTGTCGGGCAGGCTCTGGAACACCGAGAAGTTGCAGATGTACTTGTCGGCGAGCTTGTCGTTGAGCTCATCCAGCACCTGGCGGTGCGAACGCTGGCGGGCCTTGAGCTGGTTGTGCAGGCGACGGCAGATGGCGAAGTAGCACTGCTCGGCCAGGGCCTTCTGCGCGAGGTTGATCTTGCCCTCGGCGTACTGCGCGGCGGCGTCGCTCATGTAGTGGGTGGCGCGCCAGTAGGTCTCGGTGACCATCTCGGCATCGGTCGGGCCGAGCAGGTCGGCCAGCCACTGGACAATCTCCGGCTGTTCGGCGAGGTCGGTGATCTTCGGCACTTCGTCGTTATGGCGCTCGACGTCGGTGACCTGGGTGATCAGCACTGCGTGGTGCGCGGTCAGCGCGCGGCCGCTCTCCGAGAAGATGTGCGGGTGCGGCAGACCTTGCGCGTCGCAGAACTCCTTGAGCATGCCCACCACCACACCGGCGTAGTCGTCGATGTCGTAGTTGATCGAGCTGGCGTTGCGCGAGTGGGTGCCGTCGTAGTCCACGCCCAGGCCGCCGCCGACGTCCACGTGGTCCACCGGCAGGCCGAGGGCACGCAGTTCGCCGTAGTAGCGGATCGCTTCCTTGAAGCCGTGCTGGTAGTCGGCCAGGTTGGCGATCTGCGAACCCATGTGGAAGTGCAGCAGGCGCACGCCCTGGTCCAGGCCGGCAGCGCGGAAGCGCTCGACCACCGACAGCAGCTGCGCGGCGGACAGGCCGAACTTGGCCTTCTCGCCACCGGTATCGGCCCACTTGGAGGATGCCAGCGAGGACAGGCGCACGCGCAGGCCGACCTGGGGCAGCACGCCGATGACGGCGGCTTCCTCGATCACCAGCTGCACCTCGGATTCCTTCTCGATCACGATGAACACGTTGTGGCCGAGCTTCTGCCCCATCAGCGCCAGCTTGATGAACTCGCGGTCCTTGTAGCCATTGCAGACGATGGTGCCGCCCTTGGGCGCCAGCGCCAGCACGGCCATCAGCTCGGGCTTGGAGCCGGCCTCCAGGCCGATGGAGACGTTCTGCGTGGCGATGATGCTTTCCACCACCGCTTCCTGCTGGTTCACCTTGATCGGGTACAGCGCGGTGTAGCGGCTGGTGTATTCCAGACGCGCGATATTGGCATCGAAGGCACCGGTGAGCTTGCGCACGCGGTCCTGCAGGATGTCCGGGAAACGCACCAGCAGCGGCAGCGACAGGCCGGCCTCGCGCAGCTGCTCGACCAGCCCGTGCAGATCGATCGGCTGGGCATCGGCGCCCTGCGGGCGAACTTCCACGTTACCGGCGTCGTTGATGGCGTAGTAGCCAGCGCCCCAGTGGCGAATTCCGTAGATGCTGCGGCTGTCTGCCACGGTCCAGTTGCTGCCGTCGTCTTTGCGGGTCCGTCTAGCGGCCATGCGGGGTGGTCTCCTCAATTTGCGCGAATGTGTGCAGGCGCCCGCCCGGCGTGCGGGTGAGTCGTCAAAGCCTGGTGGTGTAAACCTAGCCGGGCCTCGTGACGTTGCCGTGTTGACCGTCAGGGTTGGCGGTAAGTTTAGGAAAATCCGACGACACGCCCAGGGCGCGCCGATAAATCTCCCATCTAGGGAAAGGGCTTGTCGGCAATGCACCAACGCACATCGCCTGGAACCCCTTCTCTGCAGAGGAGAATCGTTCGGGAGAGACGGCTCAGCCGCCGGATTTCTTCGCCTTGAGGCCGCGTTTGGTCAGCTCTTCGAGCAGCAGGTCGACGTGGTCGCCCTGGATTTCGATGATGCCGTCCTTCAGCGCGCCACCCGTGCCGCAGCGCTTCTTCAGCGCGGTCGCCAGGTCTTTCAGGGCATCGGCCGCCAGCGGCACGCCGGTCACCGTGGTCACGGTCTTGCCACCGCGGCCCTTGGTTTCACGACGCACGCGAGCGATGCCATCGCCGGCCGGAATCTCGGCCTGCTTGCAGATGCACGCGCCAACGGGCTGATTGCAGTCCGGGCAGTGCCGGCCGGAATCAGTGGAGTAGACGAGCCCGCCGAGGGCGGACAGGGAGGATGCTTTCTTGACCACCGGGCGTTTCCCCAGGATTGGCCTCTTCGGGCCAGGTCAACGAATGGCCGGCGGGTGCCGACCGCGACGCCCCACTCAGGCAGGGGCTGCGCAATTCCCGGCGGAGGACCCTGCCGGAAAGGTCGCGCAATTTAGCAGCATTGGAGGCAAATGCTAAGAGCGAAAATGCGTCATTGATCGGTGGTTTGGCGACATGGCCAACCCAACCGGAGTCTTGGGGTGCCGGTAGGAGCGAGCCTGCTCGCGAACAAACCCCGCAGCGGGGCTCAGTTCGCGAGCAGGTTCGCTCCTACGAAAAGCAACCCGACGTCAGAAGCTGACCAGGTACTTGCGCAACGCCGCCAGCGAATCCGGGCAATAAGGTGTGCCCGCCTTGGCCTCGGCCAGCGCCTGGTGCGGGTCAATGAATTTCGCTTCCAGCACTTCCTCGGGCTGCAATGTCAGCGTCGCGTCGGAAACGGCGGAGAACACCGCGCACCACAGGCGATTGTCCGGCTGGTCGAAGAAGAACGTGCCGTGCGGGCGCAACTCGACGCCGGCGATGCCCAGCTCTTCTTCCAGCTCGCGGGCGGCGGACTCGGCGTAGCTTTCGTCGGCCTGGACCATGCCGCCGGCAGCCGGGTCCCAGTAGCCGGGGTAGACCGCCTTGCTCAGGGTACGGCGGTGCACGCACAGCTCGCCGGCAGAGTTGAACAGCAGAATGAAGGTGCCCCGGCCGATCAGCCCGCGCGCGCGCAATTCGGCGCGCGGCAGGCTGCCCAGCAACTGGTCGTCATCGTCGACCCAGGCGATCTTCTCGGCGTCCGAGGCCGCCCGGTGGGCGGCCTCCTTGCGGCTGATGCCTTCCATCGATCAGCCCTGGGCCAGCAGTTGGCGCAGGTCGATGATCGCGGCGTTGGCGCGGGAGATGTAGTTGGCCATCACCAGCGAGTGGTTGGCCAGCACGCCGAAGCCGCTGCCGTTGAGGACCATCGGGCTCCACAGCGGCGCCTCGGCGGCCTCCAGCTCGCGGATGATCTGGCGCACGCTGACGGTGGCGTTCTTCTTCGCCAGCACGTCGGCGAAGTCCACCTCGATGGCACGCAGGATGTGCGACAGCGCCCAGGCCTGGCCACGGGCTTCGTAGAACACATTGTCGATCTGCATCCAGGGGGTTTCCTGGACCACTTCCTCGACCTGCGGCGCCTGGCCGGGCGCGACCGGCTGCATCGGCGTGATGTTGGTGTTCAGCTTGACCCGGCCAACGCTGGCCGAGAGGCGCTGGGACAGCGAGCCCAGGCGGGTGGAGACGTCACCCAGCCAGTTGTTCAGGCTGTCGGCGCGGGCGTAGAACTGCGCGCCGGCCGGATCGGCGGACAGGCGGCCGAGGTAGCGGTCCAGGGACTTGATGCCTTCGGCGTACTCGGACTCCGAGGACGGCAGCGCCCAGCTCTTGTTGTCGAAGTTGAAGCGCGGCTCGGCGCGCGCCAGGTCGGCGTCCTCGGTGGACTGCGACTGGGAGCGGGCGAAGTCCTTGCGCAGCGCGCGGGACAGGTCGCGCACCTGGACCAGGGCGCCGTATTCCCAGCTGGGCATGTTGTCCAGCCAGACGCCCGGCGGGAAGATGTCGTTGGACAGGTAGCCGCCCGGCTTGTTGAGGATGGTGGCGACTACTTCCTTGAGGGTTTCCACCGTGGTGTAGCCCACCACCATCTGCCGGCCGGCGCGCTCGGCGGCGGCCTGGGCGTTCTGCTGCACGGGGAACAGGTCCGGTTCCTGGCTCCAGTACCAGCCGATCACCCCGCAGACCACCAGGTAGGCACCCAGCAGGCCGCCCAGTACGCGACCCAGCCAGGGGCCGCCGAAGTAGGCGCGTGCATTGTCTACCGTGTCATCCACGCGATCACGCACGGAGCCGCGTTTCTTCCAGTTCCACATGGCAAGTTCCTTGATGTCCCGAATTCGAAGATAGCTTGGACCCACAACCGGCCCCAGGGTGCCGCGATTTTAGGCCTCGCTGCGCAAGCATGCCGCACGCGGGCAGGCCAGCGCAGCCTACCCTGCGCATGGTGCTAGGTAATGGTGCGAATTACAAAGCTTGAGATGTTTGACCGAAGGCACTGTTATTGCCATCAAGGATTGGTAGCATAGGGCCATCAGTGTGTATCACGGCGGAAACATATTCGCCCCGCAGGCCGCCGGTACGGCCCTATAAAGAAGCGCGCGATGACCGAGCTCGACGATCCATCCCTCGACCGCCTCAAGCATCACTTCGCCCAGCGGGTGATCCACCAGGCCCGCCACCTGCTGGAGGTCTGGCAGCGCCTGTCGCGCTCGGAGTGGAACAGCGCCGGAATGGCCGAGCTGGCCGAGGCCTGCCTGCGCCTGCAGCGCTATGCCGAACGCTTCGAGCAGGCCGAGCACGCCGACCTCGCCAAGGCCATCGACCAGTGCCTGCGCGCCGTGCACGACAACCGCGGACGCCTGTCCAGCGAGCTGATCACCGAGCTCAACCGGCTGATGCAGCGCCTGTCGCGCACCGGCCTGCGCCATGGCGACCAGTTCGAGCACACCCACCTGCCGCCGCTGCGCAAGCCGGTCTACCTCGCCCTGCAGGACCTTGAGCGCGCCGAGCGCCTGGCCCAGCAGCTGGAATTCTTCGGCATGGCCGCGCAGCCCTGCGAGCATGCCAACGCCTTCCGTGCCGCCATGGCCGACCGCCATCCGGCAGCCATTGTCATGGAAATCGACTTTGCCAACGGCCAGGGCCTGGCCCTGGCCGACGAAGCCCAGGCCGGCCTCAAGCAGAAGCTGCCGGTGCTGTTCTTCAGCCATGAGGAAACCGACACTCCGACCCGCCTGGCTGCCGCCCGCGCCGGTGGCCAGGACTTCTTCAGCGGCGCCCTGGACGCTTCCGGCCTGCTGGAGAAGATCGAGACGCTGACCCGCGTGGCGCACTACGAGCCGTTCCGCGTGCTGATCGTCGACGATTCCCGCGCCCAGGCCGCGCATACCGAGATGGTCCTCAACAGCGCCGGCATCGTTACCCGCGCCCTTACCGCGCCGCTGTCGGTGATGGCCGAGCTGGCCGAATTCCAGCCGGACCTGATCATCCTCGACATGTACATGCCCGAGTGCCTGGGCACCGAGCTGGCCAAGGTGATCCGCCAGCACGAGCGCTATGTCAGCGTGCCGATCATCTACCTGTCCGCCGAGGACGACCTGGACAAGCAGCTGGACGCCATGAGCGAAGGCGGCGACGACTTCCTCACCAAGCCGATCAAGCCGCGCCACCTGATCGCCACCGTGCGCAACCGCGCCGCCCGCGCGCGCAGCCTCAAGGCGCGGATGGTGCGCGACAGCCTGACCGGCCTGTACAACCACACCCATACCCTGCAACTGCTGGATGACGCCCGTTTCCGCGCACGCCGCGACGAGCGCCCGCTGACCTTCGCGATGCTCGATATCGACCACTTCAAGCGAGTCAACGACACCTACGGCCATCCCATGGGCGACCGGGTGATCAAGAGCCTGGCGCTGTTCCTCAAGCAGCGCCTGCGCAAGACCGATCACATCGGCCGCTACGGCGGCGAGGAATTCGCCGTAGTGCTGCCGGACACCGACGCCGAGTCGGCGCGCAAGGTGCTGGAGGAAATCCGCCAGCGCTTCTCCGAGATCCACTATCCGGCGCAGCCCCATGACCTCTCCTGCACCTTCAGCTGCGGCATCGCCGAGCTCGGCGAGGAGATGGACATCAAGACCCTCGCCAAGCAGGCCGACGAGGCGCTGTACACCGCCAAGCACGGTGGCCGCAATCGCGTCGAGGTCTTCAAGTAACACCCAGCAGTGGCAGCGCGACGCTCTGCCGCGCCATTTTCCGACCAAATGCTGGCACCGTGTCATCAGCCAGTAACCAAACTGCAATAGGTTCAGGGCTCGCCGTTTTTTCGCTGTCGGTCGAGACCTGCCATGCGCCTCAAGCTGCTCACCAACCTCAACACTTTTCTGCTCCTGCTCGTGTGCCTCGCGCTGGGCGCCACCCTTTGGTGGTCGCAACGCGCGCTGGAGCGCCCCTTCACGCTGATGGACCGCTACCTGGAACTCTCCCAGGGCTTCGAGCGCAAGGTGGCGCAGAACATCCAGGCCTACCTCGCCAGCGGCGACGCACTCAAGCAGAAAGCCGCGCAGCAGGCATTGGACGAACTGGCCGCGGAGCTGCCGCAACTGCCGGACAGCCTCAGCCAATTGCTCGGCCAGAGTCTCGACGAACTGCACCAGTTCAGCGGCAACCAGTTGCTCGCCGCCGGCAAGCTGGCGGGTGATCCGCAGGGGCTGCTGCTGCAGGCCGAGCGTGACCTGCTGGCCGCACTGGACCAGCTCGGCGCTTACGCCGACGCCAGCCAGAACCCTGCCGCCGCCGAGTACCGCACCCCGCTGCTGCAGGCCGGCCTGCACCTGACGCGCCTGGCCCACGCCCGCGCCAAGCTGGTGGAAAGCGGCAACCCGGCGCTGGCCGAGGATATCCAGCGCGAGCTGGAAACCCTGCGCCAGCTGGCCGAGCGCATCGACGCCCTGCCGCTGCTCGGCGTGCTGGAGCAGCAGGCCTCCGCCTCCGACGACTTCGCCGCGATGATGGGCCTGGACTCCCTGCCGGCAGCCGAGGCGCAGAGTGAGGATCGCGGCATCACCCTCAAGCGCGACCTTGCCAGTGTTTTGCGTCGCTACCCCGACGAACTGGACCGCACCCGCCAACTGGTCGCCCAGCGCCAGGAGCTGGCCAGTGCCACCGCCCAGCGCCTGGGCGCCGTGCAGCAGGCCCTGGCGACGCTGGAGCCGCAGGTGCGCGAGGAGCGCTCGAAGATCCAGGCACAGGTACGCGTCATCCAGGGCGCACTGATCGCCCTGATCCTCGCCACCGCGCTGCTCATCGACACCCTGCAACGCCGTCTGGCGCGCGTACTCGGTCAGTTGGTCCCGGCGCTCTCGACCTGGGCGCGCGGGGACTTCGCCACGCCCATCGCGCTGAACACCCGCACCCGCGACCTGGTGGAACTGCAGGAATCGCTGAACCGCCTGCGCGACTTTCTCGGCACGCTCGTCGGCACCATCCACCAGCGCGCCGAGGAAGTGGCCGGCAGCAGCCGCGCCCTGGCCGAACTCAGCGGCGGCCTGCACGCCGGGGCCGAGCGCCAGGCCAGCGATACCGGGGAAATCCGCGACGCGCTGGGCAACATGGAAGCGGCCATCCAGCAGGTGGCCGGCGACGCCAGCCAGGCGGCCTCGGCCAGCCATGCCGCCGGCACGGCCGTCGAACAGGGGCAGCAGGTCATCGGCAACAGCCTCAATGGCATGCGCGCGCTGGTGGACGAAGTGCAGAGCAACGCCCAGGCCATCGAGAACCTGGCGGAAGAATCGGCCACCATCGGCAATGTGCTGGGGGTGATCCGCTCCATCGCCGAACAAACCAACCTGCTGGCGCTCAACGCCGCCATCGAGGCCGCGCGCGCCGGTGAACAAGGCCGCGGGTTCGCCGTGGTGGCCGAGGAAGTGCGCTCGTTGGCCTTGCGCACCGCCGGCGCTACCGAGGAAATCCAGCAGCTCACCAAACGCCTGCAACAGGCCGCGCGGCAATCAGTGGACGCAATGCGCAGCCAGGTCGAGCACGCGGAAATCACCGCCAACCAGGCCGGCGCCGCCGAGGGCGCGCTGGACGAAGTGGTCGGCGCCATCCGTACCATCGCCAGCATGGCCGAACGCATTGCCGAAAGCTCCGCGCAACAGAGCGGCGCGGTCAGCGAGATTCGCTCGCACAGCGAACGCATCCACGAACTGGGCAGCCAGAACCTGCGCCTGATCGGCCAGGGGCGTAGCCAGGGCGAGCAGTTGCAGGAACTGGGCGGGGCATTGCATACGGCAGTTCGAGCATTCCGGGTCTGAAACAAAGGCACCCGTAGGATGGGTGGAGCGCAGCGATACCCATGCTGCTGGGCAGGATCGATGGGTATCGCTGCGCTCCACGCCATCCTACGTCCGGGTTTCCCCGTGATTGCGGACGCGGGCTGTCAACGCTCGCCCAGCTTGTGCCGTGCCGCGTACAGGCAAACCATCTCCATCGCCAGGGTCGCGCCGGCCAGGGCGGTGATCTCGGCGCTATCGTAGGGCGGCGCGACTTCCACCACATCCATCCCCACCAGGTTGATGCCACGCAATGCGCGGAGGATTTCCAGCGCCTGGTGCGAGCTCAGCCCGCCGCACACCGGTGTGCCGGTGCCCGGGGCGAAAGCCGGGTCAAGGCAGTCGATGTCGAAGGTCAGGTACACCGGGTTGTCGCCGACCCGCGCACGGATGCGCTCGGCGATGGCTTGCGGCGAGTTGCGATGGACTTCGCGGGCGTCCAGCACCTGGAAGCCCATCACGTCGTCGTTGGTGGTGCGCAGCCCGACCTGCACCGAGCGCGACGGGTCGACCAGTCCCTCGCGGGCCGCGTGGTAGAACATGGTGCCGTGGTCGATGCGCTGGCAGTCCTCGTCGGGCCAGGTGTCGCTGTGCGCGTCGAAGTGGATCAGCGACAGCGGGCCGTGCTTCTTCGCGTGGGCCTTGAGCAGCGGGTAGCTGATGAAGTGGTCGCCGCCCAGGGTCAGCAGCGCGCAACCGGCATCGAGGATGCGCGCGGCGTGGGCTTCGATGACTTCCGGGGTTTCCTGCGGCACGCCGTGGTCGAAGGAGCAGTCGCCGTAGTCGATCACCGCCAGGTGGTCGAAGGGGTCGAACTCCCAGGGGAAGTGCCGGGCCCACGCCATCTGCACCGAGGCGGCACGAATCGCGCGCGGGCCGAAGCGGCTGCCGGGGCGGTTGGTGGTGGCGGTGTCGAACGGCACACCGCTGACCACCAGGTCAACGCCGCGCAGGTCGCGGCTGTAGCGGCGGCGCATGAAGCTGGTAATGCCGGCATAAGTGGATTCGGCAGCGGTGCCGTAAAGGCTGTTGCGGGTGATGGCCTGGTCGTTGTCGTTAGCGAGATCCATGGCTTCCTCATCTTGGTTATCGGTGGGTCACGGTGTTCGGGGACGGTCCACAACGTAGGGCGCATAACCTGGAACAGGTTATGCGCCAGCCCTGTTTCGGCTCGGCGGATAACGCTGGCGCGTTATGCACCCTACGAAAGGTTCCAGGTCAGCTACGGGTGCGGAACGCCGACCACAGCCGCGTGCGGTCGCGCTGTTGCTTGAGCGTCAGCAATTGCTCGCCGAACAACTTCTGGCGCATCGCCGCCGGCGGGTAGATGTCCGGGTCGCCTGCCACGTCAGCGTTGAGCAGCGGCGTGGCCTTCTGGTTGGCGTTGGCGAAATACAGGGTGTTGGTCAGCTCGGCGATGGACTCCGGGCGCAGCATGAAGTCGATGAAGGCGCGGGCTTCCTGCGGGTGGGGGGCGTCCACCGGGATGGCCATGGTGTCGAACCAGATCAGCGTGCCCTCCTTGGGTATCCGGTAGATCACCTCGAACGTCTTGTTCGCCTGCTTCGCTTGCGCGGCGCCCATCAGCGCGTCGCCGGTGTAGGTCAGCGCGACGCACAGCGAACCGTTGGCCAGGTCATTGATGTGCTTGCCGCTGGCGATGTAGCGAACGTTGGGTTGCAGCTTGGCCAGCAACTCGCGCACCTGGGCAAGGTCGGCCGGCTCGGTGCTGTAGGGCGACTTGCCCAGGTAGTTCAGCGCCACGCTGATGACTTCCTGGGGCGAATCGATCAGCGAGATGCCGCAGTCAGCCAGGCGGCTGGCGTACTCGGGCTTGAACAGCAGGTCGAGGCTATCCAGCGGCGCATCGGGAATGCGCTTGAGCACCGCGTCCTTGTTGATCGCCAGGCCCACAGTGCCCCAGGTGTAGGGCACGCCGAAGCGGTTGCCCGGATCGATGGTTGCGAGTTTCGCCAGCAGTTCCGGATCGAGGTTGGCGAAGTTCTTCAGCTGCCCATCGTCCACCGGCTGCACGGCCTTGGCCTGGATGGCGCGGGCCAGCCCGCTGCTGGCCGGGAAGACGACGTCATAGCCGCTGCGGCCGGTCATCAGCTTGCTGTCGAGCACCTCGGCGCTGTCGAAGGTGTCGTATTTGACGCGGATGCCGGTTTCCTTCTGGAAGCGTTGCAGCGCATCCGCGCCGACATAATCCGCCCAGTTGTACAGGTTGAGCACCCGCTCCTGCGCCTGCAGGGGCACAGCCAGCGCCACGGCCAGCGCCGCGAGAGTCGCCCGGAAGAACACACGCATGATCATCGCCTCGGAGTTGTTGTGGTTATGGGGCGAGCATGGGCTGGGCTTTACTTTGCAAAAATACAAAGTTAATTACTTTGGCATTTCATCAGAACAATGTTTGGAGACGACCATGCTCAGCCAATTGCGCGATCTCGACCTGCAGTTGCTGCGTCTGTTCGTCACCGTGGTCGAATGCGGCGGCTTCAGCGCCGCACAGGGCGAGCTGGGGCTGAGCCAGCCAAGCATCAGCATCCAGATGGCCAAGCTGGAGACGCGCCTGGGCTACCGCCTGTGCGAACGCGGCAAGGGCGGCTTCCGCCTGACGCCCAAGGGTGAGCACCTGTTGCAGGCGACGCGGCGGCTGTTCCTGTCCATCGAGGACTTCCGCGACGAGGCGCGCGGGGTGGCCGACAAACTGCTCGGCGAGGTGCGCATCGGCCTGTCGGAAAGCCTCGAAGAGAGCGTGCTGGCGCGGCTGTCCGAGGCCATCCGGCGCTTCCGCCAGCGCAACGAGGCGGTCACCCTCGACCTGCTCACCGCCACGCCCGCCGAACTGGAACGCCTGCTCCTGCAGGACCGGCTGCACCTGGCGGTCGGCTACTTCGCCGGAACCCAGGCCGCGTTGCAGCACCGCACCTTGTTCATTGAACCGCAGGGGCTGTACTGCGGCACCGGCCACCCGGCCTTCAAGGAAAGGAAGCCGACCCGTGATTCCCTCGCGGACGCCGATCAGGTGCTGCACCCCTACCGCTTCATCGCCGCCGACGAACCGTTGCAGACCAGCCGCAGCAGCGCACGCTGCGAGCAGGTGGACGGCAGCCTGGCCTTCATCCTCTCCGGCGCGCACATCGGCTATCTGCCCCGGCACGTCGCCCAGCCCTGGATCGAACGCGGCCAATTGCGTGAACTGCTGCCCGGCGAGTTGGGTTTCGACGTAGCCTTCAGCCTGACGCGACATCGCGGTCGCCATCCCGGCGACGCCGAACAGGCTTTCGTCAGCGACCTGCTGGCAGCCTTCGGTCAGCACGCGGCAGATTGACGCAGGAGCAGCAGGGGAACCCGACCGCTCTGGCGCAGTCCCAAGCGGCCGATCACTTCTTGTGACAGCTCGTCGGGCATCGCCTCGGGCTGCGCCGGAAGCTTTCCGCTATCATGCCCGCCACCCCTGTAGTCCGCGAGATGTCCATGCGCCGCCTGCTTACCCTGCTCCTGCTCCTCGTCGCCCTGCCCGCCTCCGCCGGCCTGTTCGACAAACCCGCCGACAAGGGCGGCTTCGCCGTCGGGCAACCGACCAAGGGCGACTTCCTGCCGGTGGCCGAGGCCTTCCGCGTCAGCGTCGAGGACAGCGACAGCCAGCAGGTGAAACTGCGCTTCATCAACGCCGACGGCTACTACCTGTACCAGCACCGGTTCAGCTTCAAGGTCGAGCCCGCCGACAGCGGCGTGAGCGTCGGCGAAGTGAAGCTGCCGCCGGGCAAGCAGCACCACGACGATTATTTCGGCGACACCGTCGTCTACTACGCCATCACCGATATCGACGTGCCGCTGGTCAACCCGCAGCACAAACCCTTCACTCTGGTCGTCAACTACCAGGGCTGCGCCGACAAGGGCCTGTGCTACGCGCCGGAAACCACCCGCCTGCAGATCGCCGACGGCCAGGCCGCCAGCGTCGTGGCCGGCGCCGCGCCCTCTGCCGCCGCCCAGTCCGCCTCCAGCGCGGGCAACCCGCTGGCCAGCCTGCTGGGCGACCACGAGCCGGGCAAGATCAAGAAACTCGGCCGCGCGCTGGTGATCTTCTTCCTGCTGGGCCTGGCGCTGACCTTTACCCCCTGCGTGCTGCCGATGCTGCCGATCCTCTCCGGCGTGGTCCTGCGCGGCCGTCCGGGTGGCATGCGCGGCCTGGCACTGTCGCTGGCCTACGTGCTGCCGATGGCCGCCTGCTACGCGGTGCTCGGCACGCTGATGGGCCTGTTCGGCGCCAAGCTCAACCTGCAGGCGATGCTGCAGTCGCCCTGGGTGCTGATTCCCTTCGCGGCGTTCTTCGTGGTCTTCGCCGTCGCCATGTTCGGCGTGTTCGAAATGCGCCTGCCGGGCTTCCTGCGCGAACGCCTGGACAACATGGCCAACAACACCCGAGGCGGCTCCATCGCCGGCGCAGCGACCCTCGGCGTGCTCTCCAGCCTGCTCGTATCGCCCTGCGTCACCGCTCCGCTGGCCGGCCTGCTGCTCTATATCAGCAGCACCGGTGATGCAGTGGGCGGCGGCCTGCTGCTGTTCTCCCTCGGCCTGGGCATGGGCACGCCGCTGGTGATCTTCGCCGTCGGCGGTGGGGCACTGCTGCCCAAGAGCGGCGCCTGGATGAACGGCGTGCGCAACGTCTTCGGCGTGATGCTGCTGGCAGTGGCCATCTGGATGCTCGAACGACTGGTCTCCGGCCCAGTAGCGCTGACGCTCTGGGGCACCCTTGCCGGCGGCGTCGCCCTGGCCATCGGCACCCTCGAACTGGGGCCGAAGAAGCCGTTGCAGCGCCTTGGGCAACTGTTTGGCCTGATGCTGCTGGTCTACGCCGTGGCCGCCTGGACCGGTGCCCTGCGCGGTGAGTCCGACCCTCTGCACCCGCTGGGCCGCAACGGTCAGCGCATCCATGCCGGCCCACCCAGTTCCACGCCTGGCGACTGGCAGAACATCACCAGCCCCGCGCAGCTCAATGCCGCCCTGGCCAGTGCCCGGTCCGCCGGCCGCCCGGTACTGCTGGACTGGTACGCCGACTGGTGCATCAGCTGCAAGATCATCGAGCGCCAGGTACTGCCGGCGCCGGAGGTCCAGTCGCAGCTGCCCGGCTTCGTCCTGTTGCGTTTCGACATGACCGCCAGCACCGAAGAACAGCGCGCCCTGCTCGACCGCTACAACCTGTTCGGCCCGCCCGCGCTGCTGTTCTTCTCGCCAAAAGGCGACGAATGGAGCGATCTGCGCATCATCGGCGAGACCGATGCCGCCACCCTCGCCGACCGTCTCAAACAGGCGGGAACGCGCTCCTGAGCAGCGTTTGACTGCAACGGTTTTGCCGTAATCGGCTGGCAACATGCTGACATCTACGGCAAAACCCGCATGACTGGACAGTCACGCCGGCTTTCCGGCATAGTCCCGCCCTATCTTTATCCCGCCAAGAACAAGGACTACAGCATCCAGATGGCGACCTTACTGGTACTGCACGGGCCCAACCTCAACCTGCTGGGCACCCGCGAGCCCGACAAGTACGGCTCCGTCACCCTTGAGCAGATCAACCAGGACCTGGAGCGCCGCGCCCGCGAGGCCGGCCACCACCTGATGCACCTGCAGAGCAACGCCGAGTACGAACTGATCGACCGGATCCACGCCGCGCGCAACGAAGGCGTGGACTTCATCCTGATCAATCCGGCCGCTTTTACGCATACAAGTGTCGCTCTACGTGACGCATTGCTCGCAGTGAGCATCCCATTCATCGAAGTGCACCTCTCCAACGTGCACAAACGTGAACCTTTCCGGCATCACTCCTACTTCTCCGACGTGGCGGTAGGGGTGATCTGCGGTCTGGGAGCCACAGGCTACCGCCTGGCCCTGGAATCCGCCCTCGAACAACTTGAACGCCCGTGACCTCACCTGGGAGAGCGAACACTGATGGACATCCGTAAAGTCAAGAAACTGATCGAACTGCTCGAAGAATCCGGTATCGACGAACTGGAGATCAAAGAGGGCGAAGAGTCCGTACGCATCAGCCGCCACAGCAAGACCGCCGCCCAGCCGATCTATGCCGCCGCTCCTGCCTACGCCCCCGCCCCGGCGCCTGCCGCCGCTCCGGTCGCTGCTGCCGCTCCGGCCGCTGAAGCCGCCCCGGCTGCGCAGAACCTCGCCGGCGCCGTGCGCTCGCCGATGGTCGGCACCTTCTACCGCGCTGCCTCGCCGACTTCCGCCAACTTCGTCGAAGTCGGCCAGAGCGTGAAGAAAGGCGACATCCTCTGCATCGTCGAAGCCATGAAGATGATGAACCACATCGAGGCCGAGACCAGCGGCGTGATCGGTCAGATCCTCGTGGAGAACGGTCAGCCGGTCGAGTTCGACCAGCCCCTGTTCACCATCGTTTAAAGCGCGGGGAGCCTGCGATGTTGGAAAAAGTACTGATCGCCAACCGCGGCGAAATTGCGCTGCGCATCCTGCGCGCGTGCAAGGAGCTGGGCATCAAGACAGTGGCCGTGCACTCGACCGCCGACCGTGAGCTGATGCACCTGTCGCTGGCCGACGAAGCGGTCTGTATCGGTCCGGCCCCGGCCGCGCAGTCCTACCTGCACATCCCGGCGATCATCGCCGCGGCCGAGGTCACCGGCGCCGTGGGTATCCACCCCGGCTACGGCTTCCTCGCCGAGAACGCCGACTTCGCCGAGCAGGTCGAACGCTCCGGCTTCACCTTCATCGGCCCGAGCGCCGACGTCATCCGCCTGATGGGTGACAAGGTGTCCGCCAAGGACGCCATGAAGAAAGCCGGCGTGCCGACCGTACCGGGCTCCGACGGCCCGCTGCCGGAAGACGAAGAGACCGCACTGGCCATCGCCCGCGAAGTGGGTTACCCGGTGATCATCAAGGCCGCCGGTGGCGGTGGTGGTCGCGGCATGCGCGTGGTGCACCACGAGGAAGACCTGATCAAGTCCGCCAAGCTGACCCGCACCGAAGCGGGCGCGGCCTTCGGCAACTCGATGGTCTACCTGGAGAAGTTCCTGACCAACCCGCGTCACGTGGAAGTCCAGGTCCTCTCCGACGGCCAGGGCAACGCCATCCACCTGGGCGACCGCGACTGCTCCCTGCAGCGTCGTCACCAGAAGGTCCTGGAAGAAGCCCCAGCCCCGGGCATCGACGAGAAGGCCCGCGCCGAAGTGCTGGCCCGCTGCGTCCAGGCCTGCGTGGAAATCGGCTACCGTGGCGCCGGCACCTTCGAGTTCCTCTACGAGAACGGCCGCTTCTACTTCATCGAGATGAACACCCGCGTCCAGGTGGAGCATCCGGTGTCGGAGATGGTCACCGGCATCGACATCGTCAAGGAGATGCTCAGCATCGCCTCGGGCAACAAGCTGTCGTTCAAGCAGGAGGACGTGGTCATCCGTGGCCATGCGCTGGAATGCCGGATCAACGCCGAAGACCCGAAGACCTTCATGCCAAGCCCCGGCAAGGTGAAGCACTTCCACGCACCGGGCGGCAATGGCGTGCGTGTGGATTCGCACCTGTACAGCGGCTACGCAGTACCGCCGAACTACGACTCGCTGGTGGGCAAGATCATCACCTACGGCAAGGACCGCGATGAAGCCATGGCGCGCATGCGCAACGCGCTGGACGAGCTGATCGTCGATGGCATCAAGACCAACACCGAGCTGCACAAGGAGTTGGTCCGCGATAAAGAGTTCTGCAAGGGTGGCGTGAACATCCACTACCTGGAGAAGAAGCTGGGCATGGACAAGCACTAAGCGCCTGTCGAAAGCTGCTTCGCCTCCACCACAAGGGCTGCCTCCGGGCGGCCCTTGTGCTTTGCGGCTCCTGCCCGCTGGCATGGCAAGGTGCCGTGCAGTAAGCTTGCCGCCTTTATCTGCGGGCCGCCCAGGCGGTCCGTTGTCTTTTCCAGCGCCATCCCTGCACGATCGAGGTACCGCCCCATGCCCTGGCTCCAAGTCCGACTCGCCATCACCCCGGATCAGGCGGAAACCTATGAAGATGCGCTGCTGGAAGTCGGCGCTGTATCGGTGACCTTCATGGATGCCGAAGACCAGCCGATCTTCGAGCCGGACCTGGGCACCACGCCGCTGTGGAGCCACACCCACCTGCTCGCGCTGTTCGAGGCGGACACCGACGAAACCTCGCTGATCGCCCATCTGACCCTGCTGACCGGCGGCGAACTGCCCCAGCACCAGATCGAGCACATCGCGGACCAGGACTGGGAACGCAGCTGGATGGACAACTTCAAGCCCATGCGTTTCGGCCGCCGCCTGTGGATCGTCCCCAGCTGGCACGACGCCCCGGAACCGCAAGCGGTGAACCTGCTGCTCGACCCCGGCCTGGCCTTCGGCACCGGCACCCACCCGACCACCGCGCTCTGCCTGGAATGGCTCGACGGCCAGGAACTGGCCGGCCAGCAGGTGCTGGATTTCGGCTGCGGCTCGGGCATCCTCGCCATCGCCGCCCTGCTGCTGGGGGCCGAACAGGCGGTGGGTACCGACATCGACCCGCAGGCGCTGGAAGCCTCCCGCGACAACGCCTCGCGCAACGGCATCGACCCGGCGAAATTCCCCGTCTACCTGCCCGCTGATCTGCCGAAGGAACCAGCGGACGTCCTGGTGGCGAACATTCTGGCAGGCCCGCTGGTCACATTGGCAGAACAGCTCACCGGGCTGGTGAAGTCCGGTGGCCTGCTGGCCCTCTCGGGCATCCTCGCCGAGCAGGCCGAGGAAGTGCGCGCCGCCTATGCCGGCGCCTTCGACCTCGACCCGACCGCCGAGCGCGATGGCTGGATCCGCATCAGCGGCCGCCGCCGCTGAGTGCCCGCTGTACGGGGCTTGAGTTAGACTAACCGCCAGATTTTTCCGCCGGACCGCCGCATGAGCGACAGCTTCATCACACAGTGCCCCCATTGCCAGACCCGATTCCGCGTCAACGCGGCGCAATTGGGCGCGGCCAGCGGTGCTGTGCGCTGCGGAACCTGCCTGAAAGTGTTCAGCGCACCGCAGAACATGGTGGGCGAGCCGCCCCAGGGGCCGGCAGTGGCTGCCACCGCGGCACCGCCCATCGAAGCCGCCAAACCGGCATCTGCCCCGGAGCCGGTCGTGCAAGCGGCTCCAGCCAAAGCTCCGGAGCCGGTCGCCTCTGCGCCGATTCCCGCGCCGGCTTTCAGCACTTTCACCCCCGAAAAGCCCGCCACAGTGAGTGTCCCCGGCACCGCCACCCTTGGCTGGCCGCTGGCGCCCCACGCCGCGCGGCACTCCAGCGATGTGGCGGAAAAGCCCGCCATCACCGAAGCGAAGGTGGAAGCAAAACCAACACCGGCCCCCGAACCCGCCCCGACCATTGCCGCGACCACGGTGATCGCCCCGGCGGCAACCGTGATCAGCGAGCCAGCCAAGCCCGCCCCGATGACGGCAAGGAAAGACGAGACGCTGTGGATCCACGACGATCTCGACCTGGATAGCCTCAATCTCGACGAGGAGCTGGCAAAGCTCGACGAGTTCGAGCTGTCCCAGGAATTTCTCAGCATCGAACGCGCGCCGCGCCCCAGCGAAGCCCTGCAGACGCGCCAGGAAGAGAAGCGCGACCCGCACGACGAACGCTGGGCCGAAGCCCTGATCGAAGAGGAACAGAAAGGCGCCAGCCGTGTGTCCCGCCAGGAGCCCAGCCTCGGCCAACTGCCCGCCGATGAGCCGGAGGAGCCGCTCGCCAGCGCACGCCTGGTAGCTGACCAGGAGCCCGAGCCGGAAGAGGCAGAGGACGAACCGGCGCACGAACCGCGCATCGACCCCGCCCCCCTGCGCGCCGAGACCGACGACGAGAAGCTCCCTGCCTTCAGCGCCCGCCGCGATGACGACGAGCCCGATGCCGTCGACGATGAGGACGAAGAGCCGCCGCTGGCCGACCAGCGCGCCGACAGCCGCCGCGCCGAGCCGGGGCTGGGTAGCGACGGTCTGCACGACCTGAGCGACGAACCGCTGCAACTGGACTGGCAGAAACCCAAGAGCCGCTGGGGCCGCCGCCTGTTCTGGCTGCTGCTGGTGCTGCTGGCCCTGGCCGGCCTCGCTGGCCAGTACATCGCCTATCACTTCGACGAACTGGCCCGCCAGGACCAGTACCGTCCCTGGTTCGCCCAGGCCTGCCCGGAGCTGGGTTGCACCCTGCCTTCCAAGGTCGACGTGGAGCAGATCCGCAGCAGCAACCTGGTGGTGCGCAGCCACCCGGACTTCAGCGGCGCACTGGTCGTGGACGCGATCATCTACAACCGCGCGAACTTCTCCCAGCCCTTCCCGCTGCTGGAAATGCGCTTCGCCGACCTCAACGGCCAGCTGATCGCCAGCCGCCGTTTCAAGCCCAGCGAATACCTCTCCGGCGAGCTGGCCGGGCAGAGCGAGATGCCGCCGCAGACGCCGATCCACATCTCCCTGGACATCCTCGACCCGGGCCCGAAAGCGGTGAACTACAGCCTGAGCTTCCACTCACCGGAATGACCCCGCGGGTAGCTCAAAGCGCCTGAGAGCGCCAGTTCCGCTCGTCTTCCTACCTTGGGTACTAAGCCCGAAGCTGTTCAGAATTTATCCAAAATCGCCTTTATCCGGTCATCGAGAGCGGGTATCATGCCCTCCCTTTTTTGCTAGCACCGGTGGCAGGCCCCGAAACGCATCCGCGAGTGGTACAACGCGCGGCGCCTCGGTGTTCCCGCCCCATTGACCATGGAAATCCAGTCGGTGGTACGCATCGGCTCCTACACACTGCCCAACAGACTGATCCTGGCCCCGATGGCCGGCGTCACCGATCGTCCGTTCCGCCAGCTGTGCCGCCGCCTCGGCGCCGGCATGGTGGTATCGGAGATGGTCACCAGTGACGTCCGCCTGTGGAACAGCCGCAAGTCGCGCCTGCGCCTGCAGCACGACAACGAAGATCAGCCGCGTTCGGTGCAGATCGCCGGCGGCGACCCGCAGATGCTCGCGGAAGCTGCCCAGCGCAATGTGGAGCTCGGCGCCCAGATCATCGACATCAACATGGGCTGTCCGGCAAAGAAGGTGTGCAACAAGGCCGCGGGTTCGGCGCTGATGAAGGATGAACGGCTGGTGGCCGACATCCTCGAGGCGGTGGTCGCGGCGGTAGAGGTTCCCGTCACCCTGAAGATTCGCACCGGTTGGGACCGGTCGAACAAGAACGGTGTGACGGTGGCGCGGATCGCCGAGCAGTCGGGCATCCAGGCGCTGGCGGTACACGGCAGGACCCGTGCCGACCTCTACACCGGCGAAGCAGAGTACGAAACCATCGCGGCGATCAAGCAGGCGGTTTCGATTCCGGTCTTCGCCAACGGTGATATCGATTCACCGCGCAAGGCACGGCAGGTATTCGAACAGACGGGCGTGGATGCCCTGCTGATCGGCCGCGCCGCCCAGGGCAATCCCTGGATCTTCCGCGAGATCGATCATTACCTGAGCACCGGCGAGCTATTGCCGGCGCCGAGTCTGCACGAGGTGCAGAGCATCCTGCTCGAACACCTCGCTGCATTGCATGCGTTTTATGGGGAGGAAATGGGTGTGCGCATTGCCCGCAAGCATGTGGGCTGGTACCTCGCAACCCAACCGGGCGCGGCGGAGTTCCGCGCCCAGTTCAATCGTTTGCAGGACACGGATGCACAGAGCGCCAGCGTCAGGCAGTTCTTCGCCGAGCGCCACAATAACGGAGAAGGGGTGGCCGCATGACAACGATGACCGAGACATTAGTGAGTGGAATGACACCCGTGAGCGACAACGCCAACCTTAAACAGCACCTGACCACTCCGACGCAGGAGGGCCAGACCCTCCGCGACAGCGTGGAAAAGGCACTGCATAACTATTTCGCCCATCTCGAAGGGCAGCCGGTCACGGACGTGTACAACATGGTGCTTTGCGAAGTCGAAGCGCCGCTGCTGGAAACCGTCATGAACCACGTGAAGGGTAACCAGACCAAAGCCTCCGAACTGCTGGGGCTGAACCGCGGGACCCTGCGCAAGAAACTCAAGCAGTACGATCTTCTCTGACAGGTGGCAGGCGCGGGCCCGCGACCGCAAGGTCAGCCGGGCCCACGCCTGACACGCGAAAAGCCCGAAGCCTTTGTGGAAGCCGTTATGACCGACCAAACCACCCGCCTGCCCGTCCGCCGTGCGCTGATCAGCGTTTCCGACAAGACCGGCGTCGTCGATTTCGCCCGTGAGCTGGCAGCCCTCGGCGTGGAGATCCTCTCCACCGGCGGCACCTACAAGCTGCTCAAGGACAATGGCATCGCCGCCGTGGAAGTGGCCGACTACACCGGCTTCCCGGAGATGATGGACGGCCGCGTGAAGACCCTGCACCCGAAGATCCACGGCGGCATCCTCGGCCGTCGCGACCTCGACGGCGCGGTGATGGAGCAGCACGGCATCAAGCCGATCGACCTGGTGGCGGTCAACCTCTACCCGTTCGAAGCGACCGTGGCCAAGGCCGACTGCGACCTGCCGACCGCCATCGAGAACATCGACATCGGCGGCCCGACCATGGTTCGTTCCGCAGCGAAGAATCACAAGGACGTCGCCATCGTGGTCAATGCCGGTGACTACGCCGGCATCGTCGAAGCCCTGAAGGCCGGCGGCCTGACCTACGCCCAGCGCTTCGACCTGGCCCTGAAGGCCTTCGAGCACACCTCGGCCTATGACGGCATGATCGCCAACTACCTGGGCACCATCGACCAGGCGCGCGACACCCTGTCCACCGCCGACCGCGGCGCCTTCCCGCGTACCTTCAACAGCCAGTTCATCAAGGCGCAGGAGATGCGCTACGGCGAGAACCCGCACCAGAGCGCGGCGTTCTACGTCGAGGCGAAGAAGGGCGAGGCCAGCGTCTCCACCGCCATCCAGCTGCAGGGCAAGGAGCTGTCGTTCAACAACGTGGCCGACACCGACGCCGCGCTGGAGTGCGTGAAGAGCTTCGTCAAGCCGGCCTGCGTCATCGTCAAGCACGCCAACCCGTGCGGCGTGGCCGTGGTTCCGGAGAACGAAGGCGGCATCCGCAAGGCCTATGACCTGGCCTACGCCACCGACACCGAGTCGGCCTTCGGCGGCATCATCGCCTTCAACCGCGAGCTGGACGGCGAGACCGCCCAGGCCATCGTCGAGCGTCAGTTCGTCGAAGTGATCATCGCCCCGAAAATCTCCGAAGCCGCCCGCGCCGTCGTCGCCGCCAAGGCCAACGTGCGCCTGCTGGAATGCGGCGAGTGGCCGGCCGAGCGTGCGCCGGGCTGGGACTTCAAGCGCGTCAACGGTGGCCTGCTGGTACAGAGCCGCGACATCGGCATGATCACCGCCGATGACCTGAAGATCGTCACTCAGCGCGCCCCGAGCGAGCAGGAAATCCATGACCTGATCTTCGCCTGGAAAGTGGCCAAGTTCGTCAAATCCAACGCCATCGTCTACGCCAAGGCGCGCCAGACCGTCGGCGTCGGCGCCGGCCAGATGAGCCGCGTGAACTCCGCCCGCATCGCCGCCATCAAGGCCGAGCACGCTGGCCTGGAAGTGAAGGGTGCAGTCATGGCTTCCGACGCCTTCTTCCCGTTCCGCGACGGCATCGACAACGCTGCCAAGGCCGGGATCACCGCAGTGATCCAGCCGGGTGGTTCGATGCGTGACAACGAAGTGATCGCCGCTGCCGACGAAGCCGGCATTGCCATGGTCTTCACCGGCATGCGCCACTTCCGCCACTAAGGTGGATCGGACGCGCTGAAGCAGGTATCTGCTGCGTTGCCCGAACGTTCCCCAATGCTCATTGCCAGAAGGCAACTCCGCTTGGTGAACGCTCGGGCGCCTTGCATCTACCCGCTTCATCGCGCCCCTTGAGATCGATTGATTAAAAGCGCGATTCGGTCGTGAAGCTTTCGTAGGTTGGGTGGAGCGAAGCGATACCCAACGATCCGGCACTGCCGGAACTGTTCAGGAGAACTCCAATGAACGTACTCATCATCGGCAGCGGCGGTCGCGAGCACGCGCTGGCCTGGAAGGTCGCGCAGGATTCGCGCGTGCAGAAGGTCTTCGTCGCACCGGGCAACGCCGGCACCGCCACCGAAGCCAAGTGCGAGAACGTCGCCATCGACGTACTGGCCCTGGAAGAACTGGCTGATTTCGCCGCGAAGAACGTGCAACTGACCATCGTCGGCCCCGAGGCTCCGCTGGTCAAAGGCGTGGTCGATCTGTTCCGCAGCCGTGGCCTGGACATCTTCGGCCCCACCGCCGGCGCCGCCCAGCTGGAAGGCTCCAAGGCCTTCACCAAGGACTTCCTCGCACGCCACCAGATCCCCACCGCCGACTACCAGAACTTCACCGAAGTCGAGCCGGCGCTGGCCTACCTGAAAGAGAAAGGCGCACCCATCGTGATCAAGGCCGACGGCCTGGCCGCGGGCAAGGGTGTGATCGTCGCCATGACCCTGGCCGAAGCCGAAGAAGCCGTGCGCGACATGCTCGCCGGCAACGCCTTCGGTGACGCCGGTTCGCGCGTGGTGATCGAAGAGTTCCTCGACGGCGAGGAAGCCAGCTTCATCGTCATGGTCGACGGCCAGAACGTGCTGCCCATGGCCACCAGCCAGGACCACAAGCGCGTCGGTGACGGCGACAGCGGCCCGAACACCGGCGGCATGGGCGCTTACTCGCCCGCACCGGTGGTGACTGCCGACGTGCACCAGCGCGTGATGGACGAAGTGATCTACCCGACCGTGCGCGGCATGGCCGAGGAAGGCAACGTCTACACCGGCTTCCTGTATGCCGGCCTGATGATCGACAAGAGCGGCAAGCCGAAGGTCATCGAGTTCAACTGCCGCTTCGGCGATCCGGAGACCCAGCCGATCATGGTCCGCCTGGAAAGCTCCCTGGTCCTGCTGGTCGAAGCTGCGCTGGCCAAGGCGCTGGACAAGGTCGAAGCCACCTGGGACCCACGTCCCACCGTGGGCGTGGTGATCGCCGCGGGCGGCTACCCGGGCGACTACGCCAAGGGTGACGTCATCGAAGGCCTGGACGAAGCCGCCAAGCTCGACGGCAAGGTGTTCCACGCCGGCACCGCGCTCAAGGACGGTCAGATCGTCACCGCCGGCGGCCGCGTACTGTGCGCCACGGCCATTGGCCCAACCGTTTCCTCCGCGCAGCAACAGGCTTACCGCCTGGCCGAGAAGATTCGCTGGAACGGCAGCTTCTACCGCACCGACATCGGTTATCGCGCCATCGCCCGCGAGCGCGGCGAAGGCTGATCCGACGGCCGGAGGCGTCCCTCGTCGGACGCCTCCGCTGCACCGGTCCCCGCGTGCACGGGTGGATTACGGCCTTCAGCACACTTGGCTATAATCCGCCCACTCACTACCGAAGGGACTTCGCCGTGCGTCGGCTCTGGACTGCCACAGGACTCCTCGTCAGCTTGCTGCTGGCCGCTCTGGTCTGTCTTCCGACCTACGCGGCAAGCCAGGATCCCGGCTGGTCCCAGCTCCACGACAGTGACGCCCGCCTGCAGCTGCAGGACGTAATCTCCCCGCGCTACCGCACCCTCTTCAGCCCCCTCGACATCAACGACCTGCACGCCCCCGCCGGCCCCGGCGCGACCTGGCTGCACTTCCGTCTTCCCGCCAGCGACGAGCCCCAGCAACTGCGCCTGTTCGCGCCGAGCCTGGACAGCTTCGAGATGTTCATTCTCGACGGGCAGAAGGTGCTCGAGCAGAAGAGCGCCGGCAACCTCTCCCCGGTGCAGCGCCCGCTGCTCAACAGTGACCTGATGATTCCCCTGCGCGCCGCCGCCGAGCCGCTGGACCTCTACCTGCGCCTCGCCTCGACGATGCCACTGCGGCCGAACATCAGCATCGAGGCCGCCGGCCAGCCGAGCAACGACCAGCGCCCGCTGCACTTCGGCGTGCTGATCGGCTGCCTGGCCATGCTGCTGGCCTACAACCTCGTGCGCTTCGCCTACACCCGCGTTGCCAGCGGACTGTGGCTGGCCGGCGTACACGCCAGCCTGCTGCTGGCCTGCCTCAACCTGTTCGGCCTGCTCAGCCCCTGGTACGGCAACAGCCAGTCGCTGCAGCCAATGGCCGCCCTGGCCTGCCTGGTGGTGACGCTGTTCTGCGCGCTGGGCTATACCGCCAGCTTCTTCTCGGGCCTCAGCCCGCGCCTGCCGCTCAGGCGCCTGCTGCTGGGCGGCACCGCCGCACTCGTGGTGCTGGGCATCGCGCTCAACCTGTTGTTCTCCCTGTCCGTCAGCAGCCTGGTGTACGGGCTGATCACCCTGGTGACCCTGGGCATGCTCGGCGTCGCGGTCTACTACTGGATCCACGCCTACCGGCCGGCGCGCCTGTTCGCTATCGGCATGGGCCTCTTCGTCGTGATCTGGTGCCTGTGCCTGCCGTCGCTGCTGGGCTACGCGGCGACCCGCGCCGAATGGCTCGGCAGCGGCCTGCTGGGGCTTTCGGCGGTGGTCGGCTTCCTGCTCAGCCTGGCCCTGGCCGAACGCCAGCGGAAGATCCAGAACGACCATTTCGCCGCCAGCCGCGTGCGTGCCGCCAACGTTGCCGAACTCAAGGCCAAGGGCGACTTCCTGGCCAAGATCAGCCACGAGATCCGCACCCCCATGAACGGCGTGCTGGGCATGACCGAGCTGCTGCTCGGCACCCCGCTCTCGGCCAAGCAGCGCGACTACGTACAGACCATCCACAGTGCGGGCAACGAGTTGCTCTCGCTGATCAACGAGATCCTCGACATCTCCAAGCTGGAATCCGGTCAGATCGAACTGGACGAGGTGCAGTTCGACCTCGGCGCGCTGATCGAGGACTGCCTGGCGATCTTCCGCGCCAAGGCTGAACAGCAGAAGGTCGAGCTGATCAGCTTCACCCAGCCGCAAGTGCCACGCATCATCAGTGGCGACCCGACGCGCCTGCGCCAGGCCGTGCTGAGCCTGCTGGACAATGCCTTCAAGCAGACCGACGAGGGCGAGATCCTTCTCGTCGTCGCCCTCGACGGCCCGGCCGAGCGCCCGCGCCTGCGCATCGCCGTGCAGGACAGCGGCAGGCCCCTGGACAGCGCCGACCGCCAGGCGCTGCTCACCGCCGAATTGCACAGCCGCGACTTCCTCTCCGCCACCCGCATGAGCAGCCGTCTCGGCCTGATCATCGCCCGCCAGCTGATCCGCCTGATGTCGGGCGACTTTGGAATAGAGAGCGGCATCGAGAGCGGCAACAGCGCCGAAGGCGCGGGCAACCTGCTGTGGCTCAGCCTGCCACTGGACCCACAGCAGATCGACCAGGCCGGCGCCGACCTCGACAGCCCGCTGCAGGGCGCACGCCTGCTGGTGGTGGACGACAACCAGACCTGCCGCAAGGTGGTGGTGCAGCAGTGCAGCGCCTGGGGCATGAACGTCAGCGCGGTGTCTTCGGGCAAGGAAGCGCTGGCCCAGTTGCGTACCAAGGCGCACCTGCGCGAGTACTTCGACGTGGTCCTGCTGGACCAGGACATGCCCGGCATGACCGGCATGCAGCTGGCCACCAAGATCCAGGAAGACCCGAACCTCAACCACGACATCCTGCTGATCATGCTCACCGGCATCAGCAACGCGCCGAGCAAGATCATCGCCCGCAACGCCGGGATCAAGCGCATCCTGGCCAAGCCGGTGGCCGGCTACACGCTCAAGGCGACCCTCGCCGAGGAGCTGTCGCAGCGCGGCCCGAGCGGCGTGAGCAACTACCTCTCGCCGACCAGCGAGCCGGTGTCCAACGTGCCGCCAAGCGACTTCCGCATCCTCGTCGCCGAGGACAACAGCATCTCCACCAAGGTCATCCGCGGCATGCTGAGCAAGCTCAATCTGCAACCGGATACCGCCAGCAATGGCGAGGAAGCCCTCGCCGCGATGAAGTCCACCCAGTACGACCTGGTGCTGATGGACTGCGAGATGCCGGTACTCGACGGCTTCTCCGCCACCGAGCGCCTGCGCGCCTGGGAAGCCAGCGAGCACCGCCCGCACACCCCGGTGGTGGCGCTCACCGCGCACATCCTCAGCGAGCACAAGGAACGCGCGCGACTGGTGGGCATGGACGGCCACATGGCCAAGCCGGTGGAGCTGTCGCAACTGCGCGAGCTGGTGGCCTACTGGGTCGGCGAACGTGATCGCCGCCTGCGCCAGCAGCAGAGCGATGCGCTGCCTTCCTGACCTGCCGCACTTCTTATCCCGGTGGGAGCGGATCAAGCACCACGCCGAGCTGCCAGGGGGCCTTGTAGGAGCGAGCTTGCTCGCGAACCCGCCTCACTCCGATGCCGCCGGCAAATCCGTTCGCGAGCAATAACGATGGCGTCCCCTCGCTTCTGCAGGCTCAGGATCACCTCCTACACAACCTGACGGCCCCAGCGGCAATTGCCCCGCCGCAATGCCACCCACCGTCCCACCCGCTATGCTTTGCCCAGCCGCGCCCTCTCAATCCGGACGAGTCGTTCCCATGCAAGCGATGTTCAGCGTGTACCTGAAGATGCTGGTGCTCTATAGCCCCTTCTTCGTGCTCTCCTGCTTCATCAGCCTGAACCGCGGCTTCGCCCCCCGCGACCGCAAGCGCATGGCCTGGCGCGTGGCCCTGGCGGCGCTGATCGCCAGCGTGCTGCTGTACCTGTTCGGCCGCTACATCTTCACGCTCTTCGGCATCACCGCCGACGCTTTCCGCATCGGCGCCGGCTCCGTGCTGTTCATCTCCGCGCTGGGCATGGCGCAAGGGCGCTCGGCAGTGCAGGCGGACAACGTGCAACAGGACGTCACCATCGTCCCGCTGACCATCCCCATCACCGTCGGCCCCGGCACCATCGGTGCGTTGCTGGTGATGGGCGTGAACCAGGACTGGGAGCACAAGCTGCTGTCCCTGGCGGCGATCTTCCTGGCCTGCCTGACCGTGGGTGTGACGCTCTACCTCTCCGACAAGATCGAGAAGGTCCTCGGCGAGCAGGGCCTGATGATCGTCAGCCGCCTGATGGGGCTGTTCGTCTGCGCCCTCGCCGCGCAGATCATCATGACCGGCGTGCGCGGCTACTTCATCCCGCAATGACGCGCTCCTTTGGGGAGCGCCGCGCACCATTTGGCGTTTGGCGCACCAAAGCTGCGCACTGAAAAACCTCACCAATACGACAGAAAATCGCGTTCAGCCCATCTGCGCCGAGGCTTTTGCCTGTTTGGCACGGATGCTGCGATGGCAGCTTCGATCCCGCTCAAGGATCGCCCCATTTCCGGGGAAGCTGCCGCCGACGGCAACTCCCCGCCCCTGGATAGCCAAGGAGGCTGCCGCGATGAAACGTCGTCCGCTGTTGCAAAGTACGCTGGCCGTGAGTGCCCTGCTGCTCACCGGTCTGTTCCCGTTCAGCACCCAGGCTGCCGAGACCATCAAGGTCGGCATCCTGCATTCGCTGTCCGGCACCATGGCGATCTCCGAGACCTCGCTCAAGGACATGGCGCTGATGACCATCGACGAGATCAACGCCAAGGGCGGGGTGAACGGCAAGAAGCTCGAAGCGGTGGTGGTCGACCCGGCCTCCAACTGGCCGCTGTTCGCCGAGAAGGCGCGCCAGCTGCTGACCCAGGACAAGGTCGCGGTGGTCTTCGGCTGCTGGACCAGCGTGTCGCGCAAGTCGGTGCTGCCGGTTTTCGAGGAACTCAACGGCCTGCTGTTCTACCCGGTGCAGTATGAGGGCGAGGAAATGTCGCCCAACGTCTTCTACACCGGCGCCGCGCCGAACCAACAGGCCATCCCGGCGGTGGAATACCTGATGAGCGAAGACGGCGGCGCTGCCAAGCGCTTCTTCCTGCTCGGCACCGACTACGTCTACCCGCGCACCACCAACAAGATCCTGCGCGCCTTCCTGCACAGCAAAGGCGTGGCCGACAAGGACATCCAGGAGGTCTACACGCCGTTCGGCCACAGCGACTACCAGACCATCGTCGCCGACATCAAGAAGTTCTCCGCCGGCGGCAAGACCGCGGTGATCTCCACCGTCAACGGCGACTCCAACGTGCCGTTCTACAAGGAACTGGCCAACCAGGGCCTGGAAGCCACCGAAGTGCCGGTGGTGGCCTTCTCCGTGGGCGAGGAGGAATTGCGCGGCATCGACACCAAGCCGCTGGTGGGCAACCTCGCCGCGTGGAACTACTTCGAGTCGGTGAAGAACCCGGAGAACACCAAGTTCGTCGCTGACTGGAAGGCCTACGCCAAGGCCAAGAACCTGCCCAACTACAGCACCGCCGTGACCAACGACCCGATGGAGGCCACCTACGTCGGCATCCACATGTGGGCGCAGGCCGTGCAGAAGGCCGGCAGCACCGACGTCGACAAGGTCCGCGAGGCCATGGGCGGGCAGACCTTCAAGGCGCCGTCGGGCTTCACCCTGACCATGGACAAGACCAACCACCACCTGCACAAGCCGGTGATGATCGGCGAGATCGAGGACAACGGTCAGTTCAACGTGGTCTGGAAGACCCCCGAGCCGATCCGCGCCCAACCGTGGAGCCCGTTCATTCCGGGCAACGACAAGAAGCCGGATTACGCGGTGCGTAGTAACTGAGTGCCAGTCCGCAAAGTCCCTCTCCCCAGCCCTCTCCCTGAAGGGAGAGGGAGCCGTTCGGCGCGTTGCCGATAGCACGGCGCGACCGGCCACTCCCGAGGCCGGCGGAACGTCACCTCTCCCTTCAGGGAGAGGGACAGGGAGAGGGCAAAACGCCCACACGGCTGCCCAGGGAATACGCCAATGCCCACTGCCTTGCTTCACCTTTTCCGTCACTTCGCCATTGCACTGGCCGCGCTGCTTCCACAGCTGGCTTTCGCAGGCCCCGCACAGGACTTCGCCAGTGCCGACAATGACGGCCGCGCGAAACTGCTTGAACAATGGGCCGCCGCGCCCGACGCCGATCGCCTGCCCCTGCTGGAGGCCATCCAGTCCGGCCGCCTGGCCCTCGACGCACAGAACCGCGCGTTTCTCCTGGGCGACGACCAGCAGTACCACGCCGCCGAGGGTGGCGCGGGACCGGTCGGTGAGCCCGACAAGCTGCGCCTGAACAATCGCCTGCGCGGCCTGGTGAATACCGCCATGGCCAGCCACCAGTTGGTCGCCGACAACGCCGAGGTGCGCCTGGAAGCCGCACGGCAGTTGCAGAAAAGCGCCCGTCCCGCGCAACGCACTCTCCTCGAATACCGCCTCAACGAAGAGTCCGACGACGGCGTCAAGGCCGCGCTGCAACTGGCCCTGGCCAACCTGCAGCTGGCCGATCCCGCGCCAGCAGTGCGCCTGTCCGCCGTACGCCTGCTCGGCGAATCCGGCGATCCGCAGGCACGCACCCGCCTGGAAAACCTCCTCGACCCCGCCGTGGAACCGGATGAGTCCGTGCGCACCGCCGCCGCCACCAGCCTCGGCCAGGTGAAGCGCCGGCTGCTGATGGGCGACCTGTTCGGCCAGGCCTTCAGCGGCCTGTCGCTGGGCTCGATCCTGCTGCTCGCCGCCCTGGGCCTGGCGATCACTTACGGGCTGCTCGGGGTGATCAACATGGCCCACGGCGAGATGCTGATGCTCGGCGCCTACTCCACCTACGTGGTGCAGTTGCTCTGCCAGCGTTACGCGCCCGGCGTGCTGGAGCTGTACCCGTTGCTGGCCTTGCCGGTGGCCTTCCTGGTCACTGCGTGCATCGGCATGGCGCTGGAGCGCACGGTGATCCGCCATCTCTACGGCCGCCCGCTGGAAACCCTGCTCGCCACCTGGGGCATCAGCCTGGTGCTGATCCAGCTGGTGCGCGTGCTGTTCGGCGCACAGAACGTCGAGGTCGCCAACCCGGCCTGGCTGTCCGGTGGTATCCAGGTGCTGCCCAACCTCGTGCTGCCGTGGAACCGCATCGTCATCATCGGCTTCGCGCTGTTCGTGCTGGCGCTTACCTGGCTGCTGCTCAACCGCACGCGGCTGGGCCTGAACGTGCGCGCCGTCACCCAGAACCGCAACATGGCTGCTTGCTGCGGCGTGCCCACCGGCCGCGTGGACATGCTCGCCTTCGGCCTCGGCTCGGGCATCGCCGGCCTCGGTGGCGTGGCGCTGTCGCAGGTCGGCAACGTCGGCCCGGACCTGGGCCAGAGCTACATCATCGATTCCTTCCTGGTGGTGGTGCTCGGCGGTGTTGGCCAGCTCGCCGGCAGCGTGTTCGCCGCCTTCGGCCTGGGCGTGGCGAACAAGATCCTCGAACCGCAGATCGGCGCGGTGCTGGGCAAGATCCTGATCCTCGCGCTGATCATCCTGTTCATCCAGAAACGTCCGCAGGGGCTCTTCGCTCTGAAAGGGAGGGTGATCGATTGATGAAGACTCCCATGCTCGAACTGACTGCTCTTGGTAGGAGCGAGCTTGCTCGCGAACCCGCCCAACTCCGAAGCCAACGGGAAACCTGTTCGCGAGCAAGCTCGCTCCTACAAGAAGCCGGGGAGATTGACTCGTGAACCAGCCACTTACAGTGACGGCTGCGCAGAAGGCCGGCCCGAAACTCACCGCCGGCATTGTCGGCGCCGCGCTCGTCGCGCTGCTGATCCTGCCGCTGCTGCACCTGTTGCCGGAGAGCAACGCGCTGCACCTGTCCGCCTACGGGCTGACGCTCACCGGCAAGATCCTCTGCTACGCCATCGTCGCGCTGGCGCTGGACCTGGTGTGGGGCTACGCCGGCCTGCTGTCCCTGGGCCATGGGTTGTTCTTCGCCCTGGGCGGCTATGCCATGGGCATGTACCTGATGCGCGAGGCGGCCGGCGACCAGTTGCCCGCTTTCATGACCTTCCTTTCCTGGACGGAGCTGCCCTGGTACTGGGCCGGCACCCAGCACTTCCTCTGGGCGCTGTGCCTGGTGGTGCTGGCGCCCGGGCTGCTGGCCCTGGTGTTCGGTTTCTTCGCCTTCCGTTCGCGGATCAAGGGCGTGTACTTCTCGATCATGACCCAGGCGCTGACCTTCGCCGGCATGCTGCTGTTCTTCCGCAACGAGACCGGCTTTGGCGGCAACAACGGCTTCACCAACTTCCGCAGCATCCTCGGCTTCTCCATCACCGCGCCGGGCACGCGAGTGGCGCTGTTCGTCGCCATCGTCGTGCTGCTGGCGGCCAGCCTCGCGGTCGGTTTCGCCCTGGCACGCAGCAAGTTCGGCCGGGTGCTCACCGCCCTGCGCGACGCGGAGAACCGCCTGATGTTCTGCGGCTACGACCCGCGCGGCTACAAGCTGTTCGTCTGGACACTCTCCGCGGTGATCTGCGGCTTGGCCGGCGCACTGTTCGTGCCGCTGGTGGGCATCATCAACCCCAGCGAGATGTCGCCGACCAACTCCATCGAAGCCGCCGTCTGGGTCGCCCTCGGCGGACGCGGCACGCTGATCGGCCCGCTGCTTGGCGCCGGTGTGGTGAACGGCGCGAAGAGCTGGTTCACCGTGGCCTTCCCCGAGTACTGGCTGTTCTTCCTCGGCGCGCTGTTCATCCTCGTCACCCTGTACCTGCCGCGCGGCATCCTCGGCCTGATCAAGCGGGAGAAAGAGCAATGAGAGCGGTCCCCCACCTGATGCTGGAACCGGCCTACGATCCCAACCGTGACCCCGGCGCCAGCCGCGATGCCATCGGCCTCGGTTCGAGCGCCAGCGGCCAGCTGGACGTGCGCCACGGCACCATCCTCACCCTGGAAGACATCAACGTCAGTTTCGACGGCTTCCGCGCCCTGCGCGACCTGACGCTGTACATCGGCGTCGGCGAACTGCGCTGCATCATCGGCCCCAACGGCGCGGGCAAGACCACGCTAATGGACGTGATCACCGGCAAGACCCGCCCGGACAACGGCAAGGCCTACTTCGGCGAAACCCTCGATCTCACCCGCATGAGCGAGGTGGACATCGTCCAGGCCGGCATCGGCCGCAAGTTCCAGAAACCCACGGTGTTCGAGGCGCTTTCGGTGTTCGAGAACCTGGAGCTCGCGCAGAAGACCGACAAGTCGGTGTGGGCCAGCCTCAGGGCGAAGCTGTCCGGCGAGCAGAAGGACCGCATCGAGGAAGTCCTCACCACCATCCGCCTGCGCGAGTCGCGCAACCGCCCCGCCGGGCTGCTCTCCCACGGGCAGAAGCAGTTCCTCGAGATCGGCATGCTGCTGGTACAGGAGCCACAACTCCTGCTGCTGGACGAACCGGTGGCAGGCATGACCGACGCCGAGACCGAGTTCACCGCCGAGCTGTTCAAGTCCCTCGCCGGCAAGCACTCGCTGATGGTGGTGGAGCACGACATGGGCTTCGTCGGCAGCATCGCCGACCACGTCAGCGTGCTGCACCAGGGGCATGTGCTGGCCGAGGGTTCGCTGGAAGACGTACAGGCGAATGAGCAGGTCATTGAGGTCTATCTGGGGCGCTAGACCGACGGCGGATGAAGCGTTCCGCTTCATTCGCCCTACGCCAGAGCCAACCGTAGGGCGCATAACGCGCAGCGTTATCCGCCGCAGCCCGACTCCAAGGAATACGCACATGCTGCAAGTCGACAAGCTCCACCAGTACTACGGCGGCAGCCACATCCTCCGTGGCCTGTCGTTCGACGCGAAGATCGGCGAGGTTACCTGCCTGCTCGGCCGCAACGGCGTGGGCAAGACCACGCTGCTGCGTTGCCTGATGGGCCTGGTGCCGGCCAAGGAAGGCAAGGTCAGTTGGGAAGGCAAACCGATCACCGGGTTCAAGCCGCACCAGCGCGTACACGCCGGCATCGCCTACGTGCCGCAGGGGCGGGAAATCTTTCCCCGGCTGACGGTGGAGGAGAACCTGCTGATGGGCTTGTCGCGCTTCGGCGCCAGCGAGGCCAAGACGGTGCCCGAGCACATTTATGAGCTGTTCCCTGTGCTCAAGGAAATGAAGCAGCGCCGCGGCGGCGACCTCTCCGGCGGCCAGCAGCAACAGCTCGCCATCGGTCGCGCCCTGGCCAGCAAGCCGCGCCTGCTGATCCTCGACGAGCCCACCGAAGGCATCCAGCCCTCGGTGATCAAGGAGATCGGCGCGGTGATCCGCAAGCTTGCCGAGCGCGGCGACATGGCCATACTGCTGGTGGAGCAGTTCTATGACTTCGCCGCCGAGCTGGCCGACCAGTACCTGGTGATGTCGCGCGGGGAAATCGTCCAGCAGGGGCGCGGCGTGGACATGGGGGCCGAGGGCGTGCGGGGGTTGGTGACCATCTGAGGCGACGGCATTCTGCGCCGGTTCGCGAGCAAGCTCGCTCCTACAGGTCGGGCCTGCATGCTCTTTGTAGGAGCGAGCTTGTGACCCACAGGGATGTGGGGAATGCCGTTATCCGTAGGGAACGAATTCGGCCTCGCGAACCACGCCCGACGCCGAGACGACCTGTCACTGGCGCATGACGGCGGCCGGTGGCAAGCTGCCAGGCCCCGTACTGTTCTTTCCGGAGTTCGTCATGCCCCTCATCCTGCGCCCCGCCGTCAATGACGACGCCGGCTTCGCCGCAGTCTGCGTGGCCGCCGCCTACGCCCAGTGGATTCCCACCCTCGGCCGCAAGCCGGGGCCGATGCTGGATGACTACCACGCCATCATCGCCGAGGACCGCGTGCTCATCGCCGAACAGGACGGCGTCCCCGTCGGCCTGCTGGTGATGCGCGAGACCGACGAGGGCTTCCTGCTCGACAACATCGCCGTGCTGCCCGAATGCGCCGGCCAGGGCATCGGCCGCACCCTGCTGATCCATGCTGAGCAAACCGCCGCGCAATTGGGCTACGCGTCGTTGTACCTCTATACCAACGAGCGGATGACCGAGAACATCGAGCTGTACGCGAAGAACGGTTACCAGGAGTACGCGCGCAAGGTCGAGAACGGTTTCCGCCGGGTGTACATGCGCAAGCAGCTCGCCCAGTAGAAGCGAGCGAAACGCCCAGTTCTTGCTCGCGAACCGCCGATTCAACCGATGATTCCGGCGTTAGTCTGACCAACTGTTCGCGAGCAAGCTCGCCCCACGGCCATTGCACCAACATGGTGCACGCCTGGCGATAACGCACCGCAACCGCGCCAATACCTGACCGATCGGACAATCACCTCCATCGCCGTCAATCCCGCGCCATACCTGAGCTTCACCTAGCCAGGCAGTGGCCACGCACTATCCTGGCGCACCCCGGCACGACGCTTGCACTGTCATGTGCATCCTTCGTTTTCGAAGCTGCCCATGAACGCACCGGCCACCCTCTTCCACCCTGCCTGGCACGCCGAGCTCGAGCTGGCCTATGCCCGCGTCGGCGACTGCACCCGCCCAGTCACGCGAAGGCATCTCGGCCCGTTGCGGGTGCAGAAGCACCTCTACGCAGAAGGCCCACAGGTCTGCCAGCACATCGTGGTGCACCCGCCCGGCGGCATCGCCGGCGGCGACACCCTGGACCTGGATATCCACGCCGGCACCGGCAGTTGGGCACAGCTCACCAGCCCCGGCGCAGCCAAGTGGTACCGCGCCACGTGTCCGGCAAAACAGCAATTGAAACTGCGTGTCGCGCCCGGCGCCACCCTGGAATGGCTACCGCAGGAAACCATCGTCTATTCCGGCGCCCAGGCGGAGCTGGCTACCTGCATCGATCTCGAACACGACGCCCGGCTGTTCTACTGGGACATCGTCGCCCTCGGTCGCCCGGCCAGCGGCGAGCGCTTCGACAACGGCCACTTCGCCGCCGCCCTGGATATCCATCGTGACGGCCAGCGCCTGTGGCACGAGCGCCAGCGCGTGGACGGCGGCGACCGCCTGCTCGACTCGCCCATCGGCCTCGCCGGCCATCCGGTAATGGCCACGCTGATCGCCAGCGGGCAGATCGACGCTGCACTCATCCAGGCCTGCCGCTCCATCCCCTGCCAGGGGCGCGGCAACCTCACCCAACTGCCCGGCCTGGTGGTCGCCCGCTGCCTCGCCCATGAGGCGCTGCACGCCCGCGCCTGGCTCATCGAACTCTGGCGCCGGCTACGGCCAGCGCTGCTCGGCCGCGAGGCCGTTCCTCCCCGAATCTGGAGTACCTGAAATGGACCTGACCCCTCGCGAAAAAGACAAGCTGCTGATCTTCACCGCCGGCCTGGTTGCCGAGCGCCGCCTCGCCCGCGGTGTGAAGCTCAATTACCCGGAAGCCATCGCACTGATCTCCGCCGCGCTGCTCGAAGGTGCACGCGATGGCCAGACGGTTGCTGACCTGATGCACTACGGCACCACGCTGCTGACCCGCGAACAGGTGATGGAAGGAGTACCGGAAATGATCCCGGAGATTCAGGTAGAAGCGACCTTCCCCGACGGGACCAAACTGGTCACTGTGCACCAACCCATCGCCTGAACGCGCGCGTCCCACACCCCAGGGGCGGCGACAATGGCGGATGAAGCGTTGCGCGTCATTCGCCCACCGTACAGAGGAACCGACATGCTCATCCGCGACGCCAGCCAAGCCGACCTCGGCAGTCTGCGCGACATCTACAACGACGCCGTGCTCAACACCACTGCGATCTGGAACGAGGTCGCCATCGACCTGGAGAACCGCCGCCAATGGCTGGAGCTGCGCGCGCAGCAAGGCTTCCCGGTGCTGGTGGCCGAAGACGGCGCAGAGGTGCTGGGTTATGCCAGCTACGGCCCGTGGCGGGCCTTCGATGGCTTCCGCGAAACCGTGGAGCATTCGGTCTACGTGCGCGCCGACCAGCGCGGCAAGGGCCTCGGCCCGATCCTGATGCAGGCGCTGATCCAGCGCGCCCGCGCCCAGGGCCTGCATGTGATGGTTGCAGCCATCGAGAGCGGTAACGCGGCGTCGATCCGCCTGCACGAACGCCTGGGCTTCGTCACCACCGGGCAGATGCCGCAGGTGGGCCAGAAGTTCGGCCGCTGGCTGGACCTGACCTTCATGCAACTCAACCTCGACTCACGGAGCACTCCATGATCCCAGGCGAATACGACATCCAGCCCGGCGAGATCGAACTCAACGCCGGCCGCCGCACGTTGGGCCTGACGGTGGCGAACAGCGGCGACCGGCCGATCCAGGTCGGCTCGCACTACCACTTCTTCGAGACCAACGACGCGTTGCTATTTGATCGTGACGCGGCTCGCGGCATGCGCCTGAACATTCCCGCCGGCACTGCCGTGCGCTTCGAGCCGGGGCAGCGTCGTGACGTGGAACTGGTGGAACTGGCGGGCGAGAGAAAGGTTTACGGATTTGCCGGACGAGTGATGGGCGCGCTCTGACAGCCTCTCACCCCGGCCCTCTCCCAAGGGGAGAGGGAGAAACGCAGTGCGCCGATCCGCCGCCTTTCCCTCCGGGAGAGGGTTGGGGTGAGGGCGAGTCAACGCAGGGACCGACCAGGGAGCCCCAATGAAAATCAGCAGACAAGCCTACGCCGACATGTTCGGCCCCACCGTCGGCGACCGCGTTCGGCTGGCCGATACCAACCTGTGGATCGAGGTGGAGAAGGACTTCACCGTCTACGGCGAGGAAGTGAAGTTCGGCGGCGGCAAGGTCATCCGCGACGGCATGGGCCAGGGCCAACGGTGTGCCGCCGAAGTGGTCGACACGGTGATCACCAACGCGCTGATCATCGACCACTGGGGCATCGTCAAGGCCGACGTCGGCCTCAAGCACGGGCGCATCGCTGCCATCGGCAAGGCCGGCAACCCGGACATCCAGCCGGGCGTCAGCATCGCCCTGGGCGCCAGCACCGAAGTGATCGCCGGCGAAGGCATGATCCTCACCGCTGGTGGCATCGACACGCACATCCACTTCATCTGCCCGCAGCAGATCGAAGAGGCGCTGATGAGCGGCGTGACCACCATGATCGGCGGCGGCACCGGGCCGGCCACCGGCACCAACGCCACCACCTGCACCTCGGGGCCCTGGCACATGGCGCGCATGCTCCAGGCCGCCGATGCCTTCCCGATGAACATCGGCTTCACCGGCAAGGGCAACGCCAGCCTGCCGCTGCCACTGGAGGAACAGGTGCGCGCCGGCGCCATCGGCCTGAAGCTGCACGAGGACTGGGGCACCACCCCGGCGGCGATCGACAACTGCCTGTCCGTGGCCGATCGCCTCGACGTGCAGGTGGCGATCCACACCGACACGCTCAACGAGTCCGGCTTCGTCGAAACCACCCTGGCCGCCTTCAAGGGCCGCACAATCCACACCTACCACACCGAAGGCGCCGGTGGCGGCCACGCACCGGACATCATCAAGGCCTGCGGCTTCGCCAATGTGCTGCCCAGCTCGACCAACCCGACCCGGCCCTTCACCCGCAACACCATCGACGAGCACCTGGACATGCTGATGGTCTGCCACCACCTGGACCCGAGCATCGCCGAGGACGTGGCCTTCGCCGAGTCACGCATCCGCCGCGAGACCATCGCCGCCGAGGACATTCTCCACGACCTCGGCGCCTTCAGCATGATCAGCTCCGACAGCCAGGCCATGGGCCGCGTCGGCGAAGTGATCACGCGCACCTGGCAGACCGCCGACAAGATGAAGAAGCAGCGCGGCGCGCTGGAGGGCGATGGCGCGCGCAACGACAACTTCCGCGCCAAGCGCTACATCGCCAAGTACACCATCAACCCGGCGATCACCCACGGCGTGGCCCATGAAGTGGGCTCCATCGAAGTAGGCAAACTGGCCGACCTGGTGCTCTGGCGCCCGGCCTTCTTCGGTGTGAAGCCGAGCCTGATCCTCAAGGGCGGCGCCATCGCCGCGAGCCTGATGGGCGATGCCAACGCCTCGATCCCGACGCCGCAGCCGGTGCACTACCGACCGATGTTCGCCAGCTACGCTGGCAGCCGCCACGCCACGAGCCTGACGTTCATCAGCCAGGCCGCATTCGACCTCGGCGTGCACCACGAGCTCGGCCTGCGCAAGGCCATCGGTGTGGTGAAGGGCTGCCGCAGCGTGCAGAAGACCGACCTGATCCATAACGCCTACCTGCCGCACATCGAGGTGGACGCGCAGAACTATCAGGTGCGCGCGGATGGACAACTGCTGTGGTGCGAACCGGCCGATGTGCTGCCGATGGCGCAGCGGTATTTTCTGTTCTGAAGCAGGTAAAGCCCAGCAACGGCAGCTTGCTGGCTTCCACAACATCACGATGATGGCTACCCTGCGCGCCCCCTGGGAAAGAGTCCCGGGGGTTACATCTCAGGAGAGTCACGTGAAATTCACCCGTATCGCCGCCACCCTGCTGGCCACTGCCATCCTCGCCGGCTGCACCGGCACCCCGATGAAGACCCAGACCTACAGCCCCGAGCAGTACACCGTTATCGGACACGGCGAAGGCAAGGCCACCGGGATCCTGCTGTTCGGCTTCATTCCGATCCAGCAGAACGACCGCTTCGTTCGCGCGCAGAACGTTGCAGTCAAGACCAAGGGCGGAGATGCACTGATCAACACCCAGGTGCAGGAAAACTGGTTCTGGGCCTGGGTCCTCACCGGCTACACCACCACCGTTTCCGGTGACGTGATCAAGCTGAACAAGTAAGGCCCTGCCTGCTTGCCGGACCGGCGCGCAATGCCCGGTCCGGCTTCCGCCCTTGTCTTAAATCAAACTTTTCTCCGTCCCCTTCCCCACCGCGCGCCGATTGAGATTCGTCTTATTCGGCTGACTGAATGCGCGCTGAACAATGAGCCCACTGATCCAGCGCACCCCCTGCGGCTGGACGGGTGAGGCTCCGCAGCCTGGAGCTCTGCCCTCCCCTTGCCTGACGCGATCAGGCGCCATCTCCCGGTGCAGGAAGGATCCGCTCTTGGAAGCCAGGCTTCCACTCTTCAGCCAGTGAACGGCTCCTTGCGCCGGAATACGCATTCGCTCACCCAGTGAGCGGGCGCAAGGAGGATTGCAATGCGCTTCAAGAAAACCCTGCTGGCGATGCACGTCGCACTGGCCGCCGGCATGCTTGCCCACAGCGGTGGCGCCGCCGCCGGCTCCTGCTCGGTAGACGGCTCGACGCTGAACTGCACGACCAGCATCTACTGGGCCCCCGGCGATACGTCGGCCTACGAGAAGATCGTGATCGATACCACTGGCGAGGAGCAATCCTTTACCCCGACCGGTTTCGGCATCTACGGCAACAGCTCGAAGTACACCCTCAAGGACGTATCGATCACCACGGCCTCCAGCAAGTCGGACGCTATTCAGGCCAACAACGGCGGCAGCAAGATCTCCATCGATAAGCTGCACATTGTCACCAAGGGCAGCTCGGCGGACGGCATCAACGTGACCGAGAACGCGCTCAATTCCGAAGTTCGGGTCGGCGACGGCGCCATCATCACCGCCGAAGGATCGGGTATGGGTGTGCGCGCCAACACCTCGAAGAATGGCGGCAAAAACCTTATCGAGCTGGGCGCCGGCGCGCAGATCACCACCAACGGAAGTGGCGCGAATTCGCTCGACGGAACGGGTTACGCTGTCTATGCAGGCAATCGCTCGCTGTCCGCCAATACTTACTGGGGCGACGCCGAAGTAATTCTCGGCGACGGCAGCACCATCGTCAGCAAGGGCAGCTCTGCCCATGCCGTCTATGCCAACCGCGGCGGCGTTATCCGCCTCGGCGATACCAGTATTACCACCGAGAAAACCAACGCATACGGCATCTACGCGCAAACGGCGGCAGACAAGAACGGCGACCGTGGCGGCCAGGTCTACCTGGGCGGCGACACCAGCGTCACCGTCACCGATGGCAACCGTGCGCTCTACGCCTCCGGCGCCGACTCGCTGATTCGCGCCGAGGCAGCCTCGATGTACCGCCTGGACAGCAGCGCGGCCAGTGACGTGCAGAACCGCAAGGGCGTTGCCCTGTATGCCGACAAGACCGGCGTCATCGACTTGAAAATGGCCGCCGGCTCCTACCTCAATGGCACCACCAGCACCGCCACCGATGGCGTGATCGACCTCGCCATGGATGGCGCCGCCAGCCAGTGGTTCATGACCGGCAACTCCAACCTCACCAACCTGACGCTCACCAATGGCGCGCAACTGGTCTATGACCGCCACGACGAACAGGGCGCATACACCTACAAGACCCTGACCGTGGATGGCGATTTCAGCGGTGGCGGCCATCTGGTCATGAACACCTACCTGGGCGACGACACCTCGGAAACCGACAAGCTGGCCATCACCGGCAGTACCTCGGGCGAGACCCGCGTCACGGTCAACAACACCACCGGGCTGGGCGACGAAACCGAACAGGGGATCGAGATGATCACCGTCGGCGGCACCTCCGCGGGCGAGTTCAAATCCGACCGCGTCACTGCTGGCGGCTATGAATACGTGCTGCGCCGCGGCGGCAGCTTCGTCGGCTCCACCGGTGCGGACAGCGACTGGTACCTGACCTCGTACAAGCCGAACGATCCCGATCCGGAGGATCCGCCACCCGTTGACCCGCCGCCGGTTGATCCGCCACCGGTTGATCCGCCGCCAGTTGATCCGCCGCCAGTCGACCCGCCGGGCCCGGTCGACCCGACCCCGGAAGACCCCGATCCGGTCGATCCCGCGCCGGAGCAACCAGGCCCCGTGGACCCAGCGCCGAAGCCCAGCGACAAGGACCGCGTGCGCCAGCCCGAAGGCGGCAGCTACACCGCCAACATCGCGGCGGCCAACACCATGTTCCTGCACCGCCTGCATGACCGCACCGGCAACCTGACCTACGTCGATCCGGATACCGGCAAGGAAGTCACTTCCATGCTCTGGATGCGCAACGTCGATGGCTCGACCCGCTGGGAAGACAGCACCGGCCAGCTCAAGACCGAAGCCAACCGCTACGTGCTGCAGATCGGCAGCGACCTGTACCGCAAGGAAACCGACAACGGCGACTGGGTACTGGGTGTGATGGCCGGCTACGCCAACGGCAACTCGACGACCAAGTCCCGCGTCACCGGCTACCGCTCGCGCGGCGAGATCGACGGCTACAGCCTGGGCGTCTATGGCACCTGGTACGAGAACAAGGACGATGAGAACGGTGCGTACGTCGACAGCTGGATTCTCTACAACGAATTCGATGCCGACGTGAAAGGCGACCAGTTGGCCAAGGAGAGCTACGACCTCAAGGGCATCACTGCTTCAATCGAGGCCGGCAAGACCTTCGAAGTGGCGAAGACCGAGAGCGCCAGCTACTACGTGCAGCCCCAGGCGCAGGTGGTGTACATGGGCGTCAAGGCTGACAGCCATCGCGAGGCCAACGGTACCAAGGTCACCGGCAAGGGCGACGGCAACATCATGACCCGCCTGGGCGCCCGCGCTGCCGTGCGCAGCAACGAGGCTGGCGGCTTCGCCAACACCTATGGCGTGGAGCCGTACCTGGAGACCAACTGGATCCACAACTCCAAGGACTTCGGCGCGAAGATGGGCAGCACCAAGTTCGAGATGGACGGCGCCAGCGACATCTTCGAAGTGAAGCTCGGCGCCACCAGCAAGGTGAACAGCCGGGTCAACGTCTGGGGTGAAGTGGGCAAGCAGTTCGGCGACAACGGTTACCGCGACCAGGCGGTGACGCTGGGGCTGAAAGTCAACTTCTGATCCCAGGCTGAATGAGGGCCGTCGCACGAGAGTGCGGCGGCCTTTTTTTGCACTTCGCCTCTTCCTGGAAACACCTGACGTTTCGATCAGCTTTCATCCGTCGGCCCTGTCGTACAGCTGGGCTGCTATGCTCTGCTGCTCGAAGAATCAGGTGGACCAGCGATGACGGCGATGACTCCGCAGACAAACGACCGCACGGGTATTTCGCCCGCTCTGGCCGCGTTGCGCGCAGCCACCCATGCCCTGCATGCCGACCTCGACAGCCGCTCGCCGCTGACTGCCGCGCTGACCCGCGCCGACTACCTCGATCATGCCGCCCGCGTGCTCGGCTGGATGCGCCCGCTGGAGCAGGCGCTCTGGCCGCTCTGGCCGGACGCCGACGATGCAGCCCTGCGCCGTGGCAAGAGCCGGTGGCTGGAAGACGACCTGCGGGCCGGCGCTCACGCCGAAGAGCCCGTGGCCGACTGCCCCTGCGTACCCACGCCGAATGGCCTGGCCGAAGCCTTCGGCATCGCCTACGTCGCCGAAGGCGCGACCCTCGGCGGGCGCGTACTCTACAAGCGCCTCAAGACCTCCCTCGATCCCCTGCCACTGCGCTGGCTGCAAGGCTACGGCGAGCACACGGGCGAGCGCTGGGGCAGCTTCCAGCGCCTGCTGGCCGAACACGTCAGCACCGCCGAAGACATCGCCCTTGCGCAACAGGCCGCCGTGCAGGCCTTCACGTCGTTCCGCGACTGGGTGATCGACGCCACACCCGACCGGGCGGGCCAGGCATGAGCGATCAGCCCGTCACCCTCGCCAACTGCGAGGACGAACCCATCCATGTGCCCGGCGCGATTCAGCCCCACGGCGCGCTGATCGCACTCGACGAGCTGGGTCGCGTACTCGGCTTCAGCGACAACCTCGGCACCCTGCTGGGCATCGCCCCACCGCTGGGCGAGCCACTGGCCGAGGCCTGCGTCGGGCACGGTGTGCTGGCGATGCTCGCGGAAGGGCTGGCCGAGCAAGGTCCCTGGGTCAACAGCGTGGAAGCGCGGATCAACCGGCGCTTCTTCGACGTGATCGGCCACAGCCATGACGGCGTGCGTTACCTGGAGTTCGAGCGGCGCGCGGCCGGCACCGCCTCCTTCACCACCTTTGCCCTCAACGCCCAGCGCCTGGTCAGCCAGTTGCAGTTGCGCAACGACGTCGAGAGCCTGCTGATCAGCGTCACCGAGGAAGTGCGGCGGATGACCGGTTACGACCGCGTCATGGCCTACCGCTTCAATGAAGACGACTCCGGCGAAGTCGTCGCCGAGTCCCGCCGTGAGGACCTGGAGACCTACCTCGGCCAGCGCTACCCGGCATCGGACATTCCCGCCCAGGCGCGCCGCCTGTACCTGCAGAATCCAGTGCGGCTGATCGGCGATGCCGCCTACCAGCCAGTGGCCGTGCACCCCACGCTGAACCCCGGCAGCGGCAAGCCGTTCGACCTGAGTTTCAGCACCCTGCGCAGCGTCTCGCCGATCCACTGCGAGTACCTGGCGAACATGGGCGTGCGCGCGTCGATGAGCATTTCCATCGTGGTCGGCGGGCGTCTGTGGGGGCTGTTCTCCTGCCACCACATGAGCCCGAAGGTGGTGCCCTACCCGATCCGCATGTCCTTCCAGGTGTTCTCCCAGGTCTGCAGCGCCATGGTCGAGCGCCTCGAACAGAGCCGCACCAGCGAACTCCTGCGCCAGGCTTCCGAGCGCCAGCAGGCACTGCTGCGCCGCACCCGCGACTCCGACGACCTGCTCAGCGCCCTGGCCCGCCCCGATGCGAGCATCGCCGACCTGCTGCCCTGTGATGGCGCGGTGGTGATGCTCGGCGGGCGCGCCAGCAGCATCGGCGGCGACTTCGAGGACCTGGCCGTTTCCATCGTCGCCCAGCTGCAACAGGACGACGAGCTGGACCTGTTCCACAGCGACCGCCGCCTGGATCTGCCCGAGGGCCTGCATGACCCGCGCTACTGCGGCGTCATGGCGATTCGTTTCCATCGCCAGGAGTCGGGCTGGATCGTCTGGCTGCGCCTGGAGCAGGTGCACCGCATCCGCTGGGGTGGCAAGCCGGAGAAGATCGTCAAGACCGGCCCTTCCGGCGCGCGCCTGACGCCGCGCGGCTCGTTCGAAGCCTGGGAGGAAGTGGTGCGTGGGCGCTCGATGCCCTGGACCGGCATCGACCTGAGCATCGCCGACAAGCTGCGCACCGAATTGGTGGAGCTGTGCCTGAACCGCGCCGGCGAGATCGACCGCATGCGCCAGCGCCTGATCGCCGTGCTCGGCCACGACCTGCGCAACCCGCTGCAATCCATCTCCATGGCGGCCGCGATGCTCTCCTCCAGCGACGTGCGCAATGCCGAACTGCGCCAGCACATCACCTACTCCAGCAGCCGCATGGAACGCCTGATCAGCCAGATTCTCGAGATGAGCCGCCTGCAAAGCGGCGCGGGAATGACGGTCAAGCCGGTAGCCGCCGAGCTCTCGCGGCTGGTGCGCGATATCGTCCAGGAAACCGACGTGGCCTATCCGGGCCTGTCCATCGAGACCGCCATCGAGGATGACGTGCAGGCCCAGGTCGACCCGGACCGCTACCTGCAGGTGGTCGCCAACCTGCTGAGCAACGCCCGCCACCACGGCCGCCCCGGCCGCCCGGTGCTGGTGGAGCTGCGCCGCCAGGGCGAGCTGGCGCGGCTGAGCATCCTCAACGAGGCCGAAGCGCTGGACGAGGCGCGTCTGGGCAACCTCTTCGAGCCGTTCAAGCAGGATGCCGGCGGGCATGGCCGCAACAAGAGCGGGCTGGGCATCGGCCTGTACATTTCCCAGGCCATCGTCAGCGCCCATGGCGGCCGCATCGAAGTGGAACAGGCCGACGGCATCATCACCTTCAGCGTGCTGGTGCCGCTCATGCCAACACCCTGATACCGGAAAGCTCGCTCCTACAATGCAGAACGGCGCCTCGGGGCGCCGTTCTCAATGGACGAAAAAAGCTCAGCGCAGCTGACTGTCCTTGCTGCCGCGACGGTTGTAGCCACTGTGGGCGGACTGCTCCTTGTCATGCTCGGCCTGGCAGTTGACGCACAGGCGCACGCCGGGAATGGCCTTGCGCCGCGCCTCGGGAATCAGCGCATCGCACTCCTCGCAATGAGTCAGGCTCTCGCCTTTGGGCAACTGGCTGCGCGCCCGTGCAATGGCATCCTCGATGGTGCTGTCGATCTGCTCCTGAACCGCTCCGTCGTTTGCCCAGCCGCTGGCCATGGCGACCTCCCGTGGATTGTTCGCATGTCCTGCAGATATGCAGGGCGCAGCCGGTGATTGCAAGGGCATTGGCGCGCGAAGCGACGAGTGCGTCGTGCGTGGAAATCCAGAAGCGTCTGATGTTCCGCGCCCCGGCGGCTGCCGAAAATGGCCGGTCCTTCCGTCTGCCTGGGAATCCGCCATGCGCTACGCCTCCGCCCTGATCGCCAGCCTGTTGCTCACCGGCCTGCTGCCCCGCGCCGCCAATGCCGATACCACCGATGCCAGCCTGCGCGACATGGAGCGCTACCTGCTGCTGTACAGCGCCACGGGCGACGAGCGCTTCCTGACCCGCCTGGACAATCTCGGCACAAGCTTCGAGCAGCAGCTCGCGCAGCAGAAGAACGCAGCGAGCCTGCAGGACCTCTGGCAGCTCTATCGGCAGACACTGGAGCAGGTGCGCGCGGCTTACGTGCAGAAAGACGTAGACCTGCAGCACGCCGTGGCGCAGACACGGGAAGTCGCCGGCCTGTTCGACAGTTTCATACTGGCGCGGGAGACGCTGACACCGGGGCTGGAAAATGAATTGCGCGAGTTGGCGCTGCTGGAGGCACGGCGAGCCAACGAACGCTTGCTGGGAAAGGAAACCGGGGACGATGCCAAGCGCATCGGGGAGTTGCAGGAACGGATCGGCGAACGTCTGGCGGCACTACCCGCCGGTGCCAGCCGGGACTCCCTGCTCTCGCGCTGGAGCTATCTGCGCAAGGCGGAGAAACCCGAAGGCACTCTGCTCTATCCCTTCAACGCCCAGGTCGAATACCTGCTGGCGCATCTGCCGCGTAGCTGAGCGGCACAGGACAGAACGGGCTGTCCTACTCTTTGACTTCCATGTATTCGCGTGCCCAGATCTGGTACTCCTCAGGCAGCGTGTACTTCTTCGCCAGTTCCGAAGCGGTCAGGTCGGAGGCATGCACGCCACGCTGCTCGCGCAGGCAGTCGTAGGTGGCCTTGATCGCGGCGAAGTAGGCGGCGTGGCCGTCAACCACGATGCGCACGCCCAGCTCGGCCAGTCGCGCGTCGTCGCGCAGCTCGGGGTTGCCGTAGGACACCAGCATCAGCGGCACGGACAGGTGGCGGGAGATGGCTTCCAGGTGGTCGAAGTCGCGGATACCGACCATGCAGATGCCATCGGCGCCAGCGGCCTGGTAGGCCAGGGTGCGGCGGATCACATCGTCCACTTCCAGCACCTCGGCATTGGTGCGGGCGATGATCGCCATTTCCGGGTCGATGCGCGCTTCCAGCGCGGCGCGGATCTTGCCGACGCCTTCCTCGACCGGGATCAGGTCGGTGGACTTGCGGCCGAACTGCGCCGGCAGCAGCGTATCCTCGATGGTCAGCGCGGCCACGCCGGCACGTTCCAGTTCAACGATGGTGCGCATGGTGTTCAGCGCGTTGCCGTAGCCGTGGTCGGCATCGGCGATCACCGGCAGACGGGCAACGCGACCGATACGGGTGGCCTGCTCGGTGAATTCGCTGAGGGTGATCAGCGCGAAGTCAGGCGCCGCCAGGACTTGTAGTGAAGCTACAGAACCGCCCAGGATGCCCACCTCGAACCCCAGGTCGCCGGCGATGCGCGCCGACATGGGATCGAACACCGAAGCGGTGTGATAGCAGGCTGAAGAATTCAGTAAGGCGCGGAAATCCTTGCGCAATTCGTGGAAGGAGGCTCTGTGCATGGTGGGATCCAACTGCTAATACGGGGTGGGAGAACGGAAATCAGATAGTCGAAAACTCTTGTAGGAAAACTACAGGAACACAATGTAGCAAAACTACAAGCTACTCCCCAAGCCCTCTTTGCCACCATAGCCTTCCGACGGATACCCTGGTTTTCCCTCCGCGCTCGCGTAAACTGCGCGGCCGTTTTTTCTCCGGACACTCGCGCACCATGTTCCCGACTACTGCGGCCCGCGCCCTGGGCATCGACTTCGGCACCTCCAACTCCACCGTCGGCTGGTGGCGCCCGGACACCGAACCGCTGATCGCCCTGGAAGACGACAAGATCACCCTGCCCTCGGTGATCTTCTTCAACGTCGAGGAACGCCGCCCGGTGTACGGCCGCCTGGCCCTGCACGAATACCTGGAAGGCTACGAAGGCCGCCTGATGCGCTCGCTGAAAAGCCTGCTGGGTTCCTCGCTGCTGAAAAGCGAGACCACCGTGCTGGGCAGCGCCATGCCGTTCAAGGACCTGCTGGGGCTGTTCATCGGCGAGCTGAAGAAGCGCGCCGAAGCGGTTGCCGGGCGCGAGTTCGAGTCCGTCGTGCTGGGCCGCCCGGTGTTCTTCGTCGACGATGATCCCAAGGCCGACCAGGAAGCCCAGGACACCCTGGTTGCCGTGGCACAGAAACTCGGCTTCAAGGATGTCTCCTTCCAGTACGAACCCCTCGCCGCGGCCTTCGACTACGAGCGCAGCATCGAGCGTGAGGAGCTGGTGCTGATCGTCGACATCGGCGGCGGTACCTCGGACTTCTCGCTGGTGCGCCTGTCGCCCGAGCGCCGCGAAGTGGCCGACCGCCAGGGCGATATCCTCGCTACCGGCGGCGTGCACATCGGCGGCACCGACTTCGACAAGCAGTTGAGCATCCAGGGCGTGATGCCGCTGTTCGGCTACGGCAGCAAGATGAAGAGCGACGCCTTCATGCCGACCAGCTACCACCTCAACCTGGCTACCTGGCACACCATCAACGCGGTGTACGCGCAGAAGTCCCAGCTGGCGCTGCAGAACATGCGCTACGACATCGTCGACGCCACCGGCATCGACCGCCTGTTCAAGCTCATCGAGCAGCGCGCCGGCCACTGGCTGGCGATGCAGGTGGAAGCCAGCAAGATCGAGCTGTCCGACACCGAGCGCCGCGACATCGACCTGATGCGCATCGAGCCGGGGCTGGTCGCCGAGCTGAGCCGTGACCTGTTCGAAGGCGCCATCGCCCCGCTGCTGGAGCGCGTGCGCGGCAGCATCACCAACCTGCTCAATTCGGCCGACGTGGACCCGGCACGCGTGGACACGGTGTTCTTCACCGGCGGCTCCTCCGGCGTACCGGCGCTGCGCCAGAGCGTGGCGGCCATGTTGCCCAACGCCCGACACGTCGACGGCGACCGCTTCGGCGGGATCGGCAACGGCCTGGCCATCGAAGCGATGAAGCGCTACGGCTGAGCGGTCGCGCACTGACGCCGGGGCCGCCATGCGCTAGTGTGGCGGTCATTCCTCCTCCGCGCCGGAGCCCGCCATGCGCCTCTTCCACCTGAGCAGCCTCCTGATGCTTTGCGCCGCCCTTTCGGCCTGCGGCCTCGGCGAAACCGCCGCGACCACGGCCGCCACCGCCAAGCTGCAAGCCCAGCAGGCGCAACAGGCCCAGCAGCAGATCGAGCAGCTCAAGCAGCAGATCGATGCCGCCAACGTGCAGAACCAGCAGCGCCTGGACGAAGCCCTGAAAGAAGCCGAATAAAAGCCTGCCCTGCAGATTTCTTGAACGCCCGATACTGGCCTAGGCTCCAAGTTGTGCGAGAGAGTTGCTCAACCAAGGAGAACACCATGTACAAGCGATCACTGCTGGCGCTCTTGGTACTGGCTTCGGTGGCGGGCTGTGCTTCCACCAAGGTGCAGAACCCGGTCAACTACATCACCTTCCGCGACCAGCCGCTGGTGCGCAATGTCGAAAAGGGGATGAGCCAGGAAGAAGTCCTGAAGATCGGCGGCACGCCGTCGTCGACGCAGAAGCGCCTGATGAAACCGGGCAGCTGCAACAGCTACATCCTCAGCAAGGACGGGCAGCAACAGCCCTTCTACGTGAGCTTCGACGGCAGTGGCCGAGTCGATGGATCGGGCTTCATGACCTGCTCCGAGCTCGACCGACACGAGCGCGACGCCCAGCCGTGACGCCCGCCCGAGCGTGACGACATGCCCTCGCCTGCCGGCGGGGGCTTTTTCGTTCGGCACATCGCCACAGTCCTGCAGGCGGGGATATTCCCGCCATGCGGTGGCCGTCTATCATCCCAGCAGCCACCTGAGGAGCCGACCATGAAATACCGCATCATCGAACTGCCCGCCTTCGACGTGGTGGGCATGGATTTCCGTGGCAGCGCGCCGGGCGACAGCATCGGCCAGTTGTGGCAGCGCTTCCTGCCACGTGAAAAGGAAGTCAGCGCCAGCGCGCAGGACAAGGCCGCCTATGGCGTCTGCACGCAGCTGCCGGGCGGCGAGTTCCACTACATCGCCGGGCTGCCGGTGGAGCCCGGCGCGAACGTGCCCGCGGGCATGACCCGCTACGAGGTTCCTGCGCAGAAGTACGCGGTGTTCACCCACATCGGCCCGGTCACCGCCATCGCCGACAGCTTCCAGGCCATCTACTCCAGCCTGCTGGCCCGTCACGGCCTGGAGCCGAAGAAGGGCGTGGACCTGGAGCGCTACACCGAACGCTTCCTGGGACCGGAAGACCCGGCCTCGGAAACCGACCTGTACGTACCGATCTACTGAGGCGCACCGCGCTCGCATTTTGCTTCTTGTAGGAGCGAGCTTGCTCGCGAACAAACCCCGCTGCGAGGCGGTTCGCGAGCAAGGACTAGGCGTCCCCCTCGCTCCTACAGGCGCCTCCTAATCACTTGCGCGTGGTCGGTGCCTTCGCCGGCTGCTTCATCTGCTGCAGCAGCGCCGCGCACTGGTTATCGTCCTGCTTGCTCGGGGCGATCAGCGCCAGCAGCGCCGCCGCCGGAGCCACCGCCACGCCGAGAGCGACCATCCCTGCGCCACGCGCCGCCAGCGGCAGCACATGCACGCCCGCTTTCGGATTCTTGAAGGTGCCCTGCACATAAAGCGGCGAACGCAGGGAGAAAATGCGCACGCCCTTGCTCTGCGGGGTGATGTCCAGGTCGAGTTGTTCGGTGGCGAAGTTGGCCGTGCCATTCACCGTGATGATGGCGTTCTCGGTATCGAAGGCGAATACCCGCGGCTTGGCCAGACCATTGGTAATGCCCACGTCGGCGGCGGCGCAGTTGATCTTCACCTCGTCATCGCCGAACAGCTTGTTCACCACGTAGTTGCCCACGTTGAGCCCGGCGATCTCCATCAGGCTGCGGCTGATGCGGCCGTCATTGATCAGCAGCTTCATTTCGCCATTGGCGCCGGCCAGGATGGTCGCCACCGAATTGCCGGTGCCGGCAATGGTCGCGTCGCCATTGAGCTCGCCGAAGCTCGACTGCATCGGCGCGAAGCTGGGGAACAACTCCTTGAGCTTGAAGCTGCGCGCCTGCAACTGGACCTTGCTCTGCAGCGGCGTCTTGCCGCCGTCCAGGCGGATGTGCGAATCCAGCGTGCCGCCGGCCACGCCGAAGCGCAGCGGCTCCAGGGTCAGCAGGCCATCGTTGAGCACCAGGTGGGTATAGAGGTCGCTGATCGGCAGCTTGTCGCTGTGCACGATGCGCTTGCCGGTGAACTCCACATCAGCGTCCATGGCGCGCCAGCGGTCGGTGCGGAACTCTTCCACCGGCAATACCTTGTCGGCCGGCTGGCGGGTACTCTGGCCACGCGCCTGCTTCTCCTGGTTCGAGTCGGCGCCGATCAGCGGGCCTAGGTCGGCCATGCGCAACTGGTCCGAGCGCAGCTTGCCGGACAGCTTGGGCCGCGGCTGGCGATTGACGAACACAAGGTCGCCATGCAGGTCGCTGTCGCCGACCTTGCCGTTGAAGTTCTCGTAGTGGAACTGCGCGCCGCCCGAGTCGTGCAGCTCGGCCTTCAGGCGGCCGTCGGTCTCGTAGGCCGGCGTATCGGGCAGGGTCACGCCGGTGAGCGGGAAGAGGTTGGCCATGCTGGTGCCGGCCAGTTGCAGGCGCAAATCCAGCGCGCCAAGGTTCAGCGGATCGGTCAGGGTGCCGACGATGCTCGCGCGGGTGCTCCCGGCGGATACGTCGGCCTGCACCGGGAACGGCTTGGCCGCATCCTGCAACGCCAGCACGCCACCGACCTTGCCCGCGCCCGCGAGCGGCAGGCCCTTGTACTGGCCCTTGAGCTTCCAGCCGAACACGTAGTCCTGGGTGGCCGCCTTGTCGCCGCCGGCCAGCGCCTTGCCCGCCAACTGGCCGAAGGGCACCGGCTTGCCGAGCGGATCCACCAGCAGCTCAAGGCGGGTCTTCAGGCTCTGGTCATCGAGGGTGACGCTGCCCTTGTCGAAGCCGATCTCGCCGATGTCCAGCTTCCACGAGGATTGCTCGGGCATGGCGTTGGGGTCTTCTTCCTTCTTCGGCAGCTCGAAGGTCCAGGTGGCACGGCCGTCGGCCAGGCGCAGCAGGTCGGCGCTGGGGCGGGTGAGGACGATCTGCGGGATGCGCACCGTCTGCCACAACAGCGGCAGCGGGGCGAGGCGGAACTCGACCTTTTCGAGGCTCGCGAAGTTCGGCGCGCGCGTCTTGCCCGCCGCCCAGTCCGGATTGCCCAGGGTAATGTCCTGCGCGCTGAAGTGCGGCCACGGCACGTAGGCGCGCCAGCTGCCCTCCGCAGGTTCCGTGCGCCAGAACACCTGCAGGTCGCCATTGATGGCGAAGGGGCGCCCCAGCTCGGCCGAGACCTTCTCGTTGATGGTCGGCTTCACCCGGTTCCAGTCGAAGGTGGCGATGAACACCACCAGCGCGGCGATCACCGCGATGAAACCGGTGAAGCTCCAGAGGCAGATTCGTTTCCCGCGCGTCATACCTGAACTCCCTGCTGGCCGCGTCGGTGGAAGCAGCGACGTCCCCACGCCGCTGCCGGTAATCATCGGCCGCCTGAGCATGCCGGGCCGGCATTCTCCCTTGGCCTGTTCACTTGGACCAGCATAGCGGTGCGTTGTATCCACCGATTTGCACGCAGAAGGTCCGATGCAGACGCCATGGCGAGAAAACTTAAACTTTCGCCGCCACCGACGACTCACACCCTTGTGACCCGATTTGAGCCGTGCGCCACCGCAGCGCCGGTTTGCCACAAGGAGATGACTGATGAACCAGGCACAACTGACCGACGTCCAGACCCTGCGCCAGCGGGCGCGCCAGAACATCGAGGACGGCGCGGTGACCGAGGGCTACCATGCCGATCGCAAGACCGTGCTGCGTCTGCTCAACGAGTCGCTGGCCACCGAGCTGGTCTGCTACCTGCGCTACAAACGCCACTACTTCATGGCCACGGGCCTGAAGGCGAGCGTCGCCGCGGCGGAATTCCTCGAGCATGCCACCCAGGAACTGCAACATGCCGACCTGCTGGCAGAGCGCATCATGCAACTGGGCGGCGAACCGGACTTCAACCCGGCCGGCCTGACCGAGCGCTCCCACGCCGAGTATGTGGCCGGCAAGAATCTGCGCGAGATGATCACCGAGAACCTGGTCGCCGAACGCATCGCCGTCGACAGCTACCGCGAGATCGTGGTCTACCTGGGCGATGACGACCCGACCACGCGCCGCCTGTTCGAGGAGATCCTCGCCCAGGAAGAAGAACACGCCGACGACATGGCGGACCTCCTCCAGGACCTGAAATAACCAATCCCCCCACCGCTGTCATCGATACCCGGCTCCAGCCGGGTATCGTGGGCGCTGCCCTCCCGCTGAGCGTAAAGCCCCGTTCCAGAGCCTCGCCAGCAGATATCGCCCCGAATATATCGATTAATCAGATACTAACAATCCCACCGATACCGCCAATCGAAAGCATTGATAGAAGTCAATTCTCAAAATCAACTATATGATTTTAAACAACTTATTCAACAATCATCGACATCGATAGCGACTATCTTCCAGCATCGTTTTCCAATCGATAATCCAGAACAGATACTGAGTCCGTGTCCAACGAACTCCCCCACTCTTTCTGGAGCCGCATCATGAAACGCACCCTCGTACTTGGCTTTGCCCTCTCCGTACTTGCTGCCAATGCCGCTTTCGCCGGCTCCCAGCAGGAATCCCCGGTCATCAACGCCAGCCAGACCCAGGTTCTGGTCCAGGACGGCGCAGAGCGCACCCTGGATCAACAACAGAAACAACTGGACGCTGCCAAGGCCCGTATCGCCGAAAACGGCTCGAGCCAGTCGGTCGATCGCCTGATCCAGAAAATGAACGTCGCCGAGAACGGCTCCAGCCAGACCGTCGACCGCCTGCACAAGCAACTGGGCGTCGCTGAAAACGGTTCGAGCAAAACCATCGACCGTCTGCACAGCGAGATGAGCGTTGCCGAAAACGGTTCGAGCAAGTCGRTTGACCGCCTGCACCAGCAGATGAACGTCGCCGAGAACGGCTCCAGCCAGACCGTCGAYCGCCTGCACAAGCAACTGGGTGTCGCTGAAAACGGTTCGAGCAAAACCATCGACCGTCTGCACAGCGAGATGAACGTGGCCGAGAACGGCTCCGAGCACACCGTCGACCAGCTGCACAGCAACATGGTTGCCGAGTCGGGTGGCGACACCGTCTTCAATGCCCACCTGAAGGCGTAAGTCTCCAGGCAGTACACCGCAAGGTGAGAGAAAAGCCCGGCCCCGCCGGGCTTTCTTATCGCTCCAGGGCCGCAAAGGCACGCCATCGATACCAGGCCACCCGTGATTTGTAACGGCGTCTTGCCTGAAACCTCCTTTGAAACACCTTAAAGCACCGCCCTAGAGCGGTTTTTGTCGTTCCATCATTGGCGGCGATAGTTGAAATTAGCCGGCTAAATAATCGACATCACTGATGCTCTGTATCACCCGGCATCGTTTTTAAATCGATTTATCCGAAGGGAAAATAACCCCGTAGCCAAAACAAACCGCCCCCTTTCGGAGCCACCCAACATGAAAACCAAGATCGCCCTCAGCCTTGCACTCACCTCCCTGATGACCGCCAGCGCCGTCTTCGCCGCCCCGGCCATCCTCAACAACGGCCCGCGCAGCACGCACCAACTCCAGCAGCAGAGCGCCGAAGCCCGCGTCGCCGATAATGGCTCCGAGCGCACCATCGACCGCCTGCACAAACAGATGGACGACGCCCGCGTTGCCGACAACGGTTCCGAGCGCACCATCGACCGCCTGCACAAGCARATGGACGACGCCCGCGTTGCCGACAACGGTTCCGAGCGCACCATCGACCGCCTGCACAAGCAGATGGACGACGCCCGCGTTGCCGAGAATGGCTCCGAGCACACCATCGACAAGCTGCACAGCAACATGGTCGCCGAATCGGGTGGTGACACCGTGTTCGATGCCCACCTGAAGCGTGTTTCCTGATTGATGCGAAATACGCCGAACAGGCGAAAGAAAAGCCCGGCATCTGCCGGGCTTTCTCATTTCCAGGGTCTCGATCCGGCGGCTTATCAGCTCTTCGAATCGGCGCCGTCCGGCTCGCCATCGGAGCGGCCGATGCTGGCCGGTGCTTCCACCACCAGCTCTTCCGGCACTTCCTCGACACGCGGGTCCAGCGCTGCAGCCATCGGGCTGACGGTGTCGGGCATGGCCACGTGATGCAACGGCGCCTCGTCGACACGGTGCACGCCGGTGACACGCTTGGGCTGCACCCAGAAGATCAGGATCAGCGCATAGGCTGACACCAGCATGTAGAACATGCCCGGGCCGAAGTGGCGCATCATCGCGCCGGCGAACAGCGGGCCGATACAGGCGCCAACGCCGTAGGTGGTCAGCAGCATCGCCGAGAGAGCCACGCGGCGCGACTGCTCGACGTGGTCGTTGCCCAAGGCCACTGCCAGCGGATAAAGCGTGAACAGCAGCATGCCGGTGACAAAACCGTTGGCCAGCAACAGCGTGTACGGCAACTCGATCAACCCCCACATCGGCACCGCAGCCAGGCACAGCAGCAAGGCATTGGCGCGGATCAGCCAACTGCGGTTCATCCGGTCGGACAACCAGCCCAAAGGCCACTGCGCGCAGAAACCGGCGACGATGCACATGCCGACGAACAGGCTCGCCTGCGAGGTGTCCAGACCGTTGCGCGCCGCATACACCGGCGCCAGGCCGTAGAAGGCGCCGACCATCAGGCCGGCGACGAAGATGGTGCCCAGCGATTGCGGCACGCGCTTCCAGAAGAAACCGATCTCCAGCGGCGCCGCTACCAGCTTGGCCGGGTGGACGCGGCGGGTCAGAGCCAGCGGGATCAGGCACGAGGAGAAGCAGATGGCGACCAGCAGCAGCGGCTTGTAATCCAGCACCGGGCTCAGCGCCAGCAAGCCCTGGCCGACAACGAGGCCGGCATCCACCGCCACCATGTAGCCAGCGAACACCTTGCCGCGCTGGTGTCCCTCGGCCTGCTCGTTGAGCCAGCTCTCGATCACCATGTACTGGTTCATCATCACCGCGCCCATCACGAAGCGCAGGACAATCCACACCTCCAGCTGCGAGACCAGCGCGTGGATCAGCACGATCACCGTCGCCATGCCCGCACAGGCGACGTACGAACGAATGTGGCCGAAGCCGGCGATCAGCTTGTGGCCGAACTTGCCGCCGCAGACCAGGCCGAAATAGTAAGCCGCCATCAGGCCACCAACCCACAGGTCGCTGACGCCCTCCTGGGTCAGGCGCAGGCCCATGTAGGTGGTGAACAGGCCGGAGCCGGCAAGCATCAACAGCGTGGCAGTGTAGAGCGCAGGAAAGGTGACGAGCGGGCTGAACATGGCGAGTCCGGCAGGCAAATGGGATGAAAGGGTGCGGCGACGAAAAAACCGTCCCGATATCGGACAGTGCTGGCGCAACAAAGATCACAGGTTTTACGAAGCCGCGCATTATGGTGATCCAACACCACGTCGGCTATCAGACCTCGCGCCTTCAGTTGCATGAAACCATACCGTCGCAGGATCGATCCTAAGCAGTATGTACCCGGAGAATCGCCATGCTGCTCCAGGATCTCAAGCCCTTCCTGCTCTACTGCACCCTGATCAACTACGCCATCCTGCTGGCCTGGTTCTTCGCCTTCAGCCTCGCCCACGACGTTGTCTACCGCCTGCACTCACGCTGGTTCGACCTGCCGGTGGATAAATTCGACGCCATTCATTACGGCGGCATGGCGGTCTACAAGATCGGCGTCCTGCTGTTCAACCTGGCGCCGCTGCTGGCGCTGTGCATGCTTTCCTGAATCGATGCGCCACCACTGCGACATCATGACCGCCGATCAGAAAGCAACTTGTTGAAATTTATTGGAAATAATCAGGTCGTAGGGTGCACGCAGTTTTCAGGAGAACTCACCGTGCACCACACAACGCGCAGCCTGCGAAAGACCCTTGACGCCGTCGCCAGCAACAACGAGGCCACGGCCCTGGAGGTCATGCGGGCGGTCGAACAGGTCCAGGACGACCTGCTCCGGCAGAAACTGCTCAAGGCCATCCATCATCTCAATCAGGACGCCGCCGAGTTGCGCGCCCTGCGCGAAGAAGTCGCCTCGCCGCTTTCCCGCCGCGCCTGATCCGGATCAGGCGCCGGCCGGCACCGTGGGCCGGCGATGAATCCAGATGCGCTTGAGCACCGTGGCGAACTGCGCCGACAAGCGGCCGCTGTTGTAGGTCTGGCCGTAGCGCGCAGCGATTTCGCGGACCTCCCGCGATAGTGCCGCATAACGCCGCGCGGGCAGGTCCGGATAGAGGTGGTGCTCGATCTGGTGGCTGAGGTTGCCGGTCATGATGTGGAAGATCGGCCCGCCTTCCAGGTTGCTCGACCCGCGCAGCTGGCGCAGATACCAGTGGCCGCGCGTCTCGTCCTGCAGTACCTCGGGCGGGAACACCGCGGCCTTCTCGGTGAAGTGGCCGCAGAAGATCACGGTGAAGGTCCACAGGTTGCGCATCAGGTTGGCGACGACGTTGCCCAGCAGCACCGCGCCGAAGGCGCCGGTGAACAGGCCGAGCAGCGGGAACACGACGTAGTCCTTTACCCACTGGCGCCCGACCTTGGCATTGAACTGGCGCAGCAGCGGGCGCAGTTCTTCCTTGCTCATCCGTCCCTTCACGTACTTGTCCAGGCGCAGGTGCTGAACCGCCACGGCGTACTGGAACAGCAGCGCCTGGAGAGTCACCCACAGCGGCTGCCAGCGGTAGAAGGGTTTCCACCTCTGCTCCGGGAACAGCCGTACCACGCCGTAACCGACGTCGTCGTCCATGCCCAGCACATTGGTGTAGGTGTGGTGCACATGGTTGTGCGTGTGCCGCCAGAAATCCGCGGGGCCGACGATGTCCCACTCGTAGTGCTGGCCGGAGAATTCCGGGTCGTTCATCCAATCGTACTGGCCATGCATGACGTTATGGCCCAGCTCCATGTTCTCCAGGATCTTGCCCAGCCCGAGCAGCAAGGTGCCCAGCAGCCAGGTCGGCGGGAACCAGCCGGCCATCAGCAGCACGCGGCCGCTCCAGCAGCACAGGCGCACCGCGGCGCGGATGCGCCGGATGTAGCGGGCGTCTTTCTCGCCCAGGTCGTGCAGGGTGCGCTGGCGCAGGGCGTCCAGTTCGGCACCGAAGGCCGCCAGCTCGGCGGCAGTGAGGTTGCGGTCTTCGCGCATCGTTGGCTGTCCTGATTCAGAGATCGACCGTCAGATCGCCCTGGGGCGCGCTGACGCAGATACGGATGGGCTGGCCCGGCTCGCTGAACAGCTCGCCGCTGCGCAGGTCACGCACGCAACCGCTGACCAGGGTGCAGGTGCAACGGGTACAGACGCCCTGGCGGCAGCCATGCACCGGGCGCAGGCCGCTGGCTTCGGCCTGCTCCAGCAGGTTGCGATGGCTGTCGCCGGTCACCTGCAGCGCGCTGCGGGCAAAATGCAGGCTCACCGCCTTCGCCGGCTCGCTTGCGCTCCAGGCCGGAGGGCTGAAGCTTTCCACCTGCAGGCTGGGGCTGATCGCGCCCAGCGCCTGGCGCACGCTTTCGACGAACCCGCCGGGACCGCACACCAGCACATGGCGGCCATCCAGATCGGCAACGTGATCGCGCTGGAAGCGGCCGGCCAGCTCGCCTTCCAGCGCAGCATCGCGGCTCAGCGCCCAGCGCAGCTCGAGGTTCGGATACTGTCGCGCCAGTGCTTCCAGCCCGGCGACGAAAGCCTTCTGGCCGCGCTCGCGCACGTAATGCAAAAGCGTCACTGGCCCGTTGTAGCCACGTGCCAGTGCCTCGCGCAGCAGGCCGAGCAACGGCGTCAGCCCGCTCCCCGCCGCCAGCAGCAGTACGCCCTGCCCGTCGACCGGCCAGCTCAGGTCGCCGCCCGGCTGTCCCAGCTCCAGCACATCGCCAACGCACAACTGCTGCAGCAGGAAGGAAGATACCCGGCCGCCCGGCTGCAGCTTCACGGCGAACTCCAGGCAGCCATCTGCGGCGATGCGCGTCAGGCTGTAGCTGCGGCTGTGTCGCACGCCGTCGCGCTCGACGAACAACTGCAGGTGCTGGCCCGGGCGTGCACCGCGCCAGTGCGCATTGGGGCGCAGGCGCAGTTCGAGCATGTCATCGGCCACCCACTGCCGCGCCTCGACCCGCGCGAACACCCGCTGCAACGACCAGCCGCGGTTGCAGGCGCGCAGCAACGCGTCGACGTCCGACTCGCGCAGCCACTGGCCGCGCACCAGGGCGCGCAGCGGCGACAGCAGCGGTGAGACAAGACGCAGGCCAGCGAAGGGAAGCAGGGACATGGATGGATACCGAACAGTAAACAGGTGTTCACTTAAAATCTCACGCGTAAGAGTTTTCAGTCAACACTTGTTCACTATTTCGCTCAGAACTTGCCCCGCCACGACCGGCATTTGTTAGAGTGCCTGCGCCCTCACCATGGATAGCCGTATGTCCACTCCCCGCGCCGAACAGAAGCAGCAGACCCGCCTGGCCCTGATGGATGCCGCGCGCAGCCTGATGGACAGCGGTCGCGGTTTCGGCAGCCTGAGCCTGCGGGAAGTGGCGAAGACGGCTGGGATTGTCCCAGCGGGGTTCTACCGGCATTTCACCGACATGGACCAGCTCGGCCTTGCCTTGGTCGCCGATGTCGACGAAACCTTCCGCGAGACCCTGCGCGTGGTGCGCCACAACGAATTCGAGCTGGGCGGAGTGATCGAGGCCTCGGTGCGCATCTTCCTCGATGCCGTCACCGCCAATCGCACCCAGTTCCTCTTCCTCGCCCGCGAGCAGTACGGTGGTTCGCACCCGATCCGCCAGGCAGTCGGCGCCCTGCGCCAGCGCATCACCGACGACCTCGCCGCCGATCTGGCATTGCTCAACAAGCTGCCACACCTGGGTGCGCAGGACATCGATGTGATCGCCGACCTGGTGGTGAAGACGGTATTCGCCACCCTGCCCGAGCTGATCGACCCGCCGGCCGACTCGCTGCCCACGCACCTCTCGCCCCAGGCCAAGATCACCCAGCAGCTGCGCTTCATCATGATCGGCGCCAAGCACTGGACCGGGATCGGCTCGCGGCCCTGAATCGCCCGCACACGCACATCGTTTACCTGTCGGAGCGAGGGGACGCCCAGTTCTTGCTCACGAATCGCTCCACGGCGGAATTTGTTCGCGAGCAGGCTCGCTCCCACAAAGATACGCTTCGCCCTGTATTGGTGCGCACTGTTTTCGTGCGCACCATCATCGAGCGCCCACACCATTCCTGATCGATCGGACAACCACTGCAACCCGCGCCAGTGCTGACGTTGGCTCACGCTGGCAAGCCCCTTGCTGTAGCTCGATCATTGCTGCTGCCGGACACTGTCATGCTGGTCATCCACCAACGAACCGAACCCCGCGAACACTGGGACGCCGAGCTGCGCCTGAATTACGAGGCGCGCAGCAAGAGCCGCCTGCGCTGCTTCAGCATCACCGGTGAAGACGTCGGCCTGTTCCTCGAACGAGGGCAGCCGCCGCTGGCGGATGGCGAATTCCTGCTGGCCAACGATGGCCGGGTGGTACGTGTCTGCGCGGCCCCCGAAAAGCTGCTGCACGTCACCTGCGCCAACCCTCGCGAACTGAATCGCGCGGCCTATCACCTGGGCAATCGCCACGTCGCCCTGCAGGTCGGCGACGGCTGGCTGCGCCTGCTCGACGACTATGTGCTCAAGGCCATGCTCGACCAGCTCGGCGCCACGGTAGAAGCCATCGAGGCGCCGTTCCAGCCGGAGCACGGAGCCTATGGTGGCGGCCATCATCACTCGCACCATGGCGAAGAGCAGTTCAACTACGCGCCGAAGTTGCATCAGTTCGGAGTTCGCTTGTGATGTTTCGGCGCGGGGCTTTCTCCCTCACCCCAGCCCACTCTCTCAGGGAGCGAGGGCTGGTCGGTGTACGCGGGCAGGTCGTCGTTCATGAGTGACTCTTCCAGCCTCTGGTCACTGCTGCGCCTGGCCAGCCCGCAGTTGCCCATCGGCGGCTACAGCTATTCCCAGGGGCTGGAAAGCGCCATCGACCAGGGACTGGTGGCAGACGCCGAAGCGGCGCACATCTGGCTCAGCGACCAGTTGCAGTTGAACCTCGCCCGCTTCGAGGGCCCGCTGCTGGCCGACTTGCTGCGCGCGGCACAGGCCGAAGACTGGGCCGCCCTGCGCGACGCCGCCGAACGCCACCGCGCCAGCCGCGAGACCCGCGAGCTGGGCCTGGAAAACCGCCAGATGGGTTTCTCCCTCCGCCAGTTGCTCGAAGCCCTGCCGGAGCTGGACGAGCCCGCGCGCCAATGGCTCGCCGCGCAACCCGAACCCTCCTTCGCCGCCGCCTGGGCTCTGGCCGCCCGCGCCTGGGGCTTATCCCCGGAACAGGCCCTCGGTGCCTGGCTGTGGAGCTGGCTGGAGAACCAATTGGCGGTACTGATGAAGACCCTGCCGCTGGGCCAACTGGCCGCGCAGAAGCTCACCTCGCAATTGCTCCCCGACCTCGACAACGCCTGCCAGGCAGCACTCGCCAATCAGCCCCACGGCGGCGCGCCCTTCGGTCTCGCGCTGGCCTGCATGAACCACGAAACCCAATACAGCCGTCTGTTCCGCTCCTAGGAGAACTGCCATGAACTCTCAACCTCTTCGCGTCGGCATCGGCGGCCCGGTGGGCTCCGGCAAGACCGCCCTGACCCTGGCGCTGTGCCGCGCCCTGCGCCAGCGCTACAACATCGCCGTGGTCACCAACGACATCTACACCCAGGAAGACGCGCAGTTCCTGGTGCGCAACGAGGCGCTGGAGCCGGAGCGGATCATCGGCGTGGAAACCGGCGGCTGCCCGCACACGGCAATCCGCGAGGATGCCTCGATCAACCTGGAGGCGGTGGACCAGCTCAACCGGCGCTTCCCCGGCCTCGACCTGATCCTGGTGGAATCCGGCGGCGACAACCTCTCGGCCACCTTCAGCCCCGAGCTGTCGGACCTGACCCTCTACGTGATCGACGTCTCGGCCGGCGACAAGATTCCGCGCAAGGGTGGGCCGGGCATCTGCAAGTCCGACCTGCTGGTGATCAACAAGATCGACCTCGCCCCGCTGGTGGGCGCCTCGCTGGAAGTGATGGACCAGGACGCCTCGCGCATGCGCGGCGACAAGCCCTTCGTCTTCAGCAACCAGAAGACCGGCCAGGGCCTGGCCGAGATCATCACCTTCATCGAGCGCCAGGGACTGTTGACCGCGGCCTGATGTATTTTCTGCGACCACGGAAACGGGGCCGCCACATGACAAGAACCAGGGAGTTTTCCATGCAGTTGCGCAAAGCCCTCTACAGCCTGGCGCTGTTCCTCATCCCGGCGGCGGCTTTCGCCCATCCGGGCCATGGCGACCATGGCCTGGTCGCCGGCATCGCCCACCCCATCACCGGCCTCGACCACCTGCTGGCAATGCTCGCCGTCGGCCTCTGGGCCGCGCAGCAGAAGGGCGCGGCGCGTCTGGCGCTGCCCTGCACCTTCGTCGGCACCATGCTGATCGGCGGACTGCTCGGTTTCGAAGGAATGCAGATGCCGTTCATGGAGACCGGTATCGCCGCTTCCGTGCTCGCGCTGGGGCTGTGCGTCGCGCTGGCCGTGCGCCCTCCGCTGTTCCTGGCGATGGGCGCAACCGCGTTGTTCGCCCTCGCCCACGGCGTGGCCCACGGACTGGAGCTGCCGGCACTGAGCAGCCCGTGGCTGTATGCCGCCGGCTTCGTCGCAGCAACTGCCGCGTTGCATGCGGCCGGTTACGGGATTGTTCGCCTGTTGCCACAAGCGGCGGCACCGCTGGTGCGTGCCGCCGGCCTGGCCTCGGCCGGCGCCGGTGCCTGGTTGCTCGCCGGCTGATGCTTTACCTGTAGGAGCGAGGGGGACGCCTAGTTCTTGCTCGCGAACAAGCCTCCGCAGCGGGACATGGTTCGCGAGCAAGCTCGCTCCTACAAGATCAAGAGCCCCTCACTCTAACCCTCTCCCTCTGGGAGAGGGCTGGGGTGAGGGGAAGCCCCTGCACAGATGCCCCAAGGCAAAAAGTGATGAAACCGCCGGGGGCCGTTCTCGCCTCACCCCTTGCGATGCACCGAGAACCCCGCCCACGCCTGGCTCACCGGCATGATTTCCAGGGTGTTGATGTTGATGTGCGGCGGCTGGTTCATGATCCAGTGGATGGTCTCGGCGATGTCCGCCGACTGGATCGGCTCGGCGCCGGCGTAGGTCTTGTCGTACTTGGCCTGGTCACCGCCGAAGCGCACCAGGGAGAACTCGCTCTCGCACATGCCCGGCTCGAGGTTGGTGACGCGCACGCCGGTGCCCTGCAGGTCGCAGCGCAGGTTCAGCGAGAACTGCTCGACGAAGGCCTTGGTGGCGCCGTACACATGGCCACCCGGATAGGGCCAGTGGCCGGCGACCGAGCCGAGGTTGAGGATGCTCGCGCCCGGGCCATGGGCGATCAGGCGCGGCAGCAGCAGGCGGGTGGCGTACATCAGGCCCTTGATGTTGGTGTCGACCATGGTGTCCCAGTCATCCAGCTCGCATTCCTGCGCCGGGTCGGTGCCCAGTGCAAGGCCGGCGTTGTTGATCAGGCCGCGCAGCCTGGCGAACTTCTCCGGCAGGCTGTCCACCGCCGCGGTCATGGCGGCGCGGTCGCGCACGTCGAGTACCAGCGGCAGCACGTCGGTCTCGGCGGAAAGCTCCTGGGCCAGTGCATTCAGGCGATCCTCACGGCGGCCGGTGATCACCAGCGACCAGCCGTCACGGGCGAAACGCCGCGCACAGGCTTCGCCGAAGCCGGAAGTTGCGCCGGTAATGAACAGGGTGGGAGTGGTCATCGCAGGTTCCTCTTGCCAGATGCTGGGCGCAGCCGTCGCCGGTACCTGCCGGACATTCGTGCCGCGCGCGTTCTTTGTCGGTCGGTCGAGCATAACAGTCCGGGCTGCCTGCCTTGCGTTACAGCCGCGCTGGATAAAACCCGCACAGCTGCTTGAAAGCCCCGTGGTCACGGGCCTGGCGCAAGTTGCGCTCACCTTTTCCACAGGCTGCTCCACGGATTCTGTGGGCAAACAGAAAGCGCCCTTTTCGCTGGACGATTTTCGAGCGTACCAGCGCAGGCCGCGCCGCCGTTGCGCTGGAGAAGTTCTTCCCAAGGTTATCCACAGGTCTTTCAACGGCTGACGGGGACAACTGTCAGTTTCCCGGAACTTTTCCGTGAAGCCGTACCTGTCCATCCATACAGGGGTTGCGGGGTGATCGAACAGAAATCGACCGCCCGTGACGGCGCCTGTGGCCACGGGGCCTGGCAGCGTTCTCCCAGACGTTATCCACAGCCCGGCCCACAGATTTTCGGGACAACTTCACTGCACCAGCAGGCGCGCGGCGATCAAGTCTTCCAGTGCATAACCGACGGATTTGAACAGGGTGATCTCGCTGTCGTCCCGCCGCGCACCGCGCCCCTGCAACAGGTCACTCAACTGGATGGCAATGGCGCTCTTATCGATGACGCCCTCGCCCATCGGGATCAGCAAGTCGCCCGCTTCTTCCAGCGCGCCTTCGCGGGTGTCGACGACGATGCGTGCGCGACGCACGGCTTCACTGTCGGTCTCGCGCATGCTTGGCAGAAAGGCGCCGACCAGGTCGAGGTGGCAGCCCGAGCGCAACCATTCGCCCAGCACGATGGGCTCGCGGGAGGTGGTCACGCAGCTGATGCAGTCCGCCGCCGCGACTCCGCCACGCAAGTCGGGGCAGACATGGACGGGATAGCCTTCGTCCTGCAAGTGCTTCACCAGGGCCAGCACCTTGTCTTCGTGGCGGCCCCAGAGGGCGATATCTTCGTACTCGCGCACCGAGCAGTGGGCGCGGACCATGTGCGGCGCCAGGGTGCCGCTGCCGACCACCAGCAGCCGCCGCGCATCGCGGCGCACCAGGTAATCGGCGGCCAACGCGGAGGTGCAGGCGGTGCGCCGGGCAGTCAGTTCCGAGGCTTCGAGCATGGCCAGCGGGCGGCCGCTGGTGCCGTCGAAGAGGCAGAACAGCGCGGCCACCGCCGGCAGGTTCTTCGCGCCGTTGCCGGGAAACACGGTGACCAGTTTCACGCCGATGTCCTGCCCCGGCCGCCACACCGGCATGGTCAGCAGGGAGGCGTTGTCCGGCAGTTCATGGCAGCCGCGCACCGGGGCTTCGCACTCATGGGCGAGGCCGATGCGCAGGGCTTCGATCAGTTGGGGATACCCCAGGTGCTGGGCGACGTCGGCGTTGGTGAGGAAGCGGAGGTCTTGCATGGAAACCCCTCTGGAAAATGGCGGGAAACGCCCTTGTAGGAGCGAGCTTGCTCGCGAACAGCTCCGCAGCGGGGTTGGTTCGCGAGCAAGCTCGCTCCTACGAAAGGCGGCTGCGTCAATGCCCGCCCAGATACGCGTTGCGAACCTCCTGGTTACCCAGCAGTTCCGCCCCGGTGCCGCTCAGGCGAATCTCGCCGTTGACCATCACGTAACCGCGGTCCGACAGCTTCAGCGCGTGGTTGGCGTTCTGCTCCACGAGGAACAGCGTCATCCCGCTCTGTGCCAGTTCGCGCAGGGTCTGGAAGATCTGCTTGACCACGATGGGCGCCAGCCCCAGCGAAGGTTCGTCGAGCAATAGCAGCTTGGGCCGGCTCATCAGCGCGCGGGCAATGGCAAGCATCTGCTGCTCGCCGCCGGACATGGTCATGGCGCGCTGGTTGCGTCGCTCCTTCAGGCGCGGGAAGAGGTCGAACATGCGCTGCATGTCTTCCTGGGCGTGATCCATGCCGATGGGGATGGTGCCCATCAGCAGGTTCTCCTCCACGGTCATGTCGGGGAACACCCGGCGCCCTTCCGGCGACTGCGCGATGCCGTTGGAGGCCACGTAGTGCGCGGACTTGTGGCGGATGTCCTGGCCCTTGTAGAGGATCGCGCCGCCCGCCGCGCGCGGCTGGCCGAAGATCGACATCAGCAGCGTGGACTTGCCCGCGCCGTTGGCGCCGATCAGCGCCACGGTCTCCCCTTCGTTGACGGTCAGCGAGACTTTCTTCAGCGCCTGGATCGGCCCGTAGAACACATCCACATCACGGAATTCCAACATCGGCGCCGTCATGCCAGCTCCTCTTCGTCTGCGCCGAGATAGGCGGCAATGACCTTGTCGTTGTGGCGAATCTCCTCCGGGCCGCCGCGGGCGATGACCACGCCGTGGTCGAGCACGATGATGTGGTCGGAGATGTTCATCACCATGCCCATGTCGTGCTCGATCAGCAGCACGGTGATGCCGTGGTGGTCGCGCAGGTAGCGCACGATGCGCGCCAGCGCCTGGGTTTCCGCAGGGTTGAGCCCGGCAGCGGGTTCGTCCAGGCAGATCAGCTCGGGCCGGGTGCACATGGCGCGGGCGATCTCCAGGCGGCGCTGCTGCCCGTAGGACATCTCGCCGGCCAGGCGGTTGGCGCAGTCCACCAGGTCCACCACTTCCAGCCAGTAGAAGGCGTGATCCAGCGCTTCGCTTTCCGCGCGGCGGTAGCCGGGGGTGTTGAGCACGCCGGCAATAAGGTTGCGGTTGACGAACATGTGCTGGGCCACCAGCAGGTTCTCCACCACCGACATCTCGCGGAACAGCCGGATGTTCTGGAAGGTGCGAGCAAGGCCCGCGCGGTTCACCAGGTGAGTGCCGCCGAACATCTTGTAGTAGAGGCGGTTGCCGAACTGCGCCGGGTTGACGAAATCGCCGCCCTGGAACGGCTGGCCGAGCACCTTGATGACGTCGGTGGTGCCACCCTGGGTGTTGAGCAGGATGTTGCCACCGGTGGCCTTGTAGAAACCGGTGAGGCAGTTGAACACCGTGGTCTTGCCGGCGCCGTTGGGGCCGATCAGCGCGGTGATGGAGCCGCGTTCCACATCGAGGTTGACGTCGTTGAGCGCCTTGATGCCGCCGAAGTGCATCATCAGGTGCTCGACGCTGAGGATCTTGTCACCGCTCATGGCGCCACCCCCTTGCGTACGGCGAAGCCAGAGCGGCTGATGCGGATCAGCCCGCGCGGCCGCCAGATCATCATCAGCACCATGAGGATGCCGAACAGCAGCACGCGGTAGTCGGCGAAGCTGCGCAGCAGTTCCGGCGCCACGGTGAGGACGAACGCGGCGATCACCACGCCCACCGTCGATCCCATGCCGCCCAGCACCACGATGGCGAGGATCAGCGCCGACTCGAAGAAGGTGAACGACGACGGGTTGACGAAGCCCTGGTAGCTGGCGAAGAACACCCCGGCCAGGCCTGCGGTGGAGGCACCGAGCATGAACGCCGAGAGTTTCACCAGCACGTGGTTCAGGCCCATGGCGCGGCAGGCGATTTCGTCCTCGCGCAGCGCTTCCCAGGCGCGGCCGACCGGCATGCGGGTCAGCCGGTGCTTGATGTAGAGCACCAGCATGACGACCAGGAACAAGACGATGTAGATGAACAGGAACTTGAAGTTCTGGTTGTAATCGATGCCGAGGAACTCGTGGATCGGCGTGCCGCCCTCCTTCGCCCGGCGGCCGAACTCAAGACCGAAGAAGGTCGGCGACGGCACCGGCATGCCGTTCGGGCCGCCGGTGAAGGACAGCCAGTTGTTGAGGATCAGGCGGATGATCTCGCCGAAGCCCAGGGTCACGATGGCCAGGTAGTCACCGTGCATTCGCAGCACCGGGAAGCCCAGCAGCGCCCCCGCCAGCGCGGCGACGATGGCGGCCAGCGGCAGCACCGTCCAGAAACCCAGGCCGAGGTACTGGTAGCCCAGCGCGAGGCCATAGGCGCCGATGGCGTAGAAGGCCACGTAGCCGAGATCGAGCAGGCCGGCGAGGCCGACCACGATGTTCAGCCCCAGGCCGAGCAGCACGTAGATCAGCCCGAGGATGATCACGGTGAGCAGGTACTTGCTGGCGAAGAACGGGAAGATCACCGCGGCCAGGATCACCAGCGGGACTATCCAGCGCAGGCGCGTCTTGTAGCCCGGCGGCAGCACACTGATGCCCGAGTCGGAGCTCTCGAAGCGGTCCATGATGCGCAGGCCCGCAGGTGTCTGCAGGAACAGGCTGAGCAGCAGGCGGCCGAGCATCACCGCGCCGATCATCCAGGCCAGGCGAACCGGTTCGACTTTGAAGCTGTAGCCATCGAGCACGATGCCGACGATAGGGCCGAACACGATCAGGGCGATCAGGCCGGCCAGCACCGTGTCGATGAGGCTCTTCCTGATATCGATGCGCGCCGGGGCCGGCGCGGCTGAAGTCTGGGTAACGGACGTCATGCTTACACCTTCGATACCTGGGGACGACCCAGGAGCCCTTGCGGTCGGAAGATCAGGATGGTCACCAGCAGGCCGAAGGCGAACACGTCCTTGAAGTCGGTGTTCACCATGCCGGAGAACTGCGCCTCGGCTACGCCCAGGATCAGGCCGCCAAGCATGGCGCCGGGCAGCGAGCCGATGCCGCCGAGCACCGCGGCGGTGAACGCCTTGATGCCGATGATGAAGCCGGCGTAGAAGTCGAAGGTGCCGTAGTTCATGGTGATCAGCACGCCGGCCAGCGCGGCCATGGCGGCGCCGATGACGAACACGTAGGAGATCACCCGGTCGGTGTTGATCCCCAGGATCGAGGCCATCTTGCGGTCCTGCTGGGTGGCGCGGCACATGCGCCCGAGCTTGGTGTACTGGATCACGTAGGTCAGCACGCCCATGCCGACGAAGGCGGCGATGAGGATGAACACCTTGGTGTAGGTCAGCTGCACGAAGCCTTCGCCGATGTGGAACTTGAAGGCACCGTCGAGCAGGGTCGGCACGCCTTGCTGGCGCGGGCCCTGGGCCAGCTGCACGTAGTTCTGCAGGATCAGTGACATGCCGATGGCGGAGATCAGCGGCGCCAGGCGCGTGGAGTTGCGCAGCGGCTTGTAGGCGATGCGCTCGATCACCCAGCCATAGACGCCGGTGACGAAGATGGTGAAGACCAGCGTGCCGAGGATCAGCAGCGGGAACGACTGCAGGCCGAAGAAGGCCAGCAGGGCCAGGCCCACCGCCGAGAGATAGGCGGAGATCATGTACACCTCGCCGTGGGCGAAGTTGATCATGCCGATGATGCCGTAGACCATCGTATAGCCGATGGCGATCAGACCGTAGACCGACCCGAGGGTCAGCCCGTTGATCATTTGCTGAAGGAAGATACCGTCCACGATTGGGTACTCGCGCAAGCAGGGCAGGAAAGGCTGACGGCTCGCGCAATCACCGGCTCGTGACCAGCTGCGCGCGTACCGCCGACCTGCGGGGAAGCCGGCGCCGCGGGTAGCGGCGCCGGCCGGGTCAGGCGGTTACTTCTTGAACGCGTCGAGCTGGTGGTACTTGCCCTTGTCGTCCCACTCGTAGACCACGTAGTCGGAGACTTTCAGGTCGCCTTTCTTGTCCCACTCCTTCTTGCCCATCACGGTCTGTACCGGATTGGCCTTCAGCCAGGCGCTGGCCTTGGCCGGGTCGGTCTTGCCCGCGCCGTTGAAGGCAGCGGCCAGGGCCTGAACCGAGGAGTAGGCGTAGAGGGTGTAGCCTTCCGGCTCGAAGCCATTGGCGCGGAATTTTTCCACCACGGCCTTGCCGTCCGGGATCAGGCGCGGGTCGGCGCCGAAGGTCATCAGCACGCCCTTGACGTACTGCGGGCCGCCGGCGGTGGTGACCAGTTCGTCGGTAACGATGCCGTCATCGGACATGAACTTGGCGGTCAGGCCCTGCTCGCGCATCTGGCGAACCAGCGGGCCGGCTTCCGGGTGCAGGCCGCCGAAGTAGACGACTTCTGCGCCCGAGGCGCGGATCTTGGTGACCAGGGCGTTGAAGTCCTTCTCGCCACGGGTCAGGCCTTCGTACAGCACTTCCTTCACGCCGCGCTTGTTCAGCTGCGCCTTGGTGGCGTCCGCCAGGCCCTGGCCGTAGGTGTCCTTGTCGTGGATCACCGCGACCTTCTTCGCCTTCAGCACGTCGACGATGTAGTCGCCGGCGACGATGCCCTGCTGATCGTCACGGCCGCACATGCGGAACATGCCGGAAAGGCCGCGCTCGGTGACCTGCGGGTTGGTGGAGCCGGGGGTGATGGCGATGATGCCGGCCTCGTCGTAGACCTCCGAGGCGGGAATGGTGGAGGAGGAGCAGAAGTGGCCGACCACGGCGACCGCCTTGTCCTGGTCCACCAGGCGGTTGGCGACGGCAACGGCCTGTTTCGGTTCGCAGGCGTCGTCCGCCTTTACCAGCTTGATCTTCTCGCCATTGATACCGCCGGCGGCGTTGATGTCCTCCGCGGCCTGGCTAGCCCCACGCCAGTACTGTTCCCCGAACGAGGCGTTGGCCCCGGTGTGCGGTCCTGCGACCCCGATAACGACATCGGCCTGTACTACGGAAGACATGCCCAGCGCGGTGGTGACCGCCAGAGCCAGAAAACCTTTTCTGTAAATCTTCTGCGACATGGAGTTTTGCTCCTGAGGTTTTTTGTAATGGCGCGTTGTATTTCTTGTTGGCGATTTCTCGTTTAAGCGATTCAGCGAAATATCAACAGCAAGCGGCGTGCCATTCGTTTTTGTTATTAACCAAGTCCTACAGCGAAAATAGCTCGAGCTGGCAGACATCAAGCGCTAGACACGTGCAACCCATTGAAAGCAAAAGGTGCAACCAAGCACCAAAAAGGGTGCAACCTACCTTCCCGTGGGCGGCCTTTTTCCTGCCACCACAGGCGCAACCCCAACCGTAACCATCGCTGTCACCGAACTGCACATCCGCGGTGCAGACCCGTCGGGGTAACGCACCATAAGAGGCTAGACCAAAGTGCAGCGAGCGTTGGCGGGCTACCCCGGAGGCGGCTTGCGCCGCCTTCGCGGCAAGCTCAGATCACCACCCGCAGGCACTGCCCGGCGTGGTAGAGGGAGAAGCCGGCTTCGTACAGACAGCTGCGCAGGCCCACGGCGGAGATTTCCTCCATCGGCCGCAGCGGCATCGGCAGGGCGCTGGCGTCACCGTCCAGCAGGAAGTCGGCGAAGGCCTTGCCCACCACCGTGCCGGTGGTGACGCCGCGGCCGTTGTAGCCGCTCATGGCGACCAGCCCCGGCGCCGGCTCGAACAGGCGCATGAGGTGGTCGGGAGTGAAATCGATGCAGCCGGTCCAGGTGAACTCCCAGTCCACCTTGCCCAGCCTGGAGAAGTAATGCTGCTGGATGCGATCCGCCCAGCTCTTGAGGAACCACGCCGGCTTGCCGGTGCCCTTGCCGAGGCTGCCGAGCAACAGGCGGCCATCGGCATCGCGGCGGATGCTGCTGAGCACCTGGCGGGTATCCCAGGAGCCCTGCCCGCCCGGCAGGATGCGCGCGGCTTCCGCGCCCTCCAGCGGACGCGAGGCAACCTGGTAGTAGTAACCGGGGAAGAAGGTGCGGCGCAGTTCTGTCCACTCGCCTTCGGTGTAGGCACTGGAGGCGATCACCACCTGCTCGGCAGTCACAACGCCCCCGGCAGTGATCACGTTCCACGCGTTACCTACGCGCACCAGGCCGACCACCGGGGAATGGTGGTACAGCTCACCGCCCAGCCCAACGACCGCGCGGGCGAGGCCGCTGACGTAGGCCATAGGGTTGAGCGTGCCGGCACGGCGATCCAGCAGCGCGCCGGCAATCTTGTCGGTGCCGCAAGCCTGTTCGCACTCGCTGCCGGTGAGCAGTTCCACCGGGGCGCCACGGCGGCCCCACTGCTCGCAGCGGCTGCGCAGGTCAGCCAGGCCACGGGTGTTGTGCGCCATGTGCAGGGTGCCTTCGCGGCGCGCCTGGCAATCGATGCCGTACTTGTCGATCAAAGAGAACACCAGCGAGGGCGCGTTGCCGAGCATGCGGTTGACCCGCTGGCCAACCTCCGCGCCCATGCCCGCTTCGATCTCATCCGGGGGAATCCACAGGCCGGCGTTGACCAGCCCGACGTTGCGCCCCGAGCCACCGTGCCCGGTGGTGTGGGCTTCCAGCACACAAACCGTCTGGTCCCGCTCCAGCAGATGCAGCGCGGCGGACAGGCCGGTGAAGCCCGCGCCGATGACACACACGTCGACCTTGCGATCCCCGCGCAGCTCCGGAGCTTCCGGGCGGTCGGGCGTCAGGTATTCCCACAGACATTCTTGGCGAAGCGACATCCAGCGATCCTTCTACGCGAACCTTGTGAATGACTCTGTACGGCAGTTGGGCCGTCGTAGGGCGCATAACGCGCCAGCGTTATCCGCCGCAGAGGGCTGGCGGATAACCTGTTCCACGTTATTCGCCCTACGGTGCTGTGTTGTTGTGCAGGACCGAGGTGGGCGCCTAGCCCTTGCTCGCGAACCGCATGACGCCGAAGCCCACTCGGAATCCGTTCGCGAGCAAGCTCGCTCCTACAAGGGCATGTGCCCCGGTGCTATCAATCGAAGACTATGCCCTGCGCCAGCGGCAGTTCCCGCGAGTAGTTCACGGTGTTGGTCTGCCGGCGCATATAGCCCTTCCAGGCGTCGGAACCGGATTCGCGGCCACCGCCGGTTTCCTTCTCGCCACCGAAGGCGCCGCCAATCTCTGCGCCGCTGGGGCCGATGTTGACGTTGGCGATGCCGCAGTCGCTGCCCACCGCCGAGATGAAGGCTTCCGCCTCGCGCAGGTCGGTGGTGAAGATGCACGACGACAGCCCCTGCGGTACGCCATTGTTCAGCGCCACCGCGTCGTTGAAGTCCTTGTAGGGCACCACGTAGAGGATCGGCGCGAAGGTCTCGCTGCGCACCACGTCGCTCTGCTCGGGCATCTCGACGATGGCCGGCGACACGTAATAGGCGTCGGGGAATTTATCGGCCAGTTGGCGCTCGCCGCCGAACACCACGCCGCCCTCGCCGCGCGCCTGCTCCAGCGCGCCCTGCATGGCCAGGAAGCTGCGCTCGTCGATCAGCGGGCCAACAAGATTGCCTTCCAGCGGATGGCCGATGCGCACCTTGGAATAGGCCGTCTTCAGGCGACTGACGAACTCGTCCTTCACCGACTCGTGGGCGATCAGCCGGCGCAGCGTAGTGCAGCGCTGCCCCGCCGTGCCGACGGCGCTGAACAGCACGGCGCGCACGGCCATGTCGAGGTCGGCGCTGGGCGCCAGGATCATCGCGTTGTTGCCGCCCAGTTCGAGAATGCTGCGGCCGAAGCGAGCCGCTACGCGCGGGCCGACTTCGCTGCCCATGCGAGTGCTGCCGGTGGCGCTGACCAGGGCGACGCGCACGTCATCCACCAGCGCTTCGCCAGCGCTGCGATCACCAATCACCACCTGGCTAAGATGCTCCGGCGCATCACCGAACTTCTTCAGCGCGCGTTCGAACAGCGCCTGGCAGGCCAGCGCGGTGAGCGGGGTCTTCTCCGACGGTTTCCACACCACCGAGTTGCCGCACACCAGCGCCAGCGCGGTGTTCCACGACCACACGGCGACCGGGAAGTTGAAGGCGCTGATCACCCCGACCACGCCCAACGGATGCCAGGTCTCGCGCATGTGGTGGCCGGGGCGCTCGGAGGCGATGGTCAGGCCGTAGAGCTGGCGCGACAGGCCAACGGCGAAGTCGCAGATGTCGATCATTTCCTGCACTTCGCCCAGGCCTTCCTGGGTGATCTTGCCGGCCTCCCAGGACACCAGCTCACCCAAGGCGGCCTTGCTTGCCCGCAGCTCCTCGCCGAACAGCCGCACCAGTTCGCCGCGGCGCGGCGCCGGCACCTTGCGCCAGGCGTCGAAGGCATGGGCGGCGCGGCCGATCTTCTGCTCCACCTCGGCAGCGCTTTCCAGGCGCACCGCGCCCAGGCGGCTGCCGTCGATGGGAGTGTGAATGACCTGATCGCCACCGGTGACCAGGCGGGCGTCGACGCCGAGGGATTCGAGCAGTGCGGAAATCATGCGGACTCCTGAATGGGTTCAGAACCAGTTGGAATGCCAGCAGTAATAAACGGCTTGCCTGGGCACAACAAACGACGTTTCCTATGCACATCATTCCGTAAATTCATGAACTGCCCGCCATGCTGAGCAAACGCCACCTGCCGTCCATGACCGCCCTGCAATGCTTCGAAGCGGTGGCGCGGCACCTGAGTTTCACCCGTGCTTCCGAGGAGCTGAACCTGACCCAGAGCGCGGTCAGCAAGCAGGTGGCGCAGCTGGAAGAAATGCTCCAGCACCTGCTGTTCCGTCGCGTACGCCGCCGCCTGCAGCTGACGCCTGCGGGAGACCTGTACCTGGTGGAAGTGCGCAAGATCCTCACCCAGGTAGAGATGTCCACCCACTACCTGCTGTCCTACGGCGGCGAAACCGAAGTACTGCGCGTGGCAACACCACCGACCTTCGGTGCGCGCTGGCTGATCCCGCGGCTGAACGGCTGGCGCCATCGCCACCCGAACATCCACCTGGACCTGCGCCAGGAACTGGAGCCGGGCGACCTGCTGCAGTCGCGCTGCGACATCGCCTTCTTCTTCGGCGCCGGTACCCTGCCCGGCGCGGAGTGCGTGGCGCTGTTCGGCGAAGAAATGGTGCCGGTGTGTTCACCGGCGATCCTGCCGGCGCAGCCGCTGAGCGACCCGACCCAACTGGCCGACCTGGTCCTGCTACAGAACGCCACGCGCCAGGAGGCCTGGCACGAGTGGTTCCTCAGCCTCGGCCAGCACAGCGAGCACAGCTACCACGGGCCGCGCTTCGACACCTTCTACATGTGCATCCGCGCCGCCCAGGCCGGTTGCGGTGTGGCGCTACTGCCGCGCTTCCTGGTGGAGGAGGAGCTGAGCGAGGGCAAGTTGGTAATCGCCTGGGAGCACGGGCTGGCAAGCCGCAGCGGGTATTACCTGGCGTACCCCGAGCATGCGGCAGCGGTGCCCAAGGTCAGGGCCTTCGTGGAGTGGATTGGGGAGCGGATGGAGGGGTGAGTTCAGCGCGGCGCCAAGAGCCCCTCACCCTAACCCTGGCTGCGCGCCCCGCTCCAAAGGGAGAGGGGACTGATCGGCGCAGGTGTACACCACTGCTCTCACTGGCACAGACGGCTCCCTCTCCCTCCGGGAGAGGGCTGGGGTGAGGGGGAATGCCCGAGCGCCGGAGCGTCAGACCAACAAACTCCGATCAAACACAAACGCCCCATCCCCCTGCGGCGTAAAGCGCAACACATGCTGCGGCCGCCCCATTGGCGGCTGGTGGCGCTCGCCGGTGTCCTGTACCCAGCCCGCCGCCTTCATCCGCTCCAGCCGCCCGCGCAGGCTGGAATGCTGGATTTCCTCGCCGATGGATAGCTCGAAGGCCTTCAGCGCCTCCGCCACGGTAAAGCGCGCTGGCAACAGGTGCAGCGGCAATGCGCTGTACACCGACTTGCTGGCCAGCCGCTCACAGGCCTGCTGCACCAGATGGGCATGGTCGAAGGGCAAGGCCAGGCGCTCGCCGCGCACAGCGTCGAGCGGCACGAAGTCGAGATCGTCGGCGGCCAGTTCGGTCTCCGGCGCCACCAGCACCAGATAGAACACGCTCAGTGACCAACCGCGCGGGTCGCGCACTGCGTTGCCGACCGTGGCCACCTGTTCCATGTAGGCCGGCTGCACCCGCGCCTTCTCGCGCAACGCGCGCAGAGCCGCATCGTCCAGGCCGTGATCCGCGCAGCGGCCGTTGATCAGCACGCCGGGCAACGCCCACTGCCCCTCGAACGGCCCGTGGGCGCGACGGATCAGCAGCAGTTCCAGCCCGCGCTCCGGGTTCAGGCGCAGCGCCACGATATCCACGGTGGCCAGCACTTCAGCGGTACTCATCGAAACTCCTTGAATAGGTTTTCGCCGGGGAAAATCCTGCGACTTATTTCATCACGTATAGAAAGCATCTTCCACTGCCGATCATTTCCGTTCTTTTTACTTGACGACTTATTTCACGTCGTGAATTATGTAGTCACGACAGGCCACCAACGGTCAAGCGGAGGCTTCCATGAACCTGATCGCCAGCTTCGACGTAGATGCCCAGAAGGGCTTCACCCCGCTCTGCCCCAACGAACTGCCGGTGCCCGGCGGCGATGCCATCGGCGGCGCACTGAACCTGCTGGCCGAACGCGCCAGCCTGCGCCTGGGCAGCAAGGACGCGCACACCGCGCAAGCGCCCTGGGTAGTGAGCGAGCCGGCACAGATGCTGCAACCGCTGTCCCTGCCCAACGCCGACCTCACCTGGGTCAGCCACTGCGTGCCGGGCACGCCGGGCTTCGAACTGCTGGACGAACTGCCGCAGCCGATGGAGTACGACTTCTTCATCTGGAAGGGCGTCGAGCCTGACCTGCACCCCTACGGTGCGTGCTACCACGACCTGGCGGAACGGCGCAGCACCGGGGCCATCGAATACCTGCGGCAGAACGCGGTCAGCCACGTGCTGGTGGGCGGCCTGGCGCTGGACTACTGCGTGAAGACCACCGCGCTGCAACTGCGCCGCGCCGGCTTCGAGGTGCTGCTCTACCTGCCGGCCTGCCGGGCCATCGCGGAAGAAACCGCCAAGTCTGCCTGCGCCGAGATGCGCGACGCCGGAGTGATCCTCTGCGCAGACGAGAACGAATTGGATAGCGCCCTCGCGGGCATCAGGGAGAACTGATCATGGCCGAGAGCGTATTTGCCGAGAGTATCGTGCAGAACCTGCTGGACACCGACTTCTACAAGCTGACGATGATGCAGGCGGTGCTGCACAACTACCCCAACGCCGAAGTGGAGTGGGAATTCCGCTGCCGCAACGCCGAGGACCTACGGCCGTACCTGGCGGAAATCCGCTACCAGATCGAACGCCTGGCCGAACTGGAAGCCACGCCGGACCAGCTCGCCTTCCTTGAGCGCATCCCGTTCATCAAGCCGGACTTCATCCGCTTCCTCAGCCTGTTCCGCTTCAACCTGCGCTACGTGCACACCAGCATCGAGGACGGCCAACTGGCCATCCGCCTGCGCGGGCCGTGGCTGCACGTGATCCTCTTCGAGGTGCCGCTGCTGGCCATCGTCAGCGAGGTGCGCAACCGCTATCGCTACCGCGAGGTGGTGCTGGAGCAGGTCGGCGAGCAGTTGTACCGCAAGCTCGACTGGCTCGCCGGCAACGCCAGCGCGGACGAACTGACGGAATTCCAGGTAGCCGACTTCGGCACCCGTCGGCGCTTCTCCTACCGCGCCCAGGAAGAAGTCGTGCACATCCTCAAGCGCGACTTCCCCGGCCGCTTCGTCGGCACCAGCAACGTGCACCTGGCCCGCGAATTCGACGTGAAGCCCATCGGCACCATGGCCCACGAATGGCTGATGGCGCACCAGCAGCTCGGCCCGCGACTGATCGACAGCCAGATCGCTGCGCTGGACTGCTGGGTGCGCGAGTACCGCGGCCAGCTGGGCATCGCGCTGACCGACTGCATTACCATGGACGCCTTCCTCAGCGACTTCGACCTGTACTTCGCCAAGCTCTTCGATGGCCTGCGCCACGATTCGGGCGACCCGCTGGTCTGGGCCGAGAAGGCCATCACCCACTACCGCCGCCTGGGGATCGACCCGATGACCAAGACCCTGGTGTTCTCCGACGGCCTCGACATGCCCAAGGCGTTGCAGCTCTTCCGTGCATTGCGTGGCAAGATCAACGTCAGTTTCGGCATCGGTACCAACCTGACCTGCGACATCCCCGGCGTGGAACCGATGAACATCGTGATCAAGATGACGGCCTGCAACGGCCATCCCGTGGCGAAGATTTCCGACACCCCGGGCAAAACCCAATGCCGCGACGAGAATTTCGTCGCCTACCTGCGCCATGTGTTCAAGGTGCCGGTGTAACCCTTTTCGCATCCGACCAGGAGCCCATCAGATGAAAGACAGACAGGCCGCCATCGCCAAAGAACTCAACGTGCAGCCGCCCTTCCAGTCCGACGCCGAGCTGCAGGCCGAGATCCAGCGCCGCATTCGCTTCATCCAGGACTGCCTGAAGGGTTCGGGGATGAAGACCCTGGTGCTGGGCATCAGCGGCGGCGTCGACTCGCTCACCGCCGGCATGCTCTGCCAGCGCGCCGTGGAAGGCCTGCGCACCGAGACCGGCAACCAGGACTACCGCTTCCTCGCCGTACGCCTGCCCTACAACGTGCAGGGTGACGAGCAGGACGCCCAGGACTCGGTGGACTGCATCGCCCCCGACGAGCGCCACACCGTGAACATCGGCCCATCGGTCCAGGCGCTGGCTGCTGAAACCCAGGCGCTGGAAGGCCTGGCGCCGGCCACCCGCGACTTTGCCCTGGGCAACACCAAGGCGCGCATTCGCATGGTCGCCCAGTACACCATCGCCAACGCCCGCGCCGGCCTGGTGGTCGGCACCGACCATGCCGCCGAGGCGGTGATGGGTTTCTTCACCAAGTTCGGCGACGGCGCCTGCGACCTCGCCCCGCTCACCGGCCTGGTAAAGAACCAGGTGCGCAGCATCGCCCGCAGCCTGGGCGCGCCGGAGCATCTGGTGGAGAAGGTGCCGACTGCGGACCTCGAAGACCTCGCCCCCGGCAAGCCGGACGAGCATTCCCATGGTGTGACCTACAAGGAAATCGACGCTTTCCTGCACGGCCAGGAGGTCAGCCAGGAAGCCTTCGACATCATCGTCCGCACCTTCGAGAAGACCCATCACAAGCGCGCCCTGCCGACCGCCCCGTAAGCCGTCGGCAACCAGCGGCGCGGGAGCAGTCCCGCGCCGCCCGGCTCAATGCTGGGGGATGACGTAGCGCCAGATGGCGATGAAGTGCAGCAGGCTGCCGGCAATCACGAACAGGTGCCAGATGCCATGCCAGTGGCGGAATCGGCTGTCATAGGCGAAGAAGATGATGCCGATGGTGTAGAAGGCCCCGCCGCCCACCAGCCAGGCAAACCCCGCACCGCCCAGTGCGCGGTAGAGCGGGCCGACGGCGATCAGCACGATCCAGCCCATCACCGCATAGATGATGATCGACAGCACCCGCGCCTCGGAGCGCGGTTTGATCTCCTGCAGCATGCCGATCACCGCCATCGACCAGACGATGCCGAACAGCGTCCAGCCCCAGGGCCCCTTCAGCGTCACCAGGCAGAAAGGCGTATAGCTCCCCGCAATCAGCAGATAGATCGACAGGTGGTCGAGTTTGCGCAGGATCACCTTCGCCCGCCCGCGCACGCTGTGGTACAGCGTGGAGATGCTGTAGAGCAGAAGCAGCGTCGTTCCATAGATCGCCACGCTGACGATGCGCAGCGGCTCGCCCAGCAGGCTGGTGGCGACCAGCAGCCAGATGCCGCCCACCAGCGCCAGCAAGGCGCCGATCAGGTGGGTCCAGGCGTTGAAGCGTTCACCGTGGTACATGAGGCCCCCCGTTTGAATTCCAGCAACGGACACCCTAACTCCGTTTTTTGAAATAAAAAGGGTGAAATAAAAAGCCCGACCAATAGTCGGGCTTTTCGAATCACAAGCTTTTCAGCAAAGCCGGATCACTTCAGGGTCAGGGTGCCCTTCATCATGGCCGAGTGGCCCGGGAAGGAGCAGAAGAAGGTGTACTGCTCGCCTTCCTTGAGCTTGGAAAGGTCGAAGCTCACCGAATCCTTCTCGCCGGAGCCGATGATCTTGGTGTGAGCGATGACACGGGTGTCGCCGTCTTTCACGTAGTTCTTGTCCAGACCAGCGGCCATGCCGTCGGTCACCACGCCCTGCATGTCGGCGGCGGTGGTCAGCACCCAGTTATGGCCCATGACGTTCTTTGGCAGGCTGCCCGGGTGGGACAGGTTCACGGTGAAGGTCTTGCAGCTCTTGTCGACGCTGATGGCGTTGGTGCTGAACTGCATCTGGTCGTTGCCCTGGATGTCCACGGAGCATTCGGCGGCCAGCAGCGGGGCACTGAACAGGCCAAGCAGGGATACAGCGGCGAGTTTACGGAACATGACATGCCTCCTAGGCAGGTTGGGCGGAGAATCCTGAAGGGGAAGACTGCCCGAAGGCGATCGGGGTTCCCCTGATCTGCATCAATGGCCATCAGCCACGAGCCAAGCTTCAAACTGTCTATCAGGTCGATCAGCAGGATCAACGAGGCAGAACAGCGCACCCCGCCTAGCATAGACCCCATCCCCCGGCCCAACAGGAGTTCGCGCCATGCACCGTCTTCCGATGTTACAAAGCCAACTGCTGCAAAGCCTGCTCGCATGCTACGCACTCGGCGCCTGCGGCGGGGGTGGCCGACGGGCCGAAATGGACTAGGAAAATTCGGGCTTGGTCGCACTCGAAGCTGCCGCTACCCTGACGGCCTGCAAAACGAGGCCGGCCAATCGAGGAAGCTCCATGACCTTGCGTTCCATCTGCGTATTCTGCGGCGCCAGCCCCGGCGCCACCCCGATCTACCAGGAAGCCGCCGAAGCCCTCGGCCGCCACCTCGCCGAGAACGGCATCCAACTGGTCTATGGCGGTGGCGCCGTAGGCCTGATGGGCATGGTCGCCAACGCTGCGCTGGCCGCTGGCGGCGAAGTCATCGGCATCATCCCGCAGAGCCTGAAGGACGCCGAAGTCGGCCACAGCGGCCTGACGCGTCTGGAAGTGGTCGACGGCATGCACGCGCGCAAGGCCCGCATGGCCGAGCTGAGCGACGCTTTCATTGCCCTGCCTGGTGGCCTGGGCACCCTGGAAGAGCTGTTCGAGGTCTGGACCTGGGGCCAGCTCGGCTACCACGCCAAGCCCCTGGGCCTGCTGGAGGTGAACGGCTTCTTCGACCCGCTGCTGACCTTCCTCGACCACCTGGTACAGGAGCGCTTCGTGCGCCAGCCCCATCGCGACATGTTGCAGCGCGCCGCCTCGCCCGCTGAGCTGGTCGACGCCCTGGCCGCGTGGAAGCCCCTGGCGGCGCCCAAGTGGGTGGACCGCACGCCAACGTGACGCGCCACTACCAGCAGCGCTCCGCGGCCGCACCACGGAGCCCGCTGCTGGCCAGCGTCAGTGTTCCGCAGTTATCGCCCGCCATGCTGCCCTGAGGCTCGGCCATCAGCGTGAAGCTCGCGGCCCCAGGCTCGTCGGCGAAACCCAGGCGATAGCGCACCGGCCCGTTTCGTGGTGAATGCTGATACGGCAGGCTCGCGCCCACGTAACTGCCATGGCTGGTGTAGTAGCGTTCCAGGTACTGCGCCAACTCCACCAGGGATTTCTGTGCGTCCACCCGGTGAACCCGGCGGATATGGTCCTGGTAGGTCGGTACGGCGATGGCCAGCAGGATACCGATCAGCGCCACCGTCGTAAGCATTTCCAGCAACGTGAAACCATTGCGATGCACGGAAGCCTTCATCTCAGCGCAGCTCCTGCCAGGCTTTGCGTCCGCTGTCGCCCGGCCAGTCGAGTTCACGCGTGCGGGGGCGCCCGTCTTCGTCCAGCGTCGTGAGCTGCACGCCGCGTTCCCCCTCCCCAGGCCGCACCAGCAGACCACCAGGCTGCCCGATCACCACATTGCCTGCCGCAGACACCACCGGCGATGCCGTGCCGGGATCACCACCGCTGGCAATATCCAGGGCGACGGAGCCGTAGCGCAGGGGATCGTCACAAGGGTCGTCCCCGGGCGCCATGAGGTTGAACAGCACGAAGCGATCCGCACGCACCTGCGCCCGTTCGATCACGCGAGTGCCGTCGGCGGGCAGGTCCAGATACCAGCCTCGACTACCGTCGCCTGGCGAACGGGCGGACAGCGCCAGCGACTGCACGTCGAGGCTTTGCGCCGACAAGCGGGTACGCCCTACCGTCGCGCTACCGTCGTCGAGAACGCCGTACAGGCTTTCGACCTTCTCAGGCTCTGCGGGCAGGTTATCGCCCACCCGGTAATATCGCCCGGTGCCGAACATCACTCGCACCGCACCACTGCCATCTCGCGCCACGGCAATGGGCGCAGAAATCACCTGAGCCACTCCCTTCGCATCGACGGCCTTGAACAGCGCCCCTCCGGCCAGCGAAACGGGAATGGCCGAATCCTGGCCGTCATCGCCTGCGAGATCCACGCGCCAGAGATTGCCACGACCGTCCCCGACGTACAGGCGATCGGCCGTGACATCGCCCGCACTGCTGATCGCCGTCACCGGCCCCAGGTCTCCGGCGCCGGGCAGCCTGATGCGCTTGAGCGGGCGACCATCCGCTGCATCGAGCAGCCAGAGCTCGCCGTCCTTGCCCTGCGGGTCACGGGCGCCGGAGGACAGCGCCACCACAAACCTTCCCGACGCCAACGCCAGCAAGGCCGGGCGGCCCAGGCTGTAGCCGAGTTCCGGGTGACTGAACTCCCACAGCACGCTGCCTGGCTGCATACGCTGCGGATCGCTGATATCCAGGGCGAAGACGCTGTTGCCTCCCGCTCCTGGAGTGCCTACCAGCAAGGTGCGCCAGCGCCCTTCGATCCAGGCATTCCCAATGCTCGGCGAGCCATCCACGAAGTAGCGGTGCACGTAGCCCGGAGCGGCCAGTTCGCGCAGATGGGCGAAGACCGCAGCCGGCACATAGGCAAACAGCTCACGCCCATCGCGTGCATCGAAACCATGCAGCATGCCGTCATTGGCGCCGACTGCCACCAGGGGCGCACGTTGCTGATAGGCCGCACTGTCGAGGAAGTCGCGATAGGCGCTGCCCAGGGTCTGCCCGTTGGCCAGCGGCTGGGGCAGCGCGGCATACGGCTGTGGGTCATGCCAGGAGTAGGCCGGGCGCGAATGGACGATGTCGCCCAGCCGGCTGCCGCGCTGCCGGTAAGGTCGGAGGCTCGCCGCCGAGTCGCGCTCGTCCAGCCTGGAACCACGCAGGTAGTCGAGCAGGCGCTCACCGTCGTTGCCATCGTCGACCAGCGCCTCACGCTGCCGATCATCCAGCGCGGGCCAGGCGAAGGCGACGCCCTGCCGCGCGGTACCCGAACCGTCCGGCGTGCGGACAGTGAAGATGTTTCTCCCGCCCAGTTGTGCCTGGTTAAGCTCATCCAATCGTTGCGCCGCCGACCAGACAGGCTTCGCCGAACTCCCCTGCCAAAGCAGCAGGTCGCCGCTCCACTTCGTCGGGTCCAATGTCGTGCTGAATACCTGGTCGGAACGCCCGCCCGCAATGAACTGGCTGAACGCCCCTGCGCCGCTCTCTGCAGTGCGTGCGAACGCCCGCTGCAGCTCATCACGCCAGCGCGCCGGCTCCGTGGCGTCCAGAAGATTGTCCGGGCGTACCGCAGTGGAGATCACTGCATCGTGCCACCAGGCCGTCGGCAGCGGCGCATCCTGCTCATGACGGTAGCCCTTGGGCACGGAGAAACCGCCATATTTCGTCGCCAGCCAGAGGGTGCTGCCCTGTCCTGCCGGCTCGATGGGGAGCCAGTAGGTGGAAAGCGTCTGTCGCCCCGGAATGTCCGTACGGAGATCGCGGGTGTGCGCGTCGTAAGCGAGGCCGGCGAAGTCGAGGGTCGCGTCGTCGGCACCTGCTCCCTCGATGGCGGCCACGCGGCTAGCGGCCTGGGCCATATCCACGGCCGGGTCCTTCCCCGCGAGGCGAGGCAGGCTCTCGCCAATTCGCGCCTCCCCCGCACCACCCAGCCCGAGAACGCTGTTGCGCTGGCAGGCATGGCTGATCGGGTCACCCCAGGGCGCGACGGCAGGGAACACACGGCCGGCGCCAGCATCGGCCGGCGCCGCAAGGCTGCCCTGGTTTCTCAGGTAGCGGGTCGCCGCATACAACGACTCGCCCAGGTCATCCCCGCGGCGCAACGCCGCCTCGTCGAAGCGGTTGAGGTAGTCGATTACGCCGCTGCGGCCGGATGCATCCTGGTCCGGGTTGGCGAGAAATATGCCGCTGCGTGCCGACCATTCCGCTTGCGGATTATCCGCGCCGTCGTCCAGTTTCGGGCCGATGAACGTGTGTCGGGCACGCAGCACGACATTGCTGGTTCCGTCGCTATCAGCCCGGCCAAGCACGCTGACCTGCAGCCGGCTGGCGTACTGCTGCAATAGACCTTCGGGCTTGGACTGGCCGTCATAGCGGTGGCAGTTCCGCTCGAGCATGCCAGCCACACAGACCTGTACCCGGACTGGCAAGCGATAGGTTTCCGCGGCCTGCACAACAGTCCCGGCGAGGTAGTCCTGCGGCTCACCGGCAAACGCCGGGCTGCGGCTGAACAGGAGGCTGCGATCCTGCCCGGCGATGCGGAACGACAAGGACAGCCCGGAAAACGGCGTGGCTCCACCCGCGAGCACCGTGGATAAATGGCGGTCCGGGAAGCTGCCGTCGACTTCCGTATTGCGCGCCTTCTGCAGCACTGTCGTGCCGGCGGTATCGATGTAACGGTCTCCGCCGGTCAGCGCGGAGCGCACGACATCGAGGCGCTGAGCCGTTGCCCAGTTGAGGAAGTTGCCGCTCCAGGCGCCAGAGCAGAGATGTTCCTGCGCCGCCCGCAGGGGCTCGAAGTACTGCTGCGCGGGCTCCTGGCCATAACACTTCGCAGGATCGAAATAGCCGGCGTACGTCCGCTCGGGAATGTAGGTATCCCCCGAGTGGGCAGCCGCCGCAACGGACGAATGAGCCGTCGAAGGCAGCAGCACGAGATTGCCCGGAGCGCCGCCGCCAACCTGCAACGGCACCTGGCTGATCGGCGTGGCGCTTGCCAGCCCGTGCAACCCTGCCATGAGCGCCAGCGGCGCGTATTTCCATCCTCGTGCCACCACCACCTCCCTGTCGTCCGTCAGCGAATGAAGTAGATGCTGCGCAACCGCGCACTGGAGACCGGCTCGCCCGATGGCTGGCGGCGCACACCGTAGCCCGCTGCGCTCACTTCCACCGCCACGCCATACGCAGCCCTGCCCATGCCCACTTCCAAGCCTTCGTTGTTCAGCAGCCGCAGGAACTTCAGTTGGTAACGCGGTTGGCGCGCGAGATCCGGAGCGCCTGTGTCGCCTGTCGAAATGTCTGCGGCAACGTCATAGGCAGCGGCGTCGAGATGAACACGCCTATAGAGGTCGCGTGCCGCCAGTTCGCCCGCACGCAACGCAGACTCGGCTTCCTGAAATGCCATTTGACGATCACGCAGATTCCCCGCCATGCGCTCCTCCAGGCTCGCCAGGCGCATACCGGCCAGCCCGATGAGCGTCAGCAGCAACAGCATCACCAGGGTGACCAGCAGCACTGCGCCGCGCTGGGCGCGCCAACGCCTCATTCGGCCCTCACGGCATTGCGCAGCACAGTGGTGCTGCTCATCACCATGCGCAGACGACGCTCCGCATTGGCGGTCAGCGTTCGTCCGTCGAATACCAGCGCTGTCGGCGCCTCGTCGACGTTGCGGGTCAGGCTCTGCAACAGCAGGCTGACGCGCACCGTGCGCACCCTGCTCCACTCGATAGCGGCCATCTCCCACGCGGCCTTGTAGATCGCGACGGCGTCGCCGCCTACGCCAGCAACGCCATAGCGCAGGCTTAGCCCAGCCACGCCGGAAACCAGCTCGTCGGTCTGTTGCTTGTCGCTGCTCTCGCTGTTGTAGGTGACGAAGAGGCCCGGCGAGCCCCCTTCCCCCTTGCCGATCCAGTAGATGGCGTAGCGATAGGGATAGGCGCGGGTGGCCGAGGCCAGGAAGTGGCCCAACGCGCGGTTAGCGACCAGGGTGCTCGCACTGCCGGCGTTTCGCATCAGCAGGCACGACTGCAGATCGGAGAGCAGGTAATACGCCCCGGTCGAGGCACCAGCGGAGGCCAGGACGACCTGATTGCCGACGACCGAGCGCGCCGCAAGCGCGGGCTCGCCGACATAGCGCAGCAACAACGCATCCGTATTCGCCAGCTTCCCGGAGGGCACCCAGGCCGGCGCCGTCATGCCGCTGCCGTAGCCTTCGATGCCCGCCCTTTCCAGGGCAAACTGCGCAGTGCCAGCCCCGCTGGCATTCACCACGCCGGACGGACAAGCACTGACGAACCCGGCAGTGCGCAGGTCCTGTGCGAGGATGTCGAAGGCGAAACGCCCGCTTTCCTGAAGCTCGGCCAGGGCAAGGCTGGCGTGGTAGGTCTGCTTGCTGCTCAGCAGCACTTCGATCACGCCCGCCATGAGCAGCAGGCTGAGTGCCATGGCGATCAGCAATTCCACCAACGACAGGCCGCGCTGGGCGGTGGCGTCCATGTCAGAGTGAGGTGCGATAGGTAAAGGTTTCCCAGCGTTCGCCATCGCTGGGCCACCGACCTCGCGCACGACTGTCGTCCCAACGGATAGCGATCTCCACGCGGTACAGTTCGCCGCCGCGGAACACCCGCACCGAGCCGCCGCCTGATCCGCCCAGCGCCGTGCAGACCGTATTGCGCCATTGGCTGAGATCGAGTTGCGCACGACTGCTGCCGGAAACCGCCGGGCAATCTCCGGTCGGCTCGGCAAAGGCGAGGTCGTAGGCGCCCGCGCGGGCCGCCGGCAGGTTCGCCCGCAGGAGGTCGCTCATCTCGCTGGCCAGCCAGGAAGCCTGTGAGCGCTGCAATGCGCTGTAGCTGGCGGCGACTCCGACGTTCTGCAGGCCCGCCAGCCCCAGCAGGCCGATGGACAGGATCACCACCGAAACGAGCAGTTCGACCAGGGTGAACCCTCTGGCCAGCAAGCGACTTCCCATGGCTTCGCCTCGCTACTGAGCGGATTGTGCGTCGTCGTGGGACGGCGCTCCGATCTCTAGAGTGCGAGGTGTTTCAAGGCCGGGTCAGCCAGACTGCGCGCCGAAATCGCCGGGAAATTTCCGCGCGAATAGACGATCAGGCGCAGGCGCGGGAAGGCTTTCGACGGTGGAAACCACCGATCCCGGAGGCACGACCGCTCATCACGGCGGGCCCAAAGAAAAGGCCACCGTGCGGTGGCCTTTTCCGATCCCGTAGCGATCAGCCGTTGGCCGACTGCTGCACGATCACCGTCTGCGCCGGCATCGGTGCCGGGAAGTCGGTGCCCAGGGCTTCCTTGATGGTGCGGTTGGTGTCGAAGTAGACCTGCCAGTAGACGTCGTTATGGCAGTACGGACGTACCCCCAGCACCGGGCCGACAAGGTTGAACTCGAGGATTTCCACATCCACCGGCGGATCGCTCAGCACGTTGGGAATCGCCGCGATGCGCTGCTTGAGCACGGCCGCCGCGGCCTGCCAGTCGGCAGCGCCGGAAAGCTGCGCCTTGAGCTCCACGCGACGGTACGGGTTGTGGGTGAAGTTCTGGATGTTGTCGCTGAAGATCTTGTTGTTGCCCACCAGGGTCATCACGTTGTCCGGGGTGTTGATCGCGGTGGCGAACAGGCCGATCTCCTTCACGGTGCCGGTGACGCCGCCGGCGCAGATGAAGTCGCCCACCTTGAACGGTCGCAGCACGATGATGAAGCCGCCGGCTGCCAGGTTCGCCAGCAGCCCCGACCAGGCCATGCCGATGGCCAGGCCGATGGCTGCGATCAGCGCCGCGAGGCTGGTGGTCTGCACGCCGAAGTAGCCGAGGATGCCGACGACCAGAAGGATGTTCAGGGTGACGGTGATGAAGGAGCCGACGTAGCGCAGCACCGTCGGATCGACGCTCTGCTTGGCCAGCGCCTTTTCCACCAGGTTGACGGCGAAGCTGATCAGCCAGCGACCGAGCACCCAGAAGAGAATGGCTACGAGAATCTTCACACCGAACGCGAGCGCGTACTGCGAAACCGTCGCCCACAGTGCGTTGATCTTCTCCGTACCCACGTTGATGATGTTCGTATCGTCCATGGAAGCGCACCTGCGAGAGAAAGGGACCAGATGAACGCTAGCACGGCCCCAGCGGTTTGCTCGTTGCAGTGCGCAGCCCAGAGCCACGGCGGGCTCCGGGCGTCATGGAGCTAGCAGTCGCCGGGTAGCGAGGCGATCCAGCGATTGAGCAGTTCCAGCCCCTCGCGGTGCACCAGGGTGCGGCCCAGCTCGGGCATCATGTCGCCCGGCTTGTCGCTGCCGACCCGGTAGCTGAGCACCGATTTGTCCGGGCTACCGGGGTGGATGTCCTCCAACCGCCCGCCCGTGCCGCCGCCCGCCGCCACCGGTGGTTTGCAGAGGCCATAGGCGATGGAAACCGGCGTGTGCGGGTCGAGGTGCAGGCCCGAAGTACGTGCCGCGCCCTTGGGGTTATGGCAGTGCGAGCAGTTGGCGTCGAGGTAGCTGCGCGCCTGTTTCTCCAGGTCCTCACCGGGACGCGGATGGCCCCACAAGGCGTTCTGCGGCACCTGCGCCAACGCCGGCAGGCCCTTGAGGAAGCCGCGTGCCTGCCAGTGCTGCAGCTGGTTTTCGCTGCCCTCGGCGTAGGCGAAGTCCTTGTTCAGGTGCCGCGCCTTGGGCCCCAGCGGGGCGATGCCGCCGCCCTTCTGCTCGGCGTGGCATTCGGAGCACTGATTGGCGTCCGGCACCATGTAGGTGAAGGCAGCCTTCTTGCCATCCTCGGCGGTCAACTCCAGCGCCGGGCTGTCGCCGGCGAGTTCCAGCGTCGCCTCGCTCTGGTCGGCATTCCACACGTAGGGCAGCGCCGCCCAGCCGTCCTTTTGCCGCACCAGCACACGGGTTTCCACCAGGTGGACCTTGCCCATGTCCAGCCCGGCCTTGGGGTCGCGGTCGTCCTGGCTGTTCTGCAGCAAGTTGCCCTGGGCGTCCCTGGGGTAATAGAAGGTCTTGGTCAGCACGGTGCCGACGGGGTAGTCGAAGCGGTCCTCGGCGTACTGCGCCGACTGACCCTCGGGCATCCATACGGTGCGCAGCTTGTGCGCGTAGTCGGTGAACAGCGGGGTGTTGAGGTCATACGGCAGCACCTCGGCGGCCGGCGTCAGGTGGCCGTCCGCCAGGTGCAGCATGCCCCAGCCGCTGAGCTTTTCCGGGTAGTCATCACCTTCGGGCTGATAACGCGGCTTGCTCTCCTGCCCGCATCCGGCCAGTGCACCAGCAAGGGCAGCGGCCAGGGCGAGCGACAACAGGAACGAAGCGGGTTTCGTCATGCCTTGTTGCCCTTCTCGCCGAGGCCGGCCTGCTCGATTTTCGGCAGCGGCTTGAGCTTGCACTGGTGGCTGCTCATGTCGGTGCTGATGTTCTTGTAGCCGTTGGGACCGTCGACGTTGACGATGCCGGCGCTGCCGTTGTCGATGCAGATGGCCAGGGCTTCCGGAAGCTTGCCGTCGACCAGTTTCTTGTCGTTGAAGTAGCCGTCCCAGAGGATGTCCGGCAGGCGCCCGTTGAGACCGAACTTGGCGATCTTCAGGGCCTTGAGCTCCAGGTGGTCGGGGCTGTCGCCGCCCGGACCGAAGGTGTTGCCGTGGATGAAGATGCCTTCGGGGTACGGGTCGAAGTTGGGCTGGGTGGCCTTGCCCGAATAACCGGTGCTGAAGTAGCTGCTGACGATGACGTTGGCGGTCTTGTGGTTGCCGATCTTGTTGTCGAAGATCTCCACGTCATCGTTGGAGTTCACCACCACGCCCGAGCCCGCCGGTACGCTGGCCACTGGCGTGCCCTTGTGGCCGAAGTTCTCGTGGTTGTTGCCCTGCACATCGTTGTCGAAGACGCGGGTGCCGCGTCCCGGCTGCGGCAGGTTGGGCATGTTGAAGACGAGGATGCCGCCGGTATTGTCGGTGGCGACGTTGTTGTAGACGTCGGCGCCGATGGTGTTCTCGATCTCGATACCGGCGACGTTGCGCTCGGCGCGGTTGTTGCGCACGACCACGTTGCGCGACTGGCCGACATAGATACCCGAGTCGGAGGCGCCGATCGCGACGTTGCCTTCGAGCAACGTGTTTTCGGTCTGTACCGGGTAGATGCCGTAGCCGCCGTTCTCGGTAGCCGGGCCGTTGGTCCATTCGGTGCGGATGTTGCGGATGACGATGTTCTTGCCACCGATGACCTTCAGGCCGTCGCCCTTGGCGTCCTCGATGGCCAGGCTCTCGATGGTGAAGTCGGAGGCGTCGACGAACAGGCCTTCGGCACCGGCCTTCTGGTTCTTGAAGCTGAGGATGGTCTTGTCCATCCCGGCGCCGCGGATGGTCACGCCGTCCACCTTCAGGCTCAGGCTGCGGTCCAGGTGGTAGGTGCCGGCGGGAATGTCGATGACATCGCCGGCCTTGGCCTTGATCAGGCGCGCCTGCAGGTCTTTCTGGAAGTCGGCGCTGACGGCAGCGGTGGGCTTGTCACCTTCGCCGCAGGCGGCCAGGGCAACGGAGAGAGCGAGAAGGGAGAGAGTGGCGAGACGCATGGCGGGCTCCGGTCTTGTTTTTATGATATGGAACTATCGTACCAAATAAGTCCGAGAATACTCCTACATCCCGCGCCACGCCAGCCCTTCAGACACATCGCACTTTGATTGATTGACGTCAGGGTTTAGCGGTGGCGGATCGGGATGATCTGCGCTTCCAACCCAAGGAGTGCACGGATGAGCTTCATGCCCTGGAACGACGAGTTCGTGATCGGAATCGAGCGGATCGATGAACAGCACCGCTGGCTGGTCGACCTCACCAATGCGCTGTACGACAGCCTGAACGGCCCGGAGGACGAGGGCCAGCCCATCGGCGAGTTGCTGGAGCAACTGGTGGAGTACACGATGAATCACTTCATCGTCGAGGAAGTGCTGTTCCAGCGCCTGGGCTACCCCGAGGAGGAAGCGCACCGGGCCGAGCATGATCGTTTCAATCGGCAGATCATCGACCTGCTGTACCGCCACGAGGATGGCGAGGTCGTCTCGGTCGAGGCCCTGGAGCTTCTCAAGTCCTGGCTGATCCACCATATCCTGAAGGTGGACAAGGCTTACGTGGGCTTCTTCAAGCAAAAAGGCGTGACCGCTTAACGGGCACGCCTTTTCTCGATTGCAGCAAACCAGGGGTCAGCGCGGAATATTGGGCTGTCGCTTGGTGGTGCGCTTCTTGCCCTTGGCGTAGCCGCTGGCCTTGCCTTCCTCGGCCTTGTTCCACGGCTTGGAGCCGTTGCTGGCGCGCGGCGGCAGGCCAGTGTGCTGGGTCAGCAGCGGCTTGCCGGTCTTCTTGCTGCCGGCGGGGGTGGAATTCTTGCGGCGCGCGCTCTGGTACTCGTCGGTCTGCGGCTGGTAGGTCGGGATCAGGTGATGCTTGCCGTTGCCGATCAGGTCGGCGCGGCCCATGCGCTCCAGCGCCTCGCGCAGCATCGGCCAGCCCTTCGGGTCGTGGTAGCGCAGGAAGGCCTTGTGCAGGCGGCGCTGCTGGTCGCTCTTGACGATGGTCACGCCGTCGCTCTTGTAGGTCACCTTGCGCAGCGGGTTCTTGCCCGAGTGGTACATGGCGGTCGCGCTGGCCATGGGCGAGGGATAGAACGCCTGCACCTGGTCCGCGCGGAAGCCATTGCGCTTGAGCCACAGGGCGAGGTTCATCATGTCCTCGTCGGTGGTACCCGGATGCGCCGCGATGAAGTACGGGATCAGGTACTGCTCCTTGCCCGCCTCCTTGGAGAACTTCTCGAACATGCGCTTGAAGGCGTCGTAGGTGCCAATGCCCGGCTTCATCATCTTCGACAGCGGGCCTTCCTCGGTGTGCTCCGGGGCGATCTTCAGGTAGCCGCCAACGTGGTGCGTCACCAGTTCCTTGACGTACTCGGGCGACTCCACGGCCAGGTCGTAGCGCAGGCCGGAGGCGATCAGGATCTTCTTCACGCCCGGCAGGGCGCGGGCCTTGCGGTACAACTCGATGAGCGAGGAGTGGTCGGTGTTGAGGTTCTCGCAGATGCCCGGCCACACGCAGGACGGCTTGCGGCAGTGACGCTCGATTTCCGGGTCCTTGCAGGCGATGCGGTACATGTTGGCGGTCGGGCCGCCGAGGTCGGAGACCACGCCGGTGAAGCCCGGCACCTTCCGCATCGCCTCGATCTCGGCAAGGATCGACTCGTGGGAGCGGTTCTGGATGATCCGCCCTTCGTGCTCGGTGATCGAGCAGAAGGTGCAGCCACCAAAGCAGCCACGCATGATGTTCACCGAGAATCGGATCATCTCGTAGGCCGGGATCTTTTCCTTGCCATACAGCGGGTGCGGCACGCGCGCATAGGGCATGCCGAACACGTAGTCCATTTCCTCGGTGCTCATCGGGATGGGCGGCGGGTTGAACCACACGTCCACCTCGCCGTGCTTCTGCACCAGGGCGCGGGCGTTGCCCGGATTGGTCTCCAGGTGCAGCACGCGGTTGGCGTGGGCGTAGAGCACCGCGTCGCTGCGCACCTTCTCGAACGACGGCAGGCGGATCACCGTACGCTCGCGCTCCAGGCGCGGGTGCGCCAGCAGCTGCACGACCTTGGCTTCGTTCGGATCTTCCTGCTCGCCCTTCTCCTGCTCGATGGCGCAGGCGGCGGTGTCCTGGGTGTTTACGTAGGGGTTGATGATCTTATCGACCTTGCCCGGACGGTCGATGCGGGTGGAGTCCACCTCGAACCAGCCTTCGGGAGTGTCGCGGCGCACGAAGGCGGTACCGCGCACGTCGGTGATCTGCTCGACCCGCTCGCCGGCAGCCATGCGCTGGGCGATCTCCACCACGGCGCGCTCGGCGTTGCCGTACAGGAGGATATCGGCGGTGGCGTCCATCAGGATGGAGCGGCGCACCTTGTCCTGCCAGTAGTCGTAGTGCGCGATGCGGCGCAGCGAAGCCTCGATGCCGCCGAGGATGACCGGGGTATCGCTGAAGGCTTCCTTGCAGCGCTGGCTGTAGACCAGGCTGGCGCGATCCGGGCGACGACCGGCCAGGCCACCCGGGGTGTAGGCGTCATCGCTGCGGATTTTCTTGTCCGCGGTGTAGCGGTTGATCATCGAGTCCATGTTGCCCGCCGCCACGCCGAAGAACAGGTTCGGCTGGCCGAGCTTCATGAAGTCGTCCTTCGAACGCCAGTCCGGCTGGGCGATGATGCCCACGCGGAAGCCCTGGGCCTCCAGCAGGCGGCCGATGATGGCCATGCCGAACGACGGATGGTCGACGTAGGCGTCCCCGGTGACGATGATGATGTCGCAGGAATCCCAGCCCAGCTGATCCATCTCTTCCTTGCTCATGGGCAGGAACGGCGCCGGGCCGAAACACTCGGCCCAGAACTTGGGATAGTCGAACAGCGGCTTGGCGGCTTGCATCACGGGCACCGTGGGTATCTCTAGTAGGGATCGCGGAAAAACGCGGGCGCGGAATATAGCACAAAAAGTGTACAAATCCGACCAGCGAACTCAGATTTACGGGGGATTTAACCTTCCGACGGTAGATTGCCAATGCCATCATCTGGCTATACTTCAGCCACTATCCGCAGTACGCCTGGCCAACCCGCCCAGGCCAGGGAGTGCCTGTCGTGCGTCGTGCCATCGTACTGTTGCTTACCCTGCTGTTCTGCCACACGGCGCTAGCCTTCGAACTCGACGACAAGGCCAGCGGCGCCTGGCTCAATGATCACCTCGAATTGCTGCAGGAGCGCGACGGCCCGCTATCGCTGGCAGCCGTGCAGGCCAGCCGCGACTTCGTTCCGGCCAACGGCCGCACCAGCGTAGGCCAGAGTCCTGACGGCTGGTGGCTGCGCCTGGACCTGGACCGCCGTACCGCGCCGCTGGGCGGCTGGTGGCTGGAAGTCGATGCCGTCAACCTGAAGGACCTGCGCCTCTACATACCCGACGAGCGGGGCATCTACCGGGAAACGCTGTCCGGCGAGGCCGTGCCTTTCGCCCAGGGCCGTGACCGCGACTACCGCCGACCGCTCTTCCACCTGCCCGAAGGCACCGGCCCGGTGCGCATCTATGCCCGCGTCTACGACCCGGCCGGCAATTCGTTCCCACTGCGCATCTGGTCGCTGGATGATCTGCAGGATCATCGCGCCGATACCAGCCTGTTCCTGGGTTTCATCTACGGCCTGATCGCCGCCCTGCTGCTGTACAACCTGTTCATCCTGCTGACCCTGCGCGACCCGGCGTACTTCTGGTACGTGCTGACGACCGCCAGCGCCCTGCTGTTCAGCCTGGGCATGAGCGGCCACGGTTTCGAGTACTTCTGGCCCGATCACCCGGTGCCCTGGTGGCTCGACCGCATCACCCTGCCCTCGCTCTGGGGCCTTTGCGTACACCGCTTCACCATCACCCTGCTGCAGACCCGCCGCTACGTGCGCTGGTCGCACTGGCTGCTGAACCTGAACTGCGCGCTGTACGTGCTGACCATCGTCCTCGGCGCACTGCAGTTGCGCGGCGTGGCCGGCTGGATGCTGGTGGCGATCACCCTGATCGGCGTGCCGGCGGCGCTGGGCGGTGCCGTGGTGCGCTGGCGCCAGGGTTCATTCCCGGCCTTCCTCTACCTGCTCGGCTTCGGCCTGGTACTGACCAGCGTGAGCATCTCGGTGATGCGCGCCACCGGCGTGGTGCAGCCCTCGCCATTGACCTCGTACATCTTCCCCATCGCCGTAGCGATGGAGTCGGTACTGTTCTCCTTCGCCCTCACCTCGCGAATCCAGGGCCTCAAGCGCGAGCGCGCGCAGGCACTGGAGCAGGCGGATCGGGAAAAGAGCGCGCGCCTGACCCTCATGCAGAGCGCCCAGCAAGACCTGGCCACAGCCGTGGCCGAGCGCACCGCCGAACTCACCCAGAGCAACCAGCTGCTGCGCGAGCGCGAAGTACAGCTGCAACACGCCGCACACTACGACCCGCTGACCGGCCTGCCGAACCGTCGCTACCTGGTGGAACATGCCGAGCACGCCCTGGCCCATGCCCAGCAGAACGGCGAGACCCTGGCGCTGATGCTGATCGACCTCGACCACTTCAAGCCGATCAACGACAGCCACGGGCATGACGCGGGCGACTTCATGCTGCAGAACGTCGGCAACCGCCTGCGCCAGTGCGTGCGCGGCAGTGATTGCGTGTCGCGCCTGGGCGGAGACGAATTCGCAGCATTGATTTCCGGGCCCGATGCCGAGAGCCACGCCAAGGAGATCGCCTGCCGCATCCTCAATGAACTGTCGCGACCGGTGAAGTTCGACAGCCTGGAGCTGCGCGTCACGCCGAGCATCGGCGTGGCCATCTACCCCAGCCACGCCATGCAGTTCAGCAAGCTCTACAAGGCCGCCGACCAGGCGCTCTACGAGGTGAAGGGCAATGGTCGGGCGGCCTACGCCATGGCCAGCGAGGCCGCCGGCGAGACCAGCGATCTCTGGCTGGAAAACGAATGGCTGGAAAGCGAAGACCGCGCCTGATCAGCTGCGGTAACGGCGTGGCACGCGGGCGGTGACCTTGGTCAGCAGCTCATAGCCGATGGTCCCGGCATGGGCGGCCACCTCGTCCACCGGCAGGTTGGCGCCCCACAGCTCGACGCGATCACCCACGGCGGTGCCGGGCAGATCGGTCAGGTCCACTGCAAGCATATCCATGGATACACGCCCGGCCAGCGACGCGCGCCGCCCATCCACCAGCACCGGCGTACCGCTCGGCGCGTGGCGCGGGTATCCATCGGCGTAGCCGCAACTCACCGTGCCGATACGCGACGGCCGCTCGGCCACCCAGGTCGCGCCGTAACCAACGCTCTCACCCACCGCCACCTCGCGTACGGCGATCAGTCGCGCCTCCAGGCTCATGGCCGGGCGCAGGCCCAGTTCAGCGGCGCCGATGTCGGCGAAGGGCGTGGCGCCATAGAGCATGATGCCGGGGCGAACCCAGTCCATGTGTGCGGCAGGAATGGTCAGCACGGCGGCAGAGTTGGCCAGCGAGCGCAGGTCGAAATCCAGGTCCAGCACACTGAGGAAACAGGCCACCTGGTCTTCGGTCAGCTCGTCGCCGCGCAAGTCGGCGTTGGCGAAGTGGCTCATCAGGTTCAGCTCCGCCACCTGCGGAGCCTGGCGCAGGCGCGAATGCCAGTCGCGTAGCGCCTCGGGCGAGAAGCCCAGGCGGTGCATGCCGGTATCCAGCTTCATCCACACATTCAGCGCGCTGGGCAGTTGCGCGGCGAGCAGCGCCTGGGCCTGCTCAGGGCCTTGCACCGCCACATCCAGGCGCAGCTGGGCAGCGATCAGATATTCCGCCGGCTCGAAACAGCCCTCCAGCAGCAGGATGCGGGCGCCGGCGTGCAGAGCGCGTACCTCGGCGGCCTCCTCCAGGCAAGCCACCGCGAAGCCGTCAGCCTCGTCGTGCAGGCAGCTCACCACCTCCCGAGCGCCGTGCCCATAGGCGTTCGCTTTGACCACTGCGAAAGCCTCGCGCCCAGGCGCGCAGCGCTTGGCAACGGCGTAGTTGTGGCGAATGGCGGCAAGATCGACGTGGGCGACGAGCGGGCGCATGGCGGCCTCTGAAATGAAAACGGGCGCCTATCTTAAGGCGCCCGTCGGTCACGCGGAATGCGGCATCGTTACTCGTCTTCGAAGTTGTACATGCCGGGCGCGAGGTTCTCGAAGCGGCTGTAGCGACCGAGGAAGGCCACGCGCACCGTGCCGATGGGGCCGTTCCGCTGCTTGCCGAGGATGATCTCGGCGACGCCCTTGAACTCGGTCTCCGGGTGATACACCTCGTCGCGGTAGACGAACATGATCACGTCGGCGTCCTGCTCGATCGCTCCGGATTCGCGCAAGTCGGAGTTCACCGGGCGCTTGTTGGGGCGCTGTTCCAGCGAGCGGTTGAGCTGGGAGAGCGCCACCACCGGGCAGTTGAATTCCTTCGCCAGCGCCTTGAGCGAGCGGGAAATCTCGGAAATCTCGTTGGTCCGGTTGTCGCCGGCGGAACCGGGGATCTGCATGAGCTGCAGGTAGTCCACCATGATCATGCCGATCTCGCCGTGCTCGCGCGCCAGGCGACGGGTCCGCGCGCGCATTTCCGAGGGCGAGATGCCGGCGGTGTCGTCGATGAACAGCTTGCGGTCGCTGAGCAGGTTCACCGCCGAGGTCAGTCGCGGCCAATCCTCGTCGTCCAGCTTGCCGGTACGCACCTTGGTCTGGTCGATGCGCCCGAGCGAGGCGAGCATACGCATCACGATGGAGTCGGAGGGCATCTCCAGCGAGTACACCAGGATCGCCTTGTCGCTGCGCATCAGGGCGTTCTCCACCAGGTTCATGGCGAAGGTGGTCTTGCCCATGGAGGGTCGGCCGGCCACGATGATCAGATCGGACGGCTGCAGGCCGCTGGTCTTCTCGTCGAGATCGGTGAAGCCGGTGGTGATGCCGGTCAGCGCGTCCGAGGTGTTGAACAGGTGGTCGATGCGATCGATGGTCTTGACCAGGATATCGCCGATGCCCACCGGGCCACCGGTCTTGGGCCGCGCTTCGGCGATCTCGAAAATCTTGCGCTCGGCTTCGTCGAGCACTTCGTTGGCGCTGCGTCCTTCGGGGTTGAAGGCGCTGTCGGCGATATCGCTGCTGATGCCGATCAGCTGCCGCAAGGTGGCGCGCTCGCGGATGATGCCCGCGTATGCCTTGATGTTCGCCACCGAAGGCGTGTTCTTCGCCAGCTCGGCGAGGTAAGCAAGGCCACCCACCTGGGGCAATTGCCCTTCGCGTTCGAGCTGCTCGGAGAGCGTCACCACGTCGATCGGCTGGTTGGCTTCGGCGAGCTTGTAGACAGCGCGAAAGATCAGGCGATGGTCATGGCGGTAGAAGTCACCATCGGACACGGCGTCGGAGACGCGCTCCCAGGCGTTGTTGTCGAGCATCAGGCCACCCAGCACTGCCTGTTCGGCTTCGATCGAGTGCGGCGGCACCTTGAGGGAAGCGGTCTGCAGGTCGTATTGCTCGGGGACGGTGATGTCGTTCATGGGCTCTTCGTGTTGAATGAAACGGCGGAAAAAACAAAGGGCACGGACCGAAGATCGGAACCGTGCCCATTGTTAGCGGACAGCTTCACACAGGCAAGCCGTGGGAAGCGTCCTAGCGACGGATCGCTTACTCGGCGACTACAACCACGTGCAGGGTTGCATCAACATCCATGTGCAGTTGCACTTCGATGTTGTATTCGCCTACAGCGCGCAGGGCGCCGTCGGGCAGGCGAACTTCGCTCTTTTCCAGCGGGTAGCCGGCAGCCGAAACGGCGTCGGCGATGTCGCGGGTGCCGATCGAACCGAACAGTTTGCCTTCGTCGCCAGCATGGGCGCCGATGGTCACGATCAGTTCGGCCAGCTGGGCAGCACGAGCTTCGGCAGCGGCTTTTTTCTCAGCAGCGGCTTTTTCCAGCTCTGCGCGGCGCTCTTCGAAAGCAGCGACGTTAGCAGCGGTGGCAGCGGTGGCTTTGCCCTGCGGCAGCAGGTAGTTACGAGCGTAACCGCCCTTTACGTTCAGCTTGTCGCCCAGGTTGCCCAGTTTGGCGATCTTTTCCAGCAGGATGACTTCCATTTGAGTCTTACCTCTTAACTTTTAACCTTCACCGTTCGCAGCTTTCTGGCGTTTGGCCAGGCGACCGCGAAAATCAAACAGACTGTCGACTACGGCGACAAGACAGATCACATTGCCCAGTACGAATACCAGCAGGTACAGCGGTGCCAGCCAGAAGCCCGGAAGCTTCTTCAGCGCGGCCAGGCCGTGCCCCAGTGCGATCCCGGCGAACAGCAACGGGATCATGCAAAGCGGCGCCAGCATGGTTGCCGCGGGCCCTGCGAAGGGCAGTGCCACAACGCCGACCAGCAGCGCTACAGCCGTGCCCGGCGACAGGCGCAGTGCGCGGAACTCGCGGCCAAACCCTTCCGGGTTGAACAGTACTGCTTGCCAATAACGCGCCAGCATCAGGCACAACAGGCTGATCGTCTGCAGCGAGGCTGCCATCAGGCCGGTGATGGTCGGAACCATCTCCGCCTGCAAGGCGGCCATCTGTTCCGGCGAAAGCTTGGCTTCGGCCAGAACCTGCGGCAGTGCCTTGCCAAATGCATCGGCAAGACCCGCGACCAACCCGGCCGACACCGTGCTGAGCAGCAGCACGAACACCGCACCGAGCACAACGCTCGCCAGCATCACCTGGTTCCAGGACACCTTGCTGCGCAGAACCTGCGCCAGCACGGCACTACCCACCAGAACCAGACTCACGCTGGGGTCACCCAGGTACCACCAGGCCAGTGCCGGAAGCAGCGCCCACACCAGGATGCCAAAGGCATCGCCGGCGCCACGGCGCAACAGCACCAGACTGCCCGCTGCGGCACCGAGCCAGAACAAAGGCTGCAGTACCGCGGCTGCGACGACCACCAGGGTCGCCTGCATGCGGCCTCGCATGACAAATTCAGCCAATGCGCGCATGCGATCTATCCATCAATTCCAGTCGACTGCCCGATCAACGGCCGTGGCTGTCGGTGTAGGGAAGCAGGGCCAGGTAACGGGCGCGCTTGATAGCGGTCGCCAGCTGACGCTGGTACTTGGCTTTGGTGCCGGTGATACGGCTCGGAACGATCTTGCCGGTTTCGGAAACGTAGGCTTTCAGGGTGTTCAGATCTTTGTAATCGATCTCTTTCACGCCTTCAGCGGTGAAACGGCAGAACTTACGACGACGGAAGAAACGTGCCATGTGTGTGGCTCCTCAATACTGGTCCGGGATTACTCGTCAGCGCTGTCGCGGCTATCTTCGCCGTCAGCGGACTCGCCCTCGTTCGATTCGGGACGCTCGCGGCGCTCGCGGCGCTCGTTGCGGCTCTCTTCGGCCTTCAGCATTTCGGACTGGCCGGTAACGGCTTCGTCGCGACGGATGACCATGTTACGGATCACGGCGTCGTTGTAGCGGAAGTTGTCTTCCAGCTCGGCCAGGGCCTTGGCGGTGCACTCGACGTTCATCAGAACGTAGTGAGCCTTGTGTACGTTGTTGATGGCGTAAGCCAGCTGACGACGGCCCCAGTCTTCCAGACGGTGGACTTTGCCGCCGTCTTCTTCGATGGCCTTGGTGTAACGCTCGACCATGCCACCGACTTGTTCGCTCTGGTCCGGGTGAACCAGGAACACGATTTCGTAATGACGCATAAATGCTCCTTACGGATTGCAGCCTGCCGACAAAGCGGTCAGACAAGGAGTGAATGATTTTTTCCTTGCTACCAGAGAAGGCGCGCGAGCGCCTGCCCGGACGGCAAGGGCCGACATTCTAGAGAAGCGTGCCGGGGGGCGCAAGGAAAACTGGTGAAACTTTGAACAGCGCAAGGCGGCACGGGCCGCCTTGCGTGGGGACGTCAGGCGCCAGCCTTGATCTGACGCTGGCGGACGATCTCGAACAGGCACACACCGGTAGCCACCGAGACGTTCAGGCTGCTCACGCTGCCCTGCATCGGCAGCTTGGCCAGGTAGTCGCAGTGCTCGCGGGTCAGGCGGCGCATGCCTTTGCCCTCGGCACCCATCACCAGCACGGTCGGCCCGGTGAGGTCGAGTTCGTAGAGCATCTGCGTCGCTTCGCCAGCAGTGCCGACGATCCACAGCCCGCGCTGCTGGAGCTTTTCCAACGTACGAGCGAGGTTGGTCACCGCCACCAGCGGGATCACCTCGGCGGCGCCGCAGGCAACTTTACGCACGGTGGCGTTGAGGGTCGCAGACTTGTCCTTAGGCACGATCACCGCCAGCGCGCCCGCCGCATCGGCGGTGCGCAGGCAGGCGCCGAGGTTGTGCGGGTCGGTCACGCCGTCCAGTGCCAGCAGCAGTGCGGGACCGGTGGAGCGCTCCAGCAGCTCCTCCAGCATGTTTTCGCCCCACACCTGGCTCGGGCTGACCTCGGCGACCACACCCTGGTGAACGCCCTCGGCCCACTCGTCCAGCTCCTTGCGGTCGCGCGTGCCCACCGGCACGCGCACCTGGCCGGCCAGGTCGACCAGCGCCTGGACGCGCGGATCATGCCGACCTTCAGCCAACCACAGTTGCTTGACCCGCTTCGGGTGATGGCGCAGCAACGCTTCTACGGCATGGACCCCGTAGACCTTTTCCCACTGACTCATTTCTTCGCCTTACCCTTGCCTGCCGGAGCGCCGGTCGATGCACCCGCCTTAGGCTGCGACGCCCCCTTGCGGTGCTTGGTTGACTTGCCGGACCGGGCCTTCTGCTTCGACGGATTGCGCGGCTTGCCTGCGGCGGACGCGGACTTGCCCTTGCCGGTCGCCGGTTTGTTACCGCCGACCTTGGCCTCTTCGAGCAGCGCTTTCTTCACTTCGCGACTCTTGCGCACATCGGTATTGCCGAGCATCTCCTCGGCCTTGGCGAGCATCTCCGGCGCCACCGACGGCAGCGCCTGGACCACGCCAACCTTGCGCTTGCGCGGCGGGTGCGACGGCACCACGGCCACGTCGGGAGCGAAGAATGGATCATCCGCCACCTGGCCACGGGCCTTGACCGGCTTCTCCTTGGCAACTTTGCCCTTGGCAACCGGTTCGGCCTTCTCGCCACGCTTCTTGCGACCAATCGGCGCGCTGAGCACGTTGTCGGAGAGCTCAAAGTCGATCTTGCGCTCATCCAGGTCGACGCGCGCCACGACCACTTCCACGGTATCACCCAGGCGGAAGCTGCGGCCGGTGCGCTCGCCCGCGAGGCGGTGATGCACAGCGTCGAAGTGGTAGTAGTCGCCCGGCAGCGCGGTGACGTGCACCAGGCCTTCGACATAGATGTCGCTCAACTCGACGAAGATGCCGAAACCGGTCACTGCGGTGATCACGCCGGGGAAGGTCTCGCCCACACGCTCGCGCATGAACTCGCACTTCAACCAGTTGGTGACATCGCGGGTCGCCTCGTCGGCGCGGCGCTCGGTCATCGAGCACTGCTCGCCCAACTGAGCCAGGCGCGCTTCGTCGTACGGATAGATGCGTGCCTTCGGCATGCTGGCGGCGCCAACGCGCTGTACGTGTTCCGATGCCGCCTTGGAGCGGATCAGGCCGCGGATGGCGCGGTGGGTCAGCAGGTCCGGGTAGCGACGGATCGGCGAGGTGAAGTGGGTGTAGGCCTCGTAGTTCAGGCCGAAGTGGCCGGCATTCTCGGGGCTGTACACCGCCTGGCTCAGGGAGCGCAGCATCACGGTCTGGATCAGTTGCAGGTCCGGCCGGCCCTGGATGGACTCCAGCAGCTTCTGGTAGTCCGCAGGAGTCGGATCGCCCTTGCCGCGATACAGCGTCAGCCCCAGCTCGCCGAGGAACTGGCGCAGGTTGTTGAGCTTTTCCTGCGGCGGGCCGTCGTGGACGCGGTACAGCGCGGGAATACCATGCTTTTCGAGGAACCTGGCAGTAGCCACGTTGGCCGCCAGCATGCACTCCTCGATCAGCTTGTGCGCATCGTTGCGCTGGGTCGGGCGGATCTCCGAGATCTTCCGATCCGCGCCGAAGACGATGCGGGTTTCCTGGGTCTCGAAATCGATCGCCCCGCGCACGTGGCGCGCGCCGAGCAATACCTTGTACAGGTCATAAAGAGTATTGAGGTGCGGCACCACCGCCGGCAGCTGTTCCTTCAGGCGCTGGCCTTCGGGGCTGTCGGGGGTTTCCAGGTACTGGCTGACCTTGGTGTAGGTCAGTCGCGCGTGGGAATGGATGACGGCCTCGTAGAACTGGTAGCCGGTCATCTTGCCGGCCTTGGAGAGATTCATCTCGCAGACCATGGCCAGGCGATCGACCAGCGGATTCAGGGAGCACAGGCCGTTGGAGAGAATCTCCGGCAGCATCGGGATCACCCGCTCGGGGAAGTACACCGAGTTGCCGCGCTTGGCCGCTTCTTCATCCAGGGCCGAGCCGACCTTCACATAATGAGAGACGTCGGCGATGGCAACGAACAGCTTCCAGCCACCACCCTTGCGCTTCTCGGCGTAGACCGCGTCGTCGAAGTCACGGGCGTCCTCGCCGTCGATGGTGACGAAAGGCAGGGCGCGCAGGTCGACGCGCTTCTCCTTATCCTTCTCCAGCACTTCGGGCTTGAGTTTGGCGGCTTCCTTCTCCACTGCCTCGGGCCAGGTGTGGGGAATGTCGTAGCTGCGCAGCGCGACTTCGATTTCCATGCCCGGCGCCATGTAGTCGCCGAGCACTTCCACCACTTCGCCCTGGGCCTGGCGGTGCACGCTCGGCCAGACATCGATGCGCACCTGGACGAATTGGTTGTGCTTGGCCTTGCCGGCCTTGCCCGGCGGGATCAGCACTTCCTGCTGGATCTTCGGGTTGTCGGCCACGACCGTGCCGATGCCGCTTTCATCGAAATAACGGCCGACGATGGTCTCGTGGGCGCGCTCGACCACCTCCACCACGGCGCCCTCACGGCGGCCGCGGCGGTCGAAGCCGGAGACGCGCGCCAAGGCGCGGTCACCGTCGAACACCAGGCGCATCTGCGTCGGGCTGAGGAACAGGTCGTCGCTGCCGTCATCGGGGATGAGGAAGCCGAAGCCGTCGCGGTGGCCGGCGATGCGGCCGAGGATCAGGTCGAGCTTGTCCACCGGCGCGTAGGCGCCACGGCGGGTATAGATGAGCTGGCCATCGCGCTCCATGGCGCGCAGTCGGCGGCGCAGCGCTTCTTCCGGCTCCTCACCGGAGAGGCCGAGCTCGTCGAGCAATTGGGCCCGCGTAGCGGGCGCGCCGCGTTCGGCGAGGTGCGCCAGGATGAGTTCACGGCTGGGGATAGGGTTGTCGTATTTTTCCGCCTCGCGGGCGGCCTCGGGATCGAGGTTTTGCCAATCGGCCATTAAAGTGCGGTCACCTTATATATAGGGGTATGGTTCGCCATCTGCTTATTGAAGCGCGAAATCCGCTCGTCGGTCAGCTTTGGACGGGAATAAATTTTTTATCGCATCAGGGGTTTACAAGCGAAAACGCTCTCCGTATAGTTCGCGCCCACAGCGTCACACAGACGTTGTAACACGGAAACGATGAGTAATCATCGACTCCAGTGCCCAGGTGGCGGAATTGGTAGACGCACTAGGTTCAGGTCCTAGCGGTGGCAACACCGTGGAAGTTCGAGTCTTCTCCTGGGCACCACTTATTCAAGGATAAAGTCAGTCACTGACAGGCTTTATCAGGCGGGTTCGGAACCCTGAAACCGAACGATAGACCGCCAGATGCAACCAAGGGTTGCATCACCGCAAGACGATGAGCGATCATCGCACCCCATGCTGAAAAGCATGCCCAGGTGGCGGAATTGGTAGACGCACTAGGTTCAGGTCCTAGCGGTGGCAACACCGTGGAAGTTCGAGTCTTCTCCTGGGCACCATCTTCAAACGAAAAAGCCGAGCACTGCTCGGCTTTTTCGTTTTCGGCTTTCCGCCTCGCCAAGAATTCAAACCTGGTGCAGGAGCGGGCTCCGCCGGCAATGAATCAGCTCCGCGCCGAGCCCGACCCAATCGCCGACAGCGTTCGCCTCCCCACAAACACTGGGGCCGTGCGCACCCTCACGCCTTGAACTGCCCCAGGCTGGCGCGCAACTGGCCGGCCAACCCATCGAGCACTCGCCCACTGCTGGCCGTCGCACTCACCGCTTCCGCGGCTCGACTTGCTTCAGCATGGATCACCTCGACCCGGCCGCGCACCGCGGCAGCACCAGCCGCCTGCTGCTGCGCCGAATGGGTCGCCGCCTCGATGGCCCCGTGCACTTCCTCCACCGCACTCTGCACTTCCCGCTGCAGCCGCTCGCTATCCTGCAACGCGGCCAACCCCTGAACAGCCTGCTCACGAGCCTGCCCAATAGCGGAGACTGCCTCCCGTGCACCCTGCTGCAACGCACCGATATGCGACTGAATATCGCCCGTGGACTGCTGGGTCTTGCTCGCCAGCGCTCGCACCTCATCCGCCACCACGGCGAAACCGCGCCCACTTTCACCCGCACGGGCCGCTTCGATGGCGGCGTTCAGCGCCAGCAGGTTGGTCTGTTCGGCGATGCCATGGATCACCGAGAGCACCACCTCGATCTGCTCGCTCTGCCGCGCCAGGCGCTCGATCACACCGGCCCCGCTCTGCACGCGGGACTCCAGGGTTTCGATCAGGCCACCGACCCTGCGGGCAATGGCTGCATTGTCCTGCGCCGCCTTGCGGATCTCTCCGACCCGCGCCAAGGCCGCCTCCATGGAGCGACTCTCCATTTCCGCTTCCGCCGCCATCCCGGAGAGCGCCTCCAGGCTACCGGCGACCTCATTGCGCTGCCGGTCCGTCGCCGCCTCGGCGCTGGCACTGCGAGTGGCCAGCGCGGCAATTTCACTGCCGGTCTGCTGAGCAACCTGCCCGGCCTCTCGCACGATGGGCTGAAGCTTGTCGACGAAGCGATTCACCGCGGTCGCCATCTCGCCCAGTTCATCCCGACTATCCAGGCGCACCCGGCGAGTCAGGTCACCCTCGCCCGCCGCCAGGTCATTCAACGCATTGATCAGCAGGCGCAGACGATTCACCACGCGATGGCCGAGCACGATTGCCAGGCACAGCAGCACACCAAGACCAACCAGCACCAAGCCCATACCGATGCGCAAACGCAGGGTACCCGCCGCTTCTTCGATGGAGGTCTTCGCGCCCCGGCTCATGCCGTCTGCCGCCTGTTTCGCCGACTGCAGACGCGCAGTCAGCGCCCTGGTGCTGTCAGCAGCTGCGCCGGCAAGGCTGTCCCCCACCAACTGATCGCCACTGGCGACCAGGGCAGAGAAGCGCTGATCCAGCGCGGCGATCTGCTTTTCGATCGCATCAGTGGAAACACCCAGGCGCACCTTACCGATTTCCACGCCATTCGGGCTGATCGGCGCTTCAACGAGAAACACCGAGCTGTCGTGGCTCGCGGCCTCCAGCACCTTGTCCAGCGCCCGCTCACCCTTGCCTTTTTCCAGCAGCGCCTTAACCCGCTCATCCTCGCGATTGAGGTAACGGGTGAGGTGCTGGCCTTGCGGATCGTCGTAGACCACGAAGAGCACATTGGGATTAGCCTGGGCGCGCCGAGCGTAATCGGAGAGCAGCGGCACGTCGTTGTCCCACATGGCCTTGGGCGCCACGGCGGCCAGCAGCTGCGCCAATTCGGTGGCGGATTGGCGCAGGCTCTGCTCCAGGCTCTGACGCAACTCGCCCTGCTCTTCTTCCAGCCGCGCGGAGAGCGCCGAGCCCAGGCGCTCGCGGGTACGCGCGGAAAGATCATTCAAACCGGAGGTAACTTCGCGACCGGCCTGCTCCAGCTCACCAGCCAGGCGTTGCGATTCGTTACCCAGGTGATCCCCCAGATCGCTGACCAGGCCATCGACGGTGCTGCGAGTGAGCCACAGGGCAATCGCCAGCTGCACCAGCAGCGCGATGCCCAAGGCGATGAATGCGGGGCGCAGCAAGCGACTGCGCAGGAGCGACAGGACGGCGGACACGGCAGGCTTCCTCCGGGAGGCAACGGAACTCCGGCGCAGGTGGCGCGCCGATCCGTTTCACCAGCAAAGCGCGTGCCGGGCAGCAAAACACGGAGGGCAGAAACGACAACGGGCCGCATAAGCGGCCCGTTGCAGTACAGCGTATGGATCAGCCGAACGGATGACGCAGGACGATGGTCTCGGCGCGGTCCGGGCCGGTGGAGATGATGTCGATGGGCGCACCGACCAGCTCCTCGATGCGCTTGATGTAAGCACGCGCATTGGCCGGCAGGCCTTCCAGGCTCTGCACGCCGACGGTCGACTCGCTCCAGCCCGGCAGGTCTTCGTAGATCGGCTGCAGGCCGATGTAGCTGTCGGCGTCGGTCGGCGCATCAGTCAGCAGTTCGCCGGCGGCATTCTGGTAGCCGGTGCAGATGCGCACGGTTTCCAGGCCGTCGAGGACGTCCAGCTTGGTCAGGCACAGGCCGGACAGGCTGTTGATCTCGATGGCGCGACGCAGGATGACGGCATCGAACCAGCCGCAACGACGGGCACGCCCGGTGGTGGCGCCGAACTCGTGACCGACCTTGGCCAGGCGGGCGCCGACTTCATCGAACAGCTCGGTCGGGAACGGGCCGGAACCCACGCGAGTGGTGTAGGCCTTGGTGATCCCCAGGATGTAATCCAGGAACAGCGGACCAAAGCCCGAACCGGTGGCGGTGCCGCCGGCCGTGGTGTTGGAGCTGGTGACGAACGGATAGGTACCGTGGTCGATGTCCAGCAACGAGCCCTGGGCGCCTTCGAACATGATGTTCTCATCGGCACGGCGCAGGTCATGCAGGGTCGAGGTCACGTCAGCCATCAGCGGACGCAGCTCTTCGGCGTAGGCCATGCACTCATCCAGAGTCTTCTGGAAGTCAACGGCCGGTTCCTTGTAATAGTTTTGCAGGACGAAGTTGTGGTAGTCCAGCAGCTCGCCCAGCTTGGCAGCGAAGCGCTCGCGGTGGAACAGATCGCCCACGCGCAGGCCGCGACGGGCCACCTTGTCTTCGTAGGCCGGACCAATGCCGCGACCGGTGGTCCCGATCTTGGCGTCGCCACGGGCCTTCTCGCGAGCCTGGTCCAGGGCCACGTGGAAGGACAGGATCAGCGGGCAGGACGGGCTGATGCGCAGGCGCTCGCGCACCGGTACGCCCTTCTCTTCCAGCTTGGCGATCTCGCGCATCAGCGCATCGGGCGCCAGCACCACGCCGTTGCCGATCAGGCACTGCACGCCTTCGCGCAGGATGCCCGACGGGATCAGGTGCAGCACGGTCTTCTCGCCAGCGACCACCAGGGTATGACCAGCGTTGTGGCCGCCCTGGTAACGCACCACGGCAGCAGCCTGGTCGGTCAGCAGGTCGACGATCTTGCCTTTGCCCTCATCACCCCACTGGGTGCCCAGGACTACGACATTCTTACCCATAACTCTTATCCCCATCGTGGATGTTCGGTGCCGGCCGCGGCCGGCAGAAACTCGAGTGACGCGCCTCAGAGCGCGGCCACCTGCCAATTGCCATCGCGAACCAGCAGTTGCCGGTCGCAGCCCGCTTCGGTAGCCGAAGCCGCATCCTGCCCGGGCAGCGCCTGTACCACGCGCACGCCCTGACGGCGCAGCTGCTGCACCGCCTGCCACAAGCCGGCGCCATCGGCCGGCGCCCAGACTCCGGTGCGCGGCTCGTCGAGCTGGGCGCGGCCGAGAGTGACCAGGGTCTTGAGGTCGGTGGAAAAACCGGTCGCCGGACGGGCACGGCCGAAATCAGCGCCGATGTCGTCGTAACGGCCGCCCTGGGCGATGGACTCGCCAACCCCAGGTACGAACGCGGCGAACACCACGCCCGTGTGATAGTGATAGCCACGCAGCTCGCCGAGATCGAAGTACAGCGGCAGTTGCGGGAAGCGCGCAGCCAGCGAGTCGGCAATAGCCGTGATGTCCGCCAGTGCGGCCTGCACCGGAGCCGGAGCCCCGGCAAGCACTTCACGCGCCTGGCTCAGCACCTCGCGACCACCACACAACTCAGCCAACGCACGCAGCATGCCGGCGAGATCGCCTGGCAGGCCTTCGGTCAGCGCCGCGATTTCATCCACGGCCTTGCGCTGCAGGGCGTCGAACAGCAGTTGCTCGACTTCGCCGGACAGCCCGGCAGCCTGGGCCAGGCCACGGTAGATGCCAACATGACCGAGGTCCATGTGCACATCCGGCACCTGGGCCATCTCGAGCATGTCGAGCAGCAGGCTGATGACTTCGACGTCACCGGCCGAGCCGGTATTACCGTAGAGTTCGGCGCCCAGCTGGATCGGGCTGCGCGAAGTAGCCAGCGCACGCGGGCGGGCATGCAGCACGCTGCCGGCGTAACACAGGCGGTTCGGCCCTTCGCGACGCAGGCTGTGGGCGTCCATGCGTGCCACTTGCGGCGTGATGTCCGCACGGAAGCCCATCAGACGGCCGGAAGCCGGATCAGTGACCTTGAAGGTACGCAGGTCCAGATCCTGGCCGGCACCGGTCAGCAGGGATTCCAGGTATTCGATATGCGGGGTGACAACGAACTCGTAACCCCAGCGCTGGAACAGGTCCAGCACCTGACGGCGGGCTGCTTCAACGCGAGCCGCCTCCGGTGGCAGCACTTCTTCGATTCCATCTGGCAGCAGCCAGCGGTCTACCGTTGCCATGTCGCCTCTCTCCTTTTTTAGGCCGGGCGGCACTTCAATGAATGCAGTAAAGAAGGACGGTGCCGAGCAGCATGCTGCCCAGCCCGATGAGTCTCAGACTGCGGTCGCCAAGGCGCCCGAGCCCGCTCACGGCGTCGCGCCAACCACGCGGGTACAGGAATGGAAGGATGCCTTCCAGCACCAGCAACAGACAGAACGCCTTGCCGAATTCCTGCCACATGGCTCTCGTCGATCATTCTCGCGGACGCAAAAAAGCCGGGATTTCCCGGCTGACCCATGATAACACGATTTCTCCGGCGGGCGCTGCCGCCCGCCGGAGACTTTGACTTACGGTTTAGCTTTTTCCAGATAGCGGAAGAACTCGCTGCTCGGATCGAGCACCAGCACGTCCTTCTTGTCCGCAAAGCTCTCGCGATAAGCCTTGAGGCTGCGGGTGAAGGCGTAGAACTCCGGATCGGCAGAGTAGGCCTTGGCGTAGATCGCCGACGCCTTGGCATCGCCGTCACCACGGGTTTCTTCCGATTCGCGATAGGCCTCGGCCAGCAGCACACGACGCTGACGGTCGGCATCTGCGCGGATACCTTCAGCCAGTTCGCGACCCTTGGCACGGTGCTCGCGGGCTTCCCGCTCACGCTCGGTGCTCATGCGCTCGAACACGCTACGGTTCACTTCCTTGGGCAGGTCGATGGCCTTGACGCGAACGTCGACCACTTCGATACCCAACTCCTTCTGCGCCATGCGGTTCAGCGACGCAGTGATGTCACCCATCAGCGCATCACGCTCCCCCGACACGACTTCGTGCAGGGTGCGCTTGCCGAACTGGTCACGCAGACCGGCTTCCAGACGACGGGACAGACGCTCGTCGGCAATCTGCTTCATACCGGAAGTCGCGGTGTAGAAGCGCTCGGCATCGGAGACGCGCCACTTGGCGTAGGCGTCGACCATCACCGCTTTCTTCTCCAGCGTCAGGAAGCGCTGGGTCGGCGAGTCCAGGGTCAGCAGGCGGCCATCGAACTTGCGCACCGTGTTGACGTACGGAATCTTGAAGTGCAGACCGGGCTTCACGTCCGGCTCGACCACGCGACCGAAGCGCAGCATGACGGCGCGCTCGGTCTGTTGCACCACGTAGACGCTGCTCCAGACGGCAACAGCAACCACCACACCCGCGATGAGGGCGATCAGGGACTTGTTACTCATCAGCGGCTCTCCCGGGTACGCGTGTCACGCTGCTGCAGGTCGCTGGCGACCCGCGAACCGATATCCGGCGTGCTGCTGCTCGCGCTGGGCGCGGTGCTCGGAGCTGCCGAACCACGGCCATCCATCATCTTGTCCAGCGGCAGGTAGATCAGGTTGTTCTGACCTTGCTGGCCGGTGACCAGCACCTTGCTGGTCTGGCTCAGGACATCCTGCATGGAGTCCAGGTACAGACGCTGACGGGTGACTTCCGGAGCCTTGTGATACTCACCGGCCAACTTGGTGAAGCGGTCTGCCTCACCCTGGGCGCGGGAAACCACTTCATCGCGGTAGCCGTTGGCTTCCTCGATGATGCGCTGGGCCTGGCCACGGGCTTCGGGCACCACGCCGTTGGCGTAGGCTTCGGCCTGGTTCTTCTCGCGCTGCTCGTCCTCGCGGGCACGGATCACGTCGTCGAACGCTTCCTGTACTTCACGCGGCGCGGCGGCACTCTGGATGTTCACCTGAGTCACCGTGATACCGGTCTTGTAGGTATCGAGGAAACGCTGCAGGCGATCACGCACCTCGGTGGCCATCTGTTCACGACCCTCGGTGAGGATCTTGTCCATGGTGGTCGAGCCGGCCACATGGCGCAGGGCGCTTTCGGTGGCGTGCTGCAGGCTCACTTCCGGCTGGTCGACGTTAAGCACGAAGTCCTTCAGGTTGCTGACCTTGTACTGCACGGTCAGCGGAACCTCGACGATGTTCTCGTCCTCGGTGAGCATCTGACCCTGCTTGCTGTAGGCACGCTCGCGGGTGACGTTCTCCTGGAACTTCTTGTCGATCGGCGGGAAGTAGATGTTCAGGCCGGGGCCCACGGTCTCGTGGTACTGACCGAAGCGCAGGATCACCGCCTGCTCCTGTTCGTCCACCACGTAAATGGCGTTGTACAGCCACAGCACGGCAAGGATCGCCAGGCCGATACCGAACAGACCGAGGCTACCGCCCCGACCACCGCCGCCACCGCCCGAACCACTGCCGCGCTTGGGTTTGCCAAAAATTCCGTTCAGGCTGTCTTGCAGCTTGCGGAAGGCCTCATCCAGATCAGGAGGACCCTGGCGACCACCACCACGGCGTCCACCCCAGGGGTCCTGGTCGTTCTTGTTCGAGTTGTCACCCGGCTCATTCCAAGCCATAGCGCTCTCCATCTGATAACGCGAAAACGCGCCTACGGCGCGCCCACCTATGCTACCGAATGCCCCTTACCCTGCCAAAAACAGTGTGCCGGGCTTTATTGCAAAGTGTGTTGCGCAATGAACTCCGACGGCTGCCAGCCTTCGCGGCTCACCATGCGGTTCAACTCGACACGCGGCAGGCGGACCTGCAAAACGGCGCGTCCTTGTTCGTCGTGATTCTCCGACTGTACCGCACCCAGCTCGAAGAACTGAGCCCGGAGTCGTCCCAAGCGCTGTGGCAGACAGAGTGTTCCCACGAACATATCCTCCCCCAGCAACTCGGCGACCGCCTGCTCCAGCAACTCCAGCCCGCGCGACTCCCGCGCCGACAGCCAGACGCGCACCGGCTTGCCCAGCTCGTCACGCTGAATCATCGGCTGCATGTCCGGCAGCAGGTCGATCTTGTTGTACACCTCGAGCATCGGCAACTCATTCGCACCGATCTCTTTCAGCACCGCCAGCACCTGTTCGATCTGCGCATCGCGATCCGGCTCGTGGGAGTCGATCACATGCAGCAGCAGATCGGAGTTGCTGGACTCTTCCAAGGTAGCTCGAAACGCCTCTACCAGCTTGTGCGGAAGGTGACGAATGAAGCCCACGGTGTCGGCCAGCACGATCGGCCCGACGTCATTCAGCTCCAGGCGGCGCAGGGTCGGGTCGAGGGTGGCGAACAACTGGTCGGCTGCGTAGACCTCGGAAGTGGTCAGCGCATTGAACAGCGTGGACTTGCCGGCGTTGGTGTAGCCCACCAGGGACACCGCCGGAATCTCCGCACGGCGACGGCCGCGACGGGCCTGCTCGCGTTGGCTGCGGACCTTTTCCAGGCGTGACTTGATCTGCCGGATACGCCCACGCAGCAGGCGGCGGTCGGTTTCCAGCTGGGTTTCACCCGGGCCACGCAGGCCGATACCGCCTTTCTGGCGCTCAAGGTGAGTCCAGCCGCGCACCAGACGCGTGCTCATGTGTTCCAGCTGGGCGAGCTCCACCTGCAGCTTGCCCTCATGGGTACGGGCGCGCTGGGCGAAGATATCGAGGATCAGCCCCGTACGATCGAGCACGCGACATTCGAGCGCTCGCTCGAGGTTGCGCTCCTGGCTCGGCGTAAGGGTGTGATTGAAGATGATCAGCTCGACCTTCTCGGCGTGGACGAGGTCGTGCAACTCTTCGACCTTGCCGCTGCCGATCAGGTACTTGGCTGAGGGCTGATGGCGCGAAATGCTGACGAAAGCAACCGATTCCGCGCCTGCCGAACGGGCCAGCTCCTGGAATTCCTGCGGGTCTTCGCGCGCCTCGGGGTCCTGACCTTCCAGATGGACCAGAATGGCCCGTTCCCCACCACCCGGGCGCTCAAAGAACAAGGCGGACTCCCGTCAAACGTTGCCCGGCTCGGCCGGTTGATCACCGGTGGGCAGGCGCACGGGGCGGCTGGGAACCACGGTGGAAATCGCATGCTTGTAGACCATCTGGCTGACAGTGTTCTTCAGCAGGATGACGAACTGGTCGAAGGATTCGATCTGACCCTGCAGCTTGATGCCGTTGACCAGGTAGATGGAAACCGGAACGCGTTCTTTGCGCAGGGTATTGAGGTAAGGGTCTTGTAGCGAATGCCCTTTTGACATATGCCGCACTCCTTGTAAGGGTAAAAAACTGATTTAGTAGTAGTCGAATTTGGCTTAACGCCGTCCTGAACCCCAAGGATAGACGGCCGGAATTAAGGTCTCGAACCTATATGGAGACCGCCTCAAAGTATTTCAAGGCACGCGGCAAATTGTCGCTTGCCTGACTGTCCAACCAGTGTAGATCGCTCCAGCTGCGGAGCCAGGTGAACTGGCGCTTGGCCAGCTGCCGCGTGGCGATGACGCCGCGCTCCACCATCTCAGCGTAGGACAGTTTGCCCTCGAGGTAATCCCATACCTGTCGGTAACCCACCGCTCTTATGGACGGTAGCCCCACGTGCAAGTCACTCCTTGCGCGAAGGCGTTCGACCTCGGCGATGAAGCCCTGTTCCAGCATCTGGTCAAAACGTTGCGCGATACGCTCGTGCAACACCTGGCGCTGCAGAGGTGCGATCGCCAGATGAGCCACAGTATACGGTAATTGTCCACTGCCTTGCGCGCCAAGACCCGCATTTTCACTCGCCTGGCGCAGGCGGTGTGCAGTCATTGACATACCGCTGACGCGAAAGACTTCGAGGGCACGGACGAGTCGCTGGGGATCGTTGGGATGGATGCGCGCGGCCGACTCCGGGTCGACGCGAGCAAGCTCCGCGTGCAGGGCGCCCCAGCCTTCGGCGGCGGCCCAGGCTTCCAGTTCGGCACGCACGGCGGGGTCAGCACTAGGCATATCGGCCAGGCCTTCCAGCAACGCCTTGAAATACAACATGGTGCCGCCGACCAGCAGCGGGATCTTTCCGGCCGCGGTGATTTCGGCCATGGCCGCCAGGGCGTCAGCGCGGAACTCCGCAGCCGAATAGGCCTCGCTGGGGTCGCGGATGTCGATCAGGCGATGCGGGAACTCGGCCAACACGTCACGAGAGGGCTTGGCGGTACCGATGTCCATGTCGCGGTAGATCAGCGCCGAGTCCACGCTGATCAGCTCCACTGGCAGCAGACGCGCCAGTTCCAGCGCCAGGTCGGTCTTGCCGGCGGCGGTGGGGCCCATGAGGAAAATGGCGGGAGGCAGGGACATCGGGAGCTCGTTATTGCGCACTGCTGAATCGATTGGCGCGCAGTTTACTGCACTTTCCTGAACGCAACCTTACGGAAATCAACGTCCGCGCAGGAACAGCTTGTCCAGTTCGTCGAGCCCCAGCTGCGTCCAGGTCGGCCGGCCGTGGTTGCACTGGCCGCTGCGCTCAGTCACTTCCATGTCACGCAGCAGGCCATTCATCTCCGGCAGCGTCAGGCGGCGATTGGCGCGCACGGCGCCGTGGCAGGCCATGGTGCCGAGCAACTCGTTGAGGTGTGCCTGGATACGGTCGCTGGTGCCGTACTCCAGCAGGTCGGCAAGTACGTCGCGCACCAACTGCGTCGCCTCGGCCTGCTTGAGCAGCGCGGGAATCTGGCGGATCGCCAGGGTTTCCGGGCCGAGCCGCTGCAATTCGAAGCCGAGTTTGGAGAACCAGCTGCCATGCTCTTCGGCGCAGTCCGCCTCGCGTTCGCTGACGGCGATGGACTCCGGCACCAGCAGCGGCTGGCCACGCAGGCCTTCACTGGCCATCGCAGTCTTCAGGCGCTCGTACATGATGCGCTCGTGGGCGGCGTGCATATCCACCAGCACCAGGCCGTGGGCGTTCTCCGAAAGGATGTAGATGCCCTTGAGCTGCGCCAGGGCGTAGCCCAGCGGCGGCACATCCTGGCTGCTTTCCGGCAACGCCTGCGGCGCCTGGTCGGGCAGCGGAGCAAAGTAGGCCTTGTAGGCGCCCTGGGCCTCCTGGATCGGCGGCATTTCCGGGCGCGTCGGCTGGTAGCTGTAGCCACCGCCAGCGGATCCGCCGGAAGATGGGCTGGGCTGCCAGGCGCGTGCGGCGGCCGGAGCCTCCAGCACGGTCTCGGACAGGCGCATCTCGCCCTGCGGGCCGAACTCGCCGGCTTCCGCACCCGTGGGGCGCGGCGCAGTCAGGGTGGTGGCGCCCGGCGGAGCCAACTGGTCGTCCGGACGCACTTCCGCCAGCGCCCGGTGCAGGGTGCCGTAGAGGAAGTCGTGGACCATGCGGCCGTCGCGGAAGCGCACTTCGTGCTTGGTCGGGTGGACGTTGACGTCCACCACCGCGGGATCGACTTCGAAGAACAGCACGAAGGTCGGATGCCGGCCGTTGTACAGCACATCGCGATAGGCCTGGCGCACAGCGTGGGCGACCAGCTTGTCGCGCACCATGCGGCCGTTCACGTAGAAGTACTGCAGGTCCGGCTGGCTACGCGAGAAGGTCGGCAGACCGACCCAGCCCCACAGGTGCAGGCCGTTGCGCTCCACTTCGATGGGCAGGGCCTGTTCAAGGAAACCAGCGCTGCACACGGCGCCGACGCGGCGGGCGCGGGAGGCCTCGTCCTTCGCCTCATGCAGCGAGAGGATGGTCTTGCCGTTGTGGCGCAGGTGGAAAGCCACATCGAAGCGCGCCAGCGCCAGACGCTTGATGACTTCCTGCAGGTGATCGAACTCGGTCTTCTCGGCGCGCAGGAATTTGCGACGCGCCGGGGTGTTGAAGAACAGGTCGCGCACTTCGATGCTGGTGCCCACCGGGTGTGCCGCCGGCTTCACGGTGGACTCCATGTCGCGGCCTTCGACCTCCACCTGCCAGGCCTGCTCGGCATCGGCGGTACGGGAGGTCAGGGTCAGGCGCGAAACGGAGCTGATCGAGGCCAGCGCTTCGCCACGGAAGCCCAGGCTCATTACCCGCTCCAGGTCTTCCAGCTCGCGGATCTTGCTGGTGGCATGGCGCGCCAGTGCCAAAGGCAGGTCGTCGGCAGGAATGCCGCTGCCATCGTCGCGCACACGCAGCAGCTTGACGCCGCCCTGCTCAACTTCGATGTCGATGCGTTTGGCACCGGCGTCCAGGCAGTTTTCCAACAGTTCCTTGATGACCGAGGCGGGCCGCTCGACCACTTCGCCGGCAGCGATCTGGTTCGCCAGCCGCGGAGTCAGCAGCTGGATTCGGCGAACGTCACTCATTGCTGCGACGCCAGGGAGGTGCCCGGGATCTTCAACACCTGGCCAATCTTCAGCTCGTCGCTCTTGAGCGAATTGGCGCTGCGGATCGAGGACGTGCTGACATCGAAACGGCTGGCTACCATCGCCAGGCTGTCGCCACTGCGCACGACGTACTCACGCGGGCCGGAAGCCAACTGGCCGCCGTCGCGCAACGAGGCGATATAGGTGCCCGGCGGCGGGGTCTGCACGAAGTACTGACGCACACCCGCAGCGATGGAGCGCGCCAGGGCCTGCTGGTGCGAGCCGCTGGCCAGCTTGGCCGATTCGTTCGGGTTGGAGATGAACCCGGTTTCCACCAGGATCGACGGGATGTCCGGGGACTTCAGCACCATGAAGCCGGCCTGTTCCACGCGGCGCTTATGCAGCGGGGTGACGCGGCCGACGCTGGTCAGCACCTTGTGGCCGACGTCCAGACTGGAGGACATGGTGGCGGTCATCGACAGGTCGAGCAGCACGCCAGCGAGCATCTTGTCCTTGTCGTCGAGGTTCACGCCGCCGTCACCGCCGATGAGGTCGGAGCGGTTTTCCGTGTCGGCCAGCCAGCGCGCGGTCTCGGAAGTGGCACCACGGTCGGACAGGGCGAATACCGATGCACCGAAGGCGCTGCGGCTGGGCGCGGCGTCCGCGTGGATCGAAACGAACAGGTCCGCGCCCTTCTTGCGGGCGATCACGGTGCGGTTGCGCAGTGGGATGAAGTAGTCGCCGGTCCGCGTCAGTTCGGCGCGGAAGCCTTTCATCTGGTTGATCTGCCGCTGCAGTTCGCGGGCGATCGACAGGGTGATGTTCTTCTCGTGCAGACCATTCGGGCCGAGGGCGCCAGGGTCTTCACCGCCGTGACCGGCGTCGATGGCGATCACCACATCGCGCTTGCCGCCACTGCTGGGCGCGGGAATCTTGGCCACCGACTGGGCAGGGCTGACCGGCGTGGCGGGCACGCTGGGCGTCGGGGTCGCCGGGACGTCCGGGGCAATGTCGGCGCCCTGGTCATACAGGTCGACGACCAGGCGGTTGCCGTACTGCTGGTTCGGCGGCAGCACGAAGCTCTTGGGCGTGACCTGGTTCTTCAGGTCCAGCACCAGGCGCAGGTCGGTGGGCGAGCGCTGGGCAGAGCGCATCGCGGTGATCGGGGTATTGCCAAACTTGAGCTTGTCGAGCGCGGCAGACATCTGCGCGCCGTTGATGTCGACGACGATGCGGTTGGGCGCGCTCAGGGTGAACAGACTGTGCTGCACGGGGCCGGACAGATCGAACACCAGACGTGTGTTGTCCGGCGCGCGCCAGATGCGCACGCTCTTGATTTGCGTGGCGGCAGAAACCTCGCCGGCAACGAATGCCAGCAGAACGGACACCCCGATAAACAACGCCCGAAGGCGCAACCCCCAACCCATCTTTTTTCTATGCTCCCGTGGCCAGGGCGGCACACCAGGCTTCGCCCCGTGTTCCGTGCGGGTCGAGGCGCAGCATGCGTCCGCCCGCATGCGGAACAATGGTAATGTCCATGTCGGCCTTTGGCAAAATGCCTTTGCCACGCTCCGCCCACTCGATCAGGCACAAGGCATCGCCTTCGAAGTAGTCGCGGATGCCGAGGAACTCCAGTTCCTCCGGATCGGCAAGGCGATAGAGATCGAAGTGGAAGGCGCGCAGATCGCCGATTTCGTAGGGCTCGACCAGGGTGAAGGTCGGACTCTTGACCGCTCCACCGTGGCCCAATCCCCGCAGGATGCCGCGCGACAGCGTGGTCTTGCCCGCCCCCAGGTCGCCATGCAGATAGATCACCCCGCGCCCGCCGATCGCCTCGGCGATCCGCCGACCCAGATCGACCATAGCCTCTTCGCCGTCGGCGAACAGATTCAGTTCAGGCATGGGCACAACTCCTCGAGCAACTGACGAACGGCAGGAATCAGATCGGCGGCGGCCAGGCCGCGACCTTGCGCGCCGAGCGACTCGCCGGCGCGCGCGTGCAGCCAGACCGCCAGGCAAGCGGCATCGAATGCAGGCAGCCCCTGCGCCAGCAGCGCACCAAGGATGCCGGAAAGCACGTCCCCCAGCCCGGCGCCCGCCATGGCTGGATGACCGTGATCGCACAGCGCGAGCCGGCCATCCGGGGACGCGATCAGGCTACCGACGCCCTTGAGCACGACCACCGCCTGATAGCGCTGCGCCAGTGCGAGAGCGGCCTTGGGGCGATCCGCCTGAACCTCCGCGGTGGAGATACCCAGCAGGCGGGCCGCTTCGGCGGGATGGGGAGTGATCACCCAGTCGCCGGACGGGCGGGCCACCCGCTCTTCGGCCAGCAGATTGAGCGCATCGGCGTCCCACACCTGTCGGCGCTCCAGGCTCGCTGCAGCGCTGACCAGTACGCGCCCCCAGGCATCACGACCGACGCCAGGGCCGACCACCAGCACATCGGCGCGCTCGGCGAGGCGCAGCAACTCTGCGGAAGAGGAGACGCCGCGCGCCATCAGTTCGGGGCGACGAGCCAGCACAGCGGGCACGTGGGCCACGCGGGTCGCCAGGGAAACCAGCCCGGCGCCACAGCGCAGCGCACTCTCTGCGGCCAGCAGCACGGCGCCGCCCAGGCCGGTATCGCCGCCGACCACCAGCACATGGCCGAACAGGCCCTTGTGCGCGGCCTTCGGGCGCGTGGCGAGAAGAGGCAGGGAAGCCGGAGCGAGTCGGCGCGCCACGCCATTTTCTGGAAGCAGCGCAGGATCGGCATCGAGCCCGTCGAAAACCAGTTCGCCGCACTGGTCGGGCCCCAGGGCAGTGAACAGGCCGAGCTTGAGGCCAATGAATGTCACGGTCAGGTCGGCGTTCACCGCGCAGCCCAACACTTGCCCGGTATCCGCGCTGAGGCCGGAAGGGATGTCCACGGCCAGGACTGGCAGGCTGCTGGCGTTGATCGCCGCGATGGCCGAGGCATAAGGTTCGCGCACCTCGCCGCCGAGGCCGGTGCCCAGCAGCGCATCCACCAGCACGCCACGCAGTTCGGTGCGGTCGCTCCAGACTTCGATATCCACGCCGGCCGCGCGCGCCTCGCCATGGGCCGAGGCGGCATCGCCAGAGAGGCGGGCGACATCGCCCACCGCCAGCACGCGCACGCGCCAACCGGCGCGCAGGGCCAGGGCAGCGATCAGGTAGCCGTCACCAGCGTTGTTTCCATGGCCGGCCAGCACGGTGATCTCGCCAGCATCCGGCCACTGGCGGCGCAGCGCGCGCCAGGCAGCATGGGCGGCGCGACGCATCAGCTCGAAGCCGGGCGTGCCGGCGGCGATGAGGCGTGCATCAAGGTCGCGCACCTGCTGGGCGCTGTAGAGATTCAGGGGCAGATCGTCGTGGGCAGTCATCGCTGTTCCGGGCGGCAGAATGTGTCGCCTGAAAGCCTGTTCAAAAGCTCGCGAGCTAGAGCAGAGCAAGGCAAAAAGAGACGAGGGAGCGCAGTTTACTGCTGTAAATGAGCATTCCGAGTCTGTTTTTAACGCAGCTCTGCCGACGCGCAGCAGATTTTGAACGGCTATTGGCGTACGGACGGGCCGACGCCAGCCAGGTCTGGCAGAATTATACGCACCCGGACTTCGGTTTCCCGCCTTCCATGCACGATTCAACGCTCGATTACGCCGACCTCGCCCGCTCCATCAAGGATTGGGGGCGCGAACTCGGCTTCCAGCAGGTCGGCATCAGCGGGCTCGACCTCGAGGAGCACGGCGCCCACCTGCAGCGCTGGCTGGATGCGGGCTACCACGGCGAGATGGACTACATGGGCGCCCACGGCAGCAAGCGCTGGCGGCCGGACGAACTGGTGCCCGGCACGCTGCGCGTGGTTTCGCTACGCATGGACTACCTGCCCGGCGACACACGCATGGCGCAGGTTCTGGGCGATCCGGAGAAGGCCTATGTCTCGCGCTACGCCCTGGGCCGCGACTATCACAAGCTGATCCGCAAACGCCTGCAGCAGTTGGCCGAGCGCATCCAGCAGCAGGTCGGTCCGTTCGGTTTCCGCGCCTTCGTCGACAGCGCGCCGGTGCTGGAGAAAGCCATTGCCGAGCAATCGGGCCTGGGCTGGATCGGCAAGAACACCCTGGTGCTCAACCGCAAGGCCGGCAGCTACTTTTTCCTCGGCGAGCTGTTCACCGACCTGCCGCTGCCGGTGGACGAACCGCACGGCACGGAGCACTGCGGGCGCTGCTCGGCCTGCATGGATATCTGCCCCACCGCGGCCTTCGTGGCGCCCTATGTGCTGGACGCTCGGCGCTGTATTTCCTACCTGACCATCGAGCTGAAAGGCCCGATTCCCGTGGACCTGCGCCCGCTGATTGGCAACCGCGTGTTCGGCTGCGACGACTGCCAGATGGTCTGTCCGTGGAACCGCTTCGCCCGCGCCACCGACCAGGGCGACTTCCAGCCGCGCCACAGCCTGGACAACGCCGCGCTGGCGGAGCTGTTCCTGTGGACGGAGGGAGAATTTCTCAGCCGTACCGAGGGCTCGCCGCTTAGGCGCGCCGGTTACGAACGCTGGCTGCGCAACCTGGCCGTGGGCCTGGGCAACGCGCCATCGACCATCCCGGTGATCGAGGCGCTGCGCGCGCGGCGGGAGTTCCCGTCGGAGCTGGTGCGCGAGCATGTGGAGTGGGCGCTGGGCCGGCACGGCGCCTGAAAGCCCCTCTCCCCCGCCCTCTCCCTGAAGGGAGAGGGAGTATCCGCGCCAAGCCTGTCTACTGTGTTTTCCTAATACTTCTGTATCAGGAAGGATGCCGCGCCAGCATCACGCCAATCCAGTCCCCTCTCCCTTCGGAGCGGGGCGCGCAGCCAGGGCTAGGGAGAGGGTGCTCCGATCGGAACCGATTACACCTTGATGAAATGCTCGCGGTAGTAGCGCAGCTCGGCGATGGATTCGCGGATGTCGTCCAGCGCCAGATGGGTGTTGCCCTTCTTGAAGCCGTCACGCACCGCCGGAGCCCAGCGTGCGGCCAGTTCCTTGAGGGTGGAGACGTCCAGGTTGCGGTAGTGGAAGTAGCCTTCCAGCTTCGGCATGTGGCGGTAGAGGAAGCGGCGGTCCTGGCAGATGCTGTTGCCGCAGATCGGCGAACTGCGCTTGGGCACCCACTTTTCCAGGAAGGCGATGGTCATCGCCTCGGCTTCGGCCGCCGAGATGCTGCTTTCGCGCACGCGCTGGGTCAGGCCGGACTGGCCGTGCTGACGGGTGTTCCACTCGTCCATGCCGGCGAGCAGCTCCTCACTCTGGTGCACGGCGATCACCGGGCCTTCCTCGAGGATGTTCAGGTCGCTGTCGGTGACGATGGTCGCCATCTCGATGATGACGTCCTTGTCCGGGTCCAGCCCGGTCATTTCCAGGTCGATCCAGATCAGGTTCTGTGGGTTCTGCATGATGGGGCTCCTCAGCTCAGCCCTCTAGTTTAGCGGGAAGCGGGCCTGCGCATGCTAAACTGCGGCGCGATTTTCCCTGTGGATACCCTATGGCCAAGCGTCATCTCACCCGCCGGCAGAGCTGGCGGATCGAAAAAGTCCAGGAAGAACGCGCTTCGCGCGCGGCGAAGCGCGAGTCGCGTGCCCTGGAAGAACTGGAAGGCGGCGACCTCGGCCCGGAGCAGACCGGCCAGGTAATTGCCCACTTCGGGGTACAGGTGGAAGTCGAAGCGCAGGAAGGCGACCACGCCGGCCAGGTGTTCCGCTGCCACTTGCGCGCCAACCTGCCCCCGCTGGTGACCGGCGACCAGGTGGTCTGGCGCCCCGGCAATCAGGGAATCGGGGTGATCGTCGCGCAATTGCCGCGAACGTCCGAGCTGCGTCGCCCGGACATGCGCGGCGTGCTCAAGCCGGTGGCGGCCAACGTCGATCGCATCGTGATCGTCTTCGCCCCGCGCCCGGAACCCCACGCCAACCTGATCGACCGCTACCTGGTGGCCGCCGAGCACGCCGGCATCAAGCCGCTGCTGCTGCTGAACAAGGCCGACCTGATTGACGAAGAGAACGCGCCCTTCCTCGATTCGCTGTTGGGCACCTACCGCGAACTGGGCTACCCGCTGCTGGAAGTCTCGGCCGCCAATGGCCTGGCACTGGACGCCCTGCGCGCGGCGCTGAACGAGCACGTCAGCGTGTTCGTCGGCCAGTCGGGCGTGGGCAAGTCGTCGCTGGTGAACGCGCTGCTACCCGGCGTCGATACCCGTGTTGGCGATCTGTCGGAAGTCACCGGCAAGGGCACCCACACCACCACCACCGCGCGGCTGTTCCACTTCCCCGCCGGCGGCGACCTGATCGACTCTCCCGGCATCCGTGAATTCGGCCTCGGGCATGTCAGCCGTGACGATGTCGAAGCCGGCTTCATCGAGTTTCACGACCTGCTCGGCCATTGCCGCTTCCGTGACTGCAAGCACGATCGCGAACCGGGCTGTGCGCTACTCAAGGCGCTGGAAGACGGGCGTGTTTCGCCGCAACGGATGGCCAGCTACCGGCACATCCTCGCGAGCCTGCCGGAAGACGAATATTGATTGGCGGATAAAGCGTTCCGCTTTATGCGCCCTACGCCGATGCGAGCCGTAGGGCGCATAACGCCTCAAGCGTTATCCGCCGCACCGATGTTGCGCGGGCAAGTAGGAGCGAGCACGCCTCGGCAAATCAATGGCATGAAGCGCAACGAAGAAGGCCAGCTTTTCAGCTGGCCTTCTTCGTTTCCTACTGCTGCTTGTTCAGCTCGTCGAGTTTCAGCGTACCGCCGTCGTCGAACAGGTTGAGCTTCTGCTTGAGCTGGTCCGGCGGCACAGGGTCGCCCTGCCCGCTCGCCGGCTTGGCCGGTGCGCCATTGGCCGCTGCCGGTGTGGCGGCGCCCGGGGCAGCCGGGGTTGCGCCATCGACCGGCTTGTCGCTGCCGCCGTCCTGCCCCTCGATGGCGCGCTGGGCCTTCTTGGTCAGGACGATGATGTCGATGCGACGGTTCACTGGATTCAGCGGCTGGTCGCGGTCGAACAGCGCCGAAGAGGCGTAGCCCACCACGCGGGCGATCTGGTCTTCCGGGTAGCCGCCGGCTTCCAGCGCGCGCCGCGCCGCGTTGGCGCGGTTGGCCGAAAGCTCCCAGTTGCCGAAGTCGCCATTGCCGGCGTAGGGCTTGGCGTCGGTGTGGCCACTGATGCTGATCTTGTTCGGCACCTGCTTGATGGTCTCGGCCAGCGCCAGCAGGATGTCCTCGAAATAGGACTGCAAACGCGCGCTGCCCAGATCGAACATCGGCCGGTTGTCCGAATCGACAATCTGGATACGCAGGCCGTCCTGGGTGATCTCGAAGAGGATCTGGTCCTTGAAGCGCTTGAGCGTCGGGTTCTCGTCGACCTTGTTCTGCAGTTCCTGCAGCAGCAACTCCAGGCGCTCCTTCTCGACCTTCTCGGCGACGTCCTCGGCCTGCTGCTCGTTGATCTTGGCGTTCTCCTCCGGGTTGATCCGCGTCTCGTCGGCATCCGGCTGAGCCTGGATCTGCGGATTCAGCGTCTTGTCCGGCGCCGGCGTCGGCGTGCCGCCCAGGTCGATGACGTAGGGGCTGGCACTCTCGGTGAAGCCGATGGGGTCCTGGAAGTAACCGGAGATGGCCTTCTTCTGCTCGGGCGTGGCCGAGGACAGCAGCCAGAGCACGAGGAAGAACGCCATCATGGCGGTAGCGAAGTCGGCGAAGGCGATCTTCCAGCCGCCGCCGTGGTGGCCAGCGGCATAGCGCTTGACGCGCTTGACGATGATCGGCTGATTGTTATCCATGCGTCAGGCGACCTATCAGCGACCGCGAACGGCCTGCTCCAGCTCGCTGAAGCTCGGACGGTGCGCCGGCAGCAGCACCTTGCGGCCGAACTCCACGGCCAGCGAGGGCGGCATGCCGGAAGCCGAAGCCACCAGGCAGGCCTTGATCGCTTCGTAGAGGTTCAGCTCTTCCTTGGCGTCGTGCTCCAGCGCGTTGGACAGCGGGCCGACGAAACCGTACGCGGCGAGAATACCGAGGAAGGTACCCACCAGCGCCGCGGCGACGTGGTGGCCGATCTCGGCCTGGCTGCCCTGGCCGAGCAGCGCCATGGTGATCACGATACCCAGTACCGCGGCGACGATACCGAAGCCCGGCAGGGCGTCGGCGACGCGGGTCACGGCATGTGCGGGGTGCTCGAGGTCTTCCTTGAGGCTGCCCAGCTCCATGTCGAACAGGCCTTCCAGCTCGTGGGGCGCCATGTTGCCCGAGGACATGATGCGCAGGTAATCACAGACGTAGGCCGTCATGCGGTCATCCTTGAGCACCGCGGGGTACTTGCTGAAGATCGGGCTGGCGGCCGGGTCCTCGACGTCGGCCTCGATGGCCATCATGCCTTCGCGGCGGCTCTTGTTGAGCACCTCGTAGAGCATACCCAGCACTTCCAGGTAGAAGGTATGGGTGAAGCGGTTGCCGAACATCTTCGGCGCCTTCTTCAGCACGGTCATGAAGGTGCTGCCAGGGTTGGCCTGGAGGAAGGCGCCCAGCGCGGCGCCGCCGATGATCAGCACTTCGAACGGCTGGATGATGGCCGCGATCTTGCCGCCGGAGAGCATGTAGCCGCCGAGCACGCTACCCAGAATGACGATGATGCCGATGATTTTTGCCATGGGGACCGGACTGAAACTGTGAACAGAAAGGAGGCATGATTCCCGCCTCCCTGTTGTTATCGGAGATTTCGGGCAAGACTATAGGCCGAAAACACTAAAAACCAGTTCGGCGCCTCACGCATGTCTAAGCAATTGCTTCATCCAGAGCGTCTCAAGGCCTGGCTAACCCAGCTGGAAGACCTGCCTTTGCCCGTTCCGCTGGAACAGCGCGATGACATTCGCCGGGCGCTGAACGACAGCCGCCGCTCGATCCGCGATATCGCCGAACTGCTGCAGGACGCGCCGACCCTGGCCTTTGCCATCCTGCGCGAAGCCAACCGCGCACAGAGCGCCCGGGACAATCCGGCGGAAAGCCTGGAGGTCGCCCTCAACCGCCTGGGCTTGTCCCGCGTCACTCAATTGCTCGACAGCCTGCCCGCGATGCCCGAGGCGCAGATGCCACGCGCCCTGAGCCAACTGCTGCTGATCAGCCGCCATGCCATGCAGCAGGCCAGCGGCCTGTTCGCCAACCGCCTGGCGCGGCTCTGGCAGGAAATCCACTGGGGCAGCCTGTTCACCCTTGCGCCGCTGTGGGCGCTGGCCACCGCGAAACCGGAGCTGATGGAGAGCTGGCAGCGCCAGGTCTACGGCCTGGGCCGCTGCAGCAGCGAAGTCGAAGAGGAGTTGCTCGGCACTCCCCTGCTGCCCTTGTGCCGCGCGCTGGCCGACAGTTGGCGGCTGCCGGACTGGGTCGGCCAGGGCTACGCCCTGCTCAGCGACGACAAGCGCCTGCTGGTGCGCGCCCTGCACGTCGCCCACACCGAACACGAGCCGCTGGGCCAACAGCAGCGCCTGGACGCCGATCCGGAACTGCAACGCTGGCTGACCCGCCCAGCCAACACCATCCTCCTGGCCAACAGCATCGCCATGGCCGCACACCAGTCCTGGGGCGGCGTGCACATGCTGCGCTGGCAGCGCCTGACCAGCCTCTATCTGCAGATGCCGCTGGAAGAATTGCAGCAGACCGTCCACGGCCTCGCCGCGCAGAGCGCCCGCCGCCACGCCCGCCCGCTGCTCTGGCACCCGGCGCAGGCGTTGCTCTGGCCCTGGGATGCGCGCCGCTGGCTCAACGGGCCGAAGGTCGAGGAGCCGGCCAAGGCGCCGGACACCCTCGCCGAATGGCGCCAGCACTGCACCCGCCTGATGCAGACGCCCAGCCCGTTCGGCAACGCCGTGCAACTGCTCGACTGCGCCACGGCTGCCTTGCAGGCCTGCGGGCTGCAACGCGGGATGATCCTGCTGGCCGACAAGGGCGGCAGTTGGCTGCAGGCGCGCCGGCACTTCGGCCTGGACGGCGAGATCGGCGACTTCAAGCTGGAAGTCGCTGCCAGCCCGGTGCTGCGCAAACTCCTGCAACAACCCGGACAACTGCGCCTGAGCCCGACCAACATGGCCGAGTTCTCGGCGCTGATTCCCGGCTCGCTGAAGGCGCTGCTCCCCAGCGAGCATCTGCTGCTGCGCTCGCTGGGCAACGGCGCGCGGGTAGTCATGCTGGTCGTCTGCGACCGCCTCGGGCAGCCGCTGGCGGAGCTGCACGCGCAGGCCTTCGGCCGCACCGTGCAGTGCATCGAGCACGCGGTGAAGCAGATGGCGCGGGGTTCGTGATCCGGGAAAGGTTTGCTCCCCGCCTTCTGCCCTTTAAACTAACCGCCCTCACGGGGTAGCCCAGGGCACGCGCTCACGTTGCCTCCCCCACCTTTTCCGCCGGGAGTCTCCGCCATGTCCGCCTTCTCCGCCCTGCCCCTGGTGATCGAACCGGCTGACCTCGCCAGCCGTCTCGATGCTCCGGAACTGATCCTGGTCGACCTGACCAGCACCGCGCGCTACGCCCAGGGCCACATCCCCGGCGCCCGCTTCGTCGCCCCTGCGCGCACCCAGCTGGGCGGCCCGGCACCGGGCCTGCTGCCGGCCAAGGCCGACCTGGAAGCGCTGTTCGGCGAACTGGGCCACAACCCCGATGCCGTCTATGTGGTCTATGACGACGAAGGCGGCGGCTGGGCCGGTCGCTTCATCTGGCTGCTGGATGTGATCGGCCACGGCAACTACCACTACGTCGACGGCGGCCTGCACGCCTGGCTCGCCGACGACCTGCCGCTGAGCCAGGTCGTCCCTGCGCCGGCCGGCGGCCCGCTGCCGCTGACCCTGCACGATGAGCCGACCGCCACCCGCGAGTACCTGCAGAGCCGCCTGGGCGCCGCCGACCTGGCCGTCTGGGACGCCCGCAACCCCAGCGAGTACAGCGGCCAGAAAGTCCTCGCCGCCAAGGCTGGCCACGTGCCAGGCGCGGTCAATTTCGAATGGACCGCCGGCATGGACCCGGCCCGCGCCCTGCGCATCCGTACCGATATGCCGCAGATCCTCGAGGACCTGGGCATCACCAAGGACAAGGAAGTGATCACCCACTGCCAGACTCACCACCGCTCCGGCTTCACCTACCTGGTGGCCAAGGCCCTCGGCTATCCGCGGGTCAAGGGTTATGCCGGTTCCTGGTCGGAATGGGGCAACCATCCCGACACCCCCGTAGAGGTTTAAGGAATGTCGTTCAAAGATCGTCTGTTCATCCTCAGCCAGTACCTGCTGCCGCATCACCTGCTGTCGCGCCTGATCGGCTGCGCCGCCGAGTGCCGCGCGCCCTGGTTCAAGGACCGCCTGATTCCCTGGTTCGCCCGTCGCTACCAGGTGGACATGCGCGAAGCCCAGGTCGAGGACCTGCGCGCCTACGAGCACTTCAACGCCTTCTTCACCCGCGCCTTGAAAGACGGTGCCCGCCCGCTGGATGAAAGCGCAGGCGCGGTGCTCTGCCCCGCCGACGGCGCCATCAGCCAGCTCGGCCCGATCGAGCACGGCCGCGTGTTCCAGGCCAAGGGCCACAGCTACAGCCTGATGGAACTGCTGGGCGGCGACGCCGAGCGCGCCGCGCCCTTCATGGGCGGCGAGTTCGCCACCGTCTACCTGTCGCCCAAGGACTACCACCGCGTGCACATGCCCCTGGCCGGCACCCTGCGCGAGATGGTCTACGTGCCGGGCCGGCTGTTCTCGGTGAACCAGCTGACTGCCGAGCAGGTGCCGGAGCTGTTCGCCCGCAACGAGCGCGTGGTGTGCATCTTCGACACCGAGCGCGGGCCAATGGCCGTGGTGCTGGTGGGCGCAATGATCGTCGCCTCCATCGAGACCGTCTGGGCCGGCCTGGTCACGCCGCCCAAGCGTGAGCTGAAATCGTTCTCCTACGACGAAGCTTCCCGTGCGCCGATCCACCTGGAGAAAGGCGCCGAACTGGGCCGCTTCAAGCTGGGCTCGACCGCCATCGTGCTGTTCGGCCCCGAGCAGGTGAGCTGGGCGGAAAACCTCGCCGCCACCAGTGCCGTGCGCATGGGCGAGCGCCTGGGTGGCGCCCGCCAGGGCTAAGGCCCGCTGTCCATAAGGCGGGCGGCCAACGAGCCGTCCGCCACTGCTTTTCGCCTCATCGTGCTAGTTCCCTGCCATGAAACGCTTCCTGCACCTGATGGGCTGGCGTGCCAACGCCACCAGCCATCTTGAAAAGTGGCTCTCCGCAATCGGAGCGCTGTGCGGCATCGCCGCCATCTACGCCGTCACCCACTGGGTCCTGCCCAGCGAAGCAGCCATCTGGGTCGTCGCCTCCATGGGCGCCAGCGCCGTGCTGCTGTTCGCCGTACCCCATGGCGTGCTATCGCAGCCCTGGGCTGTTCTCGGCGGCCAGGTCCTCTCGGCCTGCGTCGGGGTGATCTGCCAGAAACTCTTCCCCGGCCAGGCCTTCACCCCCGCCCTCGCGGTGGGCGCGGCGATCCTGGTCATGCACTACGCCCGCTGCATCCATCCTCCGGGCGGCGCTACGGCACTGGCGGCGGTATCCGGCGGCCCGGCCATCACGGCCCTGGGCTTCCACTACGTGATCAGCCCGGTGCTGCTCAACGTGGTGCTGATCCTGGCCGTCGCGGTGGCCTTCAACGGCCTGTTCGCCTGGCGCCGCTATCCCGCACCGCTGGCACGCCTGCCGGCCACACCGAAGCTGCCTGCGGGCCCGGCGCCCGAGGACCTCTACCACGCGCTGCGCAAGATGGATTCGTACATCGACGTGCAGTTCGACGACCTACTGAAGATTCTCCAACTGGCCCAGGAACATGCCCAGGCGCAGCGCCTGACGCCCGACGACATCCTGCTGGGGGCCAGCTACAGCAATGCCCTGAGCGGCGACGCCTGGGCCGTGCGCCAGGTGATCGACGACCATCCGGACAAGCGCGGCCGCCAGGAGCAGCTGGTCTACAAGGTGGTCGCCGGCGCCGGCAAGGGCAATACCGGCGTCTGCCGCCGCCAGGACCTGCTCGACTGGGCCGCCCACCCGGTGACGGCACAGGGCGACGGCTGGGTGCGCAGCACGGCGCAGGACTCGGCGAAGGACGCCCTGCAACGTCAGATCAAGGGGCAATGCCCTCGGCCGTGACCTGTCCGCGCACCATCCGGGCGATGGGCTGCGGCGGGCGACGGATGCTGCTAGAGTTCGGAAAAAGCCGACAGTTTTGAACAACTGGTTCGTACAACGAGCCGGATTGTGGAGAATCGACTCTCACCATGGACAACAGTCCCCAGCAGTTTCTACGTGTCCCCACACCAACGCACGAGAGCCTGAGCTTCTGCAACGCCAACGCGCGCGAGCTGAAAAACTGGCTGGATCACCTGCCCAAGGCCAACCTCGGCGAGACGGCTCGCCAGCTCTACCAGGGGCTGATCGAACTCAACCAGCTCAAGCTGCCGGTCGAGACGCGCCTGCAATTGCTGGAACTGTTCCGCCCGGAAGTCCACTTCGTCTGCCATAACCTGGAGCGGCACTTCCTCAACCAATCCATCGTCCTGGACGAGCGCCCGCGCAAGGTCGCCAATCTCTGCCAGGCGCTGCAGAACCACCTGGCCATCGGCTACAAGCTGATCGTCGTGCGCGAAGCCTCGCGCTTCACCCGCGAACGTGCCCAGGTGATGACCGCCGCCACCCAGCGCGCCATCCGCAGCCTCTGCGGCCCGCTGGTTCGTGCCTCCCAGCTGTACTGCCCGGTGCCGGAAAACCTCTGGCTGGAACTCCACCAGCTCTACCAGCTCGCTCGCCAGCACGGCTTGCAGCACACGCCCGTGCGCGATGCGCTGGCCCGCCAGTCCCAGGGGCTGTCCATCGAGCACGCCTACGTGACGGCGCTGATGCTCGGCTCCGCGCGTTGCAACCAGATGCGCCAGAACAACATCGCCCGTGTCGCCGAGGCCCTCGAGGGCTGGGCCGCGCAGGTAAAAGTGCAGGCCGCCGATGCGCCCTCCACTCTGTTCGTGGTGGTGCCGCAGGTGGACGGTCCGCCGCGCTACCGCACCCTGTTCAAGGATGCTGACCTCACTGGCGCCCTGGGCATCGACCCACAGCCGCTGGTGGACGCAATCCGCGAATACCTGCTGCTGCCCGCCGAGGATCGCAGCAAGGCGCGCCTGAAAGTCCCCGAGGGCGTCAGCATCGACCTGCTACAGCACCTTGCCGCCGCCTGGGGCGATATCGCCGAGCGCACCTTCCACCGCACGCCCGGCCAGGGCCAGTTGACCCTGTGCATCGGCATGAGCGCCCTGCACTATTTCCTCGCCGGCCGCAAAAGCTTCAACGACCTGCTGAAAATCCAGATTCAGGAACAGCTGCCAACCTTCAAGGCCGACGTGAAGGACGCCTGGTCCGGCGCCTTCGACGCGCAGAAGGTCAATGATTGGCAACCCGGCATGCCGCTGGAGGAGATCGAGTACAGCGCACCGCGCACTGCCGAAGACACCGGCGTTGGCGCAGCACCCGAGGCCCCGCGCGACGACTACCCGATTTTCACCCTGAACATCGTCAACCACAGCCCCGGCGGCTACTGCCTGACCTGGCCGAAGGAAATCCCCAGCCAGTTGCAGGCCGGCGAGTTGCTCGGCATCCAGGACACTCCGGAACACAGCTGGAGCGTCGCCGTGGTGCGCTGGATCCGCCAGGTCCGCGGCGGCGGCACGCAGATGGGCATCGAGCTGATCGCCCCGCTCGCCCAGCCCTGCGGCCTGCAACTGCTGCGCAAGACCGAACAGGGCAGCCAGTACCTGCGGGCGCTGCTGCTGCCGGAAATCGCCGCCATTTCCCGCCCGGCCACCGTGATCACCCCGCGCCTGCCGTTCCAGGAAGGCAATCGCGTGCAGCTCAACCTGCAGGGCGACGAGCGCCGTGCCACGCTGACCCGCAAGGTCACCGCCACCGCCAGCTTCACCCAGTTCGAATACCAGGCCCAGGATGCGGCCAGCACGCCGAGCGATAAACCCATCACAGCGCCGAATGCTCGTGGTGCTGGCGGGGAGGAAGACTTTGACTCACTATGGAAGTCTCTGTAGATTCCGGAGAATTCCCATTCGTCGCCAATTTGCTGCCGTCCAGCGCGGTATAAGCAGCCTTCCTCATGGCCAATGAAAAGAAAACCATCCGCCTGCTGATCCTGGAAGACTCGCAGAATGAAGCCGAGCGCCTGGTCAGCCTGTTCCGCAACGCCGGTCGTGCGACCCGCGTCCACCGCATCACCTCCAGCGAAGATCTGACGGACATCCTGCCCCAGGGCTGGGACCTGCTGATCGCCGCCCCCGAAGCCGAGGCACTGGACCCGAGCGAAGCGCTGGGCGCCATCCGCCGCCAGGCCAAGGACATCCCCTTTATCCAGCTGGTCAGCGGCAACGACTCCGACGCCGTCACCGAGGCCCTGGCCCTCGGCGCGCAGGACGCCCTGCCGCAAGGCGAGGACGAGCGGCTGATCCTGGTCGCCAACCGCGAGCTGGCCAACCTCGAGGAGCGCCGCGCCCGCCGCTCCGCCGAAGTCGCGCTGCGTGAAGCAGAGAAACGTTGCCAGTTGCTGCTGGACAGCTCGGTGGACGCCATCACCTACGTCCACGACGGCATGCACATCTACGCCAACCGGGCCTACGTCGGCCTGTTCGGCTACGAGGATGCCGAAGAGCTGGAAGGCATGCCGATGATCGACCTGATCGCCGGCTGCGACCAGGCCAACTTCAAGGACTTCCTCAAGGGTTACCATCTCACCAAGGAAAGCACCGAGGACAACGCCGACCTGGCCTGCAGCGGCATCCGCAGCGATGGCCAGGCCTTCGCCGCGCGCATGACCTTCTCGCCGGCCACCTATGACGGCGAACCGTGCATCCAGGTGGTGATCCGCGCCGAGTCGGACAACGCCCAGCTCGAGGAAAAACTGCGCGAAGTCAGCAGCCAGGACCTGGTCACCGGCCTGTTCAACCGCGCGCACTTCCTCGACCTGATGGACAGCGCCGTGGAACGCGCGGTGACCGCCGGCCAGCCGGCGACCTTCGCCTACATGCTGCTCGATCGCGCCCAGACCCTGCAACTCGACCTCGGCGTCGCCAGCATCGACCTGCTGCTGGCGGACCTGGGCAACCTGCTGCGCGGGCAGTTCCCGGAGCAGGCGCAACTGGCCCGCCTGGGCGACGATGTGTTCGCCGTGCTGCTGCAGGGCGAAACCCCGGAACAATCGGCACCGCGCTTCAATGCGCTGCTGAAGAAGGTCGAAGGCCACCTGTTCGACATCCATGGCCGCACCGCACAGGTCACCCTGTCCATCGGCACCGCCGGGCTGGACGAGAAGACCACTCGCGCGCAGGAGGTCATCGAGCGCGCCCACCGCGGCGCCGACGATGTCGCGCAGAAGGACGGTAACGGCCTGAAGATCTACAACCCGGCCGATGAACTCGCCGCTGCCGCCTACCGTGGCGACATCGTCGCGATCATCCGCCAGGCGCTGGAGCAGAACAGCTTCCGCCTGCTGTTCCAGCCGATCATCAGCCTGCGTGGCGACACCCACGAGCACTACGAAGTACTGCTGCGCCTGCTCAACCCGCAAGGCGAGGAAGTACCGCCGGCAGATTTCCTCAACGCCGCCAAGGCCAGCGGCCTGGCCGAGAAAATCGACCGCTGGGTGCTGCTCAACTCCATCAAGCTGCTTTCCGAGCACCGCGCCAAGGGTCACGAGACCAAGCTCTTCGTGCACCTCTCCGGCCCCAGCCTGCAGGACCCGGAACTGCTGCAGTGGCTCAGCGTGGCGCTGAAGGCCTCGCGCCTGCCAGCCGATGCGCTGATCGTCCAGATCAGCGAGCCGGACGCCATTGCCTACCTGCGCCAGGCCAAGATGCTCAGCCAGGGTCTGGCGGAACTGCATTGCCAGGTCGCGCTGTGCCAGTTCGGTTGCGCACTCAACCCGTTCAACACGCTCAAGCACATGAACGTCGACTTTGTGAAAGTCGACGGCTCCTATGTGCAGGACCTGAACACGGCGGAGAACCAGGAAAACCTCAAGACCCTGATGGCCAGCCTGCACGCCCAGGCCAAACTGACCATCGTACCCATGGTAGAAAGCGCCACCGCGCTGGCCACCCTGTGGCAGGCCGGCGCCAACTACATCCAGGGCCGCTACCTGCAGGGCCCGAGCCAGGCGATGGACTACGACTTCGCCTCGGACGAATAACCCGGAACGGAACCTGTGGGAGCGAGCAAGCTCGCTCCTACAAAAAGCAGCCGGAAGCCCATAAAAAAGCCGCCCATCGAGGCGGCTTTTTCATTCTGCGGCGAATCAGAGTCCGTCCACACCTTCGCGATCACGGAAGCCGAGCAGGTAGAGGATGCCGTCCAGCCCCAGAGTGGAGATCGCCTGCTTGGCCGACTGCTTGACCAGCGGCTTGGCGCGGAAGGCCACGCCCAGGCCGGCCAGGCCGAGCATCGGCAGGTCGTTGGCGCCATCGCCCACAGCAATCGTCTGTTCCAGCTGCAGGCCTTCCTTCGCCGCCAGTTCGCGCAGCAGGTCGGCCTTGCGCTGGGCGTCAACGATGGGCTCGATGGCCACGCCGGTCAGCTTGCCGTCGACAATCTGCAGTTCGTTGGCGAACACATAGTCGATGCCCAGCTTGGCCTGCAGCTGCTTGGCGAAATAGCTGAAGCCGCCGGAGAGGATGGCCGTCTTGTAGCCCAGGCGCTTGAGCTCGGCGAACAGGGTTTCGGCACCTTCGGTCAGGCGCAGCGAAGCGCCGATCTCTTCCAGCACATCCTCGGAGAGCCCCTGCAGCAGCGCCAGGCGCTCCTTGAAGCTGGCGCGGAAGTCCAGCTCGCCGCGCATGGCGCGCTCGGTGATCTCGGAAACCTGCTCGCCCACGCCGGCCGCCTTGGCCAACTCGTCGATCACCTCGGCCTCGATCAGTGTCGAGTCCATGTCGAACACCGCCAGGCGACGGTTGCGGCGGAACACCGAGTCCTGCTGGAAGGCGATGTCGACGTTCAGTTCCTGGGCCACGCTGAGAAACTCGGCGCGCAGGGCTGCCGGGTCGGCGGGCTCGCCGCGCACGGAGAACTCGATGCAGCCCTTGCCCTGGTCGGCCGGCATGTCCAGTGGCATACGCCCGGACAGGCGATCGATCTGGTCGATGTTCAGGCCGTACTTGGCAGTGATCGAGCTGACCCGCTGCAACTGTTCGGCGGTTACCCGGCGAGTCAGCAGGGTGACAATGTGGCGCGGCTTGCCCTGGCCACCGACCCACTGCCGGTAATCGTCCTCGGAGACCGGTGTGAAGCGCACCTGCTGGTCCAGCTCATAGGCCGTGAACAGCACATCCTTGAGCACTGACGAGGCGCGCTCGTTGTCCGGGATTTCCACGAGAATGCCGAAGGACAGCGTGTCATGGATCACCGCCTGGCCGATATCGAGGATGTTCACGCCACCCTGCGCCAGGACGCCGGTGATGGCTGCGGTGAGGCCGGGGCGGTCTTCCCCGGTGATGTTGATCAGGACGATCTCGCGCAAGGCGCTGTCTCCGCCATGGAAAAAAGGCAGACATTCTACCTGCTTTCACCGTCTGCGGATGCTCCGCTCGCCCGTTCGGGAGCGGCGCCGTCGATCGGATTAACGGCGAGTTGCCCGGGTCATTCCGGCCCGGTTCGACTTGACGGGCCCTGCGGCGCTTTGCCCCCCGGTAGGGCCTCGTTATACTGCCCCGCATCTGCCCTAGAGAAGACCGAGCCCACTGTGACCCGGCCCACCTCCGTCAAGCCCGACAATTTCTTCCTGCTGCTCTTCCACGCCCTGCGCCAGCGCCGCGTGCCGATCGCCCTGCGCATCGCCATCCACAGCCTGTTGCTGGTGGCCGCTGCCCTGGTGATCTACGCCTGGGTGATGGGCATGCAGTTCAAGCAGGCCATGCAGCAGCAGGCCGACGCCCTCGGCCAGAGCCTGACCACGCAGACCGCGCAGTCGGCCACCGAGTTGCTGGTGTCCAACGACATCCTCAGCCTCAACGTGCTGCTCAACAACCTGACCAAGAACCCGCTGGTGGCCCACGCAGCCATCTACAGCGTGGACAACCGCATCCTCGCCGAGTCCGGCACGCGGCCCAAGCAGGGCCTGCTGGGCGATGCCGAGGGCCTGTACTCCACGCCGATCACCTTCCAGGAAGTGATCGCCGGCCACCTGCGCATCAGCCTCGACATGCACCAGTTCGAGCAACCGATGACCGTCAGCCTGCAGAGCATGGGGCTGATCAGCCTGATCCTGCTGCTGCTCACCCTGACCTTCGGCCTGCGTCTGGGGCGGCAGATTTCCACACCGTTGTTACAGCTTCGTGTCTGGCTGCGTGACCCGGACGACCCCGCCCCAGGCGCCGGCCTGCAGAACGAGATCGGCGACCTTGCCCGCCAGTTGCAAGCGCGCCTGGTGCCCGAGAAACCGCCAGCTCCCGAACCGGTGGCCAGCGCTCCCGCACCGCGCCCGAAAGCGCCCGCCAAGGCCGGCAAGCCCGCTGCCAAAGAGCCGTCGCTGGAAGCAACGGGCCCCGCTGACGAACACGAGTTCGACGAGAACATTTTCTCCGACGACGAGTTGCTCGCCCCCGCCGCGCGCCGCAAGGCCAATGCTGACGACGACTTCCCCGAGGAAGAGTTCGAGACCGTGGCGGAAGAGGAAGCCGAGGACGAAATCGGCGTCGAGGAAGAAGAACCTGAAGCCGAGCCGGAGCCGATTTCCGCCGGTACCAGCGCTGTGCTGGCCGTGCAACTGGGCGCCCAGGAACAGCTGCGCCGCCTGCCGCGCGCACGCCTGGTCGACCTGCTGGAACGCTACCGCGACTGCCTGGAGCAAGCCGCGCGCCTGTACAAGGGCACGCTCTACACCCTCAGCGACGGCGGCAGCCTGATCCTTTTCCACAGCCGCGACCAGGACGAGGAATTCCTCACCAACGCACTGTGCTGCGGCGAGCTGATGCGCGCCCTGGGCCATGCCCTGCAGATCGAGGTGGCCGACAGCGGCATCACCCTGCAGCTGCAACTGGGCCTGGTGCTGGGCGAAGACGTTGCCGACCTCGAACAGGCCGACCTGCTGCAGGATGCCTCTGCCCAGGATGCCCTGGCCCTCAGCCAGCACAGCCGCAACCTGCTGCTGGTGGAGAAATCCATCGGCGACGACGAGAAGGTCCGCGAGCGGGCACGCATCCGCCCCATCGCCAGCCCGGAAAACGCCTGCTGCGTGGAATGGCTGAAAGAGCCCTACCCGTCCATGCTGGAGCGCCAGCTCTCGCGCATGCGCGCCCTGCGCACCACCTGACCCCCAATAGAAAGAGAGGGGGCCGCCCGGCCCCACGTGGAAAGGATTCCATGACCACCTTGATCACCCATCCCCTGCCCGTGCTCGCCGTGGGCCTCGCGCTCGGCTCGCGCGCCATCGGGCCGCGCCTGCTGCTGGCCGGCATGATCGCCGCGTGCCTGCCCGACCTCGATGTGCTGGCCTTCAAGCTGGGCATTGCCTACCACGACGCCTTCGGCCATCGAGGCTTCAGCCATTCACTGCTGTTCGCCGCGTGCCTCGGTGTGCTGGGTGCCCTTTGCAGCCGGCTGCTGGGAAGCGGCCCGCTGAAAGCCGGCCTGTGGCTCGGCCTGGCGACCGCCTCCCATAGTGTGCTGGATGCGATGACCGACGGTGGGCTGGGTGTAGCCTGGTTCTGGCCCTGGAGCGATCAGCGCTACTTCCTGCCCGTGCACCCGATCGAAGTCTCGCCCATCGGCCTGTCGCGTTTCCTCAGCCCGCGCGGCCTGGAGGTGCTGCTCTCCGAGGCGCGCTGGGTCTGGCTGCCTTGCCTGGGCGTGGCGCTGGCGGGCATTGGAACGCGCCGCGTACTTCAGCGGCCAGAAAGCTGAGTCTGCAGCTGCTCCAGCAGCGACGCCTGCGCGCCCTGTAGCGGAAGACTCGCACTGTAGCCCTGGAAGCTGGCGAAACGCGCGGCGTAGTCCAGCTCAACCTGGAAGCGGTTTTCCCAGCCAGGAGCATTGGCTGGCATCAGTTGATCGCAATCACGCAGTGCCTGGGGTGTTTCACAGGGCGTGTAGGCCTGCGGGTAGAACTGGCGCTTCCATAACACCCAAGGCGACAGCGCCAGCCCGCCGAGGTGGTTGCGCTGCAGGTCCAGCTCCAGCAATTGCAGCAGGCCGTTGCCTCCCAGGTATTGGTGCTGGTAGTCGACCATGACCATGTCGACACTGTGCCCCAGGTCATTGAGCAGGCGCTTGTGGACTGCCCCATCGGAATGTGCATTGAGGGTGAGGAATATCTGGTCGTTATGACGGATCAGCCGCTCCCACAGCAGCGCGCCACTGGCGTTGTCCTCGTGGGACAGCTCGGCATCGCCACCGGCAGTCCGGCGCAGGATGCTGTGCGACGCCAGGATCACCGGCACGTGCGGGTGCTCGTCGATAACGCTCTGCGCCCACACCAGGGTGGCCTCGGAAGGGTTCCAGTCCAGCGCCAGCAGCAGGAACGACTGGCCATAGCGCTGGAACAGGTGCACCTGGCTCAGCCCCTTGGGATCGCTTCCGACATAGGTACTCTGCCAGGCCGCGCGCTGAGGGCCGAAGTGGTCAGCGAAGCGGTCAAGGAACGAGCGACGGTCATCGCTACTGGCTTCCTCATGCACGTCGCGCTCGCCCGTGGCGATGCTGTAGGGCACGCCGCGCTCCTCCAGCGTGCGCATGGCGCCGCTGGCCGTCTGCCACTGGGTGACGACGCCGGCGTTTTCCACCACGTCACCCAGGTGTACCACCAGCGGGACCTGCAACATCTCCGCGTATTTGGCCAGCCAGTAGGTCTGGGCGAAGAAAGCCAGCGCCGGCTGGTAAGGCAGGTCAGGGAAGCGCTGCTCGCTGCGGAACAGGTGACGCTTGCGGTGGTTGTTCTCCGCGTAGAACTGGGTGTCCGGCAGCAGCGGCAACACGAAGCTGCCGCCGCCGGAAGCGATCTCCAGCGGTGGCAGCGGATGCTGGCGGAAAAACGCCTGATCCTTCTCCACCACATCCTGGGTATCGGAATCGTCGCAGCCGACCAGCAGCAGGCAGCAGGCAAGAAGGGATGTCAGTGCTTTCATCACGGATTGGAGCCCACTCCGGGGAGGCGCAGCAGGCGATAGGTGTCATTGTCGAAACGGCCCTCGAACAACTGCTCCGGGGCCATGGGCAGGGAGGCGGCGATACGCTCGGCATCGCGCGCCTGGATCATCAGGTACAGCGGGCCGCGCTGGGCAGCCACCTGCTCCGGACGATTAAGGAACAGCGGCTGCAGGTCACGGTCGAGATTGACCATCAGCTTGATCGCCCGCGCGTCAGGCGCCATGCCATAGAGCGCCAGGGGCGCGGGCTGCGCATCTAGCTGCAGGACCAGCTCGCGGGAAAACGCCTGGCTGTCGTACAGGCGATGCTCCACCGGCTCGAAGACCAGGATGTAGCTTGCCCACAGCGCCAGCGCCGCCCCCAGGGCCAGTACCGCCGGCCGCCGCCAGCGCAATGCGCCCATCACCAGCAGCGCGGCAAGCACCACGATGCAGGCCGGCAGGCGCCAGTCCAGTGCGGCAAGTTCCTGCGGGTAGCGTTTCCAGGCCAGCCACAAACCGGCCAGCAGCATGGCCGGCAAGGCGAGCCACAGCACGCGCAGTACGCCACGCAGCACCTGCGCCAGACGGCTGCCGGCGACCATGAAGGGATACCCGGCGACAATGGCTGCCAGGGGCGCCAGGGCAACTATGTAGCGGGCCTTCTTGGCCTGCGGCACGGACAGGCCGACCATGACGACCAGCGCCGCCAGGGCACAACCCGCCACCAGGCGGAACGCCGGCTCGCGGCGCCGTTGCCAGAGCAGCGCCAACGCCGGCAACGCCAGCGGGAACGCCAGGGCGTAATTGCCCAGCGAACTACGGAAGTAATACAGGGCATCGCTGGAGCCTGCGGAGCCGTCCAGACGGCCGATCACCTGCATCCGCAGGACATCCTGGACAAACGCGTCTCCGCCCGTGGCGCGCGCCAGGGCAATCAGCCCGAGCACGCAGAGAATCAGCAGCACCAGCGCGCTCGCCGAGAAGGCAACCAGGGGCTTCCAGCGCCGGTCCAGCAGCAACTGGCTGCACACCATGCCGGCCGGCACCACCAGCCCCAGCGGGCCGCGCAGGGCGAACCCGATGAAGAGCAACGGCAGCAGGCGCAACAGCAGGCCCGGCACGCGGTGGCGCTCGGCGTGGAAGGCCAGGTAGAAGGCCAGCAGACCTACGGCGGCGACCATCAGGTCGAGGGACACAGCCCGGGTCTCGCTGACGAAGGTGGCCGTCAGCAACAGCATCGCCAGGCTGACGAGCGCCCAGGAGCGCGAGAACGGAGCCACCAGGCGATACACCACCCCGGCGCAAATGGCCGCCGCCACCGCGGTGGGCAGCCAGGCGGTGAGCTCGTTGACCCGCCCCAGCGGCAGCGAGAGCAGGTAGGTCAGGAAGGTGGAGGTAGCCGGATAGTCCGGATAGGGCGCGCCGTAGGTAGTCGGGAACCAACTGGGTCCATGGCGCAACATTTCGCGGGCGAACAGCACGAAGCGCGAATCGAAGCCAACGAAGGCGTCACCGTGCACACCGAGCAGGAACAGCACCAAAGCCGCCAACATGACGCAAAGCGTCTGACGACTCAGGGCGGAATCCGCCTGAATACCGGAGGTAGGAAGGAATGACGACACGCTTGAGTCTCTCGCAGGCTCCGCGCGGAAACGTCCGGGCGCCAATAGCCTGCACTAGCGCCCGTAGATACCACAGGGGCCGTCAAGAAGATGTCAAAACCGGCCACGGCAGAAGCAAAACGGCCCGCAAAGCCAAGCTCTGCGGGCCGTGGGATTTTGCGCCGAGACGTGCCGGCTTAGAAGCGGTAGACCTCGACGTCAGTGCGGATCGGCACCACCAGCGGGATCTTCGGCCCCTCTTCCTTGGGCTTGGCCGCCTGCTCGGTGTTGGCCACCTGGGGCTTGCGCGGCGGCGCGGCCTGCTGTTCAGCGACTGCCGCGGCAACCGGGCGCACGTCGCGGGCCAGTTGTGCGGACAGCTTGCGCAGCAGGTCACCCTGGGCTCGGACCTGGTCCTGCACGCTGCCCGAGTGCGCCTCTTCCTCGCGGAACACGCGGCTGTCACGCAGCTCACCCTTCTGGTCGAGCAGGCGCCAGCGCGCCTCCAGCACCGCCGGCTCCTTCGGGCCGGAATCCAGGCGACTGATGGTCAGCATGACCTGCACCTGCGGAGTGAAGCCGGGCTTCTCCGGGAACAGGGCCAGGCGGGTGCTGTCCAGCTCGCCCGACAACAGGCGCATCAGCTGCTGGCTGACGTTGGTTTCCAGGCTGCCGGCCCAGCGGGCTTCGGTCGACAGGTTGAGAATACCGTCGGCCTGGCGCTGGACCATGGTCTCGCGCTTCAGGTAATCGGCCAGGGACACCGGGCCGAGCAGAACAGCGACGCCGTTGTCGCGAGTCGGGACAGGAGCCGCGCCCGCGTCCAGTTGGTACAACTGGGTCGGTCGATTCACTGTACAGCCCGTCAGCCCAAGGAGGCTGACGAGGGAAAATAAGGCCAAGACGCGCCAAGCGCTCATCTGGTTCACCGTCATTCGCCGAAAATCGGCGCTACTTCCAACAAATTTCACTATGGCTTCAGGCAACGCGCCGAGGCGCCAGTAGCCAAAGGGACGTATCATCCCTCAACCGGCGCCTCAGCTCCAGAGGCAGAATGTATCGAACCGCGTTTCAATCCTGAGACAGCGATTCTACCAGCAAGGCGTCCACTCGCTGGAAACCGCGCGGCAGTTTGTTGCCACGGCGGCCCCTTTCGCCCTTGTAGTGCTCCAGATCGTCTCCCTTGAGCGAAAGCGTGCGCTTGCCCGCCTGCAGCACCAGGGTCGCGCCCGTCGGAAGAACGGCGAGGTCGGTGAGATACTCCTCGCGGCTCGCCACGCGGTCGCCCGGCACGCTGATGATCTTGTTGCCCTTGCCCTTGGCCAGCTGCGGCAGGTCGGAAACCTTGAACAGCAGCAGACGGCCTTCGGTGGTGACAGCGGCGATCCAGTCCTGCTCCAGGTCGCTGACCGGCCGCGGCGCCATGACCTGCGCGCCATTGGGCAGGCTGAGCAGCGCCTTGCCGGCCTTGTTCTTGGCCTGCATGTCTTCGCCCTTGGCGACGAAGCCGTAGCCGGCGTCGGAGGCCAGCACGTACAGGGCATTATCCTCCGGCAGCAGCACGCGCTCGAAGGAGGCGCCCGGCGGCGGCGTCAGGCGGCCGGTCAACGGCTCACCCTGGCCACGGGCCGATGGCAGGCCGTGGGCGGCCAGCGAATAGCTGCGGCCGGTGGAGTCGATGAACACCGCATACTGGTTCGAGCGGCCCGGCGCAGCGGCCTTGAAGCCGTCGCCGGCCTTGTAGGACAGGCCGGTAGCGTCGATATCGTGGCCCTTGGCGCAACGCACCCAGCCCTTCTCGGACAGCACCACGGTCACCGGCTCGGTCGGCATCAGCTCGGTTTCCGACAGGGCACGGGCCTCGGCGCGAGCGACAATGGGCGAACGGCGGTCATCGCCGTAGGTCTCGGCGTCGGCGACCAGCTCGTCGCGCACCAGCTTGCGCAGCTTGGCATTGGAACCCAGGATCGCCAGCAGCTTGGCGCGCTCCTTGGCCAGTTCGTCCTGCTCACCGCGGATCTTCATCTCTTCCAGGCGCGCCAGCTGACGCAGGCGGGTGTCGAGGATGTAGTCGGCCTGCAGCTCGGAGAGCTCGAAGCGCTGCATCAGAACCGGCTTGGGCTGGTCCTCGGTGCGGATGATGTGAATGACTTCGTCGAGGTTGAGGAAGGCGACCAGCAAGCCTTCCAACAGGTGCAGGCGCCTCTCGACCTTGTCCAGGCGGAACTGCAGGCGGCGACGCACGGTGTCGGTGCGGTAGGTCAGCCACTCGCTGAGCACCTGGCGCAGGTCCTTGACCTGGGGTTTACCGTCCAGGCCGATGACGTTCATGTTCACCCGGTACGAGCTTTCCAGGTCGGTGGTGGCGAACAGGTGGGTCATCAGCTCTTCGGCGTCCACGCGGTTGGAGCGCGGGATGATGACGATGCGGGTCGGGTTCTCGTGGTCCGACTCGTCGCGCAGGTCGGCGACCATCGGCAGCTTCTTGGCCTGCATCTGCCCGGCGATCTGTTCCAGCACCTTGGCCCCGGAGACCTGGTGCGGCAGCGCGGTGACCACGATGTCGCCGTCCTCGACGCGGTAGACGGCGCGCATGCGCACCGAGCCGCGGCCGGTTTCGTAGATCTTCTGCAGGTCGGCACGCGGGGTGATGATTTCCGCCTCGGTGGGGAAATCCGGGCCCGGCACAAAATCGATCAGGTCGGCGACCGTCGAACCCGGGTTATCCAGCAGGTGCACGCAGGCAGCCGCCACTTCACGCAGGTTGTGCGGCGGGATGTCGGTAGCCATGCCCACGGCAATACCCGTGGTGCCGTTGAGCAGCAGGTTCGGCAGGCGCGCCGGCAGCACGGCCGGCTCGTCCAGCGTGCCATCGAAGTTCGGCACCCAGTCCACGGTGCCCTGGCCCAGCTCGGAGAGCAGGGTTTCGGCGTAGCGCGACAGCCGGGCCTCGGTGTAACGCATGGCAGCGAAGGACTTGGGATCGTCCGGCGCACCCCAGTTGCCCTGGCCATCCACCAGCGGGTAGCGGTAGGAGAACGGCTGGGCCATCAGCACCATGGCTTCGTAGCACGCCGAGTCGCCGTGGGGATGGTACTTGCCCAGCACGTCGCCGACGGTACGCGCCGACTTCTTGTGCTTGGAGTCCGCGTCCAGGCCCAGTTCGCTCATGGCATAGACGATGCGCCGCTGTACCGGCTTGAGGCCGTCGCCGATGTGCGGCAGGGCGCGGTCCATGATCACGTACATGGAATAGTTCAGGTAAGCCTGTTCGGTGAAGTCGGCCAGTGACCGGCGCTCCACGCCCTCCAGACTCAGATCGAGGGTTTCGCTCATGCGTGCCTCACGGTGTAGATCGCTGGCGCAGCACCAGGGTGCCGTCCTGCTGGGTGAAATCCAGTTGTCTGAGTGCGCTCATGCCGAGCAGCACCTCGTCGCCTTCCATGCCCGGCGCGATCAGCGCCGGCACATCGGTGAGGCGGATATCGCCGAGCTGCAGGCTGGGCAGGCGCGTGCGCCAGCCCTGGCTGCGGCCATTGGCGGTGTCCAGGGTGATCGGCAACCCGCGCGGCAGGCCGAGCCGGTCGGCCAGGCGCTGCGGCAGGGCTACCTGGGTGGCGCCGGTGTCGAGCATGAAGGTCACCGCCTCGCCATTGATCCGGCCGTCGGCCACATAGTGGCCGGCGCGGTTGCCCACCAACCGCACCTCCACGGCGCCATTGGCGCGAGTCGACTGCGGTTGGGGATTGGGATTGTGCTGACGGGTTTCCCAGGCGCCGAAATAGTGGGTGGCGAGCAGGATGCCCGCGCCCCAGGCGAGGAACATCATGACCTTGCCGACCCGCTTGCCCGGTGCTGCGTCGTTCATTTGCCACCAAGCCAGCCGCCGGCCGGCGCTGCGAAACGCAGCACGTAGGGGCGGCCATCGCCGTCGGCGCGGGCGTGTTCGCCGTTGTCCAGGCCGATCCAGGCGCCCTGCTCGTCGAGGATCAACGCTTCGGCCACGCCATAAGGCAGGTCGTAGCGGCGCTCCGGGGCCAGTGCACCGGCGGCGAAGGACCAGCACAACTCCTGCACGCCGGTCTTGGCGTCACGGCGGCAGATCTGGTGCGCCAGGCGCTCCAGGGTGAACAGCTTGTCCTTGAACAACGCGATATCGGAGAAATCGATCGGCAGCGCGCGCTCGCTGCCCAGTTCCGGTGGCGGCATTGCCGTACCGCCCTCGCTGAGCATCACGCAGTTGCCTTCGCACTTCCAGGTGCCGTTCTCGTTGCGCACCTTGAGCAGGCCACGGCGCTGGCGCTCGGCGGCCAGCCACAGCTGCTTGCCATCGGCGCTGACGGCAATGCCTTCGTAGAGCGCGTTGAACTCCATCAGCAGGCCGCTGGCGCGCGCCTGGCGCAGCAGGCTCTGCGGCAGCGGCAGCCAGCTCGGCTCGCCGACGGCGGGAAGCAGCAGGACGGCCGCGTAGCCTTCGCTGACCACATAGCGGTTGCCTGCCTGGTCGCAGCTGATGCCTTCGAAGTCCATGGCCCCTCCACGCAACAACCCACCGACGGCGACCCGCGCACGGGTACCCCAGGACAGCCCGCTTTCCGGGGTGCCCGGCACCACGAAGGGTTCTGCAGTGGCCTGCCAGGCCTTGCCCGGCGCTTCGTCGATCAGCAGTCGATAGATACGGTCGTCGTCGCGGTCGGACACCGTCCACATCTCGTTGCCGCACAGTGCGAGCCCGGAAAGGTTGCCGCTGGGCATGCCCTCCACCGGATGCTCGGCGACGAACTGCAGCGACGCAGGAGCCACGGGCGCGGCCAGCGGCGCTCCCGCCTTCGGCGCCTGTTCGGGCGCCTGGGCAGCGCCCGCGGTGCCGACGAACAGGCTCGTCAACAGGCAGGAGCAGGCCAGCAGCCAGCGCATCAGGCGAAGTCCGCCAGGTTGCCCTTGGTTTCCAGCCACGACTTGCGGTCGCCGGCGCGCTTCTTGGCCAGCAGCATGTCCATGATTTCCAGGGTGCCTTCGGCGTCTTCCAGGGTCAGCTGGACGAGGCGGCGGGTGTTGGGGTCCATGGTGGTTTCGCGCAGCTGCGGCGGGTTCATCTCGCCCAGGCCCTTGAATCGGGTGACCTGCGGCTTGCCACGGCGCTTTTCGGCGGCCAGGCGGTCGAGGATGCCGTCGCGCTCGGCTTCGTCCAGGGCGTAGAAGACTTCCTTGCCCAGGTCGATACGGAACAGTGGCGGCATGGCGACGTAGACGTGGCCGGCTTCCACCAGCGGGCGGAAGTGACGGACGAACAGCGCGCACAGCAGGGTGGCGATGTGCAGGCCGTCGGAGTCGGCGTCGGCGAGGATGCAGATTTTGCCGTAGCGCAGTTGGGTGAGGTCGGCCGCGCCCGGATCGACGCCGATGGCCACGGCGATGTCGTGGACTTCCTGGCTGGCGAGCACTTCGCCGCCGTCCACTTCCCAGGTGTTCAGGATCTTCCCGCGCAGCGGCATGATCGCCTGGAATTCCTTGTCCCGCGCCTGCTTGGCCGAGCCACCGGCGGAGTCACCTTCCACCAGGAACAGCTCGGCGCGCATCGGGTCCTGCCCTGCACAGTCGGCCAGCTTGCCGGGCAGCGCCGGGCCCTGGGTGATCTTCTTGCGCTCGACCTTCTTGCCCGCCTTGAGGCGGCGGCCGGCGTTGCTGATGGCCAGCTCCGCCAATTGCAGGCCCAGTTCGGGGTGGGCGTTGAGCCACAGGCTGAAGGCGTCCTTGACCACGCCGGAGACGAACGCGGCGGCCTCGCGAGAGGACAGGCGCTCCTTGGTCTGACCGGAGAACTGCGGCTCCTGCATCTTCATCGAGAGGACGAAGGCGATGCGCTCCCAGACATCTTCCGGCGCCAGCTTGACGCCGCGCGGCAGCAGGTTGCGGAATTCGCAGAACTCGCGCATCGCGTCCAGCAGGCCCTGGCGCAGGCCGTTGACGTGGGTGCCGCCCTGGGCAGTGGGGATCAGGTTGACGTAGCTTTCCTGCAGCGATTCGCCACCCTCGGGCAGCCACAGCAGGGCCCAGTCCACTGCTTCCTTGTTGCCGGCCAGCGACCCGCAGAACGGCTCGTCGGGCAGGCGCAGGTTCTCGGAGACCGAGTCAACCAGGTAGGAACGCAGGCCATCCTCGTAGTGCCACTCGATGCGCTCGCCGCTGGCCTTGTCCTCGAAGCTGACCAGCAGGCCGGGGCAAAGCACGGCCTTGGCCTTGAGCACGTGTTTCAGGCGACTGACGGAGAACTTGTGCGAGTCGAAGTACTTGGCGTCCGGCCAGAAGTGCACGCTGGTGCCGGTATTGCGCTTGCCGACGGTGCCGACGACTTCCAGGTCGCTGGACTTGAAACCGTCGGCGAAGGTCATGCGGTATTCGTTGCCGTCGCGCTTGACGCGCACCTCGACCAGCGTCGACAGCGCGTTCACCACCGAGATGCCCACGCCGTGCAGGCCGCCGGAGAACTGGTAGTTCTTGTTGGAGAACTTGCCGCCGGCGTGCAGCTTGGTGAGGATCAGTTCGACGCCGGGCACGCCCTCTTCGGGGTGGATGTCCACCGGCATGCCGCGGCCGTCGTCGATCACTTCCAGCGAGTTGTCCTCGTGGAGGATCACCTGCACGCTCTTGGCGTGGCCGGCGAGGGCTTCGTCGACGCTGTTGTCGATGACTTCCTGGGCCAGGTGGTTCGGGCGCGAGGTGTCGGTGTACATGCCCGGGCGCTTGCGCACCGGATCGAGGCCGGAGAGAACCTCGATGGCGTCTGCGTTATAGGCGTTCTGCTGGGCCATGGGGTTCCTGCTTAATCAGTCGAAGAGGTGATGGCTTCAAAGGCGGAGAAGTCGATGTCGCGCCACTGGCTGGACGGCACGCCGGCGAAGGCCAGCAGCGCCGGCAAATGGCTGACGAAGCGCTGGAAGCTGTGATCGCCGCCGGACTCGATGCGCAAGGCAGCGGCCCGGTAGTAGCGCTCGGCGGCGCGGTAATCGAGGGTTTCGTCGGCGGTCTGCAGCCACACCTGATAGCGCGAGCCGTCGGTGGGCGTGGGGACTTCCAGTTCCGCCAAGGCGGCGACGTGGTCCAGGGTCAGTTCCCAGGTCTCGCCGCTGTAGTAGTTGGTCTGCGGGCCGAGCTGGCCGTCGAACAGCCGGTGCGGGGCCACGGCCGGGTTGATCAGCACGGCCTTCAGATCATGGCGTTCGGCCAGATACGTAGCGTAGTAGCCGCCCAGGGAGCTGCCGATCAGCACTGGCTGGCCCAGGTCGGCAACGGCGGATTCCAGCTGCGCCATGGCCTTGCGCGGATGATGATGCAACGCGGGCACGCGCAGTTGCTCGGCCAGGCCCAGGCGCTCCATGGCGGCCATGAACTGGCGCGCCTTCTGCGAGCCGGGCGAACTGTTGAATCCGTGGATATAAAGGAATGCGGTCATGGGCCGGGAGGCTACAAGCTGCAAGTGGCATGCCGCAAGTGGGTCAGCGTCGCAAGGCGTTCGAAGCGTGACCGATCAATAACCCTTGATGCTGTAGTCGACTTCGAACTCGATGTCGGTCACGCGCGAAACGCCTGTCTCCACCCGACCATCGGCCATCAGCCGCAACCAGCGATAGCCCGGCGCCGGGCTGTCGACGCAGAAGTCTTCGCTGCCGGGAGTGAACTGCACGCAGGTGGACGGCGAAGCCAGCAGGCGCACGTCGCCGCGCATGCGGTCGATCTCCTGGTGCACGTGGCCCCAGAGCAGGCAGCGCACGTTGGGATGGCGGTCAAGCACGGCGAACAGGCGCTCGGGGTTGTAGATGCCGATACGGTCCATCCACTGGCTGCCGATGGGCACCGGGTGGTGATGGAAGCTGATCAGCAGGTGCTTGTCTGGCGCGGCCTGGATGGCGCGCTCAAGCAGATGGATCTGCTCGACGGTCATCTGCCCCGGCACCGCGCCGGGAATGGTGGAGTCCAGCAGGATCACCCGCCAGGCGCCCAGGTCGATCACCGGGTCGAGCAGGTCGGTGTCGGCGGCGGCCTCGCGCATCGGTCCCATTTCGTCGTGATTGCCGGGGAACCAGCGGGCCGGCGCGGCAATCGATGCGGTGATTTCGCGGAAGCGCTGGTAGGACTCTACCGAGCCATCCTGGGAGAGATCACCCGTGGCCAGCACCAGGTCGATCGCCGGTTGCTCCTCGCCCACCAGTCGGACGACCTGGGTCAGGCTGTCGGCGGTGTCCATGCCCAGCAGCCGGCCGTTCTCTTCGGCGAACAGGTGGCTGTCGGAAAGCTGGACGACCAGGACGGAATCGGAAGCGGTGGGCTGGGTGGGCAATGCGCCTTCTCCTGTGAGGCGGGCGTGCGGGGATTCGTGACGAAGTATGGTGACAGGCGCCCCCCTGAGCAAACCGGGAAAGCGTCACAGATCACAGTTAGGGACACGAGTCTGCGATGGACGGGCAGGATATCATGGCATGCTGCCACTACCGCCATTTCAGCGTTGCAGTACCGGCTCCAGCTCATGGCCGCAGGACAGGCAATGGCTCAGCCATTCGCCGAGGAACTGGTTGAGCTGGTTCTTCTCGTCCGGCTGGTGCATCGCCTGGTTCGGGTAGGGGTAGATCGCCAGCAGGCGGCGCGCCTGTTCGGCACCGACCACCTCGGCCATTCGGGCATCGTGGTACACCCGCACTTCCAGCTTCGGCGCCGGCAGCCAGGGCAACCCCAGTTCCTGGCGTACCTGCAGGACAGTGGTGTACGGGCAGGCTTCGATCACGTCCAGCGCCAGCACGCCGAGCAGCCGCTCGCCTTCGCTGAGCGCCACACGGCGCGAGACCTGGGCCTCGCGCATTTCCGGCAACAGGCGCATCAGGCGCAAGTAGTTCGCCTCACAGGTCGCCTGCAACCCCGCCAGGTCGACGCGATAGCGCTCGCGCAGCAGATTCACACCCATAGCCCCCTTACCTCGGCGCGATTGAGCGCCAGCCATTGCAGGGCGAGCATGCTCGCCGCGTTGTTGATACGGCCGTCACGCACGGCCTGCAGTGCTTCTTCCAGCGGCATGACGTGGACGCGGATGTCCTCGCCCTCCTCTTCCAGCCCGTGAATGCCGGAGGCGTTGCTGCTGTCGCAACGACCAACGAACAGGTGCACCAGTTCGTTGCTGCCGCCGGGCGACGGCAGGTACTGGGCGATCGGCCAGAGCGCGCCGAGAGTCAGGCCGGCTTCTTCCACCGCTTCGCGGCGGGCGACCTCCTCGGGCTCCTCGTCCTTGTCGATCAGCCCGGCGACCAGCTCCATCAGCCAGGGATTGACCCCGGCGTCCATGGCGCCGACGCGGAACTGCTCGATCAGCACCACTTCATCGCGCTGCGGATCGTAGGGCAGTACGCACACGGCATCGTGGCGCACGAACAATTCGCGGGTCAGCAGCGGCCCCATGCCGCCGGCGAACTGGCGGTGCCGCAGGCGCAGGCGGTCGACCTTGTAGAAGCCCTTGAAGCACTGTTCGCGCTCCTGGATCTCGATATCCTGCGGGCCTGGCTTGAACGTTTCCGACATCCCGTTCTACTCCCGTTCCTACTGACAGTACGTTGAACTTCGCGCCATCCTATCGCGCCGCCGGAGCAGGCGCAGCCTCTTTCGCGGGCCGCCGGGCGGCCGGTCTGCTGTGACCGTCGCACACTGCCGGCGTTCCGCCAAAGTGGTTCATACTCACCCGCCGAACCGGCAGCACCGATGGCGGTCGAACCACTCCAATTGCCGGCGAACGTCAACGACAAGGATTCCCATGCGACTTCTGAAACTTGCCGCCCTGGGCAGCATCTGCCTGTTACTGGGGGCGTGCCAGGGTCTGTTCAAGCCCTCGCTCGACGAGCCGCTCACTGCGCGCCACACCGCTTTCGAACACGCGCAGCCGGGCTGCAAGGGCGAGCAATGCCCGCTGTTCAACCTCGATACCCTGAGCTTCGACGACGAGCCGGCGCTCAACGAAGCGATCAATGCCCAACTGCTGCAACTGGCCCGCGAGGGCGACGGTGCGGCCCCCGCCAGCCTGGATGTCTACGAGAAGCGCTTCCTCGATTCGGCGCAGCCCGGCTGGAGCTCCTACCTGCAAGCGAAGATCCGCGAACAGCATGACGGTCTGGTGATCATCGAGCTGTCCAGCTATCGCTTCACCGGCGGCGAGTACGGCCAGCCCGGCCGCGCCTTCATCAATTATGATCGACGCCTCCACAAGGTGCTCACCCTGCAGGACATTCTCCAGCCCGGCCAGGAGGACAACTTCTGGAAAGTGGCGCGCATGGCGCACCAGGCGTGGATCCTGCAGAACAAGCTGGACGAGCAGGACCCGAACTTCTCGAAGAACTGGCCGTTCCAGCCGACCGAGCACTTCGCCCTGACCTTCGGCGCGCTGACGCTCAAGTACGACATCGACCGCATCGCCCCGCATTCGGTCGGGCACCCGGAGCTGAAGATTCCGTACCCGCGCCTGAACGGCATCGTGAAGACCTATTACTTCCCCGGGCGCGGGGCGCAGTAAAGGTCCGGTTCGCGAGCAAGCTCGCTCCTACGAAGAGCACACTCGGCGTTACCGGGTGCCTGTAGGAGCGAACTTGCACGCGAACAGCGTTACGCAGACGCCGGCCCTTTCACGCCCACACGCCCCAGCAGCAATTGCAGCACACCCGCCACCACCAGCGCCGGCAGGGTCGCGCCCAGGTCCGGCTGGTAGTTCGCCAGCAGGTGATACACCACCACGCCGCCGCCCCAGGCCAGCAGCGAGCCCCAGCGCAAGCCATGGGGAATCGCGGCCGGCGCGCGGCGACGGAGGACGAAGTGATCGATCAGCACCACGCCGAACAGCGGGGCGAACACCGAGCCGATCAGCAGCAGGAAATTCTGGTACTGCGCAAGCGGCGCAAACCAGGCGATCAGGGTACAGATCACACCGATCGCCAGCGCCAGGTGTTCGACCTTGAGCGGCAGCAGGATGCCACTGGAGACCGCCGCCGAGTGGATGTCGGCAAAGGCCTTCTCCGATTCGTCGAGCAGGATCAGCAGCAGAGGGATGCCCATGCCCGCACCGGCCAGCGCCAGCAGCAGCGCGTTGGCGTCACTGCCCTGGGCGAACGCCAGGGTGTAGGCCACGCCCAGGCCCATCAGCCAGAAGCAGCCGATGAAGAAACCCAGTGCCGCGCCGGTGAAGGTGTGCCCGGCGCGCTTGCCGAAGCGCGAGTAGTCGGCGATCAGCGGCAGCCACGACAGCGGCATGGCGATGGCGATGTCGAAGCCCACGGCGAAGGACAGCGAACCGTCGCCGGTCTTGGCCCAGAGCGCGGCAAGGTCGGCACGCTTGAACAGGTCAATGGTCAGCCAGATGCACGCGGCGATCAGCAGCCAGATGCCCCAGCGGCGCAGCACGCGGCGCACGAAGGCCAGTGGGCCGGCGACCGCCAGCAGGGTTGCCAGCGCACCGAACACCAGGGTCCACAGCGCAGGGTTGCTCCAGGCGCCACCTTCACCGAAGGCGCGGGTGGCCAGCAGGCTGGCCGCATCGCGCATGACGATGATCTCGAAGGCGCCCCAGCCGACCAGCTGCAGCAGGTTGAGCAGCGCCGGCAACGCGGCGCCGTGGCCGCCCAGGCTGAGCTTGAGCGAGGCCATGGCGGACAGGCCGGTGTCGGTGCCGATCACCCCGGCGCTGGCCAGCAGCAGCACGCCGACCAGGGTGCCGAGCAGGATCGCGCCCAGCGCGCCGGCCAGGCCCAGGCCCGGCGCCAGCAGCGCGCCGGTCTGCAGCACCATCAGGCCGATGCCCAGGGAGAACCAGAGGGAGAACAGGTCGCGCAGGCCGAGCACGCGCTGGGCGCTACCCACGGCGGAGGTCGGTGAATAATCGATGGCGGTAGTGGTCACGATGCGTGCAGGGCTCGAAAGTTGGATTAGGTTTTGTTGTTTTTTGTAGGAGCGAGCTTGCTCGCGAACAGCCCAGCGCCGGAGTCGCCGGCAGGCAAGGTTCGCGAGCAAACTCGCTCCTACAGGTATTGCACAGGCATCACACCTGCTTGTAGATCACCGAGCCTTCGTCCTTGAAGCGCGCGGCCTGCTGCTGGAAGCCGGCCTCGATGGCTTTCTGCTCATCGGTCAGGCCGTTTTCCTTGGCGTAGTCGCGGACTTCCTGGGTGATCTTCATGGAGCAGAACTTCGGCCCGCACATGGAACAGAAGTGCGCGACCTTGGCCGAGTCCTTGGGCAGGGTCTCGTCGTGGAAGGCGCGGGCGGTGTCCGGGTCGAGGCCGAGGTTGAATTGGTCTTCCCAGCGGAACTCGAAGCGGGCCTTGGACAGGGCGTTGTCACGGATCTGCGCGCCCGGATGGCCCTTGGCAAGGTCGGCGGCGTGCGCGGCGATCTTGTAGGTGATGATGCCGGTCTTCACGTCATCCTTGTTCGGCAGGCCCAGGTGTTCCTTGGGCGTGACGTAGCAGAGCATGGCGCAGCCGAACCAGCCGATCATCGCCGCGCCGATGCCGGAGGTGATGTGATCGTAGCCCGGCGCGATGTCGGTGGTCAGCGGGCCGAGGGTGTAGAACGGCGCCTCCTCGCAGCACTCCAGCTGCTTGTCCATGTTTTCCTTGATCAGGTGCATTGGCACGTGGCCGGGGCCCTCGATCAGCACCTGGACGTCGTGCTTCCAGGCGATGCGGGTCAACTCGCCGAGGGTTTCCAGCTCGCCGAACTGCGCGGCGTCGTTGGCGTCGGCGATCGAACCCGGACGCAGGCCATCGCCCAGCGAGAAGCTGACGTCATAGGCCTTCATGATTTCGCAGATTTCCTCGAAGTGGGTGTAGAGGAAATTCTCCTGGTGATGGGCCAGGCACCACTTGGCCATGATCGAGCCGCCACGGGAGACGATGCCGGTGACCCGCTTGGCGGTCAGCGGCACATAGCGCAGCAGCACGCCGGCGTGGATGGTGAAGTAGTCCACGCCCTGCTCGGCCTGTTCGATCAGGGTGTCGCGGAAGATTTCCCAGGTCAGGTCCTCGGCGATGCCGTTGACCTTCTCCAGCGCCTGGTAGATCGGCACGGTGCCGATCGGTACCGGGCTGTTGCGCAGGATCCACTCGCGGGTCTCGTGGATGTGCTTGCCGGTGGACAGGTCCATCACCGTATCTGCGCCCCAGCGGATGCCCCAGGTGAGCTTTTCCACTTCTTCCTCGATGGAGGAACCCAGCGCGCTGTTGCCGATGTTGCCGTTGACCTTCACCAGGAAGTTACGGCCGATGATCATCGGTTCCAATTCGGTGTGGTTGATGTTCGCCGGGATGATCGCGCGGCCACGGGCCACTTCGTCGCGGACGAACTCGGGGGTGATCTCCTGCGGAATGCTCGCGCCGAAGCTCTGGCCCGGATGCTGGGCGTCCAGCAGGCCGGCGGCGCGGGCCTCCTGCAGCTTCATGTTCTCGCGGATGGCGATGTATTCCATTTCCGGCGTGATGATGCCCTGGCGTGCGTAGTGCATCTGCGTGACGTTCCCGCCCGCTTTGGCCCGGCGCGGGGTGCGGACGTGAGCAAAGCGCAGGGCGTCGAGGCTGGCATCGGCCAAGCGCGACTGGCCGAACTCGGACGTCAGGCCGGGGAGGATTTCGGTGTCGCCGCGCTCGTCGATCCAGGCCGAACGTACGTCCGGCAGGCCCTTGCGCAGGTCGATACGGACATCCGGGTCGGTGTAGGGGCCGGAGGTGTCGTAGACCATCACCGGAGCGTTCTTCTCGCCACCGAAGGCGGTCGGGGTGTCGGCGAGGGAGATTTCCCGCACAGGGACGCGGATGTCCGGGCGCGAGCCGGTCAGATAGACCTTTTTCGAATTCGGAAACGGCTGGGTCGACTGGCGATCGAGCTGTTCAAGGCGGGTGACGTTGTTCTTCTGGGTGCTCATCCTGGCTCTCCTTGGGTTGATTGCCGGGGAGAACCTGGAACGAGAGGAGCTGCTTGCTGCAGCGAAGGGACGCATCCCGTGAAGGGCTGGGGCCGGGGCGGAATACGCCGCGGGATGCGGTCTTCTTGTTCCCTACGCGGGTGCTAACCCGATCAGGTTCAACGGGATCCGGAACTATCCGATCTCAGCCCCTCGCAATGGGGCACCCCGACAAGAACGCCCGCAGTCTAATCAAGTGCACAGCGATTAGCCAATCGCCGTCTGACAGAATTCCTTGCGACCTCCTACAGGCAGCTACACTCCAGCCTCGGAAGGCTCGTACGAACGTGCCTTGACCGCCACCGGCGGCGACCGTAGCCTTGCCCCACCTCGCATCACTTTCCAGGATGAACGAATGCTGCGCAGACTCTCTCTGGCTGTCGCTGTTGCCGCTACGACAGGCTTTGCCTGGGCTGCCCAGCCCGCTCCGGCCGCTACTCCGCTGCCCACCAAGACGGACCTGATCAGCGTCTACAAGGACGCTGTCGACAATAACGCCGACCTCGCCGCCGCCCAGGCTGACTACCTGGCGCGCAAGGAAGCCGTGCCCCAGGCACGCTCCGGCCTACTGCCGCAGATCAACGCAGGCGCCAGCACCGGGTCGACCCGCACCTCGCTGGACACCCCCAGCGCCACGCTGAACCGCAATACGCAGCTGGTGCAGGCAAGCCTGAGCCAGCCGCTGTTCCGTGCGGACCGCTGGTTCCAGCTCAAGGCCGCGGAAAACACCACCGAACAGGCCCAGCTGGAATTCTCTGCAACGCAGCAACAGCTGATCCTGCAGACCGCCCAGACGTACTTCGGCGTGCTCCGCGCCCAGGACAACCTGGCCGCCAGCAAGGCCGAGGAATCGGCGTTCAAGCGCCAGCTCGACCAGTCCAACGAGCGCTTCGACGTCGGCCTGTCCGACAAGACCGACGTACTCGAGTCCCAGGCCAGCTACGACACCGCGCGGGCCAACCGCCTGGTGGCCGAGCAGCAGGTGGATGACGCCTTCCAGGCCCTGGTGACCCTGACCAACCGCGAGTACAGCGCCATCGAGGGCATCCTCCACTCGCTGCCGGTGGTGGCACCTATCCCCAACGACGCCAAGGCCTGGGTAGACACCTCGGTGCAGCAGAACCTGCGCCTGCAGGCCAGCAACTACGCAGTCGACGCCGCCGAAGAGACCCTGCGCCAGCGCAAGGCCGGCCACCTGCCGACCGTCGACGCCGTGGCCCAGTACCAGAAGGGCGACAACGATGCCCTGGGCTTTGCCAACTCCGGCGTACCGGGCGAGCCGCACTATGGCAAGTACGTCGACCAGAGCAGCATCGGCCTGCAACTGAACGTGCCGATCTACAGCGGCGGCCTGACCAGCTCCCAGGTCCGCGAAGCTTACCAGCGCCTGAACCAGAGCGAGCAACTGCGCGAAAGCCAGCGCCGCCAGGTGGTACAGGACGCGCGCAACCAGCACCGCGCGGTCAACACCGACGTCGAGACCGTGAAGGCCCGGCGCCAGGCGATCATCTCCAACCAGAGCTCGCTGGAAGCCACCGAGATCGGCTACCAGGTCGGTACCCGCAACATCGTCGACGTACTGGACGCCCAGCGTTCGCTGTACAACTCGGTTCGCGACTACAACAACAGCCGCTACGACTACATCCTCGACAACCTGAGCCTCAAGCAGACCGCCGGCACCCTCGCGCCGAGCGATCTGGAAGCGCTGGGCAGCTACCTGAAGCCGGACTACAACCCGGACAAGGACTTCCTCCCGCCAGACCTGGCCAAGGCCGCCGAGGCGCAGCTCAAGGCCGGTTCGAAGTACTGATCCCGCCCCATGAAAAAGCCCCGCGATGCGGGGCTTTTTCTATGGCCGATCGTCACGCCGATAGCTCAGCGTAAAGCGAACCCGGTCGCGGACTCTGTCCGCGATTGCTCAATGCCAACGCAGGAACTTCACCCTTCCTCAATCCCGATAGCCGGGCGAGACGCGATCCAGCATGCGCAGCAGCGCCGACCAGGCCAGGTCGTAACCATCCGGATCGCTCAGTTCGCCTTCGGCCAGAGGTCGCGCCGGGGCGTTGAACTGTTGCTCGGTGTGACGACACACCTCCTCCGGCGGAATCACCAGCTCGCCGCCCGCCTGGGCCGCCAACTGGATGTCGCAGGCCTTCTCCAGGTAATACATGCGCAGGAACGCCTGCTGCACGGTCTGGCCGACCGTCAGCAGCCCATGGTTGCGCAGCATCAGGCCCAGGTGATCACCCAGGTCGGCGACCAGGCGCTGTTGCTCGTCCATGGACAGGGCGATCCCTTCGTAATCGTGGTAGCCCAGCCGGCCGTAGAACTCCATCGACATCTGGTTCAGCGGCAGCAACCCGCAAGCCTGAGCCGCCACCGCGCAGCCGGCGCGGGTGTGGGTGTGCAGCACGCACTGCGCGTCCTCGCGGGCACCGTGGATGGCACTGTGGATGACGAAGCCGGCCGGGTTGACCTTGTACGGCGACGGCTCCACGGCATGACCGGACAGGTCGATCTTCACCAGGCTCGAGGCGATGATCTCGTCGAACATCAGGCCGTAGGGATTGATCAGGAAATGGTGTTCGGGACCGGGAATCCGCACCGAGATATGCGTGAAGATCAGGTCGGACATGCGGTAGTACGCGATCAGGCGGTAGCAGGCCGCCAGTTCCTCGCGCAGCTTCCATTCCTCGGGTGAACAGGTGGCGCGGCTGGGCGCCTGCAGCGACGTCATGGTGCACTTCTCCTCAAGGCAAGAAGACGCCGGGGCAGAGGCCCCGGCGTCACGGTCACGTTCTGGTTATTGCGCGGCCCAGGCGTTGAAGCGCTCTTCCAGCTCCTCGCCATGGTCGACCCAGAACTCATCGTCCATCGCCAGGCCCTGGGGCAGGTTCTGCGTCGAGGTCGGCACCCAGCCGGCGAGGTCGGACGGCAGGCGTTCAGCGGCCTGCTTGTTGGTCGGACCATACGCAATGTGCTTCACGTAGTCGACTTGCGCATCGGGCTGGTTGGCGAAGGCGATGAAGCGCTTCGCCGCGTCGACGTGCTGCGATCCCTTGATGATCGCCCAGTAGTCCATGCCATACAGGCTGCCCGGCCAGACCAGCTGCAGGTTGCGCCCGCCCTTGAAGGCATCGGCGATGCGCCCGGTGTAGGTGGTGGTCATCACCACGTCACCGGCGGCCAGCCACTGCGCGGGCTGCGCGCCGGCTTCCCACCACTGCACATAGGGCTTGATCTGGTTGAGCTTGGCAAAGGCGCGGTCGACGCCGGCCTTGGTACCCAGCTCCTTGTAGACGTCCGCCGGCTTCACACCGTCGGCCATCAGGGCGAACTCCAGGTTGTAGATGGCGCGCTTGCGCAGGCCACGCTTGCCGGGGAATTTCTTCACATCCCAGAAATCGGCCCAGGACTGCGGTGCCGGCTTGAGCTTGTCCGCGTCGTAGGCGATGGCCACGCCCCAAACCAGCGCAGCCGAACCGCAATCCTTGGCGGCGTTGGGAATCAGCTGGTCCTTGCCGCCGATCTGCTGCCAGTCCAGCGGCACGAACAGGCCCTCGTCGCAACCACGCGCAAGGTCTGGCCCTTCGATCTGCACCACGTCCCAGTCGGCGTGGCCGGTATCGGCCATCACCTTGATGCGCGCCATCTCGCCGTTGTATTCGGTCTGGGTCACACCAACCCCGGACTGCTTGCTGAACGGCTGGAAGAAGGCCGCTTCCTGGGCCTTCTGACCCGCGCCGCCATAACCGACCACCACCATGTTCTCGGCGGCCTGGGCGACGCCGCAGCACAGCCCGAGGGCTAGCAGCAGTGGCGCGGCGGCGGTCTTGAGGAAGAAGCGTTTGTGGAAAGTGTTTTGACGCAAAGTCATCGGGCATACCCCCAGTCGTAGGTGGCAGCGGGCGCAGCCGGAATGGCTGCACACACGCAGGACGGGCGCGCCGGAACCACGGAGCAAGAAAGACAGGGCAGAGATGAATCGATTGCCAGCGGGTGGACCCGCCGTGCGAGGGGGGACCGTACGGGACGGTTCATGCGCCTCTCCTCTTGTAGTTGTTGTGGAGCACGTCGCGGTTGCCCCGGAAAACTCCGGGTGCGGCATCGAAACTACCCAGTCACTTTTAAAAAAACAAGTTGATTTTTTACTGGCGGTAAATTTCCATAGAAAGAACTTAAACAACACTTTCCACCCAGGAGAAGCCGCCGTGCCCCAGGTTCGCCACTTCCAGCAATCCGCCCTGCAGTTCCAGTCCTACGGCGGACAAGACATCGAACGCGCCGCCATCTGCCGCCTGATCGGCCCGGCGGACAGCGAGACCATGGGCGCGGGCCTGGCGCGCTTCGACGGCGTCTCCATCGAGTGGACAGTGCTCTACGACGAACTGATCGTGGTGCTGGAAGGCAACTTCCGCCTGCGCCTGGCCGACCAGGTGATCGAGGCCAAGCCGGGCGATGTGATCTGGGTGCCGGAGCGCACGCCGCTGGCCTACGAAGGCGAAAAAGCCTGCGTCTTCTACGCCCTCTACCCGGTGGACTGGCAGGCGCGCAACGCCTAGCTGATCGACCGGCTGCGCGTCGGCGCAACTGCGTTGGAAACCGGCTCGGCATGCTCATTTACTGGAGTAAACTCCGCTGCCTCTCCGGTTTCCGCCTTGTTGCGCTCTAGCTCGCGCGGTCGATGTTTAGTGCTGTATTTACAACAAGAATCCGGAGTTGCCCGATGAGCCAGTTTCCCCACCTGTTCAGCCCGCTGCAGATCCGCGGCAAGGCGCTGAAGAACCGCATCATGTCCACCGGGCACGACACCTCGATGCCCACCGACAACCTGGTCAACGACCAGCTGGTGGCCTATCACACCGCCCGCGCCAAGGGCGGCGTCGGCCTGATCGTGCTGCAGGTCGCCGGCGTGCACGACAGCGCCCGCTACACCTCCCACGTGCTGATGGCCACCGATGACGAGTGCATCCCCGGCTATCGGCGCATCGCCGAGGCGTGCCACGCCGAGGGCACGGTGGTGCTGTCCCAGGTGTTCCACCCGGGCCGCGAAATCATGGAATCCAGTGACGGCCTGCTGGCCGTGGCCTACGCGCCGTCCGCCTCGCCCAACGAACGCTTCCGCGTGATGCCCCGCGAGCTGAGCCAGGCGATGATCGACGAGATCATCGCAGGCTACGCTGCCGCCGCACGGCGCCTGCACACTGCCGGCATCGACGGCGTGGAAGTGGTGGCCAGCCACGGCTACCTGCCGGCGCAGTTCCTCAACCCACGGGTGAACCGCCGCAGCGACGGCTACAACGGCGATCTCGACGCCCGCCTGCGCTTCACCCGCGAAGTGATCGCCGCCATCCGCGCCGCCACCGACGAGGACTTCATCATCGGCCTGCGCATCTCCGCCGACGAACGCGATCCCGAAGGCCTCACCGAAGACGAATCGCTGCAGGGCGTCAAAGGGCTGCAGAAAGACCTGGACTACGTGCACATCGTCGCCGGCACCTCCGCCTCCCTGGGCGGCGCCATCCACATCGTGCCGCCGATGGCCATCGAAGCGGCCTACCTGGCCAACGAAGCCGGTACCTTCAAGCGCAATCTGGACATCCCGCTGTTCGTCACCGGGCGCATCAACCAGCCGCAGGAAGCCGAGCTGATCGTCGCCCGTGGCCAGGCCGACGTCTGCGGCATGACCCGCGCGCTGATCTGCGACCCGCAGATGCCGAGCAAGACCGAAAGCGGCCACGTCGAGGACGTGCGCGCCTGCATCGCCTGCAACCAGGCGTGCATCGGCCACTTCCACCGCGGCTACCCGATCTCCTGCATCCAGCATCCGGAAACCGGCCGCGAACTGATCTACGCCGAACGCAAACCGGCCGCCCAGCGCAAGCGCGTACTGGTGGTCGGTGGCGGGCCGGCCGGCATGAAGGCCGCCGCTGTCGCTGCCCAGCGTGGCCATGACGTCACCCTTTGCGAAGCCACCGCTCAGTTGGGCGGCCAGGTCAACCTCGCCCAACTCCTGCCGCGCCGCGCGGAGTTCGGCGGTGCCTCCACCAACCTGCAACGCGAGATGCAGCTGGCTGGCGTCGAAGTGCGCCGCAACACCCGCGTCGACCGCGCGCTGGTAGAAGCGGAGCGCCCCGATGTAGTGATCGTCGCCACCGGCGCCAAACCCTATCGCCCCCCTTACGAAGAAGCGGGCGAGCTGCAGGTGGTGGACGCCTGGCAGGTGCTGCGCGGCGAAGTGAAGCTCGGCCGCTCCGTTCTGGTCACCGACTGGCGCGCCGACTGGATCGCCCCCGGCATCGCCGAGCGCCTGGTACGCGACGGCCACCAGGTGCAACTCGCCGTGAACGGCACCCACGCCGGCGAAAGCCTGCCCCTCTACGTGCGCGATCACCTGGCTGGCGAGCTGCACCGCCTGGGCATCAGCATCACCACCTACGCCCGCCTGTACGGCGTGGACGACAGCACCGTCTACCTGCAGCACACCGCCAGCGGCGAGCCGATGCTGGTGGAAAACATCGATACCCTGGTGCTCTGCCAGGGCCACCAACCGGTGGACGAACTGGCCGACGAGATCGCCGACCTCGCCGAGGTCCGCCGCATCGGCGACTGCCTGGCGCCGCGCACGGCGGAAGAGGCGATCTACGAGGGGCTGAAGGCGGGCTGGGCAATCTGAGCCCCGGCACGGCAACTTCCTGTAGGAGCGAGCTTGCTCGCGAACCGCCCAGCGCCAAACTCGCCGGGAGCCTCGTTCGCGAGCAAGAACTGGGCGTCCCCCTCGCTCCTACGAAGAGCAAACGGGCCACAGCCCCGGCGCATTGTTTAGAATGCCCCACGACGACATTCGCCAGGACTCTCGCCGCATGAGCCGCAAAGCCCCGCAGGAAGCACCCGCCAACGCCGAAGCGCAGTTCCTCGGCACCCGCATCCGCGGCCTGCGCAAGCGGCGCGGCATGACCCTGGCGGCGCTGGCCGAGCAGAGCGGGCTCACCGCCGGCTACATCAGCCAGCTGGAGCGCAACCTGGCGTATCCGTCGATTCCGGCGCTGTTCAATATCGCCCGCAGCCTGGGCGTGACCATCCAGTGGTTCTTCGCCAGCGAAGTGCAGGTCGATCCGGCCGACGCCGGCTACGTGGTGCGGCGCAACGCCCGTACCAGCGTGCATTACGAGGATGGCATCGTCGACGAACTGCTCAGCCCGCAACCCAGCCGCCAGCTGGAGATCCTCCACTCGAAGTTCCCGCCCGGCACCTACAGCCAGCAGAGCTACAGCCACGAGGGCGAGGAAGCCGGCTACCTGCTCAGTGGCACGTTCGAGCTATGGGTGGGCGAGCGCTATTTCCTGCTCAATGAGGGCGACAGCTTCAGCTACTCCAGCCAGGAGCCGCACCGCTATGGCAATCCGGGTGACGTGGACGCGGTGGTGCTGTGGGTGATTACGCCGCCGACTTTCTGAAGTCTCGGGGCTTTTCGTAGGAGCGAGCTTGCTCGCGAACCTGCCTGATACCGTTGCTGCCGAAAGAGCGTTCGCGAGCAAGCTCGCTCCTACAGTCGAGGCAGCGGGAAGTTCTGGGTGAACGTTTTGTCAGGCTCCGTTTGCCAGCTTTCAAGAACGGTAACATCCGGCTGACTCGGCGCTTGGCCCTACACCGAACGGCCCCCTCTTCCCCTGGAAAAGGGCTAGGGTGAGGAAAATCCGTCGCACCGAAGCCCGATCAACCCTTGATCAGTCGGCCCAGCCCCTCCAGCAACCGCTCCAAAGCGCCCTGATTGGCCTTCATCACCCCCAACCCAGCCTCGGCCATGCGCCCGGCGCTGGCCGGCTCGTCCCACAACGCCGCCACGCACACCGCCAACGACGGCGCATCGGCCACTTCGCGCAGCGCGCCGACCTCGCGCAGTTGCGCAGCGATTTCCAGGAAGTTGAACAGGTGCGGGCCGGATAAAACGGGCTTGCCCAGCGCCGCCGGCTCCAGCAGGTTGTGGCCGCCATTGGGCACCAGGCTGCCACCAACGAAGGCGACATCCGCCAGCGCATAGAGGAACAGCAGTTCACCCATGGTGTCGCCGAGCAGCACCTGGGTGTCCGCCGTGACCCGTTCGCCGGTTGAGCGGCGCTGGGTACGGAAGCCTTCACGCTGGCACAGTTCGAACATCGGGCCGAAGCGCTCCGGATGGCGCGGCACCAGAAGCAGCAAGGCGTCCGGATGTTTTTCCAGCAGTTGGCGGTGCGCCGCCAGGACGATTTCATCTTCGCCGGCATGGGTGCTGGCAGCGATCCAGATCGGCCGCTGTCGTGCTTGCCATTGGTTGCGCAGGTCAGCGGCGCGGGCCAGCAGTTCGGGGTCTATGGTCAGGTCGAACTTGATCGAACCGGTGACGCTCACACACTCCGGGCGCGCGCCGAGCTGGCGGAAGCGCTCGGCCTCGGCCTCGGTCTGCACGGCGATCCAGCTCATTTCCTCCAGCATCGGCCGGGTCAACCCGGCGAAACGCGCGTAGCCGCGCGCCGAACGCTCGGACAGGCGCGCGTTGGCCAGCGTCACTGGAATGCCGCGCTTGGCGCACTGGTGGATGTGGTTGGGCCACAACTCGGTTTCCATGATCACGCCCAGCACCGGGCGGGCGCGGTCGAGGAAGCGCGCCGCTGCCCAGGGCAGGTCGTACGGCAGGTAGCAGTGCTGCACCTGGTCACCGAACAGCGCGCGGATGCGCTCGGAGCCGGTGGGCGTCATACAGGTGACGGTGATCGGCAGGTCGGGGTGACGCTGCATCAGCGCGCGGATCATCGGTGCGGCGGCGATGCTCTCACCCACCGATACCGCATGCACCCAGATGCCGCCGGGCTTGAGCGCCGGCAGGCCGAGGGCGAAGCGCTCGCCGACGCGCTGGGCGTAGGCCGGCGCCTTGCGCGAACGCAGGAACAGGCGCAGCGCGACCAGCGGCAGGCCCAGGTGGAACAGCAGGGTATAGAGGGTCCGGTTCATGGCGGCGGAGAGTAGCAAATTCGCGCGCTTGGCGGCCGCACAATCCTGCATGGTGCACTGTTCCTGGTAGGAGCGAGCTTGCTCGCGAACCGCTTGACGTTGGAGCGGCCAGGAAATCCTGTTCGCGAGCAAGCTCGCTCCTACGAAGAGCAGGTCACACAGGCGCGGCGAGATGCTCCGCAAAGCACTCGCCCAGCCAGTTTGCCGCCGGCCCCAGCGGCTCGTCGCGGCGCCAGACCAGTTCCACCACCAGCGGCGGCGGCGTCCAGTCGCTGGCGAGTTCGACCAGCAACGGCTGGTAGGCCGGGTACTGTGCCACGTGAGTCGGCAACCAGGCCCAGCCGAGGTCGCGCATCAGCAGTTCGGCCATGGCGTAGAAGCTGTCGGCGCGCCAGACCAGCGGGCTGATCTGCTCGCCGCCGGGGTAATGGCTGTCCTGCGGGGCCATCAACAACTGGCGATGCCGCGCCAGCTCGCGGCGGTCGGCATAGTCGAGCTTCGCCAGCTCATGCCCGGCGCCGCACACGGTGACCATCTCGATGGTGCCCAGGCGCTGCCGCTCGAGCTCCTCCGGCATGCCCTCGTGATGGAACAGCAAGCCCAGGTCCGCACGGCGCTCCAGCAGCTTGCGCGCCACGTCGCCCTGGGCGCTGCTGGAAAGCTGTACCTCCACGCTGGGGAATTCCTGCGCCAGCGCTTCCAGCCCCGAAAGCACCGGCTGATAGGGCATCGCCTCGTCCTGCGCCAGGCGCAACAGTGGCTCGGTGCCGCAAACCAGCGAGCGCGCACGGCTCTCCAGGCGCTCGCACTGGCGCAACACCTCCCGTGCCTCGTCCAGCAGCGCACGCCCTTCGGCGGTCAGCACTGGCTGGCGGCCGCTGCTGCGTTCGAAGAGGGTCACGCCCAGGTCGCTTTCCAGCAGCGCGATGGACGAACTCACCGCCGACTGCACGCGCTGCAACTGGCGCGCCGCTGCCGAAAAGGAAGACTGATCGGCGACGCTGACGAAGAGCCGCAACTGGTCCAGGTTCCACTGCATCGCCACCTCTCCAACCTATCTCGCATACAGATAGGTAATGACTTTATCCCATCGCCGGGAAGACTAGAATGCCCGGCAGAATCGAACGTCAGCAGCGTGTCGCTCATACCGAGCGGCGTGTCGTTCCGGGGAGCACCCACCATGCCCGGCTATCTCTACCTCGCCATCGCCATCGTCGCCGAAGTCGTTGCCACCGCTTCGTTGAAGTCGGTCAAAGGCCTTTCCACGCCCCTGCCGCTGATCCTGGTCATCGTCGGCTACGCCATTTCCTTCTGGATGCTCACCCTGGTGGTGCGCAGCATTCCCGTGGGCATTGCCTACGCCATCTGGGCCGGCCTCGGCATCGTGCTGGTCAGCATCGCGGCGCTGTTCCTCTACCAGCAGAAACTCGACACTGCCGCCGTGCTGGGGATGTGCATGATCGTCAGCGGCGTGGTGGTCATCCAGTTGTTCTCCCGCACCGCTGGTCACTGACGCACTCATCAGCCACCTGTAGGAGCGAGCATGCTCGCGAACGCCTTCCTCAAGCTGGTTCGCGAGCAAGCTCGCTCCTACAAGTCAGCCTGAGGCGACGGACGTTTGCCGCTGCTCCCAAGGGTTATACTGCGCGCTTCGTTTTTCCCTTCGAGGCGCTTTCATGTCCGAATCCCTGAGCACCGACATCCTCATCGTCGGCGGCGGCATCGCCGGTCTCTGGCTCAATGCCCGCCTGCGTCGCGCCGGCTTTTCTACCGTACTGGTAGAGAACTCCGCGCTGGGCGGCGTGCAGAGCATGCGCTCGCAGGGGATCATCCATGGCGGCACCAAGTACGCGCTGCACGGCGCGCTGACCGGTGCCTCGGAGGCCATCGCCGACATGCCCGCGCTGTGGCGCGACTGCCTGGCCGGCACTGGCGAAGTGGACCTGCGCGGCGTGCGCGTGCTCTCTGACGCCCACTACCTGTGGTCCCCGGGCGGCCTCGCCGGCAACCTCACCAGCTTCTTCGCCAGCAAGGCAGTGCGCAGCCGTGTCGCCCAGGTGAAGGGCGCCGACCTGCCGCCAGCCCTGCAGGACAAGGCCTTCAAGGGCAAGGCCTATCGCCTTACCGAACTGGTGCTGGACGTGCCCAGCCTGGTGGCGCGCCTCGCCGAACTGGCCGGTGATGGCCTGCTGGCCGGCGAACGCATCGAAGCCCTGCGCGAAGGCGACAAGCTGGTCGGCCTGCGCGTGGACGGCCGCGAGATCCGCGCCCAGCGGGTGGTGCTCAGCGCCGGCGCCGGCAACGAGGCGCTGCTGCGCGAACTGGGCCTGGAGCGCCCGGAAATGCAGCGCCGCCCGCTGCACATGGTGCTGGTCACCGCACCGACCCTGAAGCCGCTCTACGCCCACTGCCTCGGCGGCGGGCCGAAGCCGCGCGTCACCGTCACCACCCACCCGCTGAGCAATGGCGACTGGGTCTGGTACCTGGGCGGCGACATCGCTGAAGCCGGCGGCGTGGCGCGCAACGAGGCCGAGCAGATCGCCGAGGCGCAGCGCGAACTGCACAAGCTGGTGCCCTGGATCGACCTCTCCGCCGCGCGCTGGGCCACCCTGCGTGTGGACCGCGCCGAACCCTCGCAGAACAACCTGCTGCGCCCGGACAGCGCCTTCCTCGCCGAGAACGGCGCGCTGCTGGTCGGGTGGCCGACCAAGCTGGCCCTCGCGCCGAACTTCGCCGATCGCGTGCTGGAATCCCTGGAGAAGGGCGGCGTCCGTCCGCAAGCCAGCGCCGCCCTGCCCGACCTGCCGCGCCCGGCCATGGCCCGCCCGGTCTGGGAGGAGCTGTTCGGATGAAGACCCTGCATCACCTGCACCGCCCGCTGGGCAGCACCGGCCTGAATGTCTCGCCGCTAGGCCTGGGCACCGTAAAACTGGGCCGCGACCAGGGCGTGAAGTACCCCTCCGGCTTCCGTATTCCCGATGACCGCGAGGCCGCCGACCTGATCGCCCTGGCCCGCGACCTGGGGATCAACCTGATCGACACTGCGCCAGCCTACGGCCGCAGCGAGGAGCGCCTCGGCCCGTTGCTGCGCGGCCAGCGTGACCAGTGGGTGATCGTCAGCAAGACCGGCGAAGAGTTCGTCGGCGGCCAGTCGCAGTTCGACTTCAGCGCTGCTCACACGCGCCGCTCGGTCGAGCGCAGCCTCCAGCGCCTGGAGACCGACTACATCGACCTGGTGCTGGTGCATTCCGACGGCAACGACCTGGATATCCTTCGCGGCACAGAGGTCTACGCAACCCTGGAACGCCTGAAGGACGAAGGGCTGATCCGCGGCTTCGGCTTCTCCGGCAAGACCGCCGACGGCGGCCTCTTGGCCCTGGAGCGCGGCGACTGCGCCATGGTCACCTACAACCTCAACGAACAGGCAGAAAAGCCGGTGATCGACCATGCCCTGGCCCAGGGTCGCGGCATCCTGATCAAGAAGGCCCTGGCCAGCGGCCACGCCACACTGGCGCCGGGAGTGGACCCGGTGCGCGCCAGCTTCGAGCTGGTGCTGGGCCATCCGGGCGTCGCCAGCGCCATCGTCGGCACCATCAACCCGTTGCACCTGAGCCACAACGTGAGCATCGCCGCCGAGGTCCTCGACCGCTGATCGGCAGACGCCGTTCGGTCATGTGGATTGCGTATTCCTGTGCCATGCTCCAACTCCCCCGGCAAAAACCGTGGGCACAGAAACTGTCGCCAGCCGGCGATTCCCCTGTAAAAATCTCGGAATCGCCAAGCCTTTCAGGGAAAAATCCGGAAATCCTTTTGATTTTCGATGACACCAGGATCGGTGTCAGGCTGTCTAGGTTGTAGCGACCCCGTAAAGAACGATCGGCCGGACCGTCCCTGAACAGACGGTCAGCGTTCGCGTCGGCGTCGTCTGCTAGCTGCCACTAGAAGAAGACGCGCCAGCGCAACCCGGTGCCCTGTACGACCAGGCCCTGCAAGAAAAAGGAAGCCCACATGCCCCGTACGCTCGCCCGCAAGGACCCGACCGCCTTCAAGACCCTGCCGCTGCTGGTCGAAGCCAGCGCGGAAGGGCTCGCCTACCAGACCCTCGGCAAGCCCCTGAACTTCGCCCAGGTCCTGGAGAAACGCCGCCCCATCGAGATCAACGAGACCGAACGCTTTACCACCGAACTGGCCAATCTCGGCGTCTCGGTGCGCCTGACCCTGAATTACCAGGGCCGCGACCACTGGATCCTGGTGCGCCAGCGCCGCCTGGATCGTGGCGACACCGTGCTCAAGCTGATTTCCGGCTACGTGCCGGCCCATGAACTGAACCTGCCGCTGCTCACGGCAATTCAGGAAGTGGCCGAGGAATGCCTGGTGGAAACCGCCGACGGCTGGCTCGGCGGGCGCTTCGGCGATACCTGGCTGCCGACGCCCTACGAGGGCATCCTGCGCTACCGCGAAACCAGCCACTTCTCGCTCACCCCGCTGTCCGGCGCCTCGCGTCCGGTACAGGCCGGCGCGCTGCGCCTGCTGGAGCGCCCGCAAGCCTACGTGCACCTGCCGACGGCCTCTCTGCAACTGGTCTACGACCTGCGCATGGAGCTGCCCAAGGACGCCCGCGAGGTCAGCCTGTTCCATGTCGATGAGAAACTCGAAAGCGGCCCGCTGGTGGCACGCCTGGACCGCCGTCGTCCGGACCTCTACCTGTTGCCGCTGGAACACGGCCAACCCACTGGCGAGCTCTTCACCCTGAGCAAGGGCGAACTGTGCAAGGCGAGTACCCGCGGCCTCTGGCTATCGGAAAGCTTCGCCGAACAGGAAGGCTGGCTGGTGCGCGAAGAGCGCATCCGTTTCCGCGAATGGATGGAGCAGTGGCCGCCCGCCGCCGGCAATGCCGGTAGCGGGCGACGCACGGCCTGAGGCCGTAATCTGATCGCCCTGCCTGACGGTAGGGCGACGTCTGTAGGAGCGAGCTTGCTCGCGAACCATGTCAGGCGGGTACGCCGGCGTTGAGCAGTTCGCGAGCAATAACTGGGCGTCCCCCTCGCTCCTACAACAGCTTCATTTCAATTGACTGGAACTCTTGCCCAGCAAGCGCCGCGCCACGATCAGCAACTGGATCTGCTGGGTGCCCTCGAAGATGTCGAGGATCTTCGAATCCCGCGCCCACTTCTCCAGCAACTCTTCCTCCCCGTAGCCCAACGCGCCCGCCAGCTCGACGCACTTGAGTGTCGCCTCGTTGGCCACCCGCCCGGCCTTGGCCTTGGCGATGGAGGCCTCCTTGGAATTGGGCAGGCGATTGTCAGCCATCCACGCCGCCTTCAGGGTCAGCAGGCGCGCGGCTTCCCATTCAGCTTCCAGGCGATAGAGCGTGGCTTCGGCATGGCTGGCGGTCAGCAGCGGCTGGCGATAGTCGAAGCGGCAACCCGCCTTCTTCAGTAGCTCGCGAGTACGGTCCAGCGAGGCCTTCGCCACGCCGATGGCCATGGCGGCCACCAGCGGCCGGGTGTTGTCGAAGGTTTCCATCACCCCGGCAAAGCCTTTCTGCACGTCGATCTCGGCATTGCCCAGCAGGTTAGCCGCCGGCACACGGCAATCGGTGAAGCTGATCGAGGCGGTGTCCGAGGCCTTGATCCCGAGTTTCTTCTCCAGCCGGGTGACGGTCATGCCCGGCGTGCCCTTCTCCACCACAAAGGACTTGATCGCCGCGCGGCCAAGGCTCTTGTCCAGGGTCGCCCACACCACCACCGCATCGGCACGGGCGCCGGAGGTGACGAAGATCTTCTCGCCGTTGAGCAGGTAGTGATCGCCATCGCGGGTTGCAGTCGTGCGGATCGCAGCCGAGTCCGAGCCGCAGCCCGGCTCGGTAATGGCCATGGCTGCCCAGGTGCCGGAGAAGCGCTTGAGCTGCTCCTCGTTGGCCACCGCGGCGATGGCGGCGTTGCCCAGGCCCTGGCGCGGCATGGCCAGCAACAGGCCGGTGTCGCCCCAGCACATCTCCATCACGCCCAGGCAGGCGGAGAGGTTGCCGCCGTTCTTCACGCCCTCCTCCGCGCCGGCCTTGCGCTTGCTGGCCGAGGTGGCGCCGACTGCGTCCGGCGAACCGGCGTTCATGCCGTCCAGCAGCGCAGCGAGCAAGTCCAGCTCCTTGGGATACGCGTGTTCGGCCTTGTCGTACTTGCGCGAAATCGGCCGCAGGTAGTTCTCGGCGACCTGACGGGCCTGGTTCTGCAAGGTGCGGAATTTCTTCGGTGTCTCGAGGTACATGCAAGGCTCCTAAGCGGAGCTCATCGCGTTGCGAGCGAAGCGCAGCCAAGGCGGAAACGGACGAGGAAGCGGAGTCTACAGTTGTAAATGAGCATTCCGAGTTCGTTTCCAACGCCGGCTGGGCGAGCACAGCAGCGATGAGCCCGCGTTACAGGTGTAGGCCGCCGGCCATCAAACTGACGGCGCGCAGGTCGCGGTACCAGCGCTCGGCCGGGTGTTCCTGGGTGAAACCATGGCCGCCGAGCAGTTGCACCGCGTCGGTACCGATCTTCATCGCCTTCTCGGCGCAGAGAAGCTTCGCCAGATAAGCCTCGCGATGGAAAGCCTGCCCGCGCTCGGCCAGCGCGCACGCGCGCCAGACCATCAGGCGCATGGCGTCGAGTTCGATGGCGATATCCGCGACCATGAAGGCCACGCCCTGGCGATGGCTGATCGGCTCGCCGAAGGCTTCGCGCTCGTTGCAGTAGGTGATCACGTAGTCCAGCGCAGCCTGCCCGGTGCCCACGGCCAGCGCACACCAGGCCAGCGCGGTGTAATCGAGGAAGGATTGATAGTCGAAGCGCTCGGCTGCCAACCGCTGTTCGGCCGGGACTCTCACCCCCTTGAAGCGAACCCGCGCGGTGCCGGTGGCTTTCAGCCCCATCGCCGGCTCAGCACGCACTTCGACGCCCTTGGCACGGGTATCGACGAGGAACAGCGCCGGGCCGTCGCCGGCATCCGCGGCGACGATCAGCTTCTGCGCATCCACGCCGCGCACCACCAGGCACTTCTCGCCAGACAGGGTGTAGCTCGAGCCACGCTTGCGCGCCTTGGTGGACAGGCGCTGCGGGTCGGCCAGCAACTGCGGCTCGTTCACCGCGATGGCGATCAGCGGCGCAGCTTCCTCGGCGACGAAGGCCGGCAGCCAGCGCGCCTGCTGTTCGGGCGAGGCCCAGCGGCGAATGCAGTTGGCCGCCGACAACGGTACCAGCAGCGCGGCAGCCAGACTCAGGTCGCCGCGGGCGAGGGATTCGGCGATCAGCGCGTTGGTCACCACGGTGCGTTCGCCGGCCATGCCGCCGTGCACTTCGCTGACGCCATAGTGGGTCAGCCCCAGCTCCTGCGCCTGGGCCAGCAACTCAAGGCTGAGAGTGGTCTTGGCGTCGGCCTCATGGGCGGCCGGGCGAAGCACTTCGGCGGCAAAGCCTTCGAGCATCTCCACCAACATCTGCTGCTCGTCGGACAGGGACAGGTCGAACAGCCCATCGGGATCGGCCTTGCGTGGGGTCTTGGGCTGCTTGGCGGCGCGCTCGCTGGCCAGCCGGAAACCGGTGCGGCTGCCGCTGTAGAGCAGTCTTTCGAAAGGCTTGCGCAGCTTGAGTCGGTCCGGCCAATCGGCCTGGGCGACACGGTTCAGCACGGCCAGGGCGCGGCCCTGCACGTCGGTGGTCATGGCATCTCGCTCCGCGGAGGGTGGATGCCCCGATCATGCGCCGGGAAATGGCGGGGGAACCATGACCGCTTTGCCGTTGGTCGCTGGCAGAGCGGTCAGTGGGGCGTATACGGGGCTACCTGGGGTGATGGGAGTCTGTAGGGGCGAGCTTGCTCGCGAATGGCCCCGCAGCGGGGTTTGTTCGCGGGCAAGCTCGCTCCTACAAAAGGCGTTCCCTGCTGGAACGACCCAGGCAAGCGAAAGCAGATCAGCCCTGGTGGCGAATCTTCTCGACGATGGCGGTGGTGGAGCTGTTTTCCACCAGGCCCAGCACGCGGACTTCGCCGCCGTAGGCTTTGACGATGTCGGCACCGACCACCTGCTCGACGCCGTAGTCGCCACCTTTCACCAGTACGTCCGGGCGGACTTCGCTGAGCAGGCGCTCGGGGGTGTCTTCGCCGAAGCTGACAACCCAGTCCACCGCGCCGAGGCCGGCGAGTACTGCCATGCGGCGGTCGACGCTGTTGATCGGGCGGCCCGGGCCTTTCAGGCGGGTGACCGAACCGTCGTCGTTGACCCCGACGATCAGGCGGTCGCCCTGGGCGCGCGCCTGTTCCAGGTAGGTCACGTGGCCGGCATGGAGGATGTCGAAGCAGCCGTTGGTGAAGACGATCTTCTCGCCGTGGGCGCGGGCGTCCTCGATGGCCAGCAGCAGTTGGTCGAGGCTCAGCACACCACGCTCGGAGCCCTGCTCGCGCTGCACGGCGCGGCGCAGTTCCGGGGCGCTGATGGCGGCGGTACCGAGCTTGCCGACGACGATGCCAGCAGCCAGGTTGGCCAGGGCCACGGCCTGCGGCAGGTCCTCACCGGCGGCGATGGCGCCGGCCAGGGTGGAAATCACCGTGTCGCCGGCGCCGGTGACGTCGAACACTTCACGGGCGCGGGCCGGCAGGTGGAGGGCACTGTGACCGGGGCGCAGCAGGGTCATGCCGTGTTCGCCTCGGGTGACCAGCAAGGCGCCAAGCTCCAGCTCGGTCATCAGTTGCTGACCTTTGGCGACCAGATCGGCCTCATCGGTACAACGACCGACAATGGCTTCGAATTCGGAGAGGTTCGGGGTGATCAGGCTGGCGCCACGGTAGATGGCGAAGTCCTTGCCCTTGGGGTCGGCCAGCACCGGGATACCGCGCTGGCGGGCGGCCTGGATCAGCGCCTGGTGATTCTTCAGCGCGCCCTTGCCGTAGTCGGAGAGCACCAGCACGCGGACCTGGTCCAGCAGCGCCTCGACGTCGGCGGACAGCGCCACCGCGTCGGTGCGGAAGGCTTCCTCGAAGTCCACGCGCAGCAGTTGCTGGTGACGGCTCATGACCCGCAGCTTGACGATGGTCGGCTGGCCGGCGATGCGCTGGAAGCGGGTAGTCACGCCCACGGCCTGCAGGCTGTCGCTCAGACTGTCGGCAGCTTCGTCGACGCCGGTGACGCCGACCAGGAAAGCCGGGGCGCCGAGGGCGGCGAGGTTCAGCGCGACGTTGGCGGCGCCACCGGGGCGGTCCTCATGCTGCTCGACCCGCACCACGGGCACCGGGGCCTCGGGCGAGATGCGCGAGGTCGCGCCGTGCCAGTAGCGGTCGAGCATCACGTCGCCTACCACCAGCACAGGGGCCTGATCGAATCGGGGCATGGTCAATTTCATGGGAACTCCGCAGGTCGAAATCGCCGCGGATAATACCATAGCCGCCCGGTGCGACTTGCGCCGGTCAGGGCAGTCTGCGCACCCAGAACAGCTCGTGACGACGCACCGCCTTGCGGAAGAACTCGTCGTCGCCGGTGACCGGCCACTGGCGACCGGCGAGCACCCGCTGGATCAGCCGGCGCAGGCGCTTCTTGCCGGTGAGCGGGGTCTGCAGGTCGTGCTGCAGCGCCAGGGCCTGGGCCTTGTCGATGCGCGTCGCGGCATCCAGCACCGGGCTCCACAGCGGGTCAGCCGGCAATGCCTCGATACAAGGTGGCAGGGCGATGCCACCATCGGCCGGGCCCATGGGCCAGCGGTCGTTGTCGTGCAGGTGGTTGGCGTAGAGCAGCAGGGTCTGCGGCTTCCAGCTGCTGCGTTCGATCGCTTCCAGGGTCGCGCGGGTGGCGTGCACGTGGTCGGCGTGGGGGTCCAGCTCCGGGTGGGCGGTAAGGATCACCTCCGGGCGGATGTGCTCGATCAGCGTGGTCAGGTCAGCCACCAGATTGAGCCAGGTCGGTGCGCCGTCGCTGTCGGCCGGCAGCGCGAACGGATTGAAGCTGCGCACGCTGCGGATGTCGGTCTCACCGGACTCTTTCGAGCCGAACGCCTGGCTCGGCTCGGCAGCCATGGCCGGCAGTTGCAGGCAGTAGTAACCCAACTGAACGCAACGCTCGGCCGGCACGCCACCCCAGAGCGGCGCAGCAATGCTGTCCCAGGTGCGCAGCCGGCCCTTGAGCCTGGCGGCCTCGGCCTTGCCCAGCCCGAGACGCTGGTAGTATTCGGCCTCGATCTCGCCCTGGGTCAGGGTGACGATCCAGGCCTCCGGGCAACGGCTGTACTGGCCGAAGGCAGCCAGCTCGGCGTCATCCGCGTGAGGGGCGATGATCAGCAGGCGCTGCCGGGCGTAATCGGGATTGTCGAAGGCGTGCAGCACACCCTGTTGCGCCAGCCGGCAATGGCGGCTGCGGATGCGCAGGTGCCCGGCACGCAACGCTGCACCCTGGCCGGAGAGGTTGATGTAGCGCTTGCCGCTGACACCCCGCTCGAAGTCCTGGCGGTCGTTCTCGACGCCCTCGATCAATACCTGCGGATCGAGCCAGCGGCCGAGCAGCGAGGCTTTCACCTCGACCTCCAGCACCAGGGTCTCTTCCCGCTCCGGCAACGCGCCGGTGGCAACGTGCAAGCCGTGCGGGCCCAGGGAGACCGGCAATGCGATGGAGCCGTTGGGGAAGTCGTAGCGATAGTCGTCGCGCGGCGAGTAGAACAGGTGATCGGCGAACCACGCCTCATGGGCGACCCAGCCGAGCAACACGGCCAGCGGCACACTCCACCAGGGCGCGAAGATACCCAGCAGGATCAGCGCCAGCAGGGCGACGAGCAGGATCACACGCTTCTTGCGGCGGTGCTGTTTGAGCAGGTGCTGTTTGCGGGCGGTCATGTCGTTCTCCGTGGAAACCGATCGCGGACGGAGTCCACTCCTGCGCACGGGCCAAGGCACCGTACACGAACTGTAGGAGCGAGGGCGCGCCTGGCCCTTGCTCGCGAACGGTGTTCCACCTGGCACTGTCGTGTCATGCGGTTCGCAAGCACGCTCGCTCCTACGAAAAGCGGGGTCAGACCTGGAACACCGGCACGCGGTGGCACCAGCGGTCCTTGTACTCGCGGTCGGCGCGGCCGAAGGAATAGCGCAGCGGCTTGCCCAGCGCTTCGGCTTCGGCCCAGGCCTCCTGGGTATTGACGAAGCTGAGCACGCTGCCGGGGCTGAACTCGCGGTTCTCCGGTGCCACGCCGCCATTGATATATTCGACGCTGATCCATTTCGGCGCCTCGACCCTGTAAAGAATCTGGATCGCCACCGGCTCGCCGTCCAGGCGCACCAGCGAACCACGCATGAACTCGCGCATCAGGCTGAACACTTCGGCCAGCCGAGCCTTGCCCGGCACCTCGAATTCCCAGCGGCGCTGGAACAGGTCGGCGTAGATGCTCGCCTGCTCTTCGGGGCTCAGCGCGCTCATCGGCTGCAGCACGCCGCCCGCCTCTTCCAGCAAACGCTGTTCGCGGCGCTGGTTGTAGCGGAATTTCTTCGAGAAATCCGCTGGCGCGCGATTCATCGCCAACTGCTCGGGTTGCTCGCGGGCGTCGCTGACCTGCTCGCGGTTCAGCTCCGAGAGATAGCGCACCTGATGGCGCAACTCGATGCGCGCGCCCTCGGCGATCGGCAGGATGATCTCGGCGTTGCCCAGGTCGAACAGCGCCTTCTTGCCTTCGCGCTTGAGCACGTCCTTGGACAAGGCCAGGCTGCGCCCCCACGTGGGCACGGCGGCGCGCAGTTCGTCGCCTTCGAACCAACCGAGGTAGCGCACCGGGATACCGGCCAGGGCGGCGAGACGTTCGACCACGTCCGGATGGGTCGCGACGCTGCCGCCGAAGCGCTGCCAGGCGGCGGCGTAATCGGCGGCGCTGAGGGAGGTCCAGCCGCGCTCGCGGAAGACGCGCAGGCGGTTCAGCATGGACGGCGATTCCCCACTGCCGTCATACCGGTTGCTCGACCGGTGCTTCTTCGGTCCCGTCGACCGGGTCGTCGGCGAACTGACGGGCATGCAGGCGGGCGTAGTAGCCGTTCTGCGCGATCAGTTCGTCGTGGCTGCCGCGCTCGACGATATGGCCCTGGTCCATCACCAGGATCAGGTCCGCCGCCTCGATGGTGCTCAGGCGGTGGGCGATGACCAGCGTGGTGCGGCCTTCCATGACCTTCTCCAGGGCGGCCTGGATGTGCCTCTCGGACTCGGTATCCAGCGCCGAAGTCGCCTCGTCGAGGATCAGCACCGGCGCATCCTTGAGCAAGGCGCGGGCAATTGCCAGGCGCTGGCGCTGACCGCCGGAGAGCATCACGCCGTTCTCACCGACTTCGGTATCGAAGCCTTCAGGAAGACGGTCGATGAACTCGCGGGCAAAGGCGTCGTCGGCGGCCTTCTCCACCGCTTCGCGCGGCTTGCTGGCCAGGTCGCCGTAGGCGATGTTGTTGAGCACGCTGTCGTTGAACAGGTTGACCTGCTGGGTCACCAGGGCAATGTGCTTGCGCAGGTTGGTCAGCTTGTAGTCTTCGACATCCGTGCCATCGAGCAGGATCTGCCCTTCGCTGTGGTCATAGAAGCGCGGGATCAGGTTGGCGAGCGTCGACTTGCCGCTGCCGGAACGGCCAACCAGCGCCACCATCTGGCCCGGCTCGACGCTGAAGTTCAGTTCGTTCAGGACTTTCCGCTCGGTGCCTGGGTAGGTGAAGCTGAGGTTCTTCACTTCCAGGCGGCCCTGTACGCGGTCACGCTCGACGGTGCCGTTGTCCACTTCGGGCTGCTCATCGAGCTGCTCGAAGATGCTCTCCGCGCCGGCCACGCCCTTCTGGATGGTCGAGCTGACTTCGGAGAGCTGGCGGATCGGCTTGGGCAGCAGGCCGGCCATGGAGATGTACGCCACCAGGTCGCCGACGGTGGCATCGCCCCGCAGCAGCAGAACCAGGTACAGCAGCACGGCCATGGCGCTGTAGATCACCAGCTGCAGCATCGGCGTGTAGATCGCCGAGGTCTTGTTCATGCGCAGGTTCTTGCTGGTGTTCTCGCTGGTCACGTGGCGGAAGCGCTCACGCTCGTAGGGCTCGCCGCCGAAGCTGCGGACCACGCGATAGCCCTGGATGGTCTCGGAGGACACATGGGTCACATCGCCCATGGCCACCTGGATCTTCTTGCTCTGCTTGCGGAACTTGCGGCTGGCGGTCGTCACCATCACGGCGATGATCGGCAGGATGGCGAGCATCACCAGGGTCAGCTTCCAATTCATCCACAGTAACGAGAGGAACAGGAAGACCACGGTCATGCCTTCGCGGATCACGACCTTGATGGCATCGGTGGCCGCGCCGGTGACCATGGTCACATTGAAGGTAATGCGTGAGATCAGGTGGCCGGAGTTGTTGCTGTCGAAATAGCGGTTGGGCAAGGTCAGCAGGTTGTTGAACAGCGCAATGCGCAAATCCTGCACCAGCCCCAGGGAAACCTTGGCAATGAAGTAGTTGCCGAGGAAGGAGCCAACGCCTTGCCAGACGGCGATCAGCACCACCAACAGCGGCACTGCGTAGAGCAGCGATAGGTCACTGAGCCAGGCCACGGAGGAATTGGGGAACAGCTTGGCATCCGGATGGGCCAGGCCGTCGACGAAATACTTGAGGATGCCCGCCAGCATCGGCTGGGTCGCGGCGAAGATCAGGAAGCCGATGATGCTGAGCAGGAACATCCCGATATACGGGCGCACATAGGACAGCAGTCGGAAGTAGATCTTCAGGCTGGAAGTTGCCTGGGGTTCTTTACCGGACATGTAGGAATCGCACGCTTAAAAGGTCGGCGATTATAACACAGCGCTCTCGTTTGCCCGGCGGGTGGGCTACTATAGCCGGCTATCGATTCAGGAACCCGTTATGCAAGACCTTGCTCTCTCCGCCTACGAAGCGTTGCGCGCCGGCGCCCGGGTGCTGGAAGCCGACAAGCATGGCGACAAGGTCCTGTGCCTGGCCGATGGCAACTTTCTGAAGCTGTTCCGGCGCAAGCGACTGATTTCCTCTGCCGCGCTCTATCCCTACGCGCAGCGCTTCGCCGACAACACCGAGACATTGCAGCGCCTGGCGGTGCCCTGCCCGCGGATCATCGCGGTCTACCGCATTGCAGAAATCGCCCGCGATGCGGTGCACTATCAGCCATTACCGGGCGACACGCTGCGTCAGGTGATTGCCGCCGGAGAAGCGGATGCGCATCTGGCGGCCCAATTGGGCGAGTTGATCGCAGAGTTGCATGACCAGGGCGTTTACTTCCGCTCGCTGCACCTGGGCAATGTGGTGAAGACCCCCGAAGGCACGCTGGGCCTGATCGACCTCGCCGATATGAAGAAGCAGCGCCGCGCCCTGTCACGCCAGCAGCGCAAACGCAATTTCGCTCACATGCTGCGCTACGACAGCGACCGCCAATGGCTGCAACGGGGCAACACCGACAGCCTGTCCCAGGCCTATCTTTCCCGCAGCCAGGTCCGCTGGTCGCTGTCCGAACTCAAGCAGTTCCTCAATTCGACTCCATGACCGCCGGCCGCACTTGCGGCCAGCGCTCCAGGCTCAGCCCCAACAGAATAACCACCCAGGGCATCAACCACATGGCACGGGTGCGCTCCCACAGGCTGAACACGTCGAACTGCATGGCGACGCTGGAAAACACCCACAGCAGCATCACCGACAAGCCCAGTGCCCGCGAGCGGCAACGCCAGGCCTGATAGCCGATTATGCCCCACAGCAGCAGGAAAGCCCCCAGCGCCGGCACGCCATACTGGATCGCGGTGTGCACCGGGAAGTTGTGGGCGCCGTTTTCGTAGACGGAGCGCCCGCTGGTCACCGTGTAGTCGCTCCCCAACCCCACACCAAGCCAGAAATGCTGTTGAATCTGCGGCCAGGCGCTGCGCAGCAACTCAAAACGTTGTGCATCGCCACGCGCCAGCAGGCCCGGCTCAACGACGACCAGAGTTACCCCCCCCACCAGCAGCAGCAACGGTAGCAACTTGGCTATCCGTCCCGGCACCAGGCTTAGACTGAAGATTGCCGTGACCATCAGCGCCAGCAGTGCCCCACGGCTGCCACACAGCGCCACGTAAACCAGCGACACCAGCAGCAGCAGCACCCAGGGCAACTGCCTCCAGCCACGACGCGGAAGCAGGGGTACGCACATCACTGTCACGAAGGCGATCGAATAGGCTGCCGCATTGGGGTTATCCAAAAAGCCGCCAAAACCATTCACCCGCCCGCCGCCATACACCGGCGCAAACAGCAGTGCCGCAACGCTGTAGGCACCAACCACCAGCGCCAGGGAGAGCATCGACAGGCGCAAGCGGCGCTCGTCCGCGCGAGCCCAGAGCACCCAGCCGAAGACGAACAACATGAACAGCGAAACGCTCTTGAGCTGCCCCAACGGCTTTCCCGACGAAGACCAGAGCAGCGAGAGAACCGCCCAACCGAAAAGCGCCAGGAGAATCCCCATTTCCTTATGGGCCCGCAGCAGGTGCCCAAGCTCGTCGCGGCGGGCGATGCAAAACCACAGCGACGGCAGGTAGACGAACAGCGCGACCATCTGGAAGTAGAACTTCATGCTCGGCGTCAGCATGACGCCGGCGATACTCCAGAGCACACCGACCCCCAACATGGCCTCGGCTATACGGCTCCCCCTGCTCTGGCTCGCGCCCATGGGAGTCAATCGCGGACACCAGGCATTCCAGGCGTGGGTAATCACATCCTTCATCGGCAAACTTCTTATTCTCGCCCGAACTTGAACAACAGATGACGAATCCGCCGCAGCGTAACGCGATTCCAGCGCCACGGCGGCAGTTGCAACAGCAGGGACCAGGCGTAGCCCTTGTCACAGACAACCGACTGCTTGAGCGCCTTGTTGAAAATACAGGTCAGGCCGGCGGCGTAGGCTGGGTGATCACGATAAGGCGCGACCGCCATGCAGTCGTAATCGAGCTGCTTCTTGTACGCCGTCCTCGACAGGTTGCCCTCATGACGACGGTAGCCGCTGACGACCTCCGGGAGGACTTCGACCCGGTAGCCCTGGTGGGCGATCTTCAGGGTCATCTGGAAATCCTGAATGCGGATCTGTGGATCGTAACCACCGACCCGCTCCATGGCTTCGCGGCGATACATAGCCACGGTGGCGCCGACGGCGATGGCCTGCCCAAGCAGTTCGTCGAAACCGTAACGGCGCACGCCGTTGCCCGGACCGCCCTTGAGGTGACGGCCCTCGGCATCGATGTAGGCCGCACGACCGCCCAGGCAGCCAACTTCCGGGTGCTCGCGCAGGTAGTTCGCCTGAAGGCTCAGGCGCCCCGGCATCATGACGTCATCGGAGTCCGGCGTCGCAACAAACTCGCCACGGGCATGACCCAGGGCAGTGTTGAGTGCGGCGCTGACGCCCTGGTTGGCCTGGCGGTAGAACTGGAAGCCATGGCATTGCCGCAGCGCCTCGATCTTTTCGGCACTGCTGTCCTGGGACCCGTCGTCCACCACGATCAGTTCGAAGTTCGGGTAGTCCTGCCGGAGAATGCTCAGCAGCGTCTCTTCGATGTAACGTTCGCGGTTGTAGCAAGGCACCAGCACGGAAATCAGCGGGTATTCCACAGACACCTCAATAACCGGCAGGAAACGGCCACAGGTCAGAACCCCAGAACCTGACGCCAATGCTCCAGAATACCGGGCCTGGGCCTTTCGCGCAGCGGGGCAGCCATCGCATGGACGATCCGCGAACCGATCTGGCTGAACCCGAAGCCCTCAACCGCCAGCGCCCGCCCGGCCTCGGCGATACGTGCCGCGCGTTGCGGGTCTTCCCTGAGCATCTGCAGCTTGCTGCGCAGCTCCGGCACATCACGATAGAGCACCACGTTGTGCTGGTCCTGCAGGCCCAGCGCACGGTTTTCCGCTTCGCCCTGGTCATACGCCAGCAACACGCAGCCACAGGCCATGGCCTCGAAGTTCTTGATCATGTACTCACCCATCCCGACATCCGCGCTGACGAAGAAGCGGATTCGGTTGAGCGTGTTCAGGTAGTCCTCGCCCGAGTTGGTCTTGGTCACAAGCAGGTTTTCCACCTGGCCCAGCTCGTCCAGCAGCGCCTTGCGACCGCTGTAGGCGACACTGCCGGTGCTGCCGACGAAGGCCAGTTCGATATCCCGTTCCCGCCCCAGGTCATGCAGCAGGTCCTGGTCGTAGCCCTTGGGCACGAAGACCGCATCGAAGCCTTCCTGGCGCAACCGCTCGCTGACCATGAAGCCCGAGCTGATCACCCGGGCCCAGGGCAGGCGGCGGTAGTGGGCGCTGAACTTGCCGGTGTACTTGCAGGGAATGTAGTTCTGGTAGGCATCGTGCTCGAGGATGACCAGGTTGGGCACGCTGCGGATGAATGATGCCTGGCGCATTTCCTTTTTGAAGCGCAGGAAGAACAGGATACGGTCGTACTTCGACACATCCACCTGCTCGCGGAAGTAACGGCGCAGGTTGGCCTGCTCGTCGCTGCTCAACCAGCGCAGGTCGCAGTCGCAATGTTCGGCGATACCGTCATACAGACGATCGAGAATGGCGCGTTGTTCTTTCTGGACCAGGAACAGAACCTTCATACCGACTTGCCCACCTCAGGAGCCAATGGTTGCGATGCCGCCAAGCCGATCAGATCATCGACCTGCCCGAGGCTGACCTTGGGAATCAACTTGTCGGGCAGGCGGCTGTCTCGGGAAAGATTGAACACCTGGAATCCGGGGTTGACGATCCGCCGCGCCAGGATCTCGAAGTGCGGCAGAATGTGCCCGCTGAAATCACCGTCCAGCCGGCTTTTGACCTGAGTACCCTCCGGATCGTAGAACTGGCCCAGCGACGAGTTCATGTCGACTCCGACCAGGAAAACTTTGTCGAATCCGAGGAAATATGCAAGCTGAATGGCGGCGAATGCGATGGTCCTAGCATTGAAGTAACCGCGCGCGTAATTGCGACTGAAGCCGATGCGGTTGGCAGTCTGACTCAGCAGCGACCAGCGCATGACGAAGTCCGGATCGCGGCGGGCTGCCCAGGCGAATGCGCGATCAGAGCGTCGCGGCACACCGATCCAGCGATTGACGCGTTCCATCAGCAGCAGGCTCTCGGCCTCCAGCGCCAGGGGTTCCTTCTCATACAGGCGCTGCATCGAATCCAGGCTCAGTGCGGACCAGCGTGACAGTCGAATACCGCTGGCCAGGGCTGCGCTTTTGCTTTCCGCCACCCCCGCGTCGTCGCACAGATAGAACAGCGGGTTCAGGCCGGTAGTCTCGAAGCAGGCAATGGAACCGTTCATGGCGATCATCGGCACGCCAGCGTAGCGCTGCATCGGGAACTCGCTCACCGAAGGGCCGGACGCGATGACGAATACCGGGCCGCTGCAACTGCCGCGCAAAGGCTCCCAGGAAGGCAGCGGGCGGTACTGCCTATCCGGCAGGCGCAGACCGCGCTCGCCGGAGCGTGTGACTTCCAGGGCCACGATACTCATCGCGCTCTGTCAGCCTCGAACAGAGCCTGGATGTCGTGATACTGGGTGACTGGCCTGTCGGAGAAATAGGAGGGAGCGTCATGGAACTCACTCCAGCCTTGCAGAAAGACGAAATCCAGCCCGGCAGCGGCGGCACACTGATGGTCAAAGCGGCTATCGCCCAGGAATAATGCCGGGCCCGCGAGATTTCCGCAGGCCTGCTCCCGAGCGAGGATGCTGTCCTTGGCCGTCGGGCTGCCAAAGATTCCACCGTCGAAAAGCACGTCCAGCCCCCGCGCGGCGAAAACATCGCGCAACTCCGCCTCATCGCCACCGGAGACAATCATCCAGCGGGTCTGCGGCAGGTATTCGCGCAGCTCCTGCAGGCTGGGCGCGACGGCGCACTCCAGCAGGCCCTGGCGCACGGCGCTGGCGTACTGGGCGAGCAGGACCGGCAGATGCTCCTGCGCATCGTTCGCCTTGACGATCTGCTGCAGGAAATATTCGAACTTGCGGTAGCGAGAAATACCGCCATTGGCCTGGTGGTAATCGACGAACGCCTGCGCGGCGACCTCCCCAAAGGGAAGCGCGACGTGACGGAAGGCCTCGGTCTTTACGGCATTGGAGTCAAGCACGACGCCATCGCAATCGAACGCCAGGCAGCGATAATCAGCGAGCCGGCGCAGCATCAAAGCCCCCGCGCCAGAATGGCTGCCTCGGCAGCGGCCACGTCTTCTGGATTGTCCACGGCGATGGAGTCCTGGGACAGCTCCAGCATCCGCACCTCCCAGCCCAGTTCGAGGAACCGCAGGATCTCGATGTCCTCAAGACTCTCCAGCGGTGTCTTGCCATCGCAGGCGGCGAAGGCCGCCAGGGATTCGCGCGGGAAGGCGTACAGGCAGACCTGGCGCCAGCCGCGAACGAACTCGTTGCTCTTGGTGCCGGGAATGGCCGCGCGCGACATATACAGCAGGCGACCATCCGGGCGCAGCACGACCTTGGGCGTGCTGGTGCTGCGGAACTGAGCTTCTTCATCGATGACGCAATAACCATTGAGCACTTCGCCCGGCCATCGGCCGCAAGCCTCGATCATCCGGCGCAGATCGTCGGGATTGAAGACCGGCTCATCGCCCTGGACGTTGATGAAGATGTTCGCGTCCAGTTGCTGCGCACACTCCGCCAGGCGATCCGTCCCGGTCAGGCATTGCGAGGAGGTCATCAACACGGAGATGCCGTGCTGCTCGCACACCTCGCGGATGCGATCGTCATCGGTGGCCACATGAATGTGCTCGGCGGGACACGCCTTGAGGCATTGCCGATAAGTCCGCACGATCATCGGCACGCCGTTGAGCTGCACCAGCGGCTTGCCGGGCAGGCGGCTGGACTGGTAACGGGCGGGGATGATGACGGCGTAATCGGACGTGGAGAGCATGGGGCGACTCAGAGTGCGTAAATGGAAGAACAGGGAATCTGATAGCGGGTCGGAGTCACGGCGAGCAGTTCCGGGGCACAGGCGTGCGCCTGATACAGCTCCAGCATGTCGTTGACCTCGGCATTGCGCGGGTCCTCCCCTGGATAGCCGTCGAAGCCCGCCAGCAGCACTCGCTGAGCCTTGCCGCTGGCGGCCACAGCCAGCGCATAGGCGGCAACCAGAGACGTCGGCAATGTACAGTGCCGAGAGTTGAAACCAAAGCCCTGCGTATCGATAGCCAGACCGAAGTCCAGCAATGCCTTGCCATCGAGTGAATTGCGGACATCCACTGGCAACATGCCTGCCGGCGTAATCAGCGGCTGCGGCAGTCGCAGGTGTTCCTGGCCGTCAGCCATCAGGCGCAGGGGATGGCAGGCGGCGCGCAGGTCGATCAGCTCCGGGGCAATATCCGCCTGGGTGTTCAGGGCCAGAACCACCGGCCGCGATTTGCGGATGTACTGCTCAATCGCCTCACGGTGCCGTGCCACGCCTTCGCCACTTCCCAGCAGCAGAACTTCCCGCCCTTCGAGCAGCTCCCGGGGCGCCCACTCGCCATGAGGCTCGCCATGGTAGAAGTGGCGCGAGGCTTCTAGGGTGTCCGGGTTGTACTTCTTGCCGCCGCTAGAGCGCAGTGCCTGAATCGCGACCAGCAAATCGTCATTGCTGTAGCGGGAGTCGGCGAGCATTTCCTGAACGTAGGTGGGATGGATGCCGTGCTGCCCAGCCAGGTAGTAGTAAGGGTTGGTACCCCAGCCATAGCGCTGCTGCATGGGCTGGAAGCGCTGCGCGACCAACTGTAACAACGGCGAAAGATTTCCGCTGCCACGCTGCAGCGCCAGGTACTCGGTACGCGCATTGCCCGGTCCGCGCCCCATGCCCAGCACAGTGCCATCCAACCAGGTGGCGCCAGCGTCAAGCGCCTCGAGCGTATTGGCATGAGCCAGGGCGCGATTGTCGTGGGCGTGGATACCCAGTGCGCCTTTCCAACCCTGACGCAGCAGGCCGATGATCCTGCGCACGTCTCCCGGTGACAGGCTTCCCATGCTGTCGGCAAAATACAGGACGTCAAGATCGAACTGCTGAGCGGCCTGGGCCATCCGGACGATGGTGTCGTCCGACTGCTCGGCGATCTGCATCAGGTTGATACCGACCTTGTAGCCCTGCTGCATCAGCCACTGGCAGGCTGGGAGCACAGCTTCGAACTCGTGGGCATGGCTGGCGATGCGTACCAGCCCGACCGGCGAGTCGAGTGCCGCCGCGAACAGAAGCTTGGCAGCAGATAGCGCACCGTCTTCGTGCTGAACCAGTTCGCTGGCGTTGACCATGACGCCGTAACAGACGCTATCCACCAGCGGCAGACTGCTCAGGAACGCATCGCTGCTGTAGGCATAGCCGCCGCGAAAGCCATGGCGCGCAAAGCCGCGCAGGCCCAGCTCGACGTAATCGATACCGGCGGACGCCATCGACTGCAAGTAGTCATGGACCAGTTCGCTATCGAAATCCCAATTGTTGTAGTAACCGCCGTCGCGCAGCGTGCAATCCAGCAGAAAGGTCTTGGAGTCGTTCACGTGTTCGTCCCTCGAGCGTGATGTGGTAACGAGTCAGCTACCGCCGGCAATAGCCTTCACCAGCGGCAGACTCCAGAACTCCCGGCGCACCGCCTCATCGCAGAAGCGCGTCTGCAGGCGCTGCTCCATCTGTTGCGCACACATCAACCGCTGCTCGCGGTCCAGAACCGACAGGTGCCGAAGGCCCTCTGCCAGCGCCGCATCGTCGCCCAGCGGGAAGAGGATGCCCAGCCCTTCGACGATCTCGCCAGCACCGCCGCCCGAAGTGGAGATCAGCGGCACACCGGCAACCATCGCTTCCAGCAGGACCATACCGAACGGCTCGTGATCGGAGGTCAGGGCAAATACGTCGAACGCCTTGAAGTAGCGCCTGGCGTCAGGAACCTGGCCGAGGAACAGCACGCGATCGGCGATGCCCAGTTCACGCGCCAAGTCCTTGAGTTCATCCTCCAGGCGTCCCTTGCCGAGAATCGCCAGCAGGCTGTTGTGCGGCAGACGCGGCAGGGCGCGGGCGAAACCGCGCAGCAGGGTGGCCTGGTCCTTGTCCGGATGCAGGCGGCCGACGTTGCCGACCACCCAGGCGTTGTCCGCCAGCCCCAGGTGCTGGCGCGCCGGATAGCGATCGACCTGCATGGCCTGCAGCGCATCGACGTCGACGCGGTTGTACAGCGTTTCGATGCGCTCCTGCGGCCAGGCCGGCAGGCAGGCGCGGATTTCGTCACGCACGGCATTGGAAACGCCCAGCAGGCTCAGGCGCTCGGCGAAGAAGCGCGCGAACAGTTTGCGCCCCAAGCGCTGGAAATCGCCGAAACCGTGGTGCACACCAATGATTGGCAGCTTCGTGCCGAGCATGGCGATCCAGGTCGGCTTGAAGCGGTGCGCAATGCAGAAACGGAAATCGCGGGAACGGGCGATCTCGCGCAGATCGCGGATGGCCTTGAGCTTCAGCCCGCGGATGTCCCGCGAGCTGTAGTCGAGGAAGAGCACTTCGTCGCTGGCACAACCAGCCACGACCTCGGGGTCGGGCACACCGGTGAGAAACACCGTGGTCACCCGGTAGCCGGTGCCTGCGAACAGGCTGGCGTACTGACGGGCACAGTCGAGGAACGGCCCGTCATAGCCATGGCAGAACTGCAGAACGCGCGGTTCAGCCGACCGAGTCATGGGACTCCACGCCGTCCTTGACGACCAGGATGTCCTGCATGATCAGGTATTGCAGGTCCGAGCCGTAGAACATGTTCAGCGCGTCGGTCGGCGAGCAGACCATCGGCTCGCCACGGCGGTTCAGCGAGGTGTTGAGTGCCACGCCGTTGCCGGTGAGCTTCTCCAGCTCCTTCATCATGTCGTAGTAGCGCGGGTTGAACTCGCGCTTGAGGACCTGGGCGCGGGAGGTGCCGTCTTCATGGACGACTTCCGGCACGCGGGTCTTCCACTCTTCGTTGACTTCGAAGGTGAAGGTCATGAAGGGCGCCGGATGGTCGATCTTGAACATCTGCGGGCCGACGGTATCCAGCATCGACGGGCAGAAGGGCCTCCAGCGCTCGCGGAACTTGATCTGCGCGTTGATGCGGTCGGCGACGCCGGCAATGCTCGGGCAACCGATGATCGAGCGACCGCCCAGGGCGCGTGGGCCGAACTCCAGGCGGCCCTGGAACCAGGCCACCGGGTTGCCCTCGACCAGCACCTTGGCGATGTGCTCGGGCACGTTGTCGATCTTGCGCCATTGCGGCTTGGCCTCGTGGCGGGCGCAGGCGGCGATGACGTCTTCGTTGCTGTATTCCGGGCCGAGGTAGACGTGCTCCATCTTCTCGACCGGCACGCCACGCTCCCAGGAGACATAGGCCGCCGCGCCAACCGCGGTGCCGGCGTCGCTGGCCGCGGGCTGCACGTACAGCTCCTTGACCTCGGGACGGGCGATGATCTTCTGGTTGAGCTTGACGTTCAGCGCGCAGCCGCCGGCGAAGGCGATCTTGCCGGTCTCGCGGATGATGTCGCCCAGGTAGTAATCCATCATCTCCAGCGCCAGCTTCTCGAACAGCGCCTGGATGCTGGCGGCGTAATGGATATACGGGTCGTCGGCGATGTCGCCTTCACGTTTCGGGCCGAGCCACTCGATCAGCTTGGGCGAGAAGTAGTAGCCCTTGCCCTTTTCCTTGTAGCGACGGAAGCCGATGACGTTGGCGTAATCGGTGTTGATGATCAGCTCGCCGTTCTCGAACTTGGCCAGACGGGAGAAATCGTACTTGCTGGCATCGCCGTAGGGCGCCATGCCCATGACCTTGAACTCGCCGTCGAGCATGTCGAAGCCGAGGTATTCGGTCAGCGCGCCGTACAGGCCGCCCAGGGAGTCCGGATCGTAGAACTCCTTGATCTTGTGGATCTTGCCGTTCTCGCCGTAGCCGAAGAAGGTGGTGGCGTACTCGCCCTTACCGTCGATCCCGAGGATCGCCGTCTTCTCCTTGAAGCCCGAGCAGTGGTAGGCGCTGGAGGCGTGGGCCAGGTGGTGCTCGACCGGCTGGATCTTGACCTTCTTCAGGTCGAAGCCCAGCTGCTGCAGGCACCACTGGATGCGCTTGTAGTAGCGGTGGTAGCGGCGGTTGCCGAGCAGGATGGCGTCCAGCGCGCGGTCCGGCGCGTAGGCGTAGCGCTTGGCGTAGTGCCAGCGGGCCTTGTCGAAGATGCTGATGGGGGCGAAGGGAATGGCCACCACGTCAACGTCCGACGGCTTGATCCCGGCTTGTTCCAGACAGAACTTGGCCGACTCGTAGGGCATGCGGTTCTTCGCGTGCTTGTCGCGGACGAAGCGCTCTTCTTCGACGGCCGCGACCAGCTTGCCGTCGATGTACAGGGCGGCGGAAGGGTCATGGCTTACGGCGCCGGACAGGCCGAGGATGGTCAATGCCACAGGGTCTAGCCTCTTTCATCTGGGCGGGTGCCAGGCACCCGCGGTAAACGTTCGTCGAGCAGCTGGTGCAATGCGCTGCCCTCTGGCCAGTTGCGCAGGAAGCGCGCACGGTCGCGGGCATAGGCGCGGGCGAAGCTCGCTTCTCGCGAGTGGCGCTGCATGGCATCCAGGTCGATCAACGACCACTGCCCGCCTTCGCCCTGCTCCTGCCAGAACAGGTTGTGCCCCTTCAGGTCGCCGTGGCTGATGCGCTCGCGCACCAGCGCCGCGAACAGTCTGTCCAGGGCTGCAAGGTCTGTTTCCGGCGGCAGGCCGCCGCCCTCCGGTTGATCCAGGTAGGGTTTGAAACGGGCGATTATATCCTGACCCGCCAGGTAATCGGTAATCAGGAAGGCCGGACCGCGCAGCCACAGCCAGCGCCGCTCGATCACCGCCAGGGGTTTGGGCGTGGCGATACCGAGGAAGTCCAGGCGATTGCCTTCGCGCCAGGAGGCCCAGGCGCGGCTCGGGCGCCAGAAGCGCTTGAACCAGTGCAGCAGGTTCTTGATGTTGTAACGCTTGATGACCAACGGCCGGCCGTCGAGCTCGATTCGGGCAACCGTGGCGGCACCGCCGGTCTTGTAGATATGCCCTTTGCCGATGAAGGCGTCGGGATCGGCCAGCAACGGCTGCAGGCCCGACTCTTCCTCGCGGCGCACCGCGCGCAGGCCGAACGGCCCCTTGAAGACGCTGAACAGGCTGCAATCGCGGGCGATCTTCTTCATCAGATCGCCCACGCGCCAGCGGCGCACCCTGGCGATTTCCTTCTGCAGGGCCTCCAGTGGCAACGCGTGCTCGCCATTGGCCAGCAGGTAGTGGATCAGCAGCTCTTCGAGGAAAGGATCGAGACTGGCCGGCAACTGGGCGAAGAACACCCCGAGGTTTTCCAGCACATGCTTGCGTGACAGCGGCTGGCCGGGAGTTTCCGCGCGGATGCCGGCGCCATCGATGAGGTAGAGCTTGCCGGCGTGGCGCAGCAGGTTGTCCAGGTGCAGGTCTTCCTGCCACAGGCCCTTGGCATGCAGCTGGGCGATGGCCGTCAGCGCCTCGGCAATGACGGCGGTCTGGCCATCGGACAGCAGTGGCTCGCCCTCCACGGCGCGCCAGGCATCCCAGAGGCTCTGGGCGTTGTCGAGGAACTCGAAGAGCAACCAGCCGCCCTCGCCATCCTTCAGACCATCGGCCAGCAGTTGCGGTGTGGTCAGGCCCTGCTCGGCGAGCAGGCGCACGCCGTCTCGCTCACGCTGGAAATGGCGCGCAGCCTTGCTACCGACCAGCAACTTGGCCAACACCGGGCGACCGCGCCAATTGGCCGCGCCGACGTAACGCTGCCCGGGCAGTACCCGCAACAGGCTGTCCAGGCGCAACTCGGCCGGGCCGGCGCCGTCTTCCAGTTCGATGCGCAGCGGTAGCGCCGGAGCGCGGCCGGCATCGCGCAGGGCGGACAGCCTCATGCGCGGTTTTCCTTCTTCTTGCGGCGGGCGCCCAGGCGGCGATACCAGTCGTCGACCTCCGGGCCACCCGAGGCAGTACCCAGATAAGCCGCCAGCAGGTTGCGTACGTCGGCCTCGTTCCAGTCCGGCGCGCGGCGCAGCAGCGGCTCCAGGTCACGGACGCGGTCGCGCTGGCCGAACCACAGCGGGCGGGTCTTCTCCAGGTCGATCAGGGTCGCCTCGAAGGCGTCGTCGGTCTCGCGCAGGAAGATGTGCTTGGGATAGAAGCAGCCGTGCATCTGCCCGGCCTCATGCAGGCGCCGGGCGAGCATGCCACAGGCACGCAGGACTGCCTGGCGGCGCTCGGCAGGCAGGTTCGACCAGCCTTGCAGCAGACTGTCCAGATCACGCCAGCCATCCAGGGCACGGGTCATGAGGATCGCCCGTCGCTCGCCGCCGACCTGCCGCGCGCCGAAAAAGGCCGCCTGCATCGAGGGAATGCCGAGTTGGTGGTAGCGCTGGATATTGCGGAACTCGCGGCTAAAGGTGGGCTCGCCCAGCGGGCGCTTCAGGCTGCGGGTCAGGTGGTTGCTCTGGCGCTTGAGGTAGTAGGCGGTGCCGTCCAGCTCCAGGCGATAGACGCTGCTCCAGCCCCCACGCTCGGTGTTGGGCTCGTCGACGGCCACCAGTTCCAGGTCCCACAGGGCATCGAAATCGGCCAGGGCATTACTTTCCAGCAGGTCCTGGTCGTCGCTGGCGATGAAGTCCTTCACTCGCGTCCCTCGAAGAAATGGACGATCTGCCGGACACGTTTCTTGTCCGACGCGTTCAGTCGTTCGCGGCGCCGGTACAGCAGGTAGAACTGCAGGCGCTGCGTGTAGGAGAGATGGTACTTGGCGACCTTGTCGAGGGTGGCCAGATCCTTGGTGATCCGGTAGCGCAGCATGAAGCTGACCCAGAAATCACCGATCGGGCAATCGATGAAGTACACCGTGCCCTCCCCGTCGACCAGAATATTGCGCCACTTCAGGTCGTTGTGAGTGAAGTGGTGGTCATGCATGGTCCGCGTGTAGCCGGCCAGCTGGCGCATGACATGCGCGACCCAGGCGCGATCCTTCAGGCGCGGATCGTCCTGTTTGGCCAGGGCGTGCAGGTCTTCGGTGCCGACCAGCTCGCGGGTGATGATCGCGCCACGGGAGAAGCCGCCGTTGGCGCGCTCCAGGCCGTAAGCCACCACCTGCGCGGTCGGTATACCCCACTTGGCAAACTGCTTGAGGTTCTGCCACTCGGCCTTCACCCGGGGGCGCGGCAGGAAGCGGCGAAAGCCCTTGCCCGGCTTGCGGTAGCGTTTGACGTAGTAGCGCACGCCATCGCGCTCCACGCGCACGACATCGGACATCGCGTCCTTGGTGATGCGCTCCCCTTCGAGGGCGAACACGGCATCCAGGCTGCCGAAATCGGCGGCGAGGTGCTGGTAGTCGGCTTCGAGTACCCAGCCGGCCATCAGAGCAGGTCTCCGTAACGTTGTTTGCGGTCGTAGAGCTTGGCCGCCTTGCGCTCCATCCACGCCAGCAGCGCAGCTTCCTCGCGGAGGATGTCACGCAGCGGCCGCTGGAAGTAACCGCGCAGGAAGCGCAATTTGTCGCGACGCGTAAGGCCGATGTCCAGCGCCGAGAAGTACAGCGCGGCCAGGTCCTTGTTGCGCCAGCGGCGCGGCGTGGCACTGCGGGTCTGGGCGCGGTGCAGGTCGATCACTGACAGGCGCAGGTCATCGGCGCTTATCGGGCGATCGGTGTGCAACAGGAAGTGGCAGATGTAGCAGTCGCGGTGGTTGACCCCGGCGCGGTGCATGGTGCCGACCATCTTCGCCACCTCGGCGATCAGCGCGCGCTTGAGCCGTGGCTCGGGCGGCGCCTGCAGCCAGTCGAGGGAGAAGACTTCCAGGTCGGTCGTCGGCGCCAGTTCCTCGGTGACGATGAAGGAATGCTGGCTGGCCGGGTTGCCGCCGCGCTCGCCATAGGCCACCGAGGTCATGGTTGCCACGCCGGCCTGGTGCAGACGCTCCAGGGCGCGCTGCTCCTGGCCTGCACCGAGCACCGGAAGCTTGGCGCTGAACAGGTTCTTGACGATCTCGCCCCAGCCGATGCCGCGGTGGATCTTGACGAAGAAACCGCGCCCGTCGACTTCGGTGCGCAACGTGCGGCGGCCTTCCAGTTCCCGGTAGACCTTGCCCTGCAGGCGCTCGACTTCGGCGAACGGGTCCTTGCCGGCCCAGAGGGTCTTGAAGGGCTCGTGCAATTCAAGTTTCATGGCGACGCCCTTTGTAGGAGCGAGCTTGCTCGCCAACCCGCAGGGCACGGCAGCTTGCCGAAAAAACTTTCACGAGCAAGCTCGCTCCTGCGAGAGCCAAAGCGTTCATGCATGCCCCCGCAGGATCACGTCTGCCGCATGCTGCGGCATGCTGTAGAGATCGGCGGTGTCGGCGAAGGCCAGGCCGTTGCGCGACCAGTCGGCGCGCGCGGTGTCGTCTTCCAGCATCTCCTGGAGCATGGTGTTCAGCCGCTCCTGCTCGAAGGGCGACGGCACCACACGGCCGGCTTTCGCCTCGTCGATGTAATGGGCGTAGCCGCAGACATCGGTGACCAGCACCGGCAAGCCCGCGACCAGCGCTTCGAGCAGCACGGTGCCGGTGTTCTCGTTGTACGCCGGGTGAATCAGCAGGTCAGCGCCGAGCAGGAAGCGCGGGATATCGCTGCGCCCCTTGAGAATCTGCACGTTGTCCGACAGGCCCAGCGCCTTCACCTGCAACAGGAACGGCTTGGGATCGTCCTGGCCGATGGCGATCAGGCGGGTGCGCTTGCGCAGCGAGCGCGGCAACGCGGCCAGCGCCTTGAGGCTGCGGTCCAGGCCCTTGGTCTTGAAGCCGGAACCGATCTGCACCAGCAGCAGGTCATCTTCGGCCAACTTGAATTCGCGGCGGAACTCGGCGCGGATTTCGGCGGCATTGGCCGGTGCGCGGCGGTCCTGGGCGATGCCCGGCGGCAACAGGTGGAAGCGCGCCTCCGGGGTTCGGTAATGCTTGATGAACAGCGGCTGCTGCACCTCGGAGATCATCAGGATCTCGGTCTTCGATTCCGGCGCGAACACCGCGCGCTCGTAGTCGGCGAAATGCTTGTAGCGACCCCAGCGGCGGTAGAAGGAGTTGCGCAGGGTCTGCGCCTTGTCCTCGAAGCAGCCGTCGGCGGCGTAGTACACATCCAGGCCCGGCATCTTGTTGAAGCCGATCACCCGATCTACCGGCGAGCGCGCGAGATCCGCGGCCAGCCAGGCGCTGAACTTCTCGTTGCGGCGATGGTTGAACAGCGACTTCACCGGCGCCACGCGCACGTCGAAGCCGGGCGGCACCTCGCCTTCCCAGATCGGCGTGTAGACACGGATGGAGTGGCCGCGCTTCTGGCACTCCAGGGCGATGCGCATGAAGTCGCGCTGCAGTCCGCCGAACGGGAAATATTTGTAGAGGACGAAAGCCAGGGTCATCGAAGCGTCTCCGGGGCCAGCAGCAGTGCCTCCAGCTGGGTCGCCACGCGCTGGGGGTTCAGGCGCGTGAAGCACAGAGGCTGTTCATGCCGCAGGTCGAACTGGCGCTTGTCTTCGGCCGTCGGCTGGTAGGTGCAGGTCTTCTGCAGGCAGGGCGCACACGAGGGCCAGTCGCTGCCCAGGTGCACCTGCGAGCGCCCGTAGGCGCCGGTCAGACCGGGGTTGGTCGGGCCGAACAGCGACAGCGTCGGCACATCCAGCGCAGCGGCCAGGTGTCCGAGACCAGTGTCGACCGCCACGCAGGCGGAAGCGCCGGCCAGCACCTTGGCCATGCCTGCGAGGGATAATCTGGGGAGTACCGATGCGTTTTCCAAGCCTTCGGCCAGCCGCTCGGCGCGTTGCCGCTCGGCCTCGTTGCCCCAGGGCAGGCGAACCTTCCAGCCACGCTCGCCCATGCGCTGGGCCAGTTCGCGCCAGTAGACCTCGGGCCAATGCTTGGTCACCCAGGTGGTGCCGTGGAGGAAGACCAGGTACGGCTCGGTCTCCACCGCATCCAGCAGGCGATTGCGATCCAGGCCGTAATCGCCAGTGCCAGTGGGTAGCGGGTAATCCAGCGCCTGGGCGAACAACTGGCGCACGCGCTCGACGGCATGCTGGCCCCAGGCGACCGGATAGGTGCGGTTATAGAAGCGGCTGGCAGCCGGCTCGCGCGCGGACTCCTTGTCCAGCCCGGCGATCGGCGTGCGACGGCGAGCGTGGCGGGTCAACCAGGCGCTCTTGAGCAGGCCCTGGGCGTCGATCACCAGGTCGTAGTCGACTTCCTTCAGGCGGCGCTTGAAGCGACTCCACTCGCCGCTCTTGATGGTCTGCCAGAGATTCTTGCGCCAGCGGCGGATCGCCACCGGGATCACCTGGGCCACGGCCGGGTGCCAGGCGGGAATCTCGGCGAAACCCTCTTCCACCACCCAGTCGAACTGGATGCCGGGAATGGCGCGGGCGGCGTCGGTCAACGCCGGCAGGGTATGAATGACATCGCCCAGGGACGAGGTCTTGATCAGCAGCACCCTCATTCCGCGCTATCCACATCCACCGGGTCGGCGACCAGTCGATCCAGCGCTTCGATCACCGGGCGCGGCTTGAGCTCGCGCAGGCAGTTGTAGTGACCAAAGCGGCACACACGGTCGAAGCAGGGGCTGCATTCCAGGCCGAGGCGAACGATCTCCACCTGGTCGGCCAGCGGCGGCGTGAACTGCGGCGAGGTGGAGCCGTAGACCGCTACCAGCGGGCGGTTCAGCGCGGCAGCCACATGCATCAGGCCCGAATCGTTGGTGACCACGGCACTGGCGCAGGACATCAGGTCGATGGCTTCGGACAGGGCGGTCTCGCCCGCCAGGTTCACCGACTCTTCACGCAGGCCGGGGATCAGGCGCATGCGGATGTCTTCGCCGCCGGGGTGGTCATTCTTCGAGCCGAAGATCCACACCTGCCAGCCGGCGCGGATCTTCACCTCGGCGACCTTGGCGTAGTACTCCGCCGGCCAGCGCTTGGCCTCGCCGAACTCGGCGCCGGGGCACAGCGCCAGCACCGGGCGGTCCAGGCTCAGGCCGAACTTGGCCAGCGCGGCCTCGCGACTCTGCGGGTCGATGGCCAGGCGCGGCTGTGGATAAGGCTGCGGCAGCTCCGCGCCCGGCTCGAAAGCCAGGGCCATGAAGCGCTCGATCATCAGCGGGTAGCGCTCTTTATCCAGCGCGCGGATGTCGTTGAGCAGGCCGTAGCGCATCTCGCCTTTCCAGCCGGTGCGCTTGGGGATGCCGGCAAAATAGGGCACCAGCGCCGACTTCAGCGAGTTGGGCAGGAGGATCGCCTGGTCGTACTGGCCCTTGAGGGTCTTGCCGATACGACGGCGCGAGGCGATGTCCAGCACACCGTGGCCGAGCGGGAAGCTCAGGGCCTGGCGCACCTCGGGCATGCGCTCGAGGATCGGCCGGCTCCAGTCGGGCGCCAGCACGTCGATCACGCAGTCGGGGTGCCGCTGCCTCAGACACTGGAAGAGTGTCTGCGCCATCACCATGTCGCCCACCCAGGAGGGGCCTACGATCAGAATTCTCATGCCTTTTCCAGAAACGACCGGGGAGGCTCTCGCCTCCCCGTACTCCATTCATCCAGCCGTGTGGCGCGTGCCCTCACGGTCGGGTGCCGAGCATCGAATGCCGGCAGTCTAGCCCAGCCGATCAGCCGGCCGGGCGGATTTCGTCACTCCCTGTGACCTGGCGCAATGGCATCACGCGCCTCGCTCCTGACATCTATATACCCGTGCAACGCAACTGACAGCGCGGGGCGCTCCGGCGAACATCATCGCCGGATGCTGGCTACTTCAGGGGAAATCGCAGCGATTCAGGTCAGCTCGAAAGCCTTCCACATCTGCATCACCATGCGCCGCTGCGCATGGAAGTGATCGCCGCTCACCACGCCCGGCTGCTTCTGCAGGGACAATCGGTGCGCCGCCGCCCGGTAAGCCTTGTAGGCGTCCTGTAACTTCAGGACATCCTCGCCGGACATCAAGCCGACCCGCTCCAGCGCTTCCAGAATCCGGATATTGTCGGTGAACTCCACCAGCTCCGGGTGCTGCCACGACCAGGCCAGGGCCGCGTATTGCACCATAAATTCGATATCGACGATACCACCGGCATCCTGCTTGAGATCGAACGGGGCCGCGGCCTCGAAGGCATTCGGTGCGGTACCGGCAGCGGTGCTCTGGGTACCGAGGTTGTCGCGCATCTTGGCGCGCATCTCGCTGACTTCCTTGCGCAACTCGCCCAGGTCGCGCCGCTGACCGATGACTTTCGCGCGGATCGCCTCGAACGCCTTGGCCACCCGCTGGCAGCCCGCGAGCACGCGGGCGCGCACCAGCGCCTGGTGCTCCCAGGTCCAGGCCTCGCCCAGTTGATAGGCCTCGAAGGCGCGCAGCGAACTGACCAGCAGCCCGGAAGCGCCACTCGGGCGCAGGCGCATATCCACTTCATAGAGCATGCCCGAAGGCGTCTGCGCGGTGAGGAAGTGGATGATTTTCTGCCCCAGGCGCGTGTAGAACTGCGCGCCGTCGATGGACTTCTCGCCGTCGGTCTCGCTCTGCGGGTCGCCGTCGTGGATGAATACCAGGTCCAGGTCCGAACCGTGGCCCAGCTCCAGGCCACCGGACTTGCCGTAGCCGATGATGATGAAGTCCGGATCGCACGGCGTACCGTCCACGCGAGTGGGCCGGCCATGGCGCTGCACCAGTTGGTCCCAGGTCAGGACGAGTACCTGTTCGAGGATCGCCTCGGCCAGCCAGGTCAGGTAATCGCTCACCTTCATTAAAGGCAGGGTGCCGGCGATCTCCGAGGCCACCACGCGCAGGCCGTGGGCCAGCTTGAAGTGGCGCAGGGTTTCCATCTGCTGCTCGAGGTCGTCTTCGGGGATGCGCATCAGCCGCTCGCGCAGCTCGGCGCCCAGTTCAGCGGCCTGCGGCGGGCGGAACAGGCGCCCTTCGTTCAACAGTTCATCGAGCAGGATCGGGAAGCGAGCGATCTGCTCGGCCACCATCGGGCTGGCCGCGCAGAGGGTCAGCAGGCGCTCCAGTGCACCGGGGTTCTCGGTGAGCAGCACCAGATAGGCGGAGCGCCGCGCCACCGCCTCGATCAACGGCAGCGTGCGCTCCAGCAGCACGTCCGCCGGACCGCGCTCGGCAATCATGTTCAGCAATCGTGGCATGAAGGCATCCAACCGCTCGCGCCCAAGACGCTGCATGGCACGCACCTGCGTGCCATGGCGCAAGTCGGTCAGACGCTTCCAGGCCTGCGCGGGCTCGGCGAACCCGGCGTCGGCGAACTGCCGGCAGGCGGACTCCTCGTCCACCGCCTCTTCCCAGAGCGGAATCCATTCGCCACCGATAGTGGTGTCGACCTGGCCGTCTTCGTCCTCGTCCGGATCGGCGATGACCTGGCGGAAATGCCAGTCGATGCGATCGCGCCATTGATTGGTGGCCTGGTGGAACGCCGACCAGTTGGCGAAGCCCATGATGAAGGCGACGCGGATTCGCTCGAGTTCGTCCTCCGGCAGCATCTGCGTCTGCCGATCAGCGATGGCCTGCAGGGCGTGCTCGGCGTAACGCAGGAACTCGTAGCCCTCGCGCAACTCGGCGACCACCTGCGGCGGCAGGTAGCCCTGCCCTTCGAGGATCGCCAGCACGCGCAGCAGCGGCCGCTGCTGCAGGCTGAGGTCACGGCCGCCATGGATCAGCTGGAAGGCCTGGGCGATGAACTCCACCTCGCGGATGCCCCCGGCACCCAGCTTGATGTTCTCGCTCATGCCCTTGCGCCGGACTTCCTGCTGGATCAGCTGCTTCATGGTGCGCAGCGCCTCAATGGCGGAGAAGTCCAGGTAGCGCCGGTAAACGAACGGACGCAGCAGCTCCAGCAGGCGCTGGCCGGCTTCCTGGTCGCCGCCGACCACGCGCGCCTTGATCATCGCGTAGCGTTCCCAGTCGCGCCCCTGGTCCTGGTAGTACTGCTCCAGCGCAGCGAAGCTGTGTACCAGCGGACCGCTGGAGCCGTAGGGGCGCAGGCGCATGTCGACGCGGAAGGCGAAGCCGTCGACGGTAATGGCGTCCAGCGACTTGATCAGCTTCTGCCCCAGGCGGGTGAAGAACTCCTGATTGTCCAGCGCCCGCTTGGCGCCCTGGGTTTCGCCGCCCTCGGGATAGCCGAAGATCAGGTCGATGTCGGAGGACAGGTTCAGCTCGCCCGCACCCAGCTTGCCCATGCCCAGCACGATCATCTTCTGCGGCAGGCCCGAGCGATTGCCGATGGGCACGCCGAACTGCTGGCAGTGGCGCTGGTAGAGCCAGGCCAGGGACTGGTCGATGCAGGCGTCGGCAAGGTCCGACAGATCACGGCAGGTACCCGCCAGGTCGCTGCGACGGCTCAGGTCGCGCCAGATGATGCGCACCTGCTGGCGCCGACGGAAGCGACGCAGGCGGCGACCCAGTTCGTCCTCGTCGGCGCAATCGGCGAGCAGCGCTTCCAGCTGCGCGCCCATTTCGCCGGGCTGCAGGACGCGCTCCAGCTCACCGGTCGCGGCCAGCTCCAATAGAAAGGCAGGATCGCGCTGGACCTGTTCGGCAACGAAATCGCTGCCGGCGGTGACGCGGGAGAAATCGGCGTGCCGCTCGTCGGACCAGCTGTCGAAGCTGGCGATCTGCTCGGGGGAAAACGCGGCGATGGCAGTACGAAAATTCTGTTCAGCCCGCTCGGCGAGGGGCTTGAGAGTAGCCGGCAAAGCGGCCAGGGACGGCAGGCTCATGGTCTATCCTGAGTGGTCGGCGAGGCGCCGGCATTCCTGTCTTTTCGTGCCCCTGTAGTTTTACTACTAACTTTTTCGAGGGGAGGGATGTATCCGCTGGCGATTTGTAGTAAAACTACAACCCGCCGGGCGTACCCCCGGAGCACTTCCAAGAATTCGCCGCGTCGCCCACGAGGTTGGCGCAGCTATCGGCAACGATCTACTGGCTTCCGATTCTGGAAGCCTTTCCGCCCTGGAGCAAGCCATGCAAGACCTCGATCCCGTCGAAACCCAGGAATGGCTGGACGCCCTGGAATCGGTCCTGGACCGTGAAGGTGAAGACCGCGCCCATTACCTGATGACCCGCATGGGCGAGCTGGCCAGCCGGTCCGGCACCCAACTGCCCTACGCCATCACCACACCGTACCGCAACAGCATCCCGGTCACCCACGAAGCGCGCATGCCCGGCGACCTGTTCATGGAGCGCCGCATCCGCTCCCTGGTGCGCTGGAACGCCCTGGCGATGGTGATGAAGGCCAACAAGAACGACCCGGATCTGGGTGGCCACATCTCCTCCTTCGCCTCCTCGGCGACCCTGTACGACGTTGGCTTCAACTACTTCTTCCAGGCCCCGACCGACGAACACGGCGGCGACCTGGTGTTCTTCCAGGGCCACGCCTCCCCCGGCGTTTACGCCCGCGCCTTCCTCGAAGGCCGCATCAGCGAAGACCAACTGAACAACTTCCGTCAGGAAGTGGACGGCAACGGCCTGTCTTCCTACCCGCACCCCTGGCTGATGCCGGACTTCTGGCAGTTCCCGACCGTCTCCATGGGTCTGGGCCCGATCCAGGCGATCTACCAGGCGCGCTTCATGAAGTACCTGGAAAGCCGCGGCTTCATCCCCGCCGGCAAGCAGAAGGTCTGGTGCTTCATGGGCGACGGCGAGTGCGACGAGCCCGAATCCCTGGGCGCGATCTCCCTGGCCGGCCGCGAGAAGCTGGACAACCTGATCTTCGTCATCAACTGCAACCTGCAGCGCCTCGACGGCCCGGTTCGCGGCAACGGCAAGATCATCCAGGAACTCGAAGGCGTATTCCGTGGCGCCGAGTGGAACGTCAACAAGGTGGTCTGGGGTCGCTTCTGGGACCCGCTGTTCGCCAAGGACACCGCCGGCCTGCTGCAGCAGCGCATGGACGAGGTCATCGACGGCGAGTACCAGAACTACAAGGCCAAAGACGGCGCCTACGTGCGTGAGCACTTCTTCGGTGCGCGTCCGGAGCTGCTGGAGATGGTCAAGGACCTCTCCGACGAGGAAGTCTGGAAACTCAACCGTGGCGGCCACGACCCCTACAAGGTCTATGCGGCCTACCACCAGGCGGTCAACCACAAGGGCCAGCCCACCGTCATCCTGGCCAAGACCATCAAAGGCTACGGCACCGGTTCCGGCGAAGCGAAGAACATCGCGCACAACGTCAAGAAGGTCGACGTCGAGTCCCTGAAGTCGTTCCGCGACAAGTTCGACATCCCGATCAAGGATGCCGATCTGGAAAACCTGCCGTTCTACCGCCCCGAGGAAGGCAGCGCCGAAGCCAAGTACCTGGCTTCCCGCCGTGCCGCGCTGGGCGGCGTGATGCCGGTTCGCCGCGAGAAGAGCTTCCAGGTCCCGGTTCCCCCGCTGGAAACCCTCAAGGCCATGCTCGACGGCTCGGGCGACCGCGAAATCTCCACCACCATGGCCTTCGTGCGGATCATCTCGCAGCTGGTCAAGGACAAGGAACTCGGCCCGCGCATCGTCCCGATCGTGCCGGACGAAGCCCGTACCTTCGGTATGGAAGGCATGTTCCGCCAGTTGGGCATCTACTCCTCCGTCGGCCAGCTCTATGAGCCGGTGGATAAGGACCAGGTGATGTTCTACCGCGAGGACAAGAAAGGTCAGATCCTCGAGGAAGGCATCAACGAAGCCGGCGCCATGTCCAGCTGGATCGCCGCGGGTACCTCGTACTCCACGCACAACCAGCCGATGCTGCCGTTCTACATCTTCTACTCGATGTTCGGCTTCCAGCGTATCGGCGACCTGGCCTGGGCCGCTGGCGATAGCCGCGCGCACGGTTTCCTGATCGGCGGCACCGCCGGCCGTACCACCCTGAACGGTGAAGGCCTGCAGCACGAAGACGGTCACAGCCACCTGCTGGCGGCGACCATCCCGAACTGCCGCACCTACGATCCGACCTACGCCTACGAGCTGGCGGTGATCATCCGCGAAGGCTCGCGCCAGATGATCGAAGAGCAGCAGGACATCTTCTATTACATCACCGTGATGAACGAGAACTACGTCCAGCCGGCCATGCCCAAGGGCGCCGAGGAAGGCATCATCAAGGGCATGTACCTGCTCGATGAGGACAAGAAGGACGCCGCGCATCACGTGCAGCTGCTGGGTTCGGGCACCATCCTGCGCGAAGTCGAAGCCGCCGCGAAGATCCTGCGCGAAGACTTCGGCATCGGCGCCGACGTCTGGTCCGTTCCGAGCTTCAACGAACTGCGCCGCGACGGCCTCGCCGTTGAGCGCTGGAACCGCCTGCACCCGGGTCAGAAGCCCAAGCAGAGCTACGTCGAAGAGTGCCTGTCCGGCCGCAAGGGCCCGGTCATCGCCTCCACCGACTACATGAAGCTCTACGCCGAGCAGATCCGCCAGTGGGTTCCGAGCAAGGAATTCAAGGTCCTGGGCACCGACGGCTTCGGCCGCAGCGACAGCCGCCGCAAGCTGCGCGACTTCTTCGAAGTCGACCGCCACTGGGTCGTGCTGGCCGCGCTGGAAGCCCTGGCCGATCGTGGTGATATCGAACCCAAAGTGGTGGCCGAAGCCATCGCCAAGTTCGGCATCAACCCCGAAAAACGCAACCCGCTGGACTGCTGAGGAGAGGCACGATGAGCGAACTGATTCGTGTACCCGACATCGGCAATGGTCAGGGTGAAGTCATCGAACTGCTGGTCAAGGTCGGCGACACCGTCGAGGCCGACCAGAGTCTGCTGACCCTGGAATCCGACAAGGCCAGCATGGAGATTCCCTCGCCGAAAGCTGGCGTGGTGAAGAGCCTGAAGGTCAAGGTGGGCGACACCCTGAAGGAAGGCGACGAGATCCTCGAGCTGGAAGTCGAGGGTGGTTCGGCTACCGCCGAAGCGCCCAAGGCCGAAGCTCCGGCACCGGCCGCCGAGGCACCGAAGGCAGAGGCTCCGGCCGCTGCCCCGGCGCCGGCCGCTGCCCCGGCGCCGGCTGCCGCACCCGCCGCTGGCGCCAGCGTCCAGGACATCCATGTCCCGGACATCGGCTCTACCGGCAAGGCCAACGTCATCGAAGTCATGGTGAAAGCCGGCGACACGGTCGAAGCCGACCAGTCGCTGATCACCCTGGAGTCGGACAAGGCCAGCATGGAAATCCCCTCGCCGGCTGCCGGCGTGGTGGAGAGCGTGTCGATCAAGATCGGTGACGAAGTCGGCACCGGCGACCTGATCCTCAAGCTGAAGGTCGCGGGCGCTGCTGCCCCGGCTGCTGCTGAACCAGCTCCGGCGGCTGCTCCGGCTCCGGCCGCTGCCGCTCCAGCCGCCGCCCAGGCACCGGCTGCCGCGCCGGCCAAGGCTGCGGAAGCCGCTCCGGTGGGCGCGCCCAGCCGTGACGGCGCCAAGGTCCACGCAGGCCCTGCGGTGCGCATGGTCGCCCGCGAGTTCGGCGTCGAGCTGAGCGAAGTCAAAGGCACCGGCCCGAAAGGCCGCATCCTCAAGGAAGACGTGCAGCTGTTCGTCAAGGAACAACTGCAGCGCGCCAAGTCGGCTCCGGCCGGCGCTACCGGTGGCGCAGGCATCCCGCCGATCCCGGAAGTCGACTTCAGCAAGTTCGGCGAAGTGGAAGAAGTGGCGATGACCCGCCTGATGCAGGTCGGCGCCGCCAACCTGCACCGCAGCTGGCTGAACGTGCCGCACGTGACCCAGTTCGACTCGGCCGACATCACCGAGATGGAAGCCTTCCGCGTGGCCCAGAAAGCCGTAGCGGAGAAGGCTGGCGTCAAGCTGACCGTGCTGCCGATCCTGCTGAAGGCCTGTGCCCACCTGCTCAAGGAAATGCCGGACTTCAACAGCTCGCTGGCCCCCAGCGGCAAGGCGCTGATCCGCAAGAAGTACGTGAACATCGGCTTCGCCGTGGACGCGCCGGACGGCCTGCTGGTACCGGTGATCAAGAACGTCGACCAGAAGAGCTTGCTGCAACTGGCCGCCGAGGCCGCCGAACTGGCGGAGAAAGCGCGCACCAAGAAGCTCTCCGCCGACGCCATGCAGGGCGCCTGCTTCACCATCTCCAGCCTCGGCCACATTGGCGGCACCGGCTTCACGCCGATCGTCAAYGCGCCGGAAGTGGCGATCCTSGGYGTSAGCAAGGCGACSATGCAGCCGGTGTGGGACGGCAAGGCCTTCCAGCCGCGCCTGATGCTGCCGCTGTCGCTGTCCTACGATCACCGCGTGATCAACGGGGCCGCTGCCGCGCGCTACACCAAGCGCCTGTCCGACCTGCTGGGTGATATCCGCACCCTGCTGCTGTAAGTGTTGTAAGGGGCCGGCCCGCGCCGGCCCTTCCTCTCGACGAGCACGCCACGCTCGTACTCTCCAGCCCTGCCGGATGGCGGGGCTTCTTTTTGCCCGCACGATTCTGACCGGCGGCTCGGCGTCGCGGCCGCACCGCGCTCAACTTCGCTGCGTGACGGCCGATACAGTCTTGGCTTGTCATGGCCCCGTGCCTCATGCAAATCTTGCCAACGCCCATAGAAGTCGGGTGGGGCGAAGTACCCCATCCAGCACCCTGGAAATCTCCCGCGCATGAAGAGTCATCCCGATGCCGCCAGCCGTCAGGCGGCCGAGGTTGTCACGCAGCTTCCCGTCCCTTCGAGGCTCGGGATGCTGCGCTTCGAGCGCCTGAACGAGCCCAGCTGGACCCTGCTGTTCCTCGACCCCGGCTGCGAACGCCAGATCGGCGTCCCGGCCCAGGACCTCTGCGGCATCCTCGACGCCCCCTACGCCAGCCTGATGGAGCCCGAAGCGCGCCATCGCCTGCACGAGCAGGTGCAGCAGCAACTGCTCAAGGACGGCCGTTACCGGGTGCGCTACCTGCTCCATTCGCCGCGCGGCACGCTGAACGTGCTGGAGGTCGGCGAAGCCTTCCAGCAGCACGGCCGCCAGCTGCTCCACGGCTACCTGCTACAGACCGAGGCAGACGAGCACGAAACCGAGCTGGACCCGCGCCTGCTGGACCTGGAAGCACAGAACATCCGCCTGAAGATGTCGCTGGAAATGTACCAGCGCTCCCAGGACGAACACCTGCAGCACCTGGTGCGCTCGCGTACCCAGCAGAACCTTATCGTGCGCCTGGCACGGCACCGCTACCTGTCCAGCGACCCGCTGCTGGAAGCCGCGCAACTGATCGCCCAGGCCGCCTGCGAGGCCTACGACGTCGCCCGCGCCGGCATCTGGCGCCTGCACCCGGACCACCGTCTGGAAGCGGTGACCATCTACCGCCGCGACACCGATCAGTACGAAAAGCCGCAGGACATCGACGCCAGCCACTTCCCCAATTACCTCGACGCGGTTCACAGCGGCCGCGCCATCGACGCCCACAACGCCCAGCAGGACCCGCGCACCCAGGAGCTGGCCATGCGCTACCTGCGCCCGCAGGGCATCAGCGCCATGCTCGACGCCACCATCCGCGTCGGTGGCGAGGTGGTCGGTGTGCTCTGCCTGGAACATGTCGGTGAAGTGCGCATGTGGCAGAGCGACGAGATCGCCTTCGCCGGCGAGCTGGCCGACCAGTACGCCCAGGTCCTGATGAATCACGAGCGGCGCAACGTCTCCAGCGCCCTGCACCTGTTTCAGCGCGCCGTCGAGCAGAGCGCCAGCGCCTTCCTGCTGATCGACCGTGACGGACTGGTGGAATACGTCAACCCGAGCTTCACCGCGATTACCCAGTACGGCGCCGACGAAGTTCGCGGCCGCCGCCTGCCGGAACTGCCGGCGCTGGCGAATCTCAGCGAACTGCTGTTCGACGCACGCTCCACCCTGGTCACGCAGAACAGCTGGCAGGGCGAATTCCGCAGCCGGCGCAAGAACCTCGAGCCCTACTGGGGCCAGCTGTCGCTGTCCAAGGTCTACGACGACAAGGGCGAGCTGACCCACTACATCGGCATCTACGAAGACATCACCCAGAGCAAGCTGGCTCAGCAGCACATCGAGAAGCTCGCCTACCGCGACAACCTCACCGGGCTGGCCAACCGTCACTTCTTCATCAATGCCCTGGAAGAGCGCCTGCAGGTGGGCAGCGAGCACTCGCTGAGCCTGCTGCTGGTGGACATCGACAACTTCAAGCGGATCAACGACAGCCTCGGCCACCAGACCGGTGACAAGCTGCTGGCCAACCTCGCCCGGCGCCTGCGCAGCAGCCTGAGCGACAGCGCCACCCTGGCGCGCTTCGCCAGCAATGAGTTCGCCGTGCTGCTGGAAGAATCCGTCGCCGGCCGTGGCGAGAAGATCGCCGCGCAGATCCTCGACGTGCTCGACAAGCCGCTGTTCGTCGACAACCAGCTGATCAGCATCACCGGCTCCGTGGGCATCGCCTACGCGCCGCAGCACGGGCAGGACCCGCAAACGCTGATGAAGCATGCGGGCCTCGCGCTGCACAAGGCCAAGGCCAACGGCAAGCACCAGGTGCAGACCTTCACCGAGGCGATGACCGCCGAGGCCAGCTACAAGCTGTTCGTCGAAAGCAACCTGCGCCGTGCACTGGTGCAGGACGAGCTGGCCGTGCACTACCAGCCCAAGCTGTGCCTGCGCAGCGGCGCACTGCTCGGCCTGGAAGCCCTGCTGCGCTGGCAACACCCGGAGAAGGGCATGATCCGCCCGGACCAATTCATCAGCGTCGCCGAGGAAACCGGCCTGATCATCCCCATCGGCAAATGGGTGATCCGCCAGGCCTGTCGCCAGGTCCGCGAGCTGGCCGCCAAGGGCCTGGGCGACCTGCACATGGCGATCAACCTGTCACCCAAGCAGTTCAGCGACCCGGACCTGGTCGGCTCCATCGCCGCGATCCTCCACGAGGAAAGCATCCCGGCCTCGCAGCTGGAACTGGAGCTGACCGAAAGCCTGCTGCTGGACGCTACCGACGACACTCGCCAGCAGCTGGAGCGCCTGAAGAACCTCGGCCTGACCCTGGCCATGGACGACTTCGGCACCGGTTACTCGTCGCTGAGCTACCTGAAGAAATTCCCCATCGATGTAATCAAGATCGATCGCAGCTTCATCAAGGACATCCCGGACAACCAGGACGACATGGAGATCACCTCCGCGGTGATCGCCATGGCGCACAACCTCAAGCTGCAGGTGGTCGCCGAAGGCGTGGAGACCGCCGCCCAGTTGGCCTTCCTGCGGCGCAACCGCTGCGACATCGGCCAGGGCTACCTGTTCGACAAACCCATCCCCAGCCACGACCTCTCCTCCAGCCTGCAGCGCTACCCCTGCCGCCCGCATTGAACGACTCTGGCGCGGCGTGCCCGCAGCCATTTGCACGAGCTGTCTCAAACCTCCCGCAAAGCAAAACAAACGCTGTAATCTTCGGCGAGTACCCGAGTCTATTGCCGCCCCTATTCGACAGGAGACGAATGCCATGACCCTGCGCTCGCAAATACTTGCCCACAAACTGGAACTGCCCAGCTCCGCCCAGGCCCTGCCGGGGCGCGAGAGCCCGATGCCGGTGCCCGAAGCGCATTACGTCAATGGCCACCCGCTGACTGCGCCCTTCCCCGCCGGCGTGCAGCAGATCGTTGTCGGCCTGGGCTGCTTCTGGGGAGCCGAGCGGCGCTTCTGGCAGCAGCCGGGTGTCTGGGTTACCGCAGTGGGTTATGCCGGCGGCTTCACGCCGAACCCGACCTACGACGAAGTCTGTTCCGGCCTGACCGGCCACAGCGAAGTGGTGCTGGTGGCCTACGACCCGCGCGAAACCAGCATCGAGGCGCTGCTCAAAGTATTCTGGGAATCCCACGACCCAACCCAGGGCATGCGCCAGGGCAACGATACCGGCACCCAGTACCGCTCGGTGATCTACTGGTTCGACCAGGCGCAGAAGGCCGCCATCGACGCCAGCCGCGCGGCCTTCCAGAAGGAACTGAGCGCCAAGGGCTACGGCGAGATCACCACGGAAATCCGCGAGGTGCCGCCGTTCTACTACGCCGAGGCCTACCACCAGCAGTACCTGGCCAAGAACCCCAACGGCTACTGTGGCCTGGGCGGCACCGGCGTCTGCCTGCCGGCGTAAGCCAGCTGTTACGGATGGGGGATTCCCAGCCCTTGCTCGCAAACTGACCTCGCAGCGGGGTTGTTCGCGAGCAGGGTGCTCCTACACGGAGCACCCTGCTCGCCCGCAGCGCAGGAGCGGACTCCGTCCGCGATCGGCCCAGCGCCTGCGCCGAATCCTCACGAGCGACAGCACCATGAAAAAGCCCCGGCACTGCCGGGGCTTTTTTTCATTCGGCGATCAGCCAGTCCACCTGGCTGCTGCCTTCACTCTGCGCCAGCGTCTGGGCCAACCAGGGCAGCAGGCCGCGCAGCTCCTCGTCCAGCGGCCACGGCGGATTGGCAATGACCAGCCCGGAGCCATTCAGGCGATCGGCTGTATCGGCCGGATGCACGCACAATTCCACACGGAGCATCTTCGGCGCCGAGCTCTTTTCCAGGCGCTGGTAGAAACGCTTGAGCTGGCGGCGATCCTTGATCGGGTACCAGATGGCAACCACGGTCTGGCGCATGCGGCCGATGGCTTCGTCCAGTGCGGTTACGCAGCGCTCCAGGTCATCGGGCTGCTCGAAGGGCGGATCGATCAACAGCACCCCGCGCTTCTCGGAAACCGGAAGGAAGGCCCGCGGCAGCAACCAGCCGTCGCCCTGATGCACCGAGATGCGGCGCTCGCCAGCCATGTTGGCCTTGAGCAGGCGGCCGTCTTCCGGGTGCAGCTCGTTGAGCATCACTCGGTCCTGCGGGCGGGTCAGGCGCCGCGCCAGCTCGGGCGAGCCGGGGTAGAACTCCAGTCCGCCATCGGGATTCAGCGCGCGGACTACCTCCAGGTAGTCCTGCAGCAGCTCCGGCAGGTCATCGCGCTCCCACAGGCGACCGATGCCCGACTCCCACTCGCCGGTACGGCTGGCTTCGTTACCCAGCAGGTCATAGAGGCCGATGCCGGAATGGCTGTCGAGGTAGGCGAAGGGCGTGTCCTTGCGCGCCATCAGCGCGAAGATGCGGGCAAGGACGATGTGTTTCAGCACGTCGGCGTGGTTGCCGGCGTGGTAGGCATGGCGGTAGTTCATGAATAACGGACTCCTCAAGGCGCGCAGTTTAGGTCCTGCGGCGGGTGCGGTGCGAGTCCGCCGTCGCCAGGGGCCTGCCGGGAGCCAAGTGTTTTAGCCCTTTATCACGCTCATGGATGATTCTGTGCGCGCTTCATTCACCAGACTAGACTGCGCCGATTCCCACGGAGGTCGATCCATGTCCGAGACCCTGCTCAGCTCCCGCAACCTCGCTTTCGAACTCTACGAAGTGCTCGATGCCGAGGCCCTGACCCAGCGCGAACGCTTCGCCGACCACAACCGCGAGACCTTCGATGCGGCCCTCTCCACCGCGCGTGGCATCGCCGAAGAGCTGTTCGCCCCGCACAACCGCAAGAACGACGAGAACGAACCGCAGTACGTCGACGGCGGCGCGGTACTGATTCCGGAAGTGAAGCCGGCAGTGGATGCGTTCAACGAAGCCGGTTTCCAGAATGCCTCGCGCAGCTTCGAACAGGGCGGCATGCAGTTGCCGCACCTGCTGTCGCGCGCCTGCTTCGCACACTTCCAGTCGGCCAACATCGCCACCTCGTCCTATCCGATGCTGAGCATGGGCGCCAGCCACCTGATCGAGACCTTCGGCAGCGACGAGCAGAAACGCCTGTTCCTGCAACCGATGATCGACGCGCGCTTCTTCGGCACCATGGCGCTGACCGAGCCCCACGCCGGCTCGTCGCTGGCGGATATCCGCACCCGCGCGGAACCGGCCGCCGACGGCAGCTACCGGATCAAGGGCAACAAGATCTTCATCTCCGGCGGCGACCACCCGCTGTCGGAGAATATCGTGCACATGGTCCTGGCCAAGCTGCCGGACGCCCCGCCCGGCGTGAAAGGTATCAGCCTCTTCATCGTGCCGAAGTTCCTGGTCAACGACGACGGTTCCCTCGGCGCACGCAACGACGTGACCCTGGCAGGCCTGTTCCACAAGATGGGCTGGCGCGGCACTACCTCCACCGCGCTGAACTTCGGCGACAAGGGCGAGTGCGTTGGCTACCTCGTCGGCAAGCCACACCACGGCCTGGCCTATATGTTCCAGATGATGAACGAGGCGCGCATCGGCGTCGGCATGGGCGCGATCATGCTCGGCTACGCCGGCTACCTGTACTCCCTGGAATACGCCCGTGAGCGCCCGCAAGGCCGCCCGGTGGATGCCAAGGACCCGACCTCGGCGCCCGTCTCCATCGTCCAGCACACCGACGTGAAACGCATGCTGTTGACCCAGAAGTCCTACGTCGAGGGCGCCTTCGACCTGGGCCTGTACGCCTCGCGCCTGGTGGACGACTGCGAAACCCTGCCCACCGAGGAAGAGCGCAAGCAGGCCCACGAACTGCTCGACCTGCTCACTCCGATCGTCAAATCCTGGCCCTCGGAGTTCTGCCTGAAGGCCAACGAGCTGGCGATCCAGATCCTCGGCGGCCATGGCTACACCCGCGAATACCCGGTGGAGCAGTACTACCGCGACAACCGCCTGAACCCGATCCACGAAGGCACCCACGGCATCCAGTCGCTGGACCTGCTCGGCCGCAAGCTGGCGCAGAACAACGGCGCCGGCCTGAAACAGCTGACCCGCCTGATCAACCAGTGCTGCGAGCGCGCCAGCGCGCACCCGTCGCTGGACAAGCTGCGCGAGCCGCTGGAACAACTGATGGCGCGCCTGTCGGCCACCACCCTGAGCCTGCTCGGCGACCTGATGCAGGGCCGCGTGGCCCAAGGCCTGGCCAACTCGGCGTTGTACCTGAAGGTCTTCGGCCACGCCGTGATCGGCTGGCGCTGGCTGGAGCAGGCCATCCGTGCCGAAGAAGGACTGGCACGCGGCGACGCCGCCGATGCCGACTTCTATCGCGGCAAGCTGCAGGCTGCGCGCTACTTCCTGACCTGGGAAGTACCGTCCTGCCACCACGAGCTGGCGCTGCTGGAAACCCGCGACGACACCTGTTCCACCATGCAGGACGCCTGGTTCTAAGCGTCTCGTATGTCCCTTACGCCCCGGTCACGTCCGGGGCTTTTTTATGCCTGGATGAAGGCCTCGCCGACGGCTTCAGAAGCGCCCCACACGTTGCCGGAAGGCAGTCCAAAAAATTGAAGGAAGCTTCCCACTATCAGTACTGAACCGACCGACAGCAAGGCCCGAGGCAGATGCGTTTGAATAGCGCCCGCGTACTTTTCGCCCCTCACGATCATGGCCATGCAGACCGTCACCCTTCCGTCACTCCAGCGCTACTACCAGAACTTTCTAGTCCTGCTCGCTATCGCCGTAGCGCTGGGCTGCACGCTCGTCCTGTTCAACACCGGCTCAACCGATGACGGCAAACAGCGTGAAACAGCCCTTTCACCCCGCACCTCGCCGATCTACAGCACGCCCAGCACAGAAGCCTTCGAGCATGCCGACGACTACCTGAAGGAAATCGACAAGGCCATAACCGACGGGCTGGCCGTGCTGCGCGGCGGAGAGAGCGAGTCGATCACCTCGCAGAGCCGCTACTTCAATGCACTGGTCAATGCAGGCTACGCGCAGTTCGGCTCGTCCTATTACGACCCGCTGGGAAGCTGCGGCGTTTCCGGCAGCTCGGCCCGCCACCTCTGGCACACGCAGATTCGCGCCCTGACCACCGACGCCGGGCATAGCATCGCCGGCGAGGTCGCCAATGCGCGCGCCATCCTGCAACGGGACAGGCAATCCTGCCTGGACGCCGTCAGCCTGCCTCTGGAAGAGGCACTGAAATGGGCGCCCAGCGCACTCTCCGGGCTCAATCTGGTGCCCACGTGGCAAGGCAGTGCGGGCTGGCTCGAAAGCACCGCCGAACGGTCCTCAACAAACCTTTGACAGCCTTGTAAATCCGCAGGTTAGAATCAATTGGCATGCGGCCTGCATCCTGATCCTTGAGTAGCGTCGCCACTCCCCCATTCCCCAGGAGGTCGACACCTTGGATGCCGTGGCCATCAACAGCTATTTCCTGATCGCTGCTGTGCTCATCGGCATGAGCATCCTGGTCAGCTCGCTGTCTTCGCGGCTGGGCATCCCGATCCTGGTGATCTTCCTGGCCGTGGGCATGATCGCCGGCACTGATGGTCCCGGCGGCATCGGCTTCTCCAACTATCCCATGGCCTACCTGGTGGGCAACCTCGCACTGGCGGTCATCCTGCTGGACGGTGGCTTGCGCACGCGGGTGTCGAGCTTTCGCGTGGCGCTCTGGCCGGCGTTGTCGCTGGCCACCGCAGGCGTACTGATCACCGCCGGGCTGACCGGCGTTGCCGCAGCCTGGCTGTTCAAGCTGAGCTGGATGGAGGGCCTGCTGATCGGCGCTATCGTTGGCTCTACGGATGCCGCGGCGGTGTTCTCGCTGCTGGGCGGCAAGGGCCTGAACGAACGGGTCACCGCGAGCCTGGAGATCGAGTCGGGCAGCAACGACCCGATGGCAGTGTTCCTCACCGTCACCCTGATCGACATGCTCGTCCACGGCGAAAGCGGCCTGTCCTGGAGCTTCCTCTGGCACTTCCTGCGCGAGTTCGGCATCGGCTCGGTGCTCGGCCTGGGTGGCGGCTGGCTGCTGCTGCAGGTGATCAACCGCATCCACCTGGCCAACGGCTTGTACCCACTGCTGGCCATCAGTGGCGGCCTGCTGATCTTCGCCGTGGCCAACGCGGTGCACGGCAGCGGCATCCTGGCCATCTACCTGTGCGGCCTGGTGTTGGGCAACCAGCCGATCCGCTCGCGCCACGGCATCATGCACATGCTCGACGGCATGGCCTGGCTGGCGCAGATCGGCATGTTCCTGGTCCTCGGCCTGCTGGTCACGCCCCACGACCTCTGGCCCATCGCCCTGCCCGCCCTCGGCCTGGCGCTGTGGATGATCCTCTTCGCCCGCCCGCTGTCGGTGCTGGTGGGCCTTGCGCCATTCCGCGCCTTCCACGGCCGCGAGAAGGCCTTCATTGCCTGGGTTGGCCTGCGCGGCGCGGTACCGATCATTCTCGCAGTGTTCCCGCTGATGGCCGGGCTACCCAACGCCCAGCTGTTCTTCAACGTCGCCTTCTTCATCGTGCTGGTCTCGTTGCTGGTACAGGGCACCAGCCTTCCCTGGGCCGCCAAGCTGCTGCGCGTGGTAGTGCCGCCGGACCCGGCGCCAATCTCCCGCGCCGGCCTGGAAGTCCACCCGACCAGCGAGTGGGAGCTGTTCGTCTATCACCTGAGCAAGGAAAAGTGGTGCATCGGCGCCGCCCTGCGCGAACTGAAAATGCCCGAAGGCACCCGTATCGCCGCACTGTTCCGCGGCACCCAGTTGCTGCACCCGTCCGGTAGTACCATCCTCGAAGCCGACGACATCCTCTGCGTGATCGGCCACGAGCATGACCTCTCGCCGCTGGGCAAGCTGTTCAGCCAGGCGCCGGACCGCGGCCTGAGCGCCCGCTTCTTCGGCGACTTCGTCCTGGAGGGCGACGCCCAGCTCTCCGCCGTGGCCTCGCTCTATGGCCTGAAGCTGGAGGGTGTGGACGGCGAGCAGAACCTGGGCCGCTTCATCGCCCACGAGATCGGCGGCCAGGCGATCATCGGCGACCAGGTGGAATGGAACGGCCTGACCTGGACCGTTGCCGCCCTGGACGGGAACAAGATTCGCAAGGTCGGGGTCAAATTCCCGGAAGGCCGTCCCGGCCCCGGTCTGTTCCTCTGACCGCCCACCGGTACCCGCTTGCGGGTGCCGGCCCGCCAGCACTACCCTCTGCCCACTTTCCGCACGAGCCGCCACCCGCGACCATGTCATTCCTGCTGCGTACCCTTCTGACCACCGTCCTGCTGGGCGGCTCACTCATCGGCCTGCCCGCGCTGGCCGCCGACACGACTCCGCCAAGCGCCGAGAAGGTGCAACAGAGCCTCGACAGCCTGGCCGACCGCAAACTGGCCGACGCCGAAGCCAAGCCGATCAAGGCGAGCCTGGAAAACACGCTGAAGCTGCTGGCGGCCAAGGCCGACAGCGAAAAGCAGCTGATCGAGCTCAGGGGGCGGCTGGCCGATGCGCCCAAGCTGATCAACGAGAACCAGAAAGCGCTCGGCCGCCTCAAGGCCAGCAGTGAAAAGCCCGCCAGCCAGCGCTACAAGGATTCCAGCGCCACTCAGCTGGAGATGCTGCTCAACGAGCAATCCACCCAGCTCGCTGCCTGGCAGAAGGACATGGTCGACGCCAAGAGCGAGATCCTCACCGCGCAGACCCGTCCCGAACGGGCCCAGGCCGACCTGAGCAAGAACCAGACCCGCCTGCTGGAAATCGCCGGGCTGATCAAGGCTGGCAAGGAAGGCGCCAAGCCCATCACCGAAGAGCGCCGCAACGAGCTGCTCGCCGAACAGGCGATGCTCACGTCGCAGAACCTGCTGCTGCGCCAACAACTGGCCGGCAACAACCTGCTGCTCGACCTCGCCTCCAGCCAGCGCGACCTGCTGGCCGAGCGCATCGGCCGCGAGGAACGCGAAACCCTCGAGCTGCAGACGATGATCAGCGACAAGCGCCGCGAGCAGTCGGAGAAGACCGTCGCCGAGCTGTCCAAGGACAGCCAGGCCGCCGGCACCGACAGCCTGCTGAGCCAGCAGAGCGCCGCCAACCTCAAGCTCTCCGACTACCTGCTGCGCACCACCGACCGCCTCAACACGCTCACGCGGCGCAACCTGGAAGCCAAGCAGCAACTGGACAACCTGACCCAGGGCGAGCAGGCCCTGGACGAACAGATCAACGTGCTGCGCGGCAGCCTGCTGCTGGCCAAGATTCTCTACCAGCAGAAACAGTCGCTGCCGGTCATCCGGACCGACCAGGACCTCGCCGACGAAATCGCCGACCTGCGCCTGTACCAGTTCGAGCTGAACCAGAAGCGCGACGAGATCAATAACACCCAGGTCTACCTCGACAACCTGCTGGCCCAGCAGCCGCAGGAGAGCATCACCCCGCAGCTGCGCCACGACCTCGGCGAGCTGGTGGATACCCGCCTGGAGCTGATGGAGCGCCTCAACCACGAGCTCAACGCGCTGCTCAACGAAGCCATTACCCTGCAGCTGAACCAGAAGCAGCTCAAGGAAACCAGCGACAGCCTGCGCGCCACCCTCGACGAGCAGATGTTCTGGATTCCCAGCAACCGCCCGCTGGACCTGTCGTGGTTCAAGATGACCCCGACCCTGCTGCACCACCAACTCGCCGAAGTGCCCTGGGGATCGGGCGTGCAGGAACTGTTCGAGGGCCTGATCGACCGGCCGTTCCTGTTCCTGCCGCTGCTCCTGCTGGTCGCGGGGTTGCTGTGGAAGCGCAAGTTCCTTTACGACAAGCTGGAATCGCTGAACGACGACATCGGCCACTTCAAGCGCGACAGCCAGGCCCACACACCCCTGGCCCTGCTGCTCGCCGTGCTGCTGGCATTGCCCGGCACACTGGCGTTGGGGATCGCCGGCCTCGCCCTGCTGCTCGACGCCCGCGGCCAGAACGCCACCCTCGGCAGCGCGCTGCTGGAGATGGCGCAGGTCTGGCTGGTGTTCTACACCGCGCACCGCATCCTGCGTCCGGGCGGCATCGCCGAGCGGCACTTCCATTGGAGCCAGTCGCAGGTGCAGTTCCTCGGCAAGCTGATGCGCCGACTGGGCCTGGTGGTGATGTCGCTGGTCGCGGTGGTCACCGTCGCCGAGCATTCCCCGGCATCCCTCGCCGATGACGTGATCGGCATCGCCGTAGTGCTCTTCGGCTACGGCGCCATGACCTGGCTGCTCGCTCAACTGCTGTTCAACAGCCCGTCCAGCGAGCGGCCGTCGATGATCAAGATGGTCGTCGGCCTGGGCTTCACCGCCCTGCCGGTGGCGTTGTTCCTCGCCGTGGGGTTCGGCTACTACTACACCGCGCTCAAGCTCACCGACCGGCTGATCGACACCCTGTTCCTGCTGATGTTCTGGATGGTGGTGGAAGCCACCTTCATCCGCGGCATGGGCGTCGCCGCCCGTCGCCTGGCCTACCAGCGCGCCCTGTCGAAACGGCAGAACGCGCCCAAGGAAGGCATCGAGGGCACCGAGGTGGTGGAAGAACCGACCCTGGGCATCGAGCAGATCAACGAGCAGTCCATGCGCCTGATCCGCCTGGGCCTGCTGATCGGCTTCGTGGTCACCCTGTACTGGGTCTGGGCCGACCTGATCAGCGTGGTTTCCTACCTCGACAACGTGACCCTCTACCAATACACCAGCGGCACGGGCGACGCGGCCTCCACCACGCCGATCAGCCTCAGCGACTTCCTCATGGCCATGGTCATCGCGGCTGTCACCGTGGCCCTGGCGCGCAACCTGCCCGGCCTGCTGGAAGTGCTGGTACTGCAACGCCTGACCCTGGCCCAGGGCAGCGCCTACGCCATCACCACCCTGCTGTCCTACACCATCAGCGGCATCGGCTTCGTCAGCGCGCTGTCCACCCTCGGGGTGAGCTGGGACAAACTGCAATGGCTGGTGGCTGCGCTGTCGGTGGGCCTGGGCTTCGGCCTGCAGGCGATCTTCTCCAACTTCGTCTCCGGCCTGATCATCCTCTTCGAGCGCCCGGTGCGGATCGGCGACGTGGTGACCATCGGCACGCTGTCCGGTACCGTCAGCCGGATTCGTATCCGTGCCACCACCATCACCGACTTCGACCGCAAGGAAATCATCGTTCCCAACCAGACCTTCATCACCGGGCAGCTGGTGAACTGGTCGCTGAGCGATACCGTGACGCGGGTGACCATCAAGATCGGCCTGGCCTACGAGAGCGACCTGCCGCTGGCGCGCAAGATCATGCTCGACGCCGCCCACGCCAACACCCGCATCCTGCGGGACCCGGAGCCGGTGCTGTACTTCACCACCATCAGCGCCAGCACCTTCGACTACGAACTGCGCTTCCACGTGCGCGAGCTGGGCGACCGCAACCCGGCGGTGGACGAGACCCTCACGCGCATCGCCCTGGCCTTCCGCGAGGCCGGTATCGACATGGCCTTCAACCAGGTCGACGTGTTCCTGAAGAACTTCCAAGGGCAGGAAGCCCAGGTCATCGTCGGTCAGCAGCAACCCGCCGCCACGCCCGTGAAGATCAACCAGGACAAGCCCGCCGGCGACAAGGCCTGAGGGTGGACGCCTCCGGACATATCCGAGCACAATACTCGGACATGTCCGGAGTTAGCCTGTGAAAAAGCTCGACGAACTCGCCTTCGATAACCGCTTCGCCCGCCTGGGCGACGTGTTTTCCACCGAAGTCCTGCCCGATCCCATCGCCGACCCACGCCTGGTCGTCGCCAGCCGCTCGGCCATGGCCCTGCTCGATCTAGACCCGAGCGAGGCGGATACCCCGGTGTTCGCGGAGATCTTCGCCGGCCACAAGCTCTGGGAAGAAGCCGAGCCGCGCGCCATGGTCTATTCCGGGCACCAGTTCGGCTCCTACAACCCACGCCTGGGCGACGGCCGCGGCCTGCTGCTGGGCGAAGTGGTCAATGCTGCAGGCGAGCACTGGGACCTGCACCTCAAGGGCGCCGGGCAGACGCCCTACTCGCGCATGGGCGATGGCCGCGCGGTGCTGCGCTCGTCGATCCGCGAGTTCCTCGCCAGCGAATACCTCCACGCCCTCGGCATCCCCAGCAGCCGCGCGCTGTGCGTCACCGGCTCCAGCACCACGGTGTGGCGCGAGACCCGGGAAACCGGCGCCATGCTGCTGCGCATGGCGCCCAGCCACGTGCGCTTCGGCCACTTCGAGTACTTCTACTACACCCAGCAGGAAGAGCAGTTGAAGACGCTCGGCGAGTTCGTCCTGCGCGAGTATTTCCCCGACTGCCTGAACGACGAGAAACCCTACCTGGCATTCTTCCGCGAAGTGGTCGAGCGCAACGCGCAGATGATCGCCTGCTGGCAGGCCTACGGTTTCTGCCACGGCGTGATGAATACCGACAACATGTCGATCCTCGGCATCACCTTCGACTACGGCCCCTACGCCTTCCTCGACGACTTCGACGCCAACCACATCTGCAACCACTCTGACGACACCGGCCGCTACTCCTTCAGCAATCAGGTGCCCATCGCCCACTGGAACCTCGCCGCGCTGGGCCAGACGCTGGTGCATTTCGTCGAAGTCGATGACCTGCGCGCCACGCTGGACCTGTTCCTGCCGCTGTACCAGGCCCACTACCTGGACCTGATGCGCCGGCGCCTGGGCTTCACTACTGCCGAGGATGGCGACCTGGAGCTGGTACAGCGCCTGCTGCAGAGTATGCAGAAAGGCGCAGTGGACTACTCGCTGTTCTTCCGCCGCCTCGGCGAGCAGGCGCCAGAGCAAGCGCTGGCCGTGGTGCGTGACGACTTCGTCGACCTGGCCGGCTTCGACGCCTGGGCCGCCGACTATCAAGCACGCGCCGAACGTGAAGGTGGCAGCCAGGACCAGCGCCGCGCGCGCATGCACGCCGTCAACCCGCTCTACGTGCTGCGCAACTACCTGGCCCAGGAGGCCATCACCGCCGCCGAGCAGGGTGACTACAGCGTGGTGCGGCGCCTGCATGAAGTGCTCAGCAAGCCCTTCGAAGAGCAGCCGGATGCCGAGCACTTCACCCGCCGCCCGCCGGATTGGGGCCGGCACCTAGAGATCAGTTGCTCCTCCTGAGCCGGTTATAAGCTCAGCCAAAAGCGATCTAGCGACGCCCCGGCCACATTGCTCCCGGTCATTGACCGGAGCCGGGCGCCGCTCGCATCCTCGGGGCTTTCTGCCACAAGGACGCTCGAACAATGAAACCGGAAACCCTGGCCATCCACGCCGGCTACAGCCCCGACCCGACCACCAAGGCCGTGGCCGTGCCGATCTACCAGACCAGCTCCTACGCCTTCGACGACACCCAGCACGGCGCCGACCTGTTCGACCTGAAGGTCGCCGGCAACATCTACACGCGCATCATGAACCCCACCAACGCGGTGCTGGAGGAGCGCGTGGCCGCGCTGGAAGGCGGCGTGGCAGCGCTGGCCGTGGCCTCCGGCATGGCCGCCATCACCTACGCCATCCAGACCGTCGCCGAAGCCGGCGACAACATCGTCTCGGTGGCCAAGCTCTACGGCGGCACCTACAACCTGTTCGCCCACACCCTGCCGCGTTTCGGCATCCAGACCCGCTTCGCGCCGCACGACGACATCGCCGCCCTCGAAGCGCTGATCGACGAACGCACCAAGGCGGTGTTCTGCGAATCCATCGGCAACCCGGCCGGCAACATCGTCGACCTGCAGGCCCTGGCCGACGCCGCGCACCGCCACGGTGTACCGCTGATCGTCGACAACACCGTCGCCACGCCGATCCTCTGCCGCCCGTTCGAACACGGCGCGGACATCGTCGTGCACTCGCTCACCAAGTACATCGGTGGCCATGGCACCAGCATCGGCGGCATCGTCGTCGACTCCGGCAAATTCCCCTGGGCCGAGAACAAGGAACGCTTCCCGCTGCTCAACACGCCCGACCCGTCCTATCACGGCGTGACCTACACCGAAGCCTTCGGCCCCGCCGCCTTCATCGGCCGCTGCCGTGTCGTGCCGCTGCGCAACACTGGCGCCGCGCTCTCGCCGTTCAACGCCTTCCTCATCCTGCAAGGCTTGGAAACCCTCGCCCTGCGCATGGAGCGCCACTGCGAGAACGCCGTGAAAGTCGCCCAGTATTTGCAGGACCACCCGCAAGTCAGCTGGGTGAAGTACGCCGGTCTCGCCGACCACCCCGAGCAGGAACTGGCGCTGCGCTACATGGGCGGCAAGCCCGCGTCGATCCTCTCGTTCGGCATCAAGGGCGGGCAGGAAGCCGGCGCGCGCTTCATCGATGCACTGAACCTGGTGGTGCGTCTGGTCAACATCGGCGACGCCAAGTCCCTGGCCTGCCACCCGGCCTCGACCACCCACCGCCAGCTCAACGACGAAGAACTGCAAAAGGCCGGCGTACCGCGCGACATGGTGCGCCTGTCCATCGGCATCGAGCACATCGACGACATCCTCGCCGACCTCGCCCAGGCGCTGGACGCCGCCAAGGCCTGATCCCGCGGCAACCGAATGAGGCGCCAGGCCGGCGCCTCATTCGCGAGTCAGCGGCCCCTGCAATATCTATTTGCCATCATCTTGCAGACGCTCCATCGGCCTTTCCGTAGAATGCCGCGCAGCGCCGCAAGCCAGCGCGCGACCGCACCCAGTGACACGCCAGCGAACAGGGATTTCGTCCGCCTTTCCCCGCCTATTCCTTTCCGACCCGCCTTCCAGGCGCCGGCCGGCGGATAACTTTTTTCGCCCGTGACCATACGGTTCCGCCCGATCCTGCCGATAGGGCTTGGACGTGGTTCGCCACCCTGGCCCCAACAAGAACAATCTCCGAACGGCCTGACTTCACACAACCTTTCCTGGAGATCGTCAATGAACACCTGGATTTCCAACCTGAGCGTGAATCTCAAGTTGGCCCTGGGCTTCGGCCTGGTCCTCGCCTTCACCGCCATCCTCGCCATCGTCAGTTGGGTCGGCCTGGGCTCGCTGATCGACCGCAGCAACTGGATGAGCGATATCACCGAGCTGAACTCGCGCCTGACCAAGCTGCGCATAACCCGCCTGCAGTACATGATCGCCGACGGCGCCGAGCAGGAAGCCGCCAACGTCATGTCCACCCTGGCCGACTTCAAGGCGCAGCAGCAGAAACTGCGCGCCTCCTTCGTCAGCCCCGAGAACGTGCGCATGCTCGACCAGCTCGGCGGCATCATCGCCGACTACGAGAAGTCCCTGGCCGCCATGCGCGCCGGCTACCAGAGCGCCGGCATCACCCGCCGCGCCCTGCAGGACAACGCCACGCGTGCCGCCGAACTGACGGCCACCATCCAGCAGGACGTACTCAAGGCCCCCGCGGACGAAGAGCGCGCCACCCGCTTCCAGGCTATTACCGGTACCCGTGAAGACCTGCTGCAGGCCCGCTACGACGTGCGCGATTACCTGGCCACGGCCCTCATCAGCAACGGTGACGGCGTGACCCGCGGCCTGGACGAAAGCATCGCCGGCCTGCCGGCCCTGGAAAGCGTCCTCGGCGTCGCCGAAGCGCAGTACGTCCAGCAACTGGGCACTGCCCTGCGCGCCTATCGCGATGCCGTCACCACCCTGCGCGGCAACATGGCCGCCATCGTCCAGGCACGCAAGGAAATGACCACCCAGGGCCAGGACATCGTCAAAATCAGCGAAAATCTCTACCAACTCCAGCTCGATCGCCGCGACGCCGAAAGCGCGCGCGCCCGCAGCCTGCAGACCCTGTTCACCCTGCTCGCGCTGGTCCTGGGCGGCATCGCCGCGCTGATCATCACCCGCCAGATCACCCGCCCGCTGCAGGAAACCATGGCCGTGGTCGACCGCATCGCCGCCGGCGACCTGTCGCAGACCGTCCAGGTCACCCGCCGCGATGAGCTCGGCCGCCTGCAGCAAAGCATGCAGCGCATGAGCCGGAGCCTGCGCGAGCTCATCGGTGGCATCCGCGACGGCGTCACCCAGATCGCCAGCGCCGCCGAAGAACTCTCCGCCGTCACCGAGCAGACCAGCGCCGGCGCGAACACCCAGAAGGTCGAGACCGACCAGGTCGCCACCGCCATGCACGAGATGTCCGCCACCGTGCAGGAAGTCGCGCGCAACGCCGAGCAGGCCTCCCAGGCCGCCTCCGCCGCCGACCACCAGGCCCAGGACGGCGACCGCGTGGTGAACAAGGCCGTGGAGCAGATCGAGCGCCTGGCCGAGGAAGTCGAACGCTCCGCCGAGGCCATGCAGCGCCTGGAACAGGAGAGCGAGAAGATCGGCAAGGTCATGGACGTGATCAAGTCGGTGGCCGAGCAGACCAACCTGCTGGCCCTCAACGCCGCCATCGAAGCCGCCCGCGCGGGCGAAGCCGGTCGTGGTTTCGCCGTGGTCGCCGACGAAGTACGCGGGCTGGCCCAGCGCACCCAGCAATCCACCGAAGAAATCGAAGCCCTGGTCGCCGGCCTGCAGAGCGGCACCCGCCAGGTCTCCAGCGTCATGCTCGGCAGCCGCGAACTCACCGCCAGCAGCGTCGCCCTCAGCCGCCAGGCCGGCGAGTCACTGGGCGAGATCACCCGCACCGTGTCGAACATCCAGGCGATGAACCAGCAGATCGCCACCGCCGCCGAGGAACAGAGCGCCGTGGCCGAGGAAATCAGCCGCAGCGTGGTCAACGTGCGCGACGTCTCCGAACAGACTGCCTCGGCCAACGAAGAAGTCGCCGCCTCCAGCGTTGAACTCGCGCGCCTGGGCGGACAGTTGCAGACGCTGGTCAGCCACTTCCGCGTGTGATGTGAATGGGCCGACGCTCCGTCGGCCCACCTTCGGAAAAGCATTCAACGTACCGTTGAGATCGGAGCTTGGAGGCTCCATCTTTGCTCCATAGACTCTGGAGCCTCACCATGTCCGATTCCCTGATCATCCCCTGCCCGAACTGCAACGGCCTCAACCGAGTACCCGCCGCCCGTGTGGATGACTCGCCGAGCTGCGGCCGCTGCCAATCACCGATAGTGCTGGATACGCCGTTCGACCTCGACGAGGCTGGTTTCGCCGCCCAGGCCAAGGGCGATCTGCCGTTGCTGGTGGACGTCTGGGCCGACTGGTGCGGGCCGTGCAAGGGCTTTGCGCCGGTGTTCGAGCAGGCAGCCGCACGGCTGTCGGGCAAGGTGCGCCTGGCCAAACTGGACAGCGATGCCAATCCGAACCTTTCCGCACGCCTGGGGATTCGCTCGATTCCCAGCCTGATCCTGCTGCGCAATGGCCAGGAGGTAGCGCGCCAGAGCGGTGCGATGCCGTTGCCGCAGTTGCTCGACTGGCTGTCCCGCCAGGGCATCTGAGGGCGAGCGTTTTGGTCAATCCGTGCGGTCATTGCCAGGCCGTGCGGGACGTCTAGGCTTGGGCGAAAGCCAACGGAGCACGCCCATGCCTTCCTATCCCGAAGACTTCATCCGCCAGCTCACCGAAGAGCACATCGCCTTCGTCAAGCGCACCGGCCTCAAGGCCGAAGTGCTGGAGCCGGGCCATGTGCGCCTGCGCATGCCGCTCAAGGGCAACGAGAACCACATCCAGAACATGTACGCCGGCGCGCTGTTCACCGTCGCCGAATTGCCCGGTGGCGTGCTGATGCTCACCAGCTTCGATGCGCGGCGCTTCTACCCCATCGTCAAGGAAGCCGGGTTGCGCTTCCTGCGCCCCGCCGCCAGTGACGTGACCGTCGATGCGCAGCTCACTGAAGCCGAAATCCAGCGTATCGGCGAAGAGGCGACGCACCAAGGCAAGGCGGAGTTTGTCCTCGACCTGCAGTTGAAGGACGAAGAAGGCAATGTCGTCGCCGAAAGCCATGCCATCTATCAGCTGCGCAGTCGCTGAATCGAGCCATTGCCCTGCATCAAGGTGAAATTTCCTACGTGGCGCGACAGTGGAAGCGCCATAGAGGGAACCCACCATGTACAGGAACCTGCTCGTCGCCCATGACCTCAGTGTCGAGGCGGACATCGCGGTACGGCGCGCTGCACAATTGGCGCGCCAGCACGGGGCCAGCGTCACGCTGCTGCACGTCATCGAGGAATTCTTCCCCGACCGCATGATGGATACCGTCCGCGAAGCGGCTGAAGTGGCATTGCGCGATGCAGCCCGTGCCAGTGACATCGCTGACTACCAACTGGTGATACGCCAGGGGCGCGCCGCCAATACCGTCACCCAGGCGGTGCAGGAACTGGGCGCCGACCTGCTGGTGATCGGTGCGCACCATCAGCAACTGCTCGAGCGTTTCGACGGCACCACACTGGAGCGCATCGCCCGGCATTGCCGCGCGCCGATCCTGCTGGCCGTGGAAGAGTCCGCCGCGCCTTACGCCAAGGCATTGGCCGGGCTGGACCTGTCGCACTGCTCCTGCCAGGCCTGGCGCGCCGGCTACCGCCTGCTGGAACCCGCCGCCGAGCTGCTGGCGCTCAACGCCTACCAGCCGGGCAAGAAGGCCGGCCGCGCCGACAGCCACCTGGAGACGCAGCGCGAACTCTTGCGCCAGGCGCTGCAGGATGAGCGCAAGCACGTGCCGAGCACGGGGCCGCAGCTACTCTGCGCAGTGCAACAGGGCACAGCCCAGCAGGCGCTGGAAACGGCGTTGCGAGAGTGGTCGCCCGACCTGCTGATACTCGGCAGCCGCAGCCGCGGCGCCATCGAGCAAGCCATGCTGGGCAGCTCGACGCGTTACTTCCTGCGCCGGCCACCCTGTGATGTGCTGATCAGCCAGTAACCGCTCAGGCTTCCAGCAAGTTGTGCAGTTCGACGAACTGCTGGGTCAGCTTGTGCCTGGGCTCGAGGAAGATCAGCGGCGTGCACGCCTGGTGCGACTCGCGCATTTTCACCGAACTCATCAGGTAGACCGGCAGCACCGGCAGCTCCTCTTCCACCAGCTCATCCAGCAGTTGCTGCGGCAGCGTGGCGCGCGGCTGGAACTGGTTGACCACGATGCCTTCGACTTCCAGGTCTTCGTTGTGGTCCTCCTTCAGCTCTTCGATCTCTTGCAGCAGGCCATACAGCGCCTGGCGGGAGAAGCTGTCGCAATCGAAGGGAATCAGGCAGCGATCGGCAGCGATCAGCGCAGAAACCGTGTAGAAGTTCAGCGCCGGCGGAGTATCCAGGTAGATCCTGTCGTAGTCTTCGGCGAGCTCGTCCAGCAGTTTGCGCAGCTTGTTGATCTTGTGCTTCTGCTCGAGCTTGGGCTGCAGATCAGCGAGCTCCGCGCTAGCGGTGACGATGTGCAGGTTGTCGAAGGGGGTCTCGTAGATGTCCACCTTGCCCTTGCGACTGAAAGGGCCAGAGGCCAGCGTCTGCTTGAAGAAGTCGGCGATGCCCACGGGCACGTCTTCGCCGGTCAGGCCCGTCAGGTAGTGAGTGGAGTTGGCCTGGGCGTCCAGGTCTACCAGTAACGTCCGATAGCCCTCCGCCGCGCTCACCGCCGCCAGGTTGCAAGCGATGCTCGACTTGCCGACCCCGCCCTTCTGATTGAACACCACGCGTCGCATCAGCCATCCCTCCAGGAACATTCGAGTGCTGGGGGATTCTATGCAAAGCCCATGACAAGGGCGAGCGGAGTAGGCCCTGTATTTCATCTGTCGGACCACTTCCGACGAATCGCGAAGAAAGCAGGAAACCGAAGGGTAAAATGCCCTGTCTTCCGCACATCTTTGTAAGCAAAGGTTTGCCTGGCCCTACCTTGACCCGGATAATGCCGGCACTACGCCATAGCCCGTGCCGACACAGCTCTTGGTGGATCAAGGAAGACCATTCGCCCGCAAGGGCCAACAAGAGCTCGCAGCGTGATTCAATTCAACATCGACCAGTGGAGCGCCTGGGCCCCCGGCCTGTCCACGATCGCCGACTGGCAGAGCTGGGTACGGGAAGAACGCCTTCCTGACGCCGCTGCCCAACCGGATGTCGCCTTTCTCCCCGCCATGCAACGCCGCCGCCTCAGCCCCCTGGCGCGCATGGTGTTCAGTGTCGCCTGGCCCCTGGCCGATGGGCGGTCACCGATGCCGTTTGTCTTCGTCTCCCGCCACGGCGAAACCGGCCGCAGCCTGGAACTGCTGCGCGAGCTGGCCGTCGAACAGCCGCTTTCTCCGACCCAATTCAGCCTTTCCGTGCACAACGCGGTCATCGGCCTGTGGTCCATCCTTCGGCAAGACACCAGCGAAATGACAGCGATCGCCGGCGAACGTGACGGCTTCGAGCACGGCCTCCTGGAAGCCGCGGCACTTCTCGCCGAAGGGGCGCCGGAAGTGATGCTGGTCGTCAGCGAGGAGTTACCGCCCGAACTTTATTCGCCGTGGATCGACGATGTGCCCTTTCCCTATGCCGTGGCACTGCGCCTGAGCGCCGGCAGGGACTGGTCGCTGACGCTGTCGGAAAACGGCACGTCCCTTGCTCCACCGTCCCACCCCAATGCCCTGAACCTGGTGCGCGCGCTGATCGAGCGCACCGGCCTGATCCACCACTCCTGGAAGAAGCGTCTATGGACCTGGCAACGCAACCACTGAGCAAGCGCGCCGACGCTTGGCTGTGGCGCCTGTTCGCCACCGGGATGTGCTTCGCGATATTCGGAATCGGCGGCCTGTTGCTGCGGGTGCTGGTGTTTCCGCTGCTGGCGCTTCTGCCTGGTGATGCACAGCGCCGCCGCGCCCGCGCACGCCATACGGTGAGCCGGCTGTTCTGGTTGTTCGTGCAGATCATGCAGCGCAGCGGCGTGCTGACCTATGAGGTGGAAGGTATCGAACGTCTGGGCCGGCCGGGTCAGATGGTGATCGCCAACCATCCTTCGCTGATCGACGTGGTGTTCCTCATCGGGCTGATCCGCGACGCCAACTGCGTGGTGAAGCAAAGCCTGTTCGACAACCCCTTCACCCATGGACCGGTAACGGCGGCGCAGTACATCAGCAACAACGGCAGCATGGACATGTTCGATGAAGCCGTGGATGCGCTGCAGCAGGGCCAGACCCTGATCGTCTTTCCCGAAGGCACCCGCACCACGCCGGGCAAGGCCCCCGAATTCCATCGCGGCGCGGCGTCCATCGCCCTGCGCGGGGCGAGCGTCATCACCCCGGTGACCATCACCGTGACCCCGACCACCCTGACCAAGGCCGAGCCCTGGTACAGCATTCCCGCCCGCCGCGTGCACTTCCGGCTGCGCGTCGGCGACGACCTGGACCCACGGGTCTTTGCCAGCCAGGGCCCGGCCCCGGCTGCCTCACGCCGGCTCAATGCCTTCCTGCACCAGCATTTCACCAAGGAGCTCGCAAGAGATGAGCGATCTGCAACTGGAGATTAAACAGCTGATCATCGACGCCCTCGGGCTCGAGGATATCGGCCCTGATGACATCGGCGCCGAAGACGCGCTGTTCGGCGACGGCCTCGGCCTGGATTCGGTGGACGCCCTGGAACTGGGCCTGGCCATCCAGAAACGCTACGGCATCAAGATCGACGCCGATGCCAAGGACACCCGCCAGCACTTCGCCAACGTGGCGAGCCTGGCCGCCTTCGTGACCGCCCAGAAAGCCGCTTGAGAACGCCGACCATGCAAACCCGTGAGGACATCTACAACACCCTGCGCGACGCCCTGGTCGAACTGTTCGAACTGGAACCGGAGCAGATCAGCCTCGACGCCAACCTGTACCAGGACCTGGAGATCGACAGCATCGACGCCGTCGACCTGATCGATCACCTCAAGCGCCAGACCGGCAAGAAGATCGCCGCCGAAGAGTTCAAATCGGTGCGCACCGTGGGCGATGTGGTCGAAGCGGTCTATCGCCTGGCCAACCCATGACACGCCTGGTCGGGCTCGGCCTGTTGCTGGCCGGGCTGCTCTACCCGTTCGCGATCTACTTCGGCATCGATCACCTGTCGCCGAAGTTCTTCGCCCTGCTGCTGGGCGGCCTGTGGTTCGCCCGCAGCCTGGGCAGCGGGCAACGTCCCGGGCAGCGCTGGATGGCCCTGGCCGCCGTGGTCTTCTGCATCGCCCTGTGGCTGGTCAACGAGCCGCACCTGCTGCGCTGGTACCCGGTGCTGATCAGCGCCGGCCTGCTCTGCCTGTTCGCCCTCAGCCTGAAGTTCGGCCCGCCGCTGGTGGAACGCCTCGCGCGCCTGCGCGAGCCTGAGCTGCCGCCCCACGCGGTGCGCTACACGCGCCAGGTGACGCAGGTCTGGGTGCTGTTCTTCCTGGGCAACGGCCTGATCGCCGCGGCCCTCACGCTGTGGGCGCCACTGGCCTGGTGGACGCTGTACAACGGCCTGATTTCCTACCTGCTGATGGGCGTGCTGTTCGCCGTCGAGTGGCTGGTGCGGCAGCGGGTCAGGAGTCAAGGATGAAACCGATTTCCCTCACCCGGCTGCTGCTGGACCTGCCCGCCGAGCGCCTCCTGGCGCTGGAGCCGTCGCTGCCCGCCGATGATTTCGTGCGGCGCGTCTGTGCTGCCGCGGGCGCCCTGCGTCAACGCGATACGCAGCGCGTGGCGATCCACCTGGAAGACGCCGCCGAACTGGCCATCGCCCTCTATGCCGCCTGGCTGGCCGACGCCGAAGCCGTGCTGCCAGCAGACAATCTCGCCCATAGCCGTGAACGCCTCGCGGCGCGAATCGATGCCTGGATCGGCGACCAACCCGGCGACCTGACGCTGGCCGAACTGAACGGCCCCTCGCTTGCACCCGCCGAGCTTGACCTCGACGCCTGCCGCCTGGTCCTGAGCACTTCCGGCTCTACCGGCGAGCCCAAACTGATCGGCAAATCCCTGCGCCAACTGAGCAACGAAGTGCAGGTGCTGGAAAACCTCTGGGGCGCCGAGCTGGGCGCGGCCCACATTCTCGGCAGCGTCGCCGCGCAGCACATCTACGGCCTGCTGTTCCGCGTGCTCTGGCCGCTGTCCGCCGGGCGCGCCTTCCTGCGACGGCAGATCGCCTTCCCCGAAGACCTGCAACGCCACAGCCTGGAACAATCCCGCTTCGCCTGGGTGGGCAGCCCAGCGCTGCTCAAGCGCATGGGCGACAACCTCGACTGGCCGGCGCTGCGCCCGGTAGTGCGGGTGTTCTCTTCCGGCGGCCCGCTGCCGGCCGAAGCCGGAGAACTGCTGCACGAACGCCTCGGCCAGGCGCCAACGGAAATCTACGGCAGCTCCGAGACCGGCGGCATCGCCTGGCGCCAGGGCGGCCAGCTGTGGCAGCCGTTCGAAGGCGTAACGCTGAGCCAGGACGAGCACGGCGCCCTGCGCATCGAATCGACCTACCTGCCGCCCGGCGAAACCGAGCAGACCGCCGATGCCGCACGCCTTTGCCCCGACGGCCGCTTCGAGCTGCTGGGCCGGCTGGACCGTATCGTCAAGCTGGAAGAAAAACGCATCTCCCTGCCACAACTGGAAGCCGCCCTGGCCAAACATCCATTCGTCAGCGAAGCCCGCCTGGGCGTGGTGCAGGAGAATCGCGCCAGCCTCGGCGCACTGGTCGCCCTCAGTGAGGCCGGCCTGCATGAACTGCGTAACGGCGGCCGCCGAGCGCTGACCCAACGCCTGCGCGAACACCTCGCCGATCACTGCGAAGCGCTCGCCCTGCCGCGCCGCTGGCGTCTGCTGCGGCGCCTGCCGGGCAATGCCCAGGGCAAGCTGCCGCAAGGCCTGGTGGACGAGCTGCTGCACGCGCCGCGCAGTCGTGATCCCGAAGTCCTGACGCACAATGCGGTGGACGGCGAGCAGCACTTCCAGCTGGAAATCCCCCTGGACCTCGCCTACTTCCCCGGCCACTTCCCCAAGGCCCCCGTGCTGCCCGGCGTGGTCCAGGTGCAGTGGGCGCAGCAACTGGGCCGCCAGGTATTCGACCTGCCGCCACGCTTCGGTGGCATGGAAGTGCTGAAGTTCCAGCAACTGCTGCGGCCGGGTGATCTCTGCCGGCTGTCCCTGCGCTGGGACGCCGAGCGCGGCAAGCTGTACTTCGCCTTCACCCGCGATGACGCGGCCTGCTCCTCCGGGCGCATCCTGCTGGGGGCCGACGCATGAGTGTGCGTCCGTGCGCGGTGATCCCCGTCTACAACCATGAGCACGCGTTGCCCAAGGTCGTGGCCGAACTGCTCGCCGCCGGCCTGCCCTGCGTGCTGGTGGACGACGCCTCCAGCCGCGAATGCGCAGTAGTCATGGACCAACTCGCCGAAGCTCATGACACCTGGCTGGTGCGCCTGCTGGTGAACCAGGGCAAGGGCGGCGCGGTGATGGCCGGCCTGCGCGAGGCCGCGCGCCTGGGCTTCACCCACGCACTGCAGGTCGACGCCGACGGCCAGCACGATCTGGGCGACGTGCAGCGCTTCCTCGACGCCTCACGCGAACACCCCGGCGCGCTGATCTGCGGCTACCCGCAGTACGACGCAAGTGTGCCCAAGGGGCGGCTCTACGCACGCTACCTGACCCACGTGTGGGTGTGGATCAACAGCCTGTCGCTGTCGATCCGCGACGGCATGTGCGGCTTCCGGGTCTACCCGCTCACGCCCACGCTCAAGCTGATCGACAGCACTACGCTGGGCAAACGCATGGATTTCGACCCCGAGATCCTCGTCCGCCTGGCTTGGCGCAACCAGCCGATGCAATGGTTGCCGACCAGGGTGCACTACCCGCTGGACGGCCTCTCGCACTTCCGCCTGTTCCACGACAACGCACTGATCTCCTCCATGCATGCGCGGCTGTTCTTCGGCATGCTCTGGCGCTCGCCGGCAATCCTCTGGCGTCGTCTGCGGAGCCCTGTGTGAGCGCGCAGCACTGGGCGCAGCAGCGCGAGCGCGGCAGCCTGTTGCTGATGCGCTTTACCGCCTGGGCGGCGCGCACGCTGGGCCGACGCCTGCTGTCGCCGCTGCTGCACCTGATCGTGCTGTACTTCTTCCTCTTCGGCGCCCGTGCCCGCGGGGCCATCCGCGAGTATCAACAGCGCCTGTCGGAGCACAGCGGCGATGCTGCGCTGCGCCCGAGCACTGGCCGGGTGTTCGGCCAGTTCATGGCCTTCGCCGATACGATCCTCGACAAGCTCGACGTCTGGGCCGGCCGCCTGGACCTCGCCAGCATCGAACTGGACGACCCGCACAACCTGCGCGCGCAGTTGCGCAGCGGCCGTGGCCAACTGCTGGTGGGCGCGCACCTGGGCAATCTCGAAGTCTGCCGCGCACTGGCCGAGCTGGGCGAAAAGGTGCGCATGAACGTGCTGGTGCACACCCGCCACGCCGAGCAGTTCAACAAGCTGCTGGGCGAGTCCGGCGCCAGCCACCTGCGACTGATCCAGGTGAGCGAACTGGACCCGGCGATCATGCTGCAGCTCTCCCAACGCCTGGACGCCGGCGAATGGCTGGCGATCGCCGGGGACCGCATTCCGCTGCACGGCGGGCGCAATGTCGAAGTGGATTTCCTCGGCGCGCCGGCCGCCTTCCCGCAGGGCCCCTGGCTGCTCGCCGGGCTGCTGCAGTGCCCGGCCAACCTGATGTTCTGCCTCAAGGAAGAAGGCCGCTACCGCGTGTACCTGGAGCCCTTCGCCGAACGCATCCAGTGGCGCCGCAGCGACCGCGCCGAGGTCCTGAAACACTGGACCCAGCGCTACGCCCAACGCCTGGAACACTACTGCCTGCGCGCGCCGCAGCAGTGGTTCAACTTCTACCCGTTCTGGAAAGCCCATGACGACAGCCACTGAAGCGCCGGTTTTCGGCCAAGGCCACCTGAGCATCGAACAGATCGTCGCCCTCGCCGAGCGCCGCCTCGAAAGCCGCCTGGACGACGACGCCGACTTCCGCGCGCGCATCGCCCGTGGCGCGCAGTTCCTCGACACCCTGCTGGACAAGGAAGGCGTGATCTACGGCGTGACCACCGGTTACGGCGATTCCTGCGTGGTCGCCGTGCCGCTGGAGCATGTCGAGGCGCTGCCGCAGCACCTGTTCACCTTCCACGGTTGCGGCCTGGGCAAGCTGCTCGATCCGCAGGCCACCCGCGCCGTGCTGGCCGCACGCCTGCGCTCGCTGAGCCACGGGGTTTCCGGCGTGCGCCTGGAACTGCTGGAGCGCCTGCACGCCTTCCTCGAACACGACATCCTGCCGCTGATCCCGGAAGAGGGTTCGGTGGGTGCCAGCGGCGACCTCACGCCGCTGTCCTACGTCGCCGCCACGCTCGCCGGCGAGCGCGACGTGCTCTGGCGCGGTGAGCGCCGCAGCGCCGCCAAAGTCCACGCCGAGCTGGGCTGGCAGCCGCTGGTGCTGCGCCCGAAGGAAGCCCTGGCGCTGATGAACGGCACCGCGGTGATGACCGGTCTCGCCTGCCTCGCCTATGTGCGCGCCGACTACCTGCTCAAGCTCGCCACTCGCATCACCGCGCTCAACGTGATCGCCCTGCAGGGCAACCCGGAACACTTCGATGAGCGCCTGTTCGCCGCCAAGCCGCACCCGGGGCAGATGCAGGTCGCCGCGTGGATTCGCCAGGACCTCGCCATCGACGCGCCAACCGCGCCGCTGCACCGTCTGCAGGACCGCTACTCGCTGCGCTGCGCGCCCCACGTACTGGGCGTGCTGGCCGACAGCCTGGGCCTGCTGCGGCAGTTCATCGAGATCGAACTGAACAGCGCCAACGACAACCCGATCATCGACGCCGAGGACGAACGCGTCCTCCACGGCGGGCACTTCTACGGCGGCCATATCGCCTTCGCCATGGACAGCCTGAAGAACCTGGTCGGCAACGTCGCCGACCTGCTCGACCGGCAGCTCGCGCTGCTGGTGGACACCCGCTACAACCATGGCCTGCCGAGCAACCTCTCGGGCGCGCCGGCCGACCGCGCGATGATCAATCACGGCTTCAAGGCCGTGCAGATCGGCGCCAGCGCCTGGACCGCCGAAGCGTTGAAAAACACCCTGCCGGCCAGCGTGTTCTCACGCTCCACCGAGTGCCACAACCAGGACAAGGTGAGCATGGGCACCATCGCCGCGCGCGATGCCCTGCGCAGCCTGGAGCTGAGCGAACAGGTTGCCGCGGCGACGCTGCTCGCCGCGCAACAGGGCGTCTGGCTGCGCTGCAACGAGGCCGGCGCGCGCCCGCTGCCGGCACCGCTGGGCGGCATGCACGAACAACTGGCGCAGGACTTCCCGCCGCTGATCGAGGATCGCGCCCTGGAAGGCGAGCTGCGTCTGTGCCTGGAGCGCATCCGCGCGCGCCACTGGGGGCTTTATGCGTAAGGCCGGTGTGTTGCAGGCCGAAGTGGAAATCCTCGTGCCGTTCTTCGACGTGGACATGATGGAAGTGGTCTGGCACGGCCACTACGTCAAATACCTGGAAGTCGCCCGCTGCGCCCTGCTCGACAAGCTCGACCACAACTACGCGCAGATGCGCGAGGCGGGCTACGCCTGGCCGGTGATCGACCTGCAGCTGCGCTATGTGCGCGGCGCCCGTTTCGGCCAGCGCATCAAAGTGCGCGCCGATCTGGTGGAGTGGGAGAACCGCCTGAAGATCAACTACCTGATCAGCGACGCCGAAACCGGCGAGCGCCTGACCCGCGCCAGCAGCAGCCAGGTGGCGGTGGAAATCGCCAGCCGCGAGATGCAGATGGCCTCCCCGCCGGTGTTCATCGCCGCCGTACAGCGCGCGCTGGAGGCCGAAGCATGTTGAAGCGCGCCCTGCTGGTCTGCGGCCTGCTGCTGGCTCCGCTGGCCCACGCCTTCGACCTGGCGCAACTGGCCGCTCAGTTGGGCAAGCCGGCAGTGGTGCGTGGCGAGTTCGTCCAGGAGAAGCACCTGCGCTCCCTGCCACAACCGCTGGTGAGCAAGGGCCATTTCGTCCTCGCCAAGCAGCACGGCCTGCTCTGGCTGCTGCAGACGCCGCTCAAGCAGGACTACCGTATTGACGACAAAGGCATCGCCCGGCGCGACGCCAACGGCTGGCAGCAACTGCCGCAACGCAGTGCCAGCGCGCAGCAGAACCGCCTGTTCCTCGCCGTGCTGGAAGGCGACAGCAGCGGCCTGCAACGGGACTTCGACCTCGCGCTGAGTGGCGAGGCGAACGACTGGAAACTGACCCTCACGCCACGCGCCGTGCTGCTCAAGCAGATCTTCGACAGCATCGAGATCGCCGGTGGTGAGCTGGTGCAGCGCATCGAACTGCACGAAGCCCAGGGCGACCGCACCGTGCTGCGCATGACCAGCAGCCAACCCGGCGACAGCCTGACCGATGCGGAGCGCAGCGACTTTGCCCGCTGAGCGGCCGCAGTGGCTGCCGCGCCTGGTGATCGCCGGGCTGCTGGCGCTGCTCGCCCTCGCGGCCTGGCAATGGCGCCATGGCCCGCCGCTGAGTACCGACCTGCTGGAACTGGTGCCCGGCAGCAGCCGTGACGCCTTGCAGAAGCAAGCCGAGCAGCGCATGCAGGAACCGCTCAACCGCGAACTGATCGTACTGGTCGGCTACCCCGAGCGTGACACGGCCATCGCCCACGCCCGCGAGCTGGCCGAGCGCTGGCAGGCCAGCGGTCTCTACGAAAAGGTGCAGTGGGGCGTGCAGGCTGATCTGCCGGCACTGCGCGAACAGCTGCGCACAGGCCGACTGGCGCTGCTCAGCGACGACGACCGCCAGCAACTCGCAGGCGAGCCCGCCGCGTTCATCCAGCAGCGCGTGGAACAACTCTTCGATCCGTTCTCCGGCTTCGGCCTGGTGCCCAACGATCAGGACTGGTTCGGCCTCGCCCTGCGCATCCAGCACCACCAGCCGCTGCCTTCGAAGGTGCAGCTGGACATCGGCAGCGGCGCACTGATTGCCGAGGACGACGGCCGCAGCTGGGTACTGCTGCGCGCCCGCACCCGCGCCGATGCCTTCGACATGAACCTGCCGCGGGAAGTCGCCGCACAGGTCGCCGAGGCGCGCCTGCAACTGGCCGTCGATAACGGACAACTCGTCGCTGCCAGCGGCCTGCTCTATGCCGCCGATGGCCAACACCAGGCCAGCCGCGAGATGACCTGGGTCGGCGGCGGCGCCGCGCTGGGCACGTTGCTCCTGCTGCTGCTCGCCTTCCGCCGCATTCGCGCACTGCTGGCCTTCCTGCCGGTCCTGGTCGGCGTGCTGGCCGGCGCCACCGCGTGCATCGCGCTGTTCGGCAAGGTCAACCTGCTGACCCTGGTGCTGGGCGCGAGCCTGATCGGCGTCGCCTCGGACTATCCGCTGCACTACCTCTCCAAGGCCTGGAGCCTGAAACCGTGGCAGCCGTGGCAAGCGCTGCGCCTGAGCCATCGCGGGCTGCTGCTGAGCCTGCTGACCAACCTGATCGGCTACCTCGCGCTGGCCTGCACGCCGTTCCCGGCACTGACCCAGGTGGCGACCTTCTCGGTGGCCGGCCTGCTCGCCGCCTATCTCTGCGTGATCGGCCTGCTGCCGCTCCTGCTGCGCGGCGACGCCATCGCCCCGCAACCGCTTCTGCTCGGATTCGGCGAACGTTTGATCCGCCTGCGTGAAGCACTGATCAAGCGCACCCGAAGCTGGCCTCTGCTCGCCGTGGTGGCGTTGTTCTGCGCTGGTGGTCTCTGGCAATTGCAGATCAAGAACGACCTGCGCCAATGGCTCGGTAACAAGCCGCAATTGCTCGCCGAAGCCCAGGCCACCGCGCGCATCACCGGCTACCAGCCCACCAGCCAGTTCTTCCTGGTGCGCGCCGCCGACGAGACCCGGTTGCTGCAACGTGAGGCCGATCTGGCCACGCGGCTGGACAAGCTGGTCGCCTCCGGGCAACTCAAGGGCTATCTCGCGCTGAACCAACTGCTCGCCACCGCACAGCAGCAACAGCAGGCTCGCGAAGCCCTGCGCCAGCTGCCGCAACACTGGCAGGCGCTGCTCGACCTGGGCATTCCACAAGCCGCGCTGCAAGCCGAGCTGGATCAGCTGGAAAAGCTCCCGCAGCAATCCCTCGACCAGGCCCTGGAAGGCCCATTGGGTGAACCCTGGCGGCCGCTCTGGCTGGGCACGGTGGACGTCGGCGTGGCCGGACTGGTAAGCCTGCAAGGGCTGTCCGATGCCGGTGTGCTGGCCGAGCAGGCGAAAGGCCTGGAAGGTGTGCAACTGGTGGATCGCCTCGGCGAGCTGAACCGCCTGTTCGCCGCCACCCAGGTCAGCGCCACCGAACTCAAGCTGCTCTCCTGCGTGCTGATCTTCGCCCTGCTGCTCAAACCCTTCGGTCCGCGCGTCGCCCTGCGCATCGTCCTGCTGCCGCTGCTGGCCGCGCTGTGCAGCCTCGCCAGCCTGGGTTGGCTGGGCCAGCCGCTGACGCTATTCAGCCTGTTCGGCCTGCTGCTGGTGACCGCCATCGGCGTGGACTACACGATCCTCATGCGCGAACGCGTCGGCGGCGCAGCGGTGAGCCTGATTGGCGTGCTGCTGGCGGCCATCACCACCTGGCTTTCGTTCGGCCTGCTGGCGCTCTCCAGCACGCCGGTAATCAGCAACTTCGGCCTGGCCGTTGGGCTCGGCCTGGCGTTCTGTTTCCTGTTCTGCCCCTGGGCGGGTGAAGGCGACCGCGAAGGAGCCCAGGCGTGCTGACGGTCCTGTTCTGGCTGGCGATGCCGGTGCTGTTCGCCCTCGCGGTGATCGGCGGGCGCCACCTGCGCCTGCTGCCCATCGTCAGTCAGCTGCTGGTGGCCGGGCTGCTCCTGCCGCTGCTGTTCATCGTGCTTCAGAGCCAGGGCTTCGAGGTGCGCACGCTGGTTACTGCGCCCTGGCTGCGGCCGCTCTACGACATCGGCTTCGCGCTGCTGCTGGGACACATCCTCAGCGACGTGATCGACCTCGACGTCAGCCGCCAGAGCCTGAAAATCGCCCTGCCCAGCTTCGCCGTGCCGCTGGCCTGCGGCATGGCCAGCGCCTGGTGGTTGCTGGGCGTGCACGAGGGCATGAGCGTGCTGGGCATCGGCCTGCTGTTCTCGATCACGGCGATCCCGGTGCTCTACCTGTTCCTGCGCAATATCGACTACCCCGAGGACGCCACGCGCCGGCTGATGCACGCGGCAGTGCTGATGGACCTGTGGTGCTGGAGCCTGTTCGGCCTGGCACAGGGCAGCAGCGATCCGGGCCAGCTGGTGTGGCCGCTGCTGGCGGGTGTTGCGCCGTTATTGCTGCGCCTGATTCGAGTGCGCCACGCGCTGGCCTACAGCCTGCAGTTCTTCGGCCTGATGGTCGCCTTCCAGCACTGGCATTTGAACACCCTGGTGTTCGCCATCACCTGGCTGATGGCCCAGGCAGCGGTGCGCCAGCCATTCCGCCTGCCAGTGTCGCCACGCGCGGCGCTGGCCTTGCAGAACTACCTGCTGGTGCCGCTGGTGCTGGCCTTCGGCATCCTGCAGATCGATTTCCACCACGCGCTCTCCGGCTACTCCTGGCTGTACCTCGGTGCGCTGCTGGCGCTGCCGGTGATCAGCAAGCTCGCCGGCAGCTGGCTCGGCCTGCGCTGGGCGCTGCCCGGCGCCACGGGCGGACAGCTGTGGAAGGAAAGCCTGCTGTTGAACATTCGCGGGCTGACCGAGATCGTCTTTCTCAACCTGCTGTTCCAGCAGGGCTACATCGACTCGCTGCTGTATTTCAGCCTGCTGCTGATGAGCCTGTTCGCCACCCTGTTGCCCGCCCTCTGCGGCGTGCGTCGCCCGCACGCCACTCCCGTTTCCAAGGATCACGCCCCGGCAAGGAGCCCTTCTGATGCCCGCCCCTGAACTGCAACAACGCACCGTCGTCGTCATCGGCGCGGGCCCTTCCGGCGCCATCGCCGCCGCGCTGCTCAAGCGCAAGGGCCACGACGTGCTGGTGCTCGAGCGCCAGCGCTTCCCGCGCTTCTCCATCGGCGAGAGCCTGCTGTCGCACTGCCTGGACTTCGTCGAAGAGGCCGGGATGCTCGACGCCGTGCTGGCCGCTGGTTTCCAGACCAAGCACGGCGCGGCGTTCGGCTGGGACGAGCGTTACACCGATTTCGATTTCCGCGACAAATTCACCGACGGCAAGGGTTCGACCTTCCAGGTCCAGCGTGCGCGCTTCGACCAACTGCTGGCCGACCAGGCCGAACTGCAGGGCGTGGAAATCCGCTACGAGGAAGAGATCGTCGCCGCTGACTTCGACGGCGCCTGCCCGCGCCTGCGCGTACGCCGCCTGGACGGCAGCGAGTACGAAGTGGAATGCGCCTTCGTGCTCGACGCCAGCGGCTACGGCCGCGTGCTGCCGCGCCTGCTCGACCTCGAAGCGCCGTCGGGCTTCCCGGTGCGCCGCGCGGTGTTCACGCATATCGAGGACCGCATCGAGGCGCCGCACTTCGACCGCGAGAAGATCCTCATCAGCATCCATCCCGAAGAACGCGGCATCTGGTACTGGACCATCCCCTTCAGCGATGGCCGCACCTCCATTGGCGTGGTCGCCGAGGACCGTCACTTCGAAGGCAAGCTGGATGACCTGGACGCCTGCCTGAAAGGCTTCGTCGATGCCGCACCGAACCTGCGTCCGCTGCTGAAGAACGCCGTGTGGGACACCCCGGCGCGCACCCTTGGCGGCTACTCGGCGAACGTGAAACGCCTCGCCGGGCCGGGCTTCGCCCTGCTGGGCAACGCGGCAGAATTCCTCGACCCGGTGTTCTCCTCCGGCGTCACCATCGCCATGCGCTCCTCCAGCATGGCGGCCAATCTGCTCGACCGTCAGCTCAAGGGCGAGGCAGTGGACTGGCAAGGCGATTTCGCCCAGCCGCTCAAGCGCGGCGTGGACACCTTCCGCGCCTACGTCGAGGGCTGGTACGACGGCAGCTTCCAGGACGTGATCTTCTACGAGAAGGCCGACCCGGAAATTCGCCGGATGATCTGCTCCATCCTCGCCGGCTACGCCTGGGACACGCGCAACCCCTTCGTCGCCGAACCGCAGCGCCGCCTGCGGGTACTTTCCGAAATCTGCGCCAGCTAAGGACAAGGACTGTCATGACCCGCCCCGCCTCCACCTACGTCGAAGAAACCCGTTTCGGTTTCTGGTTCCTGCAGAGCCACACCTGGCAGCACCATGTGCTGCGCGTGGCGATCAACGATCTCAAGCGCCTGGTCAGTTGGGACATCCCGCAGAACCCGGTGCTGCTGGACGCCGGCTGCGGCCAGGGCCGTTCGTTCCGCCTGCTGCGCGAGGCGTTCAAACCCGGCCGCATGATCGGCCTCGACGCCGACCCGCACAGCCTCGACTGCTCGGCGGTGGAAGCCGCGCGGGAGAATGTCGAGGTGGAGCTGAACTGCGCCGACTGCGCCGACCTGATGCTGCCCTCGGCCAGCGTCGACATCCTGTTCTGCCACCAGACCTTCCACCACCTGGTGGAGCAGGAGCGCGCCCTGGCCGAGTTCTGGCGCGTGCTCAAGCCGGGTGGCCTGCTGCTGTTCGCCGAGTCCACCGAGGCGTACATCGATACCTGGGTAATCCGCTGGTTCTTCCGCCACCCGATGCACGTGCAGAAGAGCGCCGCGCAGTACCTGCAGATGCTCCGCGAGCAAGGTTTCGAGTTCAGCGAGAAGAACGTCTCCTACCCTTACCTGTGGTGGAGCCGCTCCAAGGACTTCGGCCTGCTGGAGCGCTGGGGCATTCGCAAGGCCAGGCCGTTCGGCCAGCGCGAGGAAACCCTGGTCAACGCCGTGGTGCGCAAGCCGCTGGAGAACCGCCCCGCATGATCCGCTGGCTGAGCCTTGCCCTGTTCCTGCTGCTGGCCGGTTGCGCCCAGCACACGCCGTTGCCCTCCGCGTTGCCGCCGCTGGCGACGCCGTTGCAGCTGCACATCCAGCGCGAGCAGGTGGGCTCTTCCCAGGACTGGCTGCTGGTGATTCAGCAGGAAGGTGGCGCCCTGCGCTGGTCGCTGATCGACCCGCTGGGCATCCCGCTGTCGCGGCAATTGCTGCGTGACGGAGCATGGAGCAACGACGGTCTGCTGCCGCCCAATCCCGAAGCACGGGAGTTGTTCGCCGTGCTGCTGTTCGCACTGACGCCGCAGGATCAGCTTGCCGCGCGCTACCAGGCCAATGACTACCGGACAGACGGCGCCACGCGCCATCTGCAACAGCACTGGAAGATCACTTACCGTTCGGCACAGGATTTCACCCTGCAAGCCGCCGACACCCGTTACCAGGTGACGCCCCTGAACACCGAGAGCGCCGCGCCATGACCGCCACTTACCTGAACGAGCTGGGCCTGATCTGCGCCCTGGGCAACGACCGCCGCGAAGTGGCCACCGCGCTGCTGGCCGGGGAGTCCGCCGGCATGCAGGTGCAGGCGGGCTGGGTGCCGGGCAGAAGCCTGCCGGTGGGCTCGGTGAAGGCGCGCATGGCGGCCATTCCCGACAAACGCCACGACACCCGCAACAACCGCCTGCTGCTCGCCGCAGCAACGCAGATCGACCCGGCCATCCGCACCGCCATCCAGCGCCATGGCGCTGCACGCGTGGCGGTAGTGCTGGGCACCAGCACCTCGGGCATCCAGGAAACCACCCAGGGCATCCGCCATCACACCCTGCATGGGCAGTTGCCGGAAGGCTTCCACTATTCGCACCAGGAGCTGTCCGACCCGGCCGTATTCCTCGCCGAACACTATGGGCTGGCTGGGCCGAGCTACGTGATTTCGACCGCCTGCACCTCCAGTGGCCGAGCCCTGCAGAGCGCCCGGCGACTGCTCAAGCTGGGCCTGTGCGACGCGGTGCTGTGCGGCGGCGTGGACAGCCTGTGCGAGCTGACGCTCAACGGCTTCGGCTCATTGGAAGCGGTCTCCGACGAACGCTGCAATCCATTCTCGGCCAACCGCAAGGGCATCAACATCGGCGAAGGCGCCGCGCTGTTCCTGATGACTCGCGAGCCGTCCCGCATTGCCCTGCTCGGCGCCGGCGCCAGCTCCGACGCACACCATATTTCCGCCCCCGATCCCGAAGGCCGGGGCGCCCGTGAGGCAATGCGCAAGGCACTCACCGAGGCGAAACTGGCAGCCGAGCAGATCGCCTACCTGAACCTGCACGGCACCGCGACCGCGCACAACGACGCCATGGAAAGCCTCGCCGTGCAGGCGGAGTTTCCCCAGGGTGTGCCCTGCTCCTCGACCAAGCCGCTGTCCGGGCATACCCTCGGCGCCGCCGGAGCACTGGAAGCAGCGTTCTGCTGGCTGCTGCTGGGCGAGCACAACCCGGAAAGCCGCCTGCCGCCGCAGCGCTGGGATGGCGTCACCGATCCGCAGCTACCGGCACTGGCGCTGGTCCGCGACGAGGGCCCCAGCCTGCCGCTGAACGGTCCGCGCTACCTGATGAGCAATTCGTTCGCCTTCGGCGGCAACAACATCAGCCTGATCCTGGGCGAGATGAGCAATGAGTCTGGAGTGACCCGATGATCGACTGGCCGATCGCCTCCCTGCTGCCCCATGCGGGCGACATGATCCTCATCGACGAAGTACTCGACTTCGGCGAGGAAGACATCCGCACGCGCCTGACGGTGCGCCCGGGCGGCCTGTTCAACGAGGCCGATGGCAGCCTGCCGGCCTGGGTCGGCGTGGAACTGATGGCGCAGAGCATCGCCGCCTATGCCGGCTGCCAGGCGCGCGTGCGCGGCGAGCCGGTGGAGCTGGGCTTCCTGCTCGGCACCCGCCAGTACCAGTGCGACGTGGCGAGCTTCCCCGCCGGGTCTGAAATCACCATCCATGCCATCCGCACCCTGCAGGACGACAACGGCATGGGTGTCTTCGAATGCCATCTGGAAGGGCCGGGCATCAAGGCGCTGGCGCGCCTGACCGTGTTCCGCCCGCCGGAAGTGGCGAGCTATCTACAAGAACCTTCTCCCGAGGCTCCAGAACAGAGAGCCGAGAGCCGAAAGAGCCAAGCGTATGACTAACTCCATCCTCGTAACCGGCTCCAGCCGCGGCATCGGCCGCGCCATTGCCCTGCGCCTGGCACAGGCCGGCCACGACATCGTGCTGCACTGCCGCAGCGGCCGCGCCGAAGCCGACGCCGTGCAGGCCGAAATCCAGGCGCTGGGTCGCAGCGCCCGCGTGCTGCAATTCGACGTAGCCGACCGCGAGGCCGCGCGCACCATCCTCGAAGCCGACGTGGAAACCCACGGCGCGTATTACGGCGTGGTGTGCAACGCCGGCCTGACCCGCGACGGCGCCTTCCCGGCACTGACCGGGGAAGACTGGGACCAGGTGCTGCGCACCAACCTCGACGGCTTCTACAACGTCCTGCACCCGGTGATCATGCCGATGATCCGTCGCCGCCAGCCGGGGCGCATCGTCTGCATCACCTCGGTCTCCGGGCTGATCGGCAACCGCGGCCAGGTCAACTACAGCGCCTCCAAAGCCGGAGTGATCGGCGCCGCCAAGGCGCTGGCCATCGAGCTGGGCAAACGCAGGATCACGGTGAACTGCGTGGCGCCGGGGCTGATCGACACCGCGATGCTCGACGAGCAGGTACCGGTGGAGGAAATCCTCAAGATGATCCCCGCCCAGCGCATGGGCACCCCGGAAGAAGTCGCCGGCGCGGTGAATTTCCTGATGTCGGCCGAGGCCGGCTACATCACCCGCCAGGTGCTGGCGGTCAACGGAGGGCTGTGCTGATGAAGCGTGTGGTCATCACCGGCATGTCCGGCATCACCTCCCTGGGTTCGGACTGGGCGAGCATCGAGGCGAACTTCAGCGCCAACCAGAGCGGCATCCGCCGCATGGACGAATGGGACCGCTTCACCGAGCTCAATACCCGCCTGGCCGGCCCGGTGCTGGATTTCACCGTGCCCAAGCACTGGACGCGCAAGCAACTGCGCAGCATGGGGCGGGTCTCGCGCCTGTCAGTGGACGCTGCCGAGCGTGCGCTGGCCGATGCAGGGCTGCTGGGCGACGAGTCGATCCGCGATGGGCGCATGGGCGTGGCCTGCGGTTCGTCCACCGGCAGCACCGACGAGATCAAGGCGTTCGGCAACATGCTGCTCAACTCGGTGGCCGACGGCCTCAACGCCAACTCCTATGTGCGCATGATGCCGCACACCACGGCAGCCAATATCAGCATCTTCTTCGGCCTCAAGGGCCGGGTGATCCCGACCTCCAGCGCCTGCACCAGCGGCAGCCAGGGCATCGGCTACGCCTACGAGGCGATCCGCTTCGGCCGCCTGCCGCTGATGCTCGCCGGCGGTGCCGAGGAACTCTGCCCGACCGAGGCCATGGTGTTCGACGCACTCTACGCCACCAGCCTGAAGAACGACGCCCCGCACAGCACCCCGCGCCCCTACGACAGCGGCCGCGACGGCCTGGTGATCGGCGAAGGCGCCGGCATGCTGGTACTCGAGGAACTGGAGCACGCCCTGGCCCGCGGCGCGCATATCCACGCCGAGATCGTCGGCTTCGGCAGCAACGCCGACGGCCAGCACACCACCCGCCCGGAGCAGTCGACCATGCGCCGCGCGATGGAGCTCGCGCTGGAAGACGCCGGCCTGCACGCCGATGCCATCGGCTATGTGAACGGCCACGGCACCGCCACCGAACAGGGCGACATCGCCGAGACCCTGGCCACCAGCGAACTCTTCGGAAAGCGCATGCCGATCAGCTCGCAGAAGAGTTTCCTGGGCCACACTCTGGGAGCGTGCGGCGCGCTGGAGTCGTGGTTCAGCATCGAGATGATGAACAGCGATCGCTACGTGCACACCCTGAACCTGGACGAGATCGACCCGCGCTGCGGCGAGCTCGACTACCTGCGGGGCGAGCCGCGCGCAATGAGCAACGAGTACGTGATGAACAACAACTTTGCCTTCGGCGGCATCAACACCTCGCTGGTCTTCCGCCGCTGGCGCTGAGCCATTTCCACCGTAACCGCAAGAACGATACTGCCCAACGACACTGCAAGGAGAGCAAGCCATGTCCCGACTGATCCGCAGCCTGCTGCTGTGCGTGGCCACCGCGATGGCCGTCGGTTGCACCACCAAGCCCGTCGAGAACATCGACCAGTCGCTGCCGCCCGATAGCAACCGCACATCCGTGCAGGTACAGGCGGCCATCCGCGATGCGCTGGAAGAACAGAAGTGGGAGGTGCAGCAGGATTCCGGCAACGTCATCTACGCCGAGATCACCGTGCGTGAACGCCACCACGCCGAGATCAGCATTCCCTACAGCAGCCAGCAGTACTCCATCAAGCTGCGCAGCAGCCGCGGCCTGGACGAGAAGGACGGGCAGATCCACCGCAACTACAACAAGTGGGTCGCGATCCTCAACAACAAGATCCTGCAGAACCTGCACCTCGCCCCGCCGAGCAACTGATCCCACCCATCGACAAGGAGTCGATCCATGCAACGCAAGACCCTCGGGCTGCTCGCCCTCGCGCTTTGCGCGTCCATCCCCGGCATCAGCCAGGCTCGCGACACCACCCTGCACCTGCCCTTCGACGACGTCGTCGCCGAGGCGGTGAAGACCGGCAAGCTCGATGGCAGCGTGAAGTTCTACCTGGCGGGCAACCCGGCGGGCGCCAAGCTGAATGTGATCCAGTCCGGCGCCATCACCAACAAGAAGACCAACGCCTTCAACAAGAGCGACGAGGAAGCCTGCCGCTGGGCGCTGCAGTCGGCGCTGATCACCCTGCAGGATTCGGCGAAGAAGGCCGGCGCCACCGCCGTGACCAACATCGTCAGCTACTACAAGCGCAACGAGTACAAGGACGCCCAGCAGTTCGAGTGCCACGCCGGCGCCGTCATCGCCGGGGTCGCGCTGAAGGCCGACTACGCGAAGTAATCCCTTCGCCCTGCCCTGCCGGGCAGGGCGTTTTCACGGAAGAACTCCATGCGCTACCCGATTCTACTGCTGCCCATCGGCGCAGCACTGCTGAGCCTGGGCTGCACCTCGGTGCAGGTCGAACCGCTGGCCCAGGCCGATGCCGTCGTCTGTATCGAGAAGAACCCCAAGGTGATGGTGTCGGACTTCGTGCCTGTGCTGCAGGACGGTTTCGCCCGTCATGGCATCACGGCGCTGGTCTACGACGGCCAGCCTCCGGCGGACTGCCGCTACCAGGTGACCTACGACGCTCGCCGCTCCTGGGACATGGCTCCGTACCTGTCGACCGCCGAGATCACCGTGCGCGGCCCCTCGCGGGAGCTGGTCGGCCACGCCGAGTATCACCTGCGGGCCAAGGGCGGCCTGTCGATGATGAAGTGGCAGGGCACCAAGGCGAAAATGGACCCGGTGATCGACGAATTGCTGGCCGGCACTCGCGTCGCTGCCGCGCCCACCGTCGCGCCGCCGCGCAGCGTGGTGCAGCCGGCGACCAGGGAGACCGCAGGCCTGTCGCGGGACGAGCAGATCCAGGCGCTGCAGCTGGAGAACCTCGACTACGTCGAGTACCAGCGTCGCTACCAGCAGATCCTGCAGAACACCGCGCCCTGAACCCTCAGCCAGCCCTGCCGGCCTGGACTTCCTGGGTCACCAGGTCGAAGAACGATTGCGCCAGGCGCGACGTCTCGTTGCGCCGCCGCACCAGCCACACCGAACTGGTCGCGCCCGGATCGCTCAAGGTGCGGTAGACCACACCGTCCACCCGCGTACGGCGGAACGACGCCGGCAGCATCGACACGCCCAACCCCGCCGCCACCAGGCCGATGATGGTCATCGCCTCGCCCGCCTCCTGGGCGATGCGCGGGCTGAAGCCGGCCTGCCGCGACAGCGCCATCAACTGGCTGTAGAGGCCCGTGCCGTAGCTGCGCGGGAAGAATACAAAGGGTTCGTCCGCCAATGCGGCGAACTCCAGCCCCTCCTGGCTGGCCTGCGCCAGCGGATGATCGGCGCGCAGCACGGCCACCAGCGGTTCGCTGAACAGCTCCACGGCTTCCAGGGTTTCCGGCAACGGGATCGGCCGGATCAGACCGACCTGCACGCGCTCCTCCAGCAACGCCTGTACCGCCTGCCCGCTGCTCAACTCCTGCAGGTCCAGGTGGACGTCCGGATAGGCCTGGCGGAACGCCAGGATCGCGCGCGGGATGCTGGAGGTGAACGGCGCCGACGCGGTGAAGCCGACCTTCAGCTCGCCAATCTCGCCCTGGTGCGCACGGCGAGCCAGGAGCACGGCGCGGTCCACCTGCTGCAGTACCTGTCGGGCCTCGTCGAGAAACAGCTTGCCGGCCTCGGTCAGCGCCACCCGGCGGTTGGTGCGCTCCAGCAGGCGCGCGCCGATCTCTTCCTCCAGCGCCTGGATCTGCTGGCTCAGCGGCGGCTGGGAAATTCCCAACTGCTCGGCGGCGCGGCCGAAGTGCAGCTCCTCCGCCACGGCGATGAAGTAACGCAGGTGTCGCAGTTCCATGTATCCCCCTGCTGGAGCGTCGGTGTTCCGGGTTGGCTAGGAGCGGACTTCATCCGCGACAGGTTGAGCCCGTGCCGTGCCGGGCGGTTCGCGAGCTGAACCAACGTCACCGACAATCGATTCGTAAAACGAATCAAACGTGTCGATTAATATATTGGAAATAATAAAGCCCGCTCCTTATCCTTTCCACACAAGCCCAATAACGACTACCAACCTGCTCCCTGCCTGGCCGCGCGGGCCCTTGCCGCCATTCCAGGCTCTCCTGCTTTTACCAACCTGAGGTGTGTCGTGAGTCAACCTGCCCTGCGGGCTTTGCGGGAAGAACAGCCTATGGCGGCCGAGCCGTCGGTCGTACCAGAGCCGTCCGCCGCCAACGATCCGGCCGAACCGCTGCCTGATCTGCGAGAAAGCGCGCGCGAAGCCAACAGCGACGTGGTGCGTGTCGTCGAGGAAATCGAAACCTACATCGAGAAAGGCACCCCGGCTTTCATGCGCACGTCGCTGGCGCTGTTCTCCGGCGGCTTCGCCACCTTCGCCCTGCTCTATTGTGTGCAGCCGATGATGCCGGTGCTGTCGAAAGCGTTCGACCTGACCGCCGCGCAAAGCAGCCTGGTGCTGTCGATCTCCACCATCACCATGGCCTTCGGCCTGTTGGTCACCGGGCCGATCTCCGACGCCATCGGTCGCAAGTCGATCATGGTCGCCTCGCTGGTCCTCGCCGCCCTGTTCACCATCGGCAGCTCGCTGATGCCGACCTGGCACGGCGTGCTGGCCATGCGCGCGCTGCTCGGCCTGTCGCTCAGCGGCCTGGCGGCGGTGGGCATGACCTACCTTTCCGAGGAAATCCACCCGCAGCACATCGGGCTGTCCATGGGGCTGTACATCGGCGGCAACGCCATCGGTGGCATGAGCGGCCGGTTGATCAGCGGCGTGCTGGTGGACTACGTGAACTGGCACGTGGCGCTGGCCACCCTGGGCGTGCTCGCCCTGGCTGCGGCCCTCCTGTTCTGGCGCATCCTTCCCGAATCGAAGAACTTCCGCCCGGCACCGCTCAAGCCGCGCCGGCTCATCGAAGGCTTCACCGGGCACTTCCGCGACGCCGGCCTGCCGTGGCTGTTCCTCGAAGCCTTCCTGCTGATGGGCGCCTTCGTCACCCTGTTCAACTACATCGGTTATCGCCTGCTGGCGGAGCCCTATCACCTGAGCCAGGCCATCGTCGGCGTGCTCTCGCTGGTCTACCTGTCGGGCATCTACAGCTCGGCGTGGGTCGGCTCGCTGGCCGACAAGCTGGGCCGGCGCAAGGTGCTCTGGGCGATGATCGCGCTGATGCTCGGTGGCGTACTGATCACCCTGCTGCAACCGCTGGCCCTGGTACTGGTTGGCCTGCTGGTGTTCACCTTCGGCTTCTTCGGCGCGCACTCGGTGGCCAGTAGCTGGATCGGCCGCCGCGCCCTGAAGGCCAAGGGGCAAGCGTCGTCGCTGTACCTGTTCAGCTACTACACCGGCTCCAGCGTCGCCGGCACCGCTGGCGGCCTGTTCTGGCACCAGTACGGCTGGAGCGGTGTGGGCCTGTTCATCGCCAGCCTGCTGGGCATCGGCCTGCTGGTGGCCTTGCACCTGTCGCGACTACCAGTGTTACCTCGCGACCTCCCCGCACCGGGCAGAAATGGGTAGTTTCTACACATCTAGAAATACTCATGCCTGAAAACGACATGGAACGGTCGTGCAAAGACATTAATCTCAGATCCGATAACGCCTGCCAGGCGGGCGTTGTAGGATAACTTCCCAACCTACGACTTAAGTCGTAACAAAGTGTGGCGCGATCCTTGCGTTCACAATGTCGAACGACTTGTTGGAATCCTGAAACGGACCTCGACTCCCGCAGTACGCAATTCCCTCCGTAGTTGTAGGTAAAGCATGAGCAGCACCCCAACCTCCGGGCTCTCCCAGGGCCTGCAAAATCGTCACGTCACGATGCTTTCGATCGCCGGCGCCATTGGTGCAGGCCTGTTCGTAGGCTCCGGCCACGCCATCGCCGAAGCCGGCCCGGCCGTCATGATTTCCTATCTGGTCGCCGGCCTGCTGGTGGTCCTGGTGATGCGCATGCTGGCCGAAATGGCCGTCGCGCAGCCGGACAGCGGCTCCTTCTCCACCTACGCCGACCGTGCCATCGGCCACTGGGCCGGCTTCACCATCGGCTGGTTGTACTGGTGGTTCTGGGTCCTGGTGATCCCGCTGGAGGCCAACGCCGCCGCGGCCATCATCCACGCCTGGTTCCCTGGCGCGCCGATCTGGGTGCTGGCCTTCCTGATCACCTCCGCGCTGACCGTGACCAACCTGTTCAGCGTGAAGAACTACGGTGAGTTCGAGTTCTGGCTGGCGCTGATCAAGGTCGTCTCGATCATCGCCTTCCTGGTGCTGGGCTGCGCGGCCATCTTCGGCTTCTCGCCCAACAGCGAAGTCTCCGGCATCGGCCACCTGACCAGCGAAGGCTTCCTGCCCAAGGGCTGGGGTGCCGTGCTCGCTGCGCTGCTGACCACCATGTTCTCCTTCATGGGTTCGGAAATCGTCACCATCGCCGCCACCGAGTCCAAGGACCCGGAGCAGCAGATCACCCGCGCCACCAACTCGGTGATCTGGCGTATCGCGCTGTTCTACCTGCTGTCGATCCTGATCGTGGTCTGCCTGGTGCCGTGGAACGACCCGCGCCTGGTGAGCATGGGCTCCTACCAGACCGTGCTGGAACACCTGCACATCCCGTACGCCAAGCTGATCGTCGACATCATCGTCCTCGTCTCGGTAACCAGCTGCCTGAACTCGGCGCTCTACACTGCCTCGCGCATGATGTACTCGCTGAGCAAGCGCGGTGACGCACCGAAGATCGCCCAGGTGACCAGCGCCAGCCGTACCCCGGTGTATGCCGTACTGCTGTCCACCGCCATGGCCTTCCTGTGCACCTTCGCCAACTACCTGGCCCCGGCCGAAGTGTTCAACTTCCTGCTGGCCAGCTCCGGCGCCATCGCCCTGCTGGTGTACCTGGTGATCGCCCTGTCGCAGCTGCGCATGCGCAAGAAGCTGCTCGCCCAAGGCCACCAGCTGAAACTGAAGATGTGGCTGTTCCCCTGGCTGACCTGGGCGGTGATCATCTTCATCGTCGGCGCCCTGGCGATCATGCTGATCCGTCCGGATCACCGCATGGAAGTCGTTGCCACCACCCTGCTGACCGTCGTGGTGGTCTGCTCCGGCCTGCTGGTGTCCAACCGCCGCAAGGCCCAGCGCGCCGCCGGCCTGGTGGGCGACGCCGCGTAATGCGTTCTGTTGGGGCTTGATGCTCCATGAGGGAACGAAAAAGCCTCGCCTTACGGCGGGGCTTTTTTGTTTTCGGGGAAATACCTCTGCTGTTAGGGCCGATCGCGGGCGGAGTCCGCTTCCACGCGCGGATTGGCTTTTGCCGGTGCGGGGTTGGTTTGCGATACGCCGGAAGGCCCAGTGCCGGGTCGGTTCGCGAGCAAGCTCGCTCCTACAAAAAAGCGCTGCCTGTAAGAGCGAGCTTGCTCGCGAACCCCGGAGCCAGAAACGAAAAAGCCCCGCATGCGCGGGGCTTTTTCAGTTCGGCGTCAGGCTCAGTGGTACTGCGCCGACAGCTCGTGTACGGCCTCGAAGAAGGCACCGGCATGGGCCGGGTCGACTTCCGGGGTGATGCCGTGGCCGAGGTTGAACACGTGGCCATTGCCGTTACCGAAGGCACCGAGGATGCGCGCGACTTCAGTGCGAATGGCGTCCGGCTTGGCGTAGAGCACAGCTGGGTCCATGTTGCCCTGCAGGGCAACCTTGTCGCCGACGCGGGCGCGGGCGCTGCCGATATCGCAGGTCCAGTCCAGGCCCAGGGCCTCGGCGCCGGTATTGGCCATGGACTCCAGCCACAGGCCGCCGCCCTTGGTGAAGAGGATCACCGGCACGCGGCGCCCTTCGTGTTCGCGGATCAGACCGTCGACGATCTTCTGCATATAGGCCAGGGAGAACTCCTGGTAGGCCGCTGCCGACAGCGCACCACCCCAGGAATCGAAGATCTGCACGGCTTGTGCGCCGGCAAGGATCTGGCCATTGAGGTAGCTGGTGACCGACTGGGCCAGCTTGTCCAGCAGCGCGTGCAGGGCCTGCGGGTTGTCGTAGAGCATCGCCTTGGTCTTGCGGAAGTCACGGCTGGAGCCGCCTTCGACCATGTAGGTGGCCAGGGTCCAGGGGCTGCCGGAGAAACCGATCAGCGGCACGCGGCCGTTCAGCTCGCGGCGGATGGTGCGCACGGCGTCCATCACATAGCCCAGGTCCTTCTCCGGATCGGGGACCGGCAGGGCGTCAATGTCGGCCTGGGTGGTCACGACCTTCTTGAAGCGCGGGCCTTCGCCGGTCTCGAAGTACAGGCCCTGGCCCATGGCGTCGGGAATGGTGAGGATGTCGGAGAAAAGGATCGCTGCGTCCAGCTGCGGGTAGCGGTCCAGCGGCTGCAGGGTCACTTCGCAGGCCATCTGTGGGTTCATGCACAGGCTCATGAAGTCACCGGCCTTGGCGCGCGTGGCGCGGTACTCCGGCAGGTAGCGGCCGGCCTGGCGCATCATCCAGACGGGAGTGACATCGACGGGCTGCTTGAGCAGGGCGCGAAGGAAGCGATCGTTCTTCAGGGCAGTCATAACGGCATCCGGAAAAAAAGTGCGGGCATTTTCGCAAAGCCCAAACGAAAAGGCACGGCGGGTGCCGTGCCTTTCGTCCATCGCGACAGTTTGTCGCTGCGACCCTCTGTGATTTAAGCGTCGCGAGCGAAGCTCAGGCAAGGCGGAAACAGGCGAGGAAGCGGAGTTTGCTGCAGCAAATGAGCATTCCGAGCCTGTTTCCAACGCCGCCTGAGCTAGCGCAGCAGCTTAAACGCCGAGGTAGTCCAGGATGCCTTCGGCGGCCGTCCTGCCTTCGAAGATCGCCGTCACTACCAGGTCGGAACCGCGGACCATGTCGCCGCCGGCGAAGATCTTCGGGTTGCTGGTCTGGTGCTTGAACTGCGCAGCGGCCGGGGCGATGACGCGGCCCTGGCTGTCGATTTCCACCTGGTGCTGGTCGAACCACGGCGCCGGGCTCGGGCGGAAGCCGAAGGCGATCAGCACGGCTTCGGCCGGGATGATCTCCTCGGAGCCCGGGATCGGCTCGGGGCTGCGACGACCACGCGCATCGGGCTCGCCGAGACGGGTCTCGACCACCTTCACGCCTTCCACCTTGTCCTCGCCGACGATGGCGATGGGCTGGCGGTTGAAGAGGAACTTCACGCCTTCTTCCTTGGCGTTCTTCACCTCTTTGCGCGAGCCGGGCATGTTCTCTTCGTCACGGCGGTAGGCGCAGGTCACGCCTTTCGCGCCCTGGCGGATCGAGGTGCGGTTGCAGTCCATCGCGGTGTCGCCACCGCCCAGCACGACGACGCGCTTGCCCTTCATGTCGACGAAGTCTTCCGGCGACTTCTCGAAGCCCAGGTTGCGGTTCACGTTGGCGATCAGGAAGTCCAGCGCGTCGTGCACGCCGGGCAGGTCCTCGCCGGGGAAGCCGCCTTTCATGTAGGTGTAGGTGCCCATGCCCATGAATACGGCATCGTACTCATCGAGCAGTTGCTCCATGGTCACGTCCTTGCCGATCTCGGTGTTCAGGCGGAACTCGATGCCCATGCCGGTGAAGACTTCGCGCCGGCGCGACAGCACCTGCTTCTCCAGCTTGAACTCGGGGATGCCAAAGGTCAGCAGGCCGCCGATTTCCGGGTTCTTGTCGAACACCACCGGGGCCACGCCGTTGCGCACCAGTACGTCGGCACAGCCCAGGCCCGCCGGGCCCGCGCCGATCACGGCGACGCGCTTGCCGGTGGGCTTGACCTTGGACATGTCCGGGCGCCAGCCCATGGCGAAGGCGGTGTCGGTGATGTACTTCTCCACCGAGCCGATGGTGACCGCGCCGAAGCCGTCGTTCAGGGTGCAGGCGCCTTCGCACAGGCGATCCTGCGGGCACACCCGGCCGCAGACTTCCGGCAGGGTGTTGGTCTGGTGGGACAGTTCGGCGGCGGCGAGGATGTTGCCTTCGGAGACCAGCTTCAACCAGTTGGGGATGAAGTTGTGCACCGGGCACTTCCACTCGCAGTACGGGTTGCCGCAGCCCAGGCAACGGTGGGCCTGGTCAGCCGCCTGTTGCGGCTTGAACAGGTCGTAGATTTCCACGAACTCGCGCTTGCGCTGGCGAAGAAGCTTCTTCTTCGGATCCTTGCGCCCGACTTCGATGAACTGGAAGTCATTGTTAAGACGTTCAGACATTTTCAGACCTCATCAAACTTCAGGCGCTTATTGCGGGTTGGCACGAGTGCTGGAGAGCAGGGAACCGAGGCTGGCAGCCTTAGGTTTCACCAGCCAGAACCGACGCAGGTAGTCGTCGAGGTTCTCCAGCAGATGTGCGCCCCACTCGCTCGCCGTTTCCGCCACGTACTCGACCAGCACCTTGCGCAGGTGGCTGCGCTGGGCTTCCATCGCTTCGCCGCTGATCCGCTGGATTTCCACCAGCTCATGGTTCACGCGGTCAACGAAGGTGTTGTCCAGGTCGAGGACATAGGCGAAGCCGCCGGTCATGCCGGAGCCGAAGTTGTAGCCGGTCTTGCCCAGAACGCAGATGAAACCGCCGGTCATGTATTCGCAGCAATGGTCACCGGTGCCTTCCACGACGGCATGGGCGCCGGAGTTGCGCACGCCGAAGCGCTCGCCCGCGGTACCGGCGGCGAACAGCTTGCCGCCAGTGGCGCCGTACAGGCAGGTGTTGCCGACGATGGCCGACTCCTGCGACTTGAACGGGCTACCCTTGGGCGGGGTGACGACCAGCTTGCCGCCGGTCATGCCCTTGCCCACGTAGTCGTTGGCGTCGCCTTCCAGGTACAGGTGCAGGCCGCCGGCGTTCCACACGCCGAAGCTCTGGCCAGCAGTGCCCTTGAAGCGGAAGGTGATCGGCGCCTTGGCCATGCCCTGGTTGCCGTGGACCTTGGCGATCTCGCCGGAAATCCGCGCGCCGATGGAACGGTCGCAGTTGCAGATATCCAGTTCGTACTCGCCGCCCTTGGCGCCTTCGATGGCGGCACGGGCCAGGTCGACCATCTTCTCGGCCAGCAGGCCCTGGTCGAACGGCGGGTTCTTCTCGACTTCGCAGAACTGCGGCTTCTCGGCCGGGATCAGGTCGCTGCCCAGCAGCGGCGTGAGGTCGAGGTTGCCCTGCTTGGGCGTCTCGCCCGGCAGGATTTCCAGCAGGTCGGTGCGGCCGATCAGTTCTTCCAGGCTGCGCACGCCGAGCTTGGCCAGCCACTCACGGGTCTCGCTGGCAATGAAGGTGAAGAAGTTCACCACCATGTCCACGGTGCCGATGAAGTGGTCCTTGCGCAGCTTGTCGTTCTGGGTGGCGACGCCGGTGGCGCAATTGTTCAGGTGGCAGATGCGCAGGTACTTGCAGCCCAGGGCGATCATCGGCGCGGTACCGAAGCCGAAGCTCTCGGCACCGAGAATGGCCGCCTTGATGACGTCCAGGCCGGTCTTCAGGCCGCCGTCGGTCTGCACGCGGACCTTGCCGCGCAGATCGTTGCCGCGCAGGGTCTGGTGCGCCTCGGCGAGGCCCAGCTCCCACGGGCTACCAGCGTACTTGATGGAGGTGATCGGCGAAGCACCGGTACCGCCGTCGTAGCCGGAGATGGTGATCAGGTCGGCATAGGCCTTGGCCACGCCAGCGGCGATGGTACCTACGCCCGGTTCGGAAACCAGCTTCACCGACACCAGCGCCTGCGGGTTGACCTGCTTGAGGTCGAAGATCAGCTGGGCAAGGTCTTCGATGGAGTAGATGTCATGGTGCGGCGGCGGCGAGATCAGGGTCACGCCGGGGACCGCGTAGCGCAGGCGGGCGATCAGGCCGTTGACCTTGCCGCCGGGCAGCTGGCCACCCTCACCGGGCTTGGCGCCTTGGGCCACCTTGATCTGCAGGACTTCGGCGTTGACCAGGTATTCCGGGGTCACGCCAAAGCGGCCGGTGGCCACCTGCTTGATCTTCGAGCTTTTCAGCGTGCCGTAGCGCGCCGGGTCTTCACCGCCCTCACCGGAGTTGGAGCGACCGCCCAGGCGGTTCATCGCCTCGGCCAGTGCTTCGTGGGCCTCCGGCGACAGCGCGCCGAGGGAGATACCGGCAGCGTCGAAGCGCTTGAAGATGGACTCCAGCGGCTCGATCTCATCCAGGCTCAGCGGCTGCTCGACGGTCTTCACCTTGAGCAGGTCGCGCAGCATGGAGACCGGACGGCTGTCCACCAGCCCGGTGTATTCCTTGAACTTGGCGTAGTCGCCCTGCTGCACGGCGGCCTGCAGGGTGTTCACCACGTCCGGGTTGTAGGCGTGGTACTCGCCGCCGTAGACGAACTTCAGCAGGCCGCCCTGCTGGATCGCCTTGCGGTTGTTCCAGGCTTCGTTGGCGAGCAGCTTCTGCTCGTTCTCGATGTCGAGGAAGCGCGCGCCCTGGATGCGGCTCGGGGTACCCGGGAAGCACAGGCCGGTGACTTCGTCGGACAGGCCGATGGCTTCGAACAGCTGGGCGCCACGGTAGGAGGCGATGGTGGAGATACCCATCTTCGACAGGATCTTCAACATCCCCTTGGAGATGCCCTTGCGGTAGTACTTGAACACCTCGTAGAGGTCGCCCAGCACTTCGCCGGTACGGATCAGGTCGGCCAGCACCTCGTAGGCGAGGAACGGGTAGACCGCGGACGCGCCGAAGCCCACCAGCACCGCGAAGTGGTGCGGGTCACGGGCGGTGGCGGTTTCCACCAGGATGTTGGAGTCGCAACGCAGGCCGGTCTGCACCAGGCGATGGTGCACGGCTCCGACGGCCAGTGCCGCGTGCACCGGTAGCTTGCCGGGGGCGATGTGACGGTCGGACAGGACCAGCAGCACCTTGCCGGCACGTACGGCTTCCTCGGCCTGGTCGGCGATGTTGCGCACGGCCGCTTCGAGGCCGACGGACTCGTCGTAGTTCAGGTCGATGTGGTGCAGGTCGAAGCCCGGACGCTCCAGGTTCATCAGGGTCCGCCACTTGGCCGGGGAGATCACCGGGGTGGTCAGGATCGCCTGGTTGGCGTGGTGCGGGGACTCTTCGAAGATGTTCTGCTCGATGCCCAGGCAGGTTTCCAGGGACATCACGATCGCTTCGCGCAGCGGGTCGATCGGCGGGTTGGTGACCTGCGCGAAGACCTGGCGGAAGTAGTCGTAGGGCGAGCGGATACGCTTGGACAGCACCGCCATCGGCGTGTCGTCGCCCATCGAGCCGACCGCTTCCTGGCCCTGCTCGGCGAGCGGGCGCAGCACCTGGTCACGCTCCTCGAAGGTGACCTGGAACATCTTCATGTACTGCTTGAGCTGGTCGCCGTCGTAGCTGGCCACGCCCTGGTCGTCGTCCAGGGTGGCCTGGATGCGCAGAGCGCTCTGGCGCAGCCACTGCTTGTACGGGTGGCGCGACTTCAGACGGTTGTCGATGTCGTCGGTCTGCAGCAGCTGGCCGGTCTCGGTATCCACCGCGAGGATCTGGCCCGGGCCGACGCGGCCCTTGGCGATGACATCCTCGGGCTTGTAGTCCCACACGCCGATTTCCGAGGCGAGGGTGATGTAGCCGTTCTTGGTGGTAACCCAGCGCGACGGGCGCAGGCCGTTGCGGTCGAGCAGGCAGACGGCATAGCGGCCGTCGGTCAGCACGACGCCGGCAGGGCCGTCCCACGGCTCCATGTGCAGCGAGTTGAATTCGTAGAACGCGCGCAGGTCGGCGTCCATGGTCTCGACGTTCTGCCAGGCCGGCGGAATGATCATGCGCAGGCCACGGAACATGTCCATGCCGCCGGTGACCATCAGCTCGAGCATGTTGTCCATGCTGGAGGAGTCGGAACCCACGCGATTGACCAGCGGGCCGAGTTCGTCGAGATCAGGCATCCACTCGTTGGCGAACTTGGCGCGACGGGCCTGGGCCCAGTTGCGGTTGCCGGTGATGGTGTTGATCTCGCCGTTGTGCGCCAGCAGGCGGAACGGCTGGGCCAGCGGCCATTTCGGCAGGGTGTTGGTCGAGAAGCGCTGGTGGAAGACGCAGATGGCGGTCTTCAGGCGCTCGTCGGAAAGGTCCGGATAGAAGGCGGCGAGGTCCGCCGGCATCATCAGGCCCTTATAGATGATGGTCTTGTGCGAGAAGCTGCAGATGTAGTGGTCGGCGTCCTCGGCGTTAGCCACGGAGGAGCGGCGACGGGAGCTGAACAGCTTGACCGCGAATTCCTGGTCGGACAGGCCTTCACCGCCGATGAACACCTGCTCGATCTGCGGCAGGCGCTCCAGCGCCAGGCGACCCAGGACGCTGGTGTCGATCGGCACCTTGCGCCAGCCGACCAGCTTCAGGCCGGCGCGCTCGATCTCGCGATTCATGTTCGCGCGAGCAGCTTCGGCTTTCACCGGATCCTGGTTGAAGAAGACCATGCCCACGGCGTACTGGCCAGGCAGCTCGGTCGCGAAGGACTCCTTGGCCACGGCGCGCAGGAACTGGTCGGGCTTCTGGATCAGCAGCCCACAGCCGTCCCCGGTTTTCCCGTCCGCGTTGATCCCACCTCGGTGGGTCATGCAGGTCAGTGCTTCGATGGCGGTTTGCAGAAGTTCGTGGCTTGCCTCGCCCGTCATATGGGCGATCAGACCGAATCCGCAGTTATCCTTGAACGTCTCAGGATGGTACAGACCTGCTTTCATAGGGAACTCTCACCGGCAAAACTTTTATAAATTCCAGGGTCTGCTGACGTTTCGCCATCGCCCTGTTTCGCCGTGCAGGCTCGTTTCCCGCGCACCCTGAAGGCTCGGGCCGCATCTATCGTGCAGCGCCGCTTACGCCCCTGGTTCACCTGGAATGACCGTTCCGCGCGAGGTGCCACGTCTTACCCAACGTAGCGGCGGTTCCGGCCCTGGCCATGACGAAACGTCAGCAGACCCTCTTCAAGCACTTCGCCTGTCTACCCGCTCAAGCGGCGGTTTCCGATAGGCAAAGGGAGGTCATTGTACACACGGGGAAAGCGACGTCACTGAATTTTTTTGACGCACTGCTGACACCCGATGTCGCATTTTTATAAGAACGCGACAAAAGAAACAAGCCAATAAAAAAGCCGAGCCCCAGGATATGGGGCTCGGCTTTTTCAGTATTGCAACAGTGCGACCTTTCAGCGCGCCCCGGCGATGTCCTGCTGGATGCTGGAGAAGGGGCGAGCCCAGGGCTTGGAGGCCTGGATCTTCGCCGGCAGCTTCTTGATCGCGGCCTGGGCGGCATTGCGGTCAGCGAAGTTGCCATAGGTCACCACATAGAACGGCTTGCCCTGCAGGTTCTTGCGGAAGTAGCGGTAGTCGCCACCGCCCTGCTGGCTGATGAAGGCTTTGGCGCTGGCTTCGGAGCCGGTGCCCAGCACCTGCACGGAGTAGCGCGACCCGGCCTGGGACTGATACCAGCTACTGCCGCCAGCGCTGCCGGCAGCTGCGACGGGTTTGCTGGCGGCGGTCGCCGGCTTGGCACTGGCAACGGTGGTGGCAGGTTTGGGCGCTGCCGGCTTGGCAGTCTGGACAGGCTTGGCCGGTGCGGTAGCGGCCGGCTTGACCGGCTCCGGGCGCGGCGTAGCTGCCGGAGTCGGCGCGGGCTGGATAGCGGCCTGCTGCTGGGCGGGGGCCGGCGGAACCGGGTTCAGCGGTTTCGGGCCGTTATTGGCCAGCGGCGTCACCGGCGGCGCGCTGGTGGTCACGGTCGGCGGAATGGCTGCGGACGGCATGGCGCCTTCGTCGGCATCTTCCTGGCCGCCGGCCTGGGCCATCGGCTCGCGGATCACCGGCTGGCTTTCGCCTACCAGCGGCAGCGGCAGCGGCTGGTTGGAGCCTGCGAACTCCACCGACGGGCCATTGCCCTGAGCATCGGGCTGCGGCTGAGCGTTCGGCTGCGGTGCGGCGCCATTCAGCGGCAGTTGCGACGAAGTCTGCGCAGCGGTGTTGCTCGCTGTCTCCGGCTTGGTGGTCTTGCCCTGCATGAACCAGGCAGCGATGACGCCAATCGCGACCACGCCCAGGATGGCCAGATGTTTCTTCGGCAGCTTGAAGCCGGCACCGGCCGCTTTGCGCTCGCCGCTGCGATCCGCCAGCATCGCCTCGATCATCGCGTCGCGGGCGGTCTGGTTGATAGTGCCCGGCCAACCACCGGATTGTTCGTGAATGTCGGCCAGCAGATCCGCGGAGATCAGCTCGATGCCCTGCCCAGCGCCTTCCAGGCGCTGCGCGAGGTATTCGCGGGTTTCTTCCTCGCTGTAGGGCTGCAGTTCGATGGCGTGGAAGCGCTCCTCGCCTTCGGACAGCACTTCCAGGCGCGACAGCAACTCGGGCTCGCCGAACAGGAAGACGTGCAGGCGCGCTTCGGAGTTGCCGGCAGCCAGCAGCAACAGGACTTCGAGGGCGTCGTCGCGCAATTGCTCGGCGTCGTCCACCAGCAGATAAACGTCCTGCCCGGTGATCGCCAGCTGAGCAACCTTGGCCAGGATCGCCTCGATGCTGGTCTGGGTGATACCCAGGCCTTGCGCGAGCTGGCGCAGCAGTGTGGCTTCGTCGGTCACCGAGCGACCGGAAATCACCACGCTGGAGACGGCGTCCTTGTTGGTACTGGCCACCAGGGCCTGGCGCAGCAGCGTCTTGCCGCTGCCCAGCGGGCCGGTGACGGCCAGCAGCAGGTGACTGTAGCGCGCCAGGTGGTGCAGCTGGCCCAGTACGGGCTTGCGCTGCGCCGGGAAGAACTTGAAGCCTGGAACCCGCGGTGCGAACGGATCGTGGCTGAACTGGTAGTGGGCCAGGAAGGCCTCATCGGCATGCAAGCTGGACATGGGACCTCAGTGTTCTCCTGCCTGACCGACCAGTGTCTGGTAGTCAGCGCGCAGTGTTTCTTCCAGAATCTCACGGGGGAATTCGGCGGTCACGACCGCGCCCCCCAGCCCTTGGAGCAATACCAGACGCAAACGGCCATCGAGCACTTTCTTGTCGACAGCCATGTGCTCGAGAAAATGCTCGGCGTTCATTTCCTGAGGCGGGACCACCGGCAGCTTCGCCGCGGCAAGCAGGCGGATACCGCGATCGAGTTCGGCCTTTGTCAGCCATCCCAGCCGATGCGACATCTCAAGTGCCATCACGGTTCCCGCACCCACGGCCTCGCCGTGCAACCAGACGCCATAGCCCATGTGGGTCTCGATGGCGTGGCCGAAAGTGTGGCCCAGGTTGAGCGTGGCGCGGACGCCGGTTTCCTTCTCGTCGGCGCCGACCACTCGCGCTTTGGCTGCGCAGGAGCGCTCGATGGCCTCGGTCAGCGCAGTGGGCTCCAACGCCAGGAGGTCATCCATGTGCGCTTCCAGCCAGGTGAGGAAGGGCTCGTCGCAGATGAAGCCGTACTTGACCACTTCCGCCAGGCCCGCCGACAGCTCGCGCGGCGGCAGGGTCTTCAGGGTCGCGGTATCGATGACCACGGCCTGGGGCTGGTAGAAGGCCCCGACCATGTTCTTGCCCAGCGGGTGGTTGATGCCGGTCTTGCCGCCGACCGAGGAGTCCACCTGGGACAGCAGGGTGGTCGGCACCTGGATGAAGTCGACACCGCGCTGGTAGCAGGCCGCCGCGAAACCGGTCATATCGCCGATGACGCCACCGCCCAGGGCGATGAGGGTGGTCTTGCGATCATGGCGCGCGGTCAGCAGGCCATCGAAGATCAGTTGCAGGGTTTCCCACCGCTTGTAGGCCTCGCCGTCGGGGAGCACGACCGTGGTGACCTTGTAGCCGGCCAGGGTCTTCTGCAGTCGATCCAGATACAGCGGCGCGATGGTTTCGTTGGTGACGATGGCTACCTGGCGGCCGCGAATGTGCGGCTCGAAGTAGCGCGGATCGTCCAGCAGCCCTTCACCGATGTAGATCGGGTAGCTGCGATCGGCCAGATCGACGTTGAGTGTGCGCATGAAACCCCCAGGCAAGAAAGGGGACTAGGATACCGCAGATTGCAGCGCCGTTAATGGCGCTCAAGCTCACGCAACCGCTCCAGAATCTCCAGGACGACCAGGCGTGGAGGCCGCTCGTCGGTTTCGATGATCACATCGGCGATTTCGCGATAAAGCGGGTCGCGCATCTGCATGAGATCACGAAGGATCTGGTCCGGATTGGGCTTCTGCAGCAGCGGGCGATTCTTGTCGCGCGCCGTGCGGGAAATCTGCTGCTCGACCGAGGCGTGCAAGTAGATCACCTTGCCGCCGGCCTTGAGGATGAGACGATTGGCATCGCGCATCACCGCGCCGCCCCCGGTGGCAATAACCATGCCCCCTTCATCGCACAACTCGGCCAGCATCGCCTGCTCACGCTCGCGGAAGCCCGCCTCGCCCTCGACATCGAATATCCAGGGGATGTTGGCTCCGCAGCGCTGCTCGATCTCTTTATCCGAATCTTTGAAGACGAGGTGAAGCTCTTTGGCGAGAAGACGCCCGATGGTGCTTTTACCAGCCCCCATCGGGCCTACCAGAATCAAATTGGACACGACATTGATCAACGGCCGACTGCAATGGCCTGATTATTCATGATCCGCGGGGTAAGGAAAACCAGCAGCTCGTTCTTGCTGTCGGTTACCGAGTCACGACGGAACAGTCGGCCCAGGAACGGTACGTCTCCCAGGAACGGAACTTTGTCAGTCGCCTTGGTCTGGGTGTTGGAGAACACCCCACCAATCACGATGGTTTCGCCATCGTTGACCAGCACCTTCGCGTTCACCTCGTTCTTCTTGATCGGCGGTACGCCGTTCAAGGCGTTGGCGTAGTCCGGCTCGTCCTTGTTGACCTTCACTTCCATGATGATGCGGTTGTCCGGGGTGATCTGCGGAGTCACCTCGAGGGACAGTGCAGCCTCCTTGAAAGACACCGAGGTCGCGCCACTGGAGCTGGCTTCCTGGTACGGAATTTCCGAGCCTTTCAGGATCTTCGCGGTTTCCTTGTCGGAAGTGACGACCTTCGGCTGGGAAACCACCTCGCCGTTGCCGCCTTTTTCCATGGCGGACAGCTGCAGGTCGAGAATCGCGTTGTTCGACACGAAGCCGATACCGATACCGGAAGTCGCGTTGGTCGCGCCCAAGTCAACAGAGGGAGTCGGCGAGTTACTGGTGGTCGGCAGCGTACACCCGCCAACGAACGGACCACAGCTGGTGCCGTTGCTACCACCTACACCAATGTTGCCGTCCTTGCCCCAGCTGGCCCAATTGCCGAAGGTGAAGGCGCCACCCCAGCGAACCCCGAGGCTCTTGCTGTAGTCGACCGACGCTTCGACAATACGAGCCTCGATCATTACCTGGCGAACCGGAATATCCAGCTGGGCCACGATACGGCGCAACTCGTCCAGTCGATCCTGCGTCTGGTAGGCGATGATGGCGTTGGTGCGATCGTCGACGGTAATCGAACCACGATTATCGGCGCCACCCGCACCCGTCGCTCCACCGGCACCAGTCACCGACTGGAACAGCTTGGCGATGTCCGACGCCTTGGCGTAGTTCACCTGAATCAGCTCACGGCGCAGCGGGGCCAGTTCGGAAATCTGCTTCTGCGCTTCGAGCTCCTGACGTTCGCGAGCGGCAATTTCGTCCGCCGGAGCGACCAGCAGGACGTTACCGACCTTGCGTTTGTCCAGCCCCTTAGTCTTCAACACCAGGTCCAGCGCCTGGTCCCACGGCACGTTCTGCAGGCGCAAGGTGATACTGCCCTGAACAGTGTCGGAGGCGACCAGGTTAAGGTCGGTGAAGTCAGCGATCAGCTGGAGGACCGAACGGACATCGATGTCCTGGAAGTTCAGCGAAAGCTTCTCGCCGGTGTAGGCGAAGGTATCCTTCTTGCGCTTCTCCGCATCATCCTGGGTCAGCGGCTTGATGCTGACGGTCATGCGATTGTCGGTCTGGTAAACGAGATAATCGTACAGGCCGGTCGGCTCAATGGAGATGCTCGCCTTGTCGGCGGCAGCGGAGGCGTTGACGAACTGCACCGGAGTGGCGAAGTCCTTCACGTCCAGCCGAACACGCAGGTTGTCGGGCAGTTGAGTACGCGGGAAGTCCAGCCGAATCTTGCCGCCTTGCTCCTGTATATCAGGACTTACCGTCGGATCGGAGAGATCAATTACGACATTGCCTTCGCCCTGCTCACCGCGCTGGAAGTCGATATTACGGATCGCCTTGCCGGCCGGAATGTAAGGTTTGTGCTGGGCCGGCTTCGCAACCGGAGCGGAAGACGGCGCCGCAGAAGCGTAGGAGCTGGAAATTGCGCCAGCCCCGCCGACCACGACGTACAGGCTCGAGCCTTCGGCACGCGTGGTGTACGGCACCAGGGTACTCAGGTTGACGATCAGGCGGGTACGATCCTTCGCCTCGACCACGGTCAGGCTGCGAGCGTTGCCCACTCCCAACTCGCGGTTCTTGCTGCCCAGCTTGTTCTGCACGCCCGGCAGATCCAGTGCGATACGCGCGGGCTGCTCGATGGTATAGCCACGCGGTGCAGCCACCGGCTCGTCGAAGCCGAGCTTGAGCTCCACACGGTCGCCCGGCAGGGCCGCCACGTCGACACTCTGCAGGTTTGCAGCCAGCAGGGTCGGTGCGAATACGGCCGCGAGCACGGAAATGCCCAGGCGGGAAAGCGTTTTATTCATCGTCTGAATCCGTCGTGCAGACTGCTGTTTGTTATCCATGTTCATCCCCGCCCTTAGGAGCGTTCCTTGAGAGTCAGGCTGCGCGGACGTTCCAGCCAGCCACCCTCACCATCAGGAACGATTTCAATCACGTCGATCTTGGCTTCGCTGATCGCAACGATCTTGCCGTCGTTGCGCCCAAGATAGTCACCCACCCGCACCCGATGCACCCCTCCTGCACCTTTGACGAGCGCAAACACCTGACTGCCCTTGCCCAGCGTACCGACCATTTCGAAGGTCTCGATATTGAAGCCTTCGAGGAACTGCTTGACCCGGGTCTCGTCAGGCTTGATGACCTTGTTGCCCTTCTGCTTGACGGCCAGATCGATCTTCACCGGCGGCTGGAAAGGGCTGCGCAAGGAGGCTGCACTGTACGTGAAGGCCTCGTAAGCCTGGAACTTCGGTAGCGGCTCGATGGCACCTTTCGGGCGAGCGCGCACTTCGTCCATGAAACTCTGCAAGTCGGCAAAGTCGCTTCCCGAACCACAGCCGTTAAGGGTCAGGAGCAGGAAACTGCAAATGATCAGGCGCCCCCTCATTTATTATTCGCTCCTGCAGCCGGGACACTAGCCTTCACGCCCTTGTCATTGTACCGGTAGGTCCTCGCCAGAATACTCATGCGCAGCTTCGACGTACTGTCCGCGCTCGCTGGCTTGATGTCGAAATCATGCAGCGTCACGATCCGCGGCAGGCTGGCCACACCGCTGACGAACGTGGCCAGGTCGTGATAGCCACCCACGACACTGATCTGGATCGGCAGCTCGATGTAGAACTGCTGGGTAACTTCCGGCAGCAGCTTGATCTCTTCGAACTCCAGGCCACTACCCAGACCGGTGCGAGTGATGTCTTCCAGCAGCCCCGGCACTTCGGTATCGCTCGGCAGTTGGCGCAGCAAGGCACCGAAGGACTCTTCCATCTCCTTCATCTGCACCTTGTAGGCGTCCAGGTTTGCTGCCTGGAAGGCCTTGGCCGAGAACTGCTGCTTGAGGGTCTGCTCTTCCTCGCGATTGCGATCCAGTTGATCCTGCAGCTCCTTCAGGTGGAAGTTGTACCCGAGCGCCAGCACCACAGCCATCACCAGCACGCAGGCAATGAACTTGGCCGCTGCCGGCCAGGAGCCGAGGTTGTTCAGGTCAAGATCGTTGATATCGATCTTGCGCAAGCTCTCCAGAGAACTGGCCAGACTCATTTCTTGGCTCCTTGCGCGGCGCTGGTCTTGTTCTGTCCCTCGCCGCCGGGCTGCGTCTGCTGCACGGTCAGCTGGAAGACGTTTGCCTGATCCAGTGCGCCCTGGGTGACGGCCTTCACCTCGGTGAGGTTCGGCGACGTCAGCCACTCCGACGCATCCAGATTGCGCATCAGGTTGGAGACGCGATTGTTGGATTCGGCCGCCCCCGCAATGGAAATCGACTTCCCGGACATCTTCAGCTCGGTGAAGAACACGCCATCGGGCAAGGTGCGAACCAGTTGATCAAAGACCCGGCCGATGATCGGACGGTTGCCCTGCAGGTCCTGGATGATCTTCATCCTTTCCAGCAACTGCTGGCGACGGGTCTTCAGCTCGCTGATCTCCTTGATCCGGGCATCCAGCACGGCGATTTCCTTGCGCAGGAAGTCGTTACGCGCGTTCTGGTTCTCGATGGCCGAATTGAAGTACTGGTCGCCCAAAAAAATCAGAGCCCCGGAAGCCAGCAGCACAGCACCGAGGATCACCAGGAAGCGTTGCTTGCGCTCCTCGCGCAGTTGCTCTCGCCAGGGCAATAAGTTGATGCGTGCCATCAGTCGAAACTCCTCATCGCCAGACCGCAGGCAATCATCAGCGCTGGCGCATCGCTGGCCAGCGCACCGGCGTTGACCTTGCCGCTCAGCACCATGTCGGCGAACGGGTTGGCCACCAGGGTCGGAGTACCGATCTTCTGCTGGATCAGGCGATCCAGGTCAGGGATGGACGCTGTGCCACCCGCCAGCAGGATGTAATCCACGTCGTTGAACTGGCCGGCGGCGAAGAAGAACTGCAATGAACGGGATACCTGCTGAACGACGGCATCCTTGAACGGTTGCAGCACTTCGCTGTCATAGTCATCCGGAAGACCACCCTGCTTCTTGGCAAGGCCCGCTTCCTCGACCGACAGGCCATAGCGACGCTGGATTTCCTCGGTCAACTGGCGCCCACCGAAGAGCTGTTCGCGCGTATAGATAGTGCGACCGTGGTGCAGGACGCTCAGCGTGGTCATGGTGGCGCCGATATCCACCACCGCAACTGTGAGCTCGTCGGCATTGCCGCCCAACTGGTCTCCCAGCAGACTGAATGCTCGCTCCAGCGCATAGGCTTCGACGTCGACGACCTTGGCCGTCAGACCCGCGAGCGCCAGCGCAGCTTCGCGCACCTCGACGTTTTCCTTGCGGCAAGCGGCAAGAAGAACATCGACGCGCTCTGCGTTGCGCGCGGACGTGCCTTGCACCTCGAAGTCGATCGCGACCTCTTCGAGGGGATAGGGGATGTACTGGTCGGCCTCGATCTTGAGCTGGTTCTCCAACTCGTCGTCCGAGAGTCCGCCGTCCATCTCGATGGTTTTGGTGATGACCGCCGAGCCGGCAACTGCGACCGCAGACGTTTTCACAGCGGTCCGCGCTTTGGCGACCACACGTGACAACGCCTGGCCGACACCCTCCAGCTCAGCGATGTTCTTTTCTACCACTGCATTGGGCGGGAGCGGCTCGACAGCGTAGGCCTCTACCTTGTAGCGGCCTCCAGAGCGGCTCAATTCGAGAAGTTTGACCGAAGTCGAACTGATGTCTATCCCCAGCAGCGTGTTCGCTTTCTTATTGAAGAGCCCTAGCACGACTGATTTCCTATCAGCATCCGAGACTTACGGACGATTTATGTTTTTCCACATTAGATACCAGACTTGACAGCTTCGCAAATGGCTCGCCAGCAAAAAAACTGCTTATAATGTGATCAGCTTTTCCCTTTCTACCGCGCCATCCGCTTAACTCTTTCTTTTCTCTGGAAATCCAAGACCTTCCGATGCGCCTGCTGAAGTTTCTGTGGTGGACTTGTGTCACCATTATTTGTGGAGTGCTGCTCAGTTTCAGCGGCGCCTATCTGTACCTCAGCCCGAACCTCCCTTCCGTGGAGGCCTTGCGCAACGTGCGATTGCAGATGCCGCTGCGCGTGTACAGTGCTGATAACAAATTGATAGCAGAGTTTGGCGAGATGCGCCGAACGCCGATTCGATTTGCTGAAATCCCCCCGGATTTCACCCACGCACTGTTATCGGCTGAAGATGACAATTTCGCCAACCATTATGGCGTGGACGTCAAAAGCCTGATGCGTGCTGCCGCGCAATTATTGAAGACCGGTCACATCCAGACCGGTGGCAGCACCATCACCATGCAGGTCGCGAAGAACTACTTCCTCACCAACGAGCGCAGTTTTTCCCGCAAGATCAACGAGATACTGCTCGCCCTGCAGATCGAGCGCTCGCTTACCAAGGACGAGATCCTCGAGCTCTACGTCAACAAGATCTACCTGGGCAACCGCGCCTACGGCGTCGAGGCTGCAGCCCAGGTTTACTACGGCAAGTCCATCAAGGACCTGAGCCTGGCCCAGATGGCGATGATCGCCGGCCTGCCCAAGGCGCCGTCGCGCTACAACCCGCTGGCGAATGCCGCGCGCAGCCTGGAACGACGCAACTGGATCCTCGAGCGCATGCTCAAGCTCGGTTTCATCGACCAGCAGCGCTACCAGGCAGCTATCCAGGAACCGGTAGGCGCTTCCTACCACGTTCAGACTCCGGAACTGGCCGCCCCCTACATCGCCGAGATGGCCCGCGCCGAACTGGTCGGCCGCTTTGGCGGCGACGCCTACACCGAAGGCTATCGCGTCTACACCACCGTACGCAGTGATCTGCAGGAAGACGCCAATACCGCCCTGCGCGAAGGCCTGCAGGATTATGACCAGCGCCATGGCTATCGCGGCCCCGAAACCCGCCTGCCTGGCAAGACCCGCGACGCCTGGCGCCAGGCTATCGCGCAGCAGCGCCCGCTGGGCGGCCTGGAGCCGGCCATCGTCGTCCAGGTCGAGAAAAGCGGTGCCATGGTCATGACCCGCGACGGCAAGGAAGAGGCCCTGAGCTGGGACGGCATGAAATGGGCCCGCCCGTACCTGAGCAACAACAGCATGGGCCGCATGCCCAGCCAGCCCAGCGACGTGGTGCAGGCCGGCGATGTGATTCGCGTGCAACGCAAGGACGACGGCTCGCTGCGCCTGACCCAGGTGCCTGTCGCGCAGAGCGCCCTGGTGTCGCTGAACCCGCAGGACGGCGCGATCATGGCGTTGGTCGGTGGCTTCTCTTTCGAACAGAGCAACTACAACCGCGCCACCCAGGCCCGCCGACAGCCCGGCTCGAGCTTCAAGCCGTTCATCTACAGCTGCGCGCTGGACAACGGCTTTACTGCCGCCTCGCTGATCAACGATGCCCCGGTGGTGTTCTACGACGAGTACCTGGACAAGGTCTGGCGCCCGAAGAACGACACCAATACCTTCCTCGGCCCGATTCCCATGCGCGAAGCGCTCTACAAGTCGCGCAACATGGTCTCGATCCGCATCCTCCAGGCCCTGGGTGTCAACCGCGCGCGCGACTGCATCAGCAAGTTCGGCCTGAACAAGGATGACCTGCCGCCGAACCTGTCCATGGCCCTGGGAACCGCGACCCTGACCCCGATGGAGATCGCCAGCGCCTGGACCGTCTTCGCCAATGGCGGGTTCAAGGTCTCGCCCTATATCGTCCAGCGCATCGAAAGCCGCGACGGCCAGGTGCTGTACCAGGCCAATCCGCCCAGCATTCCCCACGACGGGGAGCAGGTACAGGCGCAGCCACAACCGGCCTCTACCGACGCCTTTGGCAACGACGACCCGAGCCAGGCCAAGACCACGATCGAACCAGCCGCAGCCGAACGCGTCCTCGACGCCCGTACCGCGTACATCATGACCAGCATGCTGCAGGACGTGATCAAGCGCGGCACCGGCCGTCGTGCCCTGGCGCTCAAGCGCGACGATCTGGCAGGCAAGACCGGCACCACCAACGAGTCGAAGGATGCCTGGTTCTCCGGCTTCAACGCCGATTTCATGACCACCGTGTGGGTGGGCTTCGACCAGCCGGAAAGCCTTGGCCGCGCCGAGTACGGCGGTAACGTCGCCCTGCCGATCTGGATGCGCTACATGGGCGCGGCGCTGAAAGACAAACCGTCGCACCTGCTGCCCGAACCGCCCGGCCTGGTCAGCCTGCGTATCGACCCGGTCACGGGGCGCGCGGCGCCTCCGGGCACACCAGGCGCGTATTTCGAATTGTTCAAGAACGAAGACACGCCGCCGTCGATGAACGAACTGGCGCCTGGCAGCACTCCTGGCAGCGGTATGCCGGCGGACGAAGAAGCGCCGATCGATCTGTTCTGATAGCAAGGCCCCTCCCAGGAGGGGCCTTCTCATTTTCGGGAATCATTCCCGACAAAATCATGGCATTTAGCCAAAGCATTGATTAATCTGGGCTTTGCGGCGGTGAACAACCCCAGGCGACCGACCCCATCCGGAACGTCAGGGGCTTCCCGCAGCAACTTCATCAGGAGATTCGAATGCCGCGCCCCCTGATTGGCTGGCTGTTCTGCCTGATCGTCCTTGTGCTCGGCGCGCCCCTGTTGCGCCTGCTCGCACAGCCACGCTCACTCGAGCCGGCGCCTGACCTCGTCTACCTGGACCAAATGTTTACCGTGCTGATTGCCAGCGCGGGCCTGGTCGGGTTGTTCATCGCCTTCCTGCTGCGTCTCGCAGGTCGAGTCCTGATAGCACTGGTACTGCTCGTGCCGGCCATAATCCTTTGCGCGTGGCATCTGACCCACACCCATCTTGGCCCGGTTTCGCCCACAACGGAGCAATACGAGTGGCTGCTGGCAGGCCTGGCGGTCTATGCGCTTACGTTGGCGGGCACCCATTGGCTGAACCAGGGCGAGCGCGGCCCGCGCAAAGCGCTGCGTTACCTGGGCCTCGCCTTGCTGCTGCCGTGGTGCCTGGGGCTGTTCTACCTCGGGCGCCTCTACTACTGAGGCAAGTCGCGCCAGGTCAGGTAGACGCGCAGGTCGAACTCCAGCTGGTGATAACCGGGCAGCATGTGCTCGCAGAGCTGGTAGAAGGACTTGCTGTGATCGCGCTCCTTCAGGTGCGCCAACTCGTGGACAACGATCATCTGCAGGAACTCGGGAGCTGCCTCCTTGAACAACGAGGCAACACGGATCTCCTTCTTCGCCTTGAGCTTGCCACCCTGTACCCGCGAGATCGCCGTATTCAGGCCAAGCGCCCGCTGCACCACGTCCAGCTTGTTGTCGTAGAGCACCTTGTCCACCGCAGGCGCAGTGCGCATGTACTGTTGCTTGAGGTCCATGGCATAGCTATACAGCGCCTTGTCGCTCTGCACGTCGTGGCGACCAGGGTAGCGACGCTCCAGATACTCGCCGAGGCGGTCCTGCTCGATGAGCTGGCGCACCTGGTCCTGGAGTTGTGGAGGATAGGCCTGGAGGTAACGAAGCGGCTGCATGGGAAACGACTGGCGGAGGAAACGTCCGCCAGTCTACCGCATTCACCGATCAGGCCAGCGCGCGGGTGCTATAGGCCTCGGTACGGTAAGGGAAAGCGACTTCGCTACGCCCCTTCAGCGCCGGATGCGTGGCGATCAGCTCGTGCAGCTGTTCGGCGACACGCTGCTTTTGCTCGTCGGGCAGCGCCGCGATGAAGCTCACCGAGAGGGTGCGCGCAACAATGACCTGCTCCGGCGGGCCAATGTGCTGGTAGCTGAACTCACGCAGGCGCAAGTCCTCGAAACGCGACCCGGCGAAGGCGCGGCGCCATTGCCCGGTATGGAAACGCGGCGTGCTGCCCTCGTAGCGTTCGAGAATCCGCGTCACCTGGGCCACCCAGTCGACCCGCTCGTCGCGCACGTTCCAGACCAGGCCCAAGTGGCCGCCCGGCCGCAGGACGCGATGGATTTCCTCCAGCGCCCGCTCGTCGGCGAACCAGTGGAAGGCCTGGGCGCAAGTCAGCGCATCGACGCTCTCTGCCGCCAGAGGTATCGCCTGCGCCGTGCCATTCAGCGCCTTCACGGCGGGCAGCGCCGCACTGAGCTGCTCTCGCATCGCCGCCACCGGCTCGATGGCGGTGACCTGCGCCCCCGTGCGCAGCAGTAGCGTGGTGAACTTCCCGGTGCCTGCACCGAGATCGACAACGCTCCTGCCCGTGCCGATCTCCAGCTCTTCGCCGAGCCAGCCCAGCAGCTCGTCGGGATAGTCCGGGCGCCCGTGAGCGTAGGTCTTCGCTTCGCGGGAGAACCCCTCCCGCGCACTGCCGTGTACATCCGTCATCGTGCCTCCAGAGCCCATCCGGCCGGAGCACCAGCGCTCAGCGGAACCGGCAGGCCTTTCCGTCCAGATAAATACGGTAGCAGCTGAGCAGGCGCGATTCCTTGATACGGCAGCGCTTCTGCCGGCATTCGCTGGAGAACTCGAAGCGACCGCCGTCCGGATCAGCCAACTGGATGCGGATCGCCGGCCAGCCCTTCTTCGGCGCCTTTTCCAGGGTACTGAGCACGCGGTTTTCATTTTCCACCAGCGCGGCGCCCGCTTCCGCGTAATCGAAGACGAACAGCAAGGTGCGCGAGGTCTTCAGCGTGCACTCCTGGTGCGTCAGGCAGTTCTGCGCATCCACGGGCAACTCCACGGGCGGCTTGGGCGCTGGCGCAGGCGGCTGTGTCGGGTGCAACGAGCAACCCGCGAGAAGCGCCAGCAGCAAGACGGAAAGCAAGGCGCGCAACATCGGCGATTTCCTTCTGGCGGATATGAAAGAGCCCCGCAGGGCGGGGCTCTTCAGCTCTTCAGCTCTTCAACTCTTCAGAAACAGAGCGAGAGCGGGACCGGGCTCGAGATCAGTTGACCTTCGACACCAGCTCACCCTTGGCGTAACGCTGGAACATGCCTTCCAGGGAGATCGGCTTGATCTTCGAGGCGTGACCGGCGGTGCCGAAGGCTTCGTAGCGAGCGATGCAGATATCACGCATGGCGACGATGGTCTTGGCGAAGAACTTGCGCGGGTCGAACTCGCTCGGCTGCTCGGCCATCATGCGGCGGATGGCACCGGTGGAAGCCAGGCGCAGGTCGGTGTCGATGTTGACCTTACGCACGCCATGCTTGATGCCTTCGACGATTTCCTCGACCGGCACGCCGTAGGTTTCCTTGATGTCGCCGCCGAACTCGTTGATCACCTTCAGCCACTCTTGCGGCACCGAAGAGGAGCCGTGCATCACCAGGTGGGTGTTGGGGATACGCTTGTGGATTTCCTTGATGCGCTCGATGGAAAGCACGTCGCCGGTCGGCGGCTTGGTGAACTTGTAGGCGCCGTGGCTAGTGCCGATGGCGATGGCCAGGGCGTCGACCTGGGTCTTCTTGACGAAGTCCGCAGCTTCTTCCGGGTCGGTCAGCAGTTGGCTGTGGTCCAGCACGCCTTCGGCGCCAACGCCGTCTTCTTCGCCAGCCATGCCGGTTTCCAGGGAGCCCAGGCAGCCCAGCTCACCTTCCACGGACACACCGCAGGCGTGGGCGAAGGCAACGGTCTGCTGGGTCACACGGACGTTGTACTCGTAGTCAGCCGGGGTCTTGCCGTCTTCCTTCAGCGAGCCGTCCATCATCACCGAGCTGAAGCCCAGCTGGATGGAGCGCTGGCAGACGTCAGGGCTGGTGCCGTGGTCCTGGTGCATGCACACCGGGATGTGCGGGAATTCTTCGATGGCCGCGAGGATCAGGTGGCGCAGGAAAGGCGCACCGGCGTATTTGCGGGCACCGGCGGAGGCCTGCACGATCACCGGGGAATCGGTCTTGTCGGCCGCTTCCATGATGGCGCGCATCTGCTCCAGGTTGTTGACGTTGAAAGCCGGAACGCCGTAGCCGAACTCGGCGGCGTGGTCCAGCATTTGGCGCATGCTGATGAGTGCCATGGTCTTCGCTTCTCCCAGAAGTCAGGCTCGGTTACACGAGCCCCTTAACTACATGTTTGGAAGCCTGCCGCAGGGGCAGGCCGTGTTCAAGTCTTCCGGCACACGCCGGACAATCGGCGCTCAGGGCGCCTTGCAACCACGGCCGATCAGGTCGTTGCTCTCGACCCAGTAGACCAGGCCCTGGTCGCCTTTGATGCTCAAGCCGATCAGCCCGTCGCTATAGAAAGCGCCGGAGCCGCCGGGTTCCTCTTCCAGGTGATGGACCACGTCGTCCTCACCCAGCTTCAGGTCGACCACCGACTTGCTGGGATCGACGTAGCGCCACTGCACCTCGGCCTTGCTGTCGCAGACCCAGTGGTTCCAGCCACTGCCCGAAGCCGACTTGCCGCCGGACGAATGGCTCGAGCAGCCCGCCACCAGCAATAGGGCCAGGGCCGGGACGATATAACGCAGCATCGGGCGACTCTCCTTCGGGCGGACGCGCCGCCGGATATCCAATGCGCCAGATTGCCCGTCCCGCCGCAGGAACGCCAGTGCCGCCTGCGCCAGGGCGCGGGCGGCACTGCCAGTTCGTGATCCCGACCGCCGGGGCGACGCCTCAGGGGCAGTTCACCGGCTTCCGGTCAGGAGTCGGATCGCCGCTACTCTGGCTTTCCACCCGCTCGCGGTTCTGGTCCGAAGGCACCATGACCGAGGGCGGGCTCATCACTTCACAGGTACTAGGCGTTCCGCCGCCTCCGGCGCAACCCACCAGCACGAGGCAAAACGACAACAGAGGGGTGACAGCTCGCATGACCGTTCTCCTTGGCATCCGTACAAGGCTTGTGACCCGAGGATGTCGCGGAGGTTTGCTTTACTGTCGCCCCAGCAGCGCGCCGGCTCAGGCCTTGGCGCGCTGTTCCAGCACTTCGACGGCCGGCAGGACCTTGCCCTCGACGAACTCGAGGAAGGCGCCACCACCGGTGGAAATGTAGGAGATCTGCTCGCCGATGCCGTATTTGTCGATGGCAGCCAGGGTGTCGCCACCGCCGGCGATGCTGAAGGCGGAGCCTTCGGCGATGGCCTTGGCCAGTGTCTTGGTGCCTTCGCCGAACTGGTCGAACTCGAACACGCCGACCGGACCGTTCCAGAGAATGGTCTTGGAGGTCTTCAGCAGCTCGGCGAACTGTGCGGCAGTCTTCGGGCCGATATCCAGGATCATGTCGTCGTCGGCCACGTCAGCGATGTCCTTGACGGTAGCAACGGCGGTCTCGGCGAATTCCTTGGCAACCACCACGTCCACCGGCAGCGGTACGCTGACCTTGGCGGCAATGGCCTTGGCAGTGTCGACCAGATCCGCTTCGTACAGCGACTTGCCGACCTTGTGGCCCGCCGCGGCGAGGAAGGTGTTGGCGATGCCGCCGCCGACGATCAGTTGGTCGCAGATCAGCGCCAGGCTGTTCAGCACGTCGAGCTTGGTGGACACCTTGGAACCGGCAACGATGGCGGCCATCGGGCGCGCCGGGTTGCCCAGGGCCTTACCCAGGGCTTCCAGCTCGGCGGCCAGCAGCGGGCCCGCCGCGGCGACCTTGGCGAACTTGGCCACGCCGTGGGTGGAACCCTCGGCGCGGTGGGCGGTGCCGAAGGCATCCATGACGAACACGTCGCACAGGCCAGCGTATTGCTGGGCCAGTTCGTCGGCGTTCTTCTTCTCGCCCTTGTTGAAGCGCACGTTCTCGAACAGCACGACTTCACCCGGCTCCACGTCGACGCCACCCAGGTAGTCCTTGATCAGCGGCACTGCGCGCCCCAGGGCCTTGGACAGGTAGTCGGCGACCGGCTGCAGGCTGTTCTCTTCGGAGTATTCACCTTCGGTCGGGCGGCCCAGGTGCGAGCAGACCATCACCGCCGCGCCCTTCTCCAGGGCCAGCTTGATGGTCGGCAGCGAGGCCAGGATGCGCGCGTCGCTCTTGACCACACCGTCCTTCACCGGAACGTTGAGGTCTTCGCGGATCAATACGCGCTTACCTTGGAGGTCGAGGTCGGTCATCTTCAACACGGTCATGACAGTCAGTCCTGTAGGGGCTGTTTGATTAACGTTCAGTAGCGGCGACGTGCAGGAAGTGCCCTGCGGTGTCGAGCATGCGGTTGGCGAACCCCCACTCGTTGTCGAACCAGGCCAGCACGTTCACCAGGCGAGGGCCGGAAACGCGGGTCTGGCTGCCATCGACGATGGCCGAGTGCGGGTCATGATTGAAATCGCAGCTGGCGTGGGGCAGCTCGGTGTACGCCAGCAGGCCTTTCAGCGGGCCTTCGGCGGCGGCTTGGCGCAGCACGCGGTTGATCTCCTCGGCGGACGTATCGCGGGAGACCTGCAGGGTGATGTCCAGGGCCGAGACGTTCACCGTCGGTACCCGAATGGCTTTGGCCTGGATTCGCCCGGCGAGTTCCGGCAGCAGGCGCTCGATACCCCGCGCCAGCCCCGTGGATACCGGGATCACCGACTGGAAGGCCGAACGCGTGCGGCGCAGGTCTTCGTGGTGGTAGGCGTCGATCACCGGCTGGTCGTTCATCGCCGAGTGGATGGTAGTGATCGAGACGTACTCGATGCCCACCGCCTCGTTCAGCAGCTTGAGCAACGGCACGCTGCAGTTGGTGGTGCAGGAGGCGTTGGAAACCAGCGTTTCGGCACCGGAGAGGCCCTGCTGGTTGATGCCGAAGACCACGGTGGCGTCGATGTCCGCCTCGCTGGCCATCGGCTGGGAGAACAATACGCGGGGCGCGCCGGCCGCAAGGAAGCGCTCGCCATCGGCGCGAGTGTTATAGACGCCCGAGCACTCCAGCACGAGGTCGACATCCAGGGCGCGCCAGTCGATAGCCTCGGGCTCGGCCTCGCGGAACACCTTCACGCAATCACCGCCCACGTGCAGGCAGCCGTCGGCCACGCTCACCTCGCCGGGGAAGCGGCCGTGGGTGGAGTCGAAACGGGTCAGGTATTCGAGACTGGCCAGGTCCGCCAGGTCGTTCAGGGCGACGATGGAGAAACCGGCCTTGGCGCCGCGCTCGTGCAGGGCACGGAACACGCAGCGGCCGATGCGGCCATAGCCGTTGAGGGCAACTCGGTAAGGGCGCTTGGACATTGTTATCCCTTGGTGATCTTCATAGGAGCGAGCTTGCTCGTGAACCGAGCGAAGCGGTTCGCGAGCAAGCTCGCTCCTACAATGAAGCCTCGATCAGGCTTCGAGCAGCTCGGCGGCGACTTCCAGCACGTTCTCGACGGTGAAGCCGAAGTGCTCGAACAGCGCCGGGGCCGGGGCCGACTCACCGAAGGTGGTCATGCCGATGACGCGGCCTTCCAGGCCAACGTACTTGTACCAGTAGTCGGCGTGGGCGGCCTCGATGGCGATACGCGCGGCCACTTGAACCGGCAGCACGGCCTGCTTGTAGCCGGCGTCCTGCTGATCGAAGACGCTGGTGGACGGCATGGAGACCACGCGTACCTTGCGGCCTTCGGCGCTGAGCTTGTCGAACGCCTGCACGGCCAGGCCGACTTCGGAGCCGGTGGCGATCAGGATCAGCTCCGGCTCGCCATCGCAGTCCTTCAGCACGTAGGCACCGCGGGCAACGTCGGCCAGTTGGGCGGCGTCACGCGGCTGGTGCGGCAGGTTCTGGCGGCTGAAGATCAGCGCGGACGGGCCGTCAGCGCGCTCGATGGCGTACTTCCAGGCCACCGCGGACTCCACGGCATCGGCCGGGCGCCAGGTGTCCAGGTTCGGGGTCAGGCGCAGGCTGGCCAGCTGCTCGATCGGCTGGTGGGTCGGGCCGTCTTCGCCCAGACCGATGGAGTCGTGGGTGAACACGTACAGCACGCGCTGCTTCATCAGGGCGGACATGCGCACCGCGTTGCGGGCGTATTCCATGAAGATCAGGAAGGTTGCGCCGTAGGGGATGAAGCCGCCGTGCAGGGCCACGCCGTTCATGATGGCGCTCATGCCGAATTCGCGCACGCCGTAGAACAGGTAGTTGCCGTTGGCGTCGTCGGCGCTCACGCCCTTGCAGCCCTTCCACAGGGTCAGGTTGGAGCCGGCGAGGTCGGCGGAGCCGCCCAGCAGTTCCGGCAGCAGCGGGCCAAAGGCGTTCAGGGCGTTCTGGCTGGCCTTGCGGCTGGCGATGGTCTCGCCTTTCAGGGCGACGTCGGCGACGTAGGCGGCGGCCTTCTCGGCGAAGTCGGCCGGCAGTTCACCGGCCACGCGACGCTCGAACTCGGCGGCCAGTTCCGGGTGCGCGGCCTGATAGGCAGCGAAGCGCTTGTTCCACTCGGCTTCGCGGGTGGCACCGTTGTCCTTGGCGCTCCACTCGGCGTAGATGTCTGCCGGAATCTCGAACGGGGCGTGGTTCCAGCCCAGCGCGGCGCGGGTGGCGGCCACTTCGTCGACGCCCAGGGCGGCGCCGTGGCTTTCTTCCTTGCCCTGCTTGTTGGGCGAACCGAAGCCGATGATGGTCTTGCAGCAGATCAGGGTCGGCGCGTCGCTCTTGCGGGCGGTGTCGATGGCGGTCTTGATCTCGTCGGCATCATGCCCGTCGACGTTGCGGATCACCTGCCAGCCGTAGGCTTCGAAGCGTTTCGGGGTGTCGTCGGTGAACCAGCCGTGGACTTCGCCATCGATGGAGATGCCGTTGTCGTCGTAGAAGGCGATCAGCTTGTTCAGGCGCAGGGTGCCGGCCAGCGAGGCGACTTCATGGGAGATGCCCTCCATCATGCAGCCGTCGCCCAGGAAGGCGTAGGTGTAGTGGTCGACGATGCTGTGGCCATCGCGGTTGAACTGCGCGGCCAGCACTTTTTCGGCCAGCGCCATGCCCACGGCATTGGCGATGCCCTGGCCCAGCGGGCCGGTGGTGGTCTCGACGCCAGCGGTGTAGCCGTACTCCGGGTGGCCCGGGGTACGCGAGTGCATCTGGCGGAAGTTCTTCAGGTCATCGACGGTGACGTCGTAGCCGGTGAGGTGCAGCAGCGAGTAGATCAGCATCGAGCCGTGGCCGTTGGACAGCACGAAGCGGTCACGGTCGGCCCACTGCGGGTTGCTCGGGTTGTGCTTGAGGTAGTCGCGCCAGAGGACTTCGGCGATATCCGCCATGCCCATGGGAGCGCCAGGATGGCCGCTGTTGGCTTTCTGCACGGCATCCATGCTCAGTGCGCGGATGGCGTTGGCTCGCTCACGACGGCTGGGCATCGCTGAATCTCCTGCGGGGGCTGCTTCGAAAGATCGAAGGGAATGAAAAAAGGCCGGTATTTTCGCCCAGCCGGGCCCCGCGGGGCAATGACAGATCGGCAGATGGCTGACACAGGGCACCGGTTTATCGCCGCGAACTGATCAAAAACCACTCATCCGGCAATATCAAAACTTTTTGATACAGCCCTTGCCCGCCCCGAATGCCATGACTAGACTGCGCAACCCATGAGTCTGCGCCTGCCCGAAATCCGCCACGACGATTGCGACCAGCTGGCTGCCCTGTGCAAGGCCGGCGGCGATCCGCTGCGGCTGAACGTCCTGCGGGTGCTGGCCAACGATTCGTTCGGCGTACTGGAGCTGGCGCATATCTTCGGCGTGCGTCAGTCGGGCATGAGCCATCACCTGAAGGTGCTGGCCCAGGCCGGCCTGGTTGCCACCCGCCGCGAAGGCAACGCGATCTTCTATCGCCGCGCCCTGCCCCAGGGCGAAAGCCTGGGCGGCACGCTGCACGGAGCGCTGCTAGAAGAAGTGGACGAACTGGCACTGGCCGATGACGTCAGCGCCCGTGTCGACGGCGTACACGCCCAACGTGCCGCCGTGAGTCGCGACTACTTCGCCCGCAGTGCGGAAAAGTTCCAGGCGACCCAGGACCTGATCGCAGGACTGCCGCAATACCGCGAAAGCGTACTGGCGCTGCTCGATGCACTGAGCTTCGCCGCCGGCGCCACGGCGCTGGAAGTCGGCCCCGGCGACGGCGGGTTTCTCCCCGAGCTGGCCCGGCGTTTCGATCAGGTCACGGCGCTGGACAACAGCGAGACCATGCTTGAAATGGCGCGGCAACGTTGCGCCAGCGATGGTTTGAACAACGTCCGGCTGCGGCTGGGCGACGCCCTGCAGGACGTCGACGACGCGGCGGATTGCGTGGTGCTGAACATGGTGCTGCATCACTTCGCCGCACCGGCGGAAGCCGTGAAGCAGCTGGCGCACCTGGTGAAACCCGGTGGCAGCCTGCTGGTGACCGAACTCTGCAGCCACGACCAGAGCTGGGCCCGCGAGGCCTGTGGTGATCTCTGGCTGGGGTTCGAACAGGAAGACCTGGCCCGTTGGGCCGACGCCGCCGGGCTCGCGTCCGGCGAAAGTGTTTACATCGGTTTACGCAATGGCTTTCAGATCCAGGTGCGGCACTTCGCCAAACCGGATTCGCGAAGCGTCCTCACCCACCGGTAAATGATAGGAACCGTTAGATGAGCGAATACTCAGTTTTCACCTCCGAATCCGTCTCCGAAGGCCATCCGGACAAGATCGCGGACCAGATTTCCGATGCGGTGCTCGACGCCATCATCGCGAAGGACAAATACGCCCGCGTGGCCTGCGAAACCCTGGTGAAGACCGGTGTCGCGATCATCGCCGGTGAAGTCACCACCTCCGCCTGGGTCGACCTGGAAGATCTGGTGCGCAAGGTCATCATCGACATCGGCTACAACAGCTCCGACGTCGGCTTCGACGGTGCCACCTGCGGCGTGCTGAACATCATCGGCAAGCAGTCTGTCGACATCAACCAGGGCGTCGATCGCGCCAAGCCCGAAGACCAGGGCGCAGGCGACCAAGGCCTGATGTTCGGCTACGCCAGCAACGAAACCGACGTGCTGATGCCGGCGCCGATCTGCTTCTCCCACCGTCTGGTGGAGCGCCAGGCCGAGGCCCGCAAATCCGGCCTGCTGCCGTGGCTGCGTCCGGATGCCAAGTCCCAGGTCACCTGCCGCTACGAAGGCGGCAAGGTTGTCGGCATCGACGCCATCGTGCTGTCCACCCAGCACAACCCGGAAGTCAGCTACAAGGACCTGCGCGAAGGCGTGATGGAGCTGATCATCAAGCAGGTGCTGCCGGCCGAACTGCTGCACAAGGACACCCAGTTCCACATCAACCCGACCGGCAACTTCGTGATCGGTGGCCCGGTAGGCGACTGCGGCCTGACCGGCCGCAAGATCATCGTCGACTCCTACGGCGGCATGGCCCGTCACGGCGGCGGCGCGTTCTCCGGCAAGGACCCGTCCAAGGTCGACCGTTCTGCAGCCTATGCCGGTCGCTATGTGGCCAAGAACATCGTTGCCGCCGGCCTGGCGGAGCGCTGCGAGATCCAGGTGTCCTACGCCATCGGCGTAGCCCAGCCGACCTCCATCTCGATCAACACCTTCGGCACCGGCAAGATCAGCGATGACAAGATCATCCAACTGGTCCGCGAGCACTTCGACCTGCGTCCGTACGCGATCACCAAGATGCTCGACCTGCTGCACCCGATGTACCAGCCGACCGCAGCCTACGGCCACTTCGGCCGCAACCCGTTCGAAATGACCTACGACGGTGACACCTTCACCGCCTTCACCTGGGAGCGCACCGACAAGGCCGCCGCCCTGCGTGATGCCGCCGGCCTGTAAGGCTCGGTAGCAGGAAAAAGCCCCGCCTCGGCGGGGCTTTTTCGTTTCTGATCTCCCACAAGCCTTGGCGAAGAATCCACGCTCATTCCGGCATCGATCGCCGCTTTCGGCTCCTTGCCTTGCGGGTTTCCACTGCACGGTCTCTCGCCATGCTCCGCCTCGCCATCACCTTTCTGTTTTGCCTTCCTCTTACCGTTCGTGCCTGCCCCGACTGGCCGACCGAGCAAGCGCCTCGGCAGATCGAGGCACTCCGCGGGCAGCTGGCGCAGTGGGATGACGCCTACCACCGGGACGGAAAGTCACCCGTGGCCGATGAGCTTTACGACCAGGCACGCGAACGACTGACTCAGTGGCAGGACTGTTTCCCGCAAGTCCACGCGGCCCCCGAGTCGCCGTTGGCCAGCAGCGCGGGGACGAACCGCCATCCCTTCGCCCACACCGGCCTCGACAAACTTCCCGATGCCTCGGCCGTGCGCAGTTGGCTGGCCAATCGCACCGACCTCTGGGTGCAGCCCAAGGTCGACGGCGTAGCCGTCACGCTGATCTACCGCGACGGTCGCTTCAGCCAGGCAATCAGCCGCGGCGACGGCAGCGCCGGGCAGGACTGGACCGCCAACGCGCAACGGATCGACGCTATCCCCAGGCAGTTACCCGGCAAACCAGGCCATCTGGTACTGCAAGGCGAGCTGTACTGGCGACTGCCACAGCATGTGCAAGCGTTGCAGGGCGGCGCAGGTGCCCGCGGCAAGATCGCCGGCCTGATGGCCCGCAAGGAGTTGGGCGACGAAGGCGCACAGATCGGCCTGTTCGTCTGGGAGCTGCCGGATGGTCCACTGGACATGCCAGGGCGCCTGGCACGCCTGCGCCAGCTGGGATTCGATGACAGTGCCAACCTGACCGAGCCGGTGACAGGGCAATCTGAAATCGAGTCCTGGCGCGAGCGCTGGTATCGCCAGCCGCTGCCCTTCGCCAGCGATGGCATTGTCATCCGCCAGGGCCGCCGGCCACCGGGCAAGGCCTGGAGCGCACAGGCGCCGGGCTGGGCGGTGGCGTGGAAGTATCCGCATCAACAGGCACTGGCGGAGGTTCGTCGCGTGGCGTTCAAGGTCGGCCGCAGCGGCCGGGTGACACCTGTGCTGCATCTGGCCCCGGTGGAATTGGACGGGCGAACCATCCAGCGCGTCGGCGTCGGCTCGCTCAAGCGCTGGCGCAGCCTGGACATCCGCCCCGGCGACCAGGTCGCCATCGCCCTGGCCGGACTGACCATTCCACGACTCGACGGCGTGGTCTGGCGCTCGCCGACTCGTCCCGACATGGCCGCACCAGAAGACGACCAGTTCAACGCCCTCTCCTGCTGGCAGCCCACGGAGGGCTGCGAGGAACAGTTCCTCGCCCGCCTGGAATGGCTCGGCGGAAAGAACGGGCTAGGGCTAGCCGGTGTCGGAGCGGGCACCTGGAGACGGCTGCACGAAGCCGGGCTACTGACGGGGATGCTTGCCTGGATGACGCTGACGCCAGAGCAACTGAGCCAGGTTCCCGGACTCGGTGAGCGAAGTGCAGCGAGTCTGCATCAGCAATTCCAGCTCGCTCGTCAGCGATCGTTCGCTACTTGGCTGCGTGCACTGGGTGCACCGTCCCCCAACGCCCATCCTGCGGGAGACGACTGGCCCGCACTGGCGGCCCGCGACGCAGTGCAGTGGCAGGTGCAACCAGGCATAGGCAAGGTGCGCGCGGCACAACTGGAAGCCTTCTTCAAAGCGCCGGCAGTCGTGCAATTGCGCGCGCAACTGCACGACCTCGGCGTTGCCGGTTTCTGAGCGCTTCAGCGCATCTGGAAGGCTTCCTGGTGGAAGCGGTTGCTCGGCATGCCCTGGCGGCGCAGGTCCCGGCGCAGCAGCTCGGCCAGCGCCTGCGGGCCGCAGAACCACACGCTCGGCCAACGCCCGTGCACACCGGGCTGCAGGCCCAGGTCGGCTGCCTGCAGGTAGCCTTCGCTCTCGCTGTAATGCACACGCAGATCGATGCGCGGCAACTTCGCGCACAGCTCACGCAGGCGACCGGCATAGATGGCATCGGACGGCGAGCGCACGCAGTACAGCAGCGTCACCTCCGGGCAATCATCCGGCCGCGCCTGCAGTGAATCGAGCCACGCCAGGAACGGTGTAATACCGATACCACCGGCTATCCAGACCTGCCGTTCGCCCTTGTCGCGGCGAAAATCGAAGCAACCGTAGGGCCCCTCTACCTTCACCGGATCACCGACCTTCAGCCCACTCTGAAGGCGCTGTGTGTAGTCCCCCAATGCCTTGATGCTGAAGCGCACCTCGCCGTTGCCCAGGTCGCCGCTGGAAATGGTGAAGGGATGCTGGCCTTCCAGGCGGTTGCAGGTGAGGAAAGCGAATTGCCCGGCGCGGTGCTGCCAACGCCCCTGCAACTTGCAGGTCACTTCCAGCATCCGCTCGCCGGGACGCTCGACCGCTACCACGACACCCTCATGGGTGCGTCGGCGGCCGATCTGCCCGGTCAGCGCCCAGAGCGCACACAGGCTGCCCACTGCGGCGCAGAGTGCCACCAGCCAGCCGACCGGTTGCGCCCAGTAGCCAGCCGGCGCGAGCACCACGCCATGGAAAGCAAGCACCAGATAGACCACCGCAAGGGTTTTGTGGACATAGCGCCACAAGTGGTAGGGGAAGCGCTGCCAGAGCGTAATGACCAGCATTGCCGCCAGCAGCCAGGCCGACCACTCGCCCAGGTCCTTGGCCGACCCGCGGAATACGTCGAGGAAGGTTTCCACGCGCGGCCCCTTGGCCGGCTTGGCGAAGAACTCGGCGAGCAGCGGCCCACCCAGCTCCATCAGGTAGTGCAGCAGGCCCAGCACGATGGCCAGGATGCCCGCCCACTTGTGCGCGCGGTACATGCGGTCGAGGCCATCGAGCGGCTTCTCCAGCCACACCGGGCGCACCGCCAGCAACATGATCAGCGACATCAGTGCGAAAGACGCGACGCCAGTGAAGAGAATGGCCTGCTTGCGCACGACCCAGATGTCCAGCGTCGCTGGCGGGTCGACGAACAGGGCCAGGCCAAAGGTGGCCACGACGGCCAACAGTACGATCCAGATGAGTTTCATGAGTCCTCCTTGGGGCGCCGGAACAGCGGGCCCAAGCGGAAGCTGAAGGAACCTTCTGAATCATCCCTTAATTTCGTAGGGGTTTTAGAGAGACATCGGCAATGCCATGACCCATGTCAAAGGCATCATCCTTCGCTATGCTCGGCTGATTCCTACACGTCAGTTACACGCCATGCGTCTGAGAGTCCTTTCCGACCTGCACCACGAACACTTCCCCAACGGCCGCCGCGAGTTACCGCAGGCCGCAGCGGACGTGGTTGTGCTGGCCGGCGATATTCATGAACACCTGCAAGGTCTGCACTGGGCGCGTGAGGAATTTCCTGACAGCGAAATCATCTACGTCGCCGGCAACCACGAGTTCTATCACTCCGACTTGCCCGAACTGACCCAGGCCATGCGCAACCTGGCGCGAGCATTGGATATCCACTTCCTGGAACAGGATGCCGTGGTCCTGGGGGGCGTCCGCTTTCTCGGCGCGACGCTGTGGACCGACTTTCAGCTCTATGGCAAGCACGCATCTGAACTGGCCTACGAGCAGGCCCAATTGCTCATGCCGGACTTCACTACGGTCGACTACTTCACCCAACCCTTCACTCCAGGCATGAGCGCCGATATCTGCGCGGCGACCTGCCGATGGCTGGAAGCGGAGCTGGCCCAACCCTCCGCCGGGCCCACGGTGGTGGTCACCCACCACGCACCCAGCGCGCGCTCGATTCCGGCGCATTACGTGGGCGATGCCCTGTCGCCGGCCTTCGCTTCGAACCTGGAAACACTGGTCGAGCGCTGTGACCTGTGGATCCACGGTCACGTTCACGAATGCCTGGACTACCGCGTCGGCCGGGGTCGCATCGTCGCCAACCCCGGCGCTTACCCCGGAGAGGACAGCGGCTTCGATCCCTGTCGGGTGATCGAACTCTAGAACGGCTGCTCGCTATGTGGCTGCTCGCCAGGTGAGAGATCGCTGAAGAATCGCCAGATTTCAGCCGGCCCATCCAGTTGCGGATCGACCTGGCCGAGCATGCGCGGCGGCCGGTAAAGCGGCTGCGAAATCAGATGCCCGCCGCCGAACACCGTCACCAGCTCCACGGGTGGCCCGTCGCCGACAGCCCAGCGCTGCCGCTGTGCCCACACCGGCCCCGGCTGGGTCAGCTTGTCCACCTGCGGCTCGCCTCCCAAACCATTGCGCTTCGCCAACGCCAGAGCGGAATCTTCGGCGGACAGCACATTGCCCCGGTCACCGAAGCCGAACAACGTCACCCGACCACCCGCGTAGGGATTGATCGGGTCCCGCGTGCCATTCATCAACAGCGCCGCCTTGGGCTGCTCGGCGGGACGGCAGGCATCGTTGTCGGTGCTCGGCAGGCTGGCAGCCACCGCGGCGACGCCATCGACCTTGTCCGGTGCTTCCGCCGCCATCCGCAAGGCCATCTGCCCACCATTGGAATAGCCCGTAACGAAGACCCTCGCAGGATCGACGCTGCGCTCGCGCTGCAGGCGGGCGATCATGTCCGAGAGAAAGCCGACGTCATCGATATTCAATTGCCGGGCGCTGTAGGAGGCGGCCCGCCGGCAGTCGTTCCAATGGCCTTCGAAACCATCGGGGTAGAGCACCAGGAAACCGTCGCGATCTGCCAGCGCGTCGAAGCGGTAGCCGCTGTCGCGGCGCATGCGCTCGCCGTTACTCTGCGAGCTGTGCAGCACCACCAGCAGCGCCGGGCGCTCGGCCAATTTCTGCGGCACGTAGAGCACATAGCTGCGGCGGCGCTGGCCCTGGCGCACCGAGGCATCCTCGCTGCTGCCGGTCAGCGTCGGCCGCTGCGTCAGCTCGCCGGGTACGTACCACCAGCCGCCCACCAGCAGCGCCAGCACCCACAGCGCGATGAGTACCTGCACCATCCGCATCGCCACCCGCATACCGCCTCTCCTTGCCCGCCCGGCGGGCATTGCGAGTCCGGGCCAGATTCGGAGGCATTGCCCTGGGGCAGCCCCTTGCGCTCCCGTCCATGGCAAACTCTAGCCGTTGACTCCAACGTCATAGTGTTTGGTAACCAAGGACTCCGAAAATGTTCCGAAGCTCTGCCCTGATGGCCGCCGTACTCGCCCTCGGCTGCGCCAGCCCGCTACTCGCCGCCGAGGCGTCCGGGCAACCGCTGACCGGCTGCGCCGCCAAGCGCGCCGCTCTCGAAAACCAGCTCGAACAGGCCAAGGCCCAAGGCAACGGCAACCGCATCGCCGGCCTGCAGACCGCCCTGGAAAAGGTGAAGACCTATTGCACCGACGCCAGCCTCACGCAGGAGCGCAAGCAGAATGTGCTGGACGCGGAGAAGGAAGTCGCCCAGCGCGAGAAGGACCTGCGCAAGGCGATGAACAAGGGTGACGCCGAGAAGATCGAGAAGCGCAAGGACAAGCTGGCCGAAGCCCGCGCCGAACTGGAGCAGGCCAAGCGCGAACTGGAGGAATGAACCTGCAGGATCGAACTGGCTCGTTCGCGAGTCAGCTCGACCCTACAAAAAAGCGCGCGTCAGAGCGCGCGGAATTTCTTGTGGCAGGCTTCGCAGGCGTCTTCCACCGCGGCGAAGTCCTTGCGCACGCCTTCAGGCGTCGGCGCGGCATTGCGGGTGTTTTCGCCCAGGGCGCGGACGGCCTGTTCGAAGGTCTTGGCGTCGGCCTGGAACTCCAGCTGGCGCTGCCAGATTTCTGCCTTGGCGCGGGTGTCGTCGCTTTCCACCTTGTCAGCTGGCGGCTGGGTAGTGGGGAAGTACTGCCAGGGCTTGTCGGCCAGTTCACCCAGCTTGGTCGAGTTGGCCCGGAACTTGTCCGCGTCGAACGGAATTCGACCGCGCAACATGCCGCCCATGTCCTCGCTGGTCTTGAGCATCTCCTTGAACACCGCCTGGCGCTTGTACTCCGGCGAGTTGGGGTCCAGGCGATGGCAGCCGGCAAGCGCGGTACCGGCCAGCAGCAGAACGAGCAGGGTCTTCAACTTCATGGGGGGACTCTTGTAGGACGGCCAGACACGGAAGCGCCGGATTATCCGCCCCGTTCCCCGAATGATCCAGACCGCGTGCCGGTCGCTGCGGCCATCCGCCGCAGCGCCGCGCCATTCGTTCAGCTGCCGTTCAGGCAGCGTCGGGTCAGGCGGAAACGACGAAGATCGCGATGATCAGCGCCATGCCGAGGAACCACGCCAGCGAGCGCAGCAGCGCCAGGTCGGCGATGTAGAAGATCAGGTAAAGCAGGCGGCTGGTGACCCAGGCGATGGCCAGGCGGTCGATGGTGGCGGGCTCGGCGTTGTTCACCAGGTAGGCGATGATCACCGCCGCGGCGAAGGCCGGGGTCACCTCGAAGCTGTTCATCTGGAAGGCGTTGGCGCGCTTGCGATAGCCCTCCAGGCTGGCGAGGAAGGTGCGCGGGTCGTGGTTCTGCCGGGGGCCAAAGCCGCCGCCGGTGAACTTGGCGATGCTGGTGCCGACGTAAGGCAGGAAGATCGCGATCAGGACGCACCAGAAGGCAATGGGCATGGCGGGACTCTCGTCGAGGGGAAAGCGCGCAGCTTAGGTCATCGCCGCACGCCGCGTCCTTGACCGGCTTGGCGGGTTGCTCCGTAGCGCGAGCCAATCCTCAGAGTTTCATCACCAGCATGCCCGCCAGCACCAGGCTGCACGCCGCCAGGCGTGGCAGGCCGAAGGGTTCCTTGAGAAAGCGCATGCCGAACAGCACCACCAGCAGCACGCTGGTCTCGCGCAGCGCGGCGGCCTCGGCGATAGAGCCCAGTTGCATGGCCCAGAGCACCAGCCCGTAGCTGAGCAGCACGCAGAAACCGACGCTCAGGCCGAGCTTCCAGTCGTTGATCCAGAACTTGGCGAAGGCGCGGGTTCGGCCGAACAGGGCCACCAGCGGGAACGGCAGACCGGAGAGCAGCGACAGCCACACCAGGTAGTCGAGCGGCTTGGGCCAGAGCTTGAGCGCGTTGCCGTCGGTCCAGGTGTAACTGCCGATGCACAGGCCCATCAGCAGCACCGTGGGATAGGCGATCCACGGCAGCTTCGAGCCGCCACCGCCCTTGAGCAGGAACAGCATGCCGACCGGGATCAGCAGGATGCCGAGGATCTGCTTGTCAGTCAGGTGCTCGCCGCCGAAGTAGAGGGTCAGCGCCAGCACCACCAACGGCGACAGCCCGCGCATCAGCGGATAGACCAGGCCCAGGTCGCCGACCTTGTAGGCCTGGATCAGCAGCACGCGATAGACCAGTTGCAGCGACACGGCGGCCAGCAGCCAGGGCCAGACTTCAGCAGGAGGAATCTCGATCCAGGGCAGCAGGAGCAGCGCGGCGGCGAGGCCGACCATGTCCATGCACGCAACCACCAGCAGGCGGTCGTTGCTGAACTTGACGAGGGTGTTCCAGGTGGCGTGCAGCAGGGCGGCCAGCAGCACCAGGGTAGTGGCGAGCACGAAAACGAACTCCTGGTATAGACCAGTACAATTCTACCCCGAGCCACCCCATGAGGGGCAAGCGCTGGCTGTTTCGGACATTTCCACCTGCCTCCTCAGCCATAACTGGCCTAGACTGGGCCTTTTCGCCAGCACGAGCCTCTGCCATGCCACGCCTGATCAAGTTCCTGACCGCTTACATCCTCGTCACCCTGCTCTCCGGTTGCGGCTACAACGCCATGCAATCCGGCGACGAAGGGGTGAAGGCCGCCTGGTCGGAAGTGCTCAACCAGTACCAGCGCCGCGCCGACCTGATCCCCAACCTGGTCAGCACCGTGAAGGGCTACGCCGCCCATGAGGCGAGCGTGCTGACCCAGGTGACCGAGGCCCGTGCCAAGGTCGGCAGCACCACCCTGAATGCCGACCAGCTCGACGACCCGGAAGCGGTCAAGCGCTTCCAGCAGGCCCAGGGGCAGCTCAGCTCGGCGCTGTCACGCTTGCTGGTGGTCTCGGAAAACTACCCGCAGCTCAAGGCTGACGGCCTGTTCAAGGACCTGCTGACCCAGCTCGAAGGCACCGAGAACCGCATCACTGTCGCCCGTGGCCGCTATGTGAAGGCCGTGCAGGAATACAACGTGATGATTCGCCAGTTCCCGCAGGTGATCACCGCGAAGATCTTCGGCTACAAGCCCAAGGCCAACTTCAGCGTCGAGAACGAAGCTGCCATTTCCACCGCGCCTAAAGTGGACTTCGGCAACGCGCCGGCGCAGCCCGCACAATGACCCTGCCGCGCTGGCTGCTGGCCGCCCTGCTGCTGTGCTGGGCGGTCGTGCTGCAGGCGGCGCCGGTCGCCATTCCGCCGCTCAGCGCCCGCATCACCGACCTCACCCAGACCCTCGATGCCGGGCAGCGCGCGCAGCTGGAAAGCCAGCTCGCCGGCCTGGAGCAACGCAAGGGCGCGCAAATCGCCGTACTGCTGGTCCCCACCACTGGCGAGGACAGCATCGAGGACTACGCGGTGCGCGCTTTCGAGCAATGGAAGCTGGGCCGCAAGGGTGTCGATGACGGCGTGCTGCTGGTGGTTGCAAAGAATGACCGTACGCTGCGCATCGAAGTCGGCTACGGGCTGGAAGGCACCATCACCGACGTGCAGGCCGGCCGGATCATCCGCGAACAGATCGTGCCCTTCTTTCAGAAAGGTGACTTCGCTGGCGGCATCCAGGCCGGCGTCGACAGTCTGATCGCACTGATCGAACCGCCCTCCGCCGCAACCACGCCGCCAGACGGCAGCGAAGACGAATTGCCACATACCGGCCCGGCGGAAAACTACAGCGACGCCTACTCGAACCGCAACGCGACGGCCGCCGAGGAAGTCCCGCCCACCCGCCTGGCAGCGCTACTCGGCCTGCTGATCGGCGTGCCGCTGCTGGGCATGCTGTTGCCGGTGTCCTGGATGCGCCAGCGCAGCATGGGCCGCTACCTGCTGTGCAGCGTGCTGGTGGGCGGCATCGCCGCTGGCGTGCTGCTGGTCAGCGAAGCCAATCCCGCCGCGCTGCAACAGCAGTTGATCGGCGCCTTCTCGATCCCGCTGGTGCTGTACATCTTCTTCCTGCCGCCGATGTGGCTGACCATGGGCGTGCTGCAACTGCTCATGACGATCATCAGCTCGATCGGCCGCGGCGGGCGTGGAGGTGGCGGCGGTGGAGGCTTCCGTGGCGGCGGTGGTTCCAGCGGCGGCGGCGGGGCCTCCGGCCGCTGGTAAACCAGGGCCCTCAGAGGGCGGAGACGCCCTGCTCTTCCTCGCGGATCGAGCGCAGCACCTGGCGCTGCAGGTCGATGAACTCGGCGCTGGCAGCCATGTCCTCATGGCGCGGGCGGCCGAGTTTCACGTCGAAGGTGGTCTTGATCCGCCCCGGCCCGAGCCCCATCACCACGATGCGGTCGGACAGGTAGACCGCCTCTTCCACGTCGTGGGTGACGAACATCACCGTCAGTCGATGGGTTTCCCAGATGCGCGTGAGCAGTTCCTGCATCTGGTGGCGAGTCATCGCATCCAGCGCGCCGAAGGGCTCGTCCATCAGCAGAATCTTTGGCCGGTAGGACAGCGCGCGAGCGATCGCCACGCGCTGTTTCATCCCGCCGGACAACTCGTTCGGGTAGGCCTCGGCGAACTTCGTCAGCTTCACCAGCTCCAGGTGCTCGTCGGCGATTTCGCGGCATTGCGCACGGGACATGCCTGCGGCCTTGAGGGCGAACTCGACATTCTGCCGCGCGGTGAGCCAGGGCAGCAGCGTGTAGGACTGGAACACCACGCCACGGTCCAGGCCCGGCCCGGTGATCGGCACGCCGTCGACCTTCACGCTGCCGCTGTCGAACTCTTCCAGGCCGGCAGCGATGGACAGCAGCGTGCTCTTGCCACAGCCGGAGGTTCCGACGATGGACACGAACTCGTTGTCCGCCAGCGTCAGGTCGATGTTGCGCAGAACCTCGCGGCGCTCCTTGCCGACCGCGAAACTCTTGTTCAGGCCGGAGATTTCCAAAGTCGCCATCAGTTACGCCTCCGGTTGTAGCGGAACAGGACCTTCTCGCCAGCGCGCATGGCCTGGTCGGTGATCAGGCCGAGGAAGCCGAGCAGCAGGATGTAGCCGATGATGGTGTCGGTCTGGAAGAAGCGCTGGGACACGGTGATGCGGTAGCCCAGGCCGGAGGTCGCCGCCACCAGTTCAGCCAGCACCAGCCAGGTCCAGGCCCAGCCGAGGCTGATCCGCAGGGCGTCCCAGATACCCGGCAATGCGCTGGGCAGGACGATCTTCAGGAGGATGCGGCGATCCGGCATCCCCAGCGTGCGACCGAGGCCGACGAAGTCAGCCGGTACGCGCTTGATCGCGTCCATCACCATCAGCACCTGCTGGAAGAAGGTACCGATCCAGATAATCAGGAATTTCTGGAAGTCGCTGGTGCCGGCCCAGAGGATGGTCAGCGGGACGAAGGCGACCACGGGCATGTAGCGCACGAAGTCCACCAGCGGCTCGGTGGCGGCTTTCCAGAAGCCGTAGCAGCCGGCGAAGACGCCGATGACGATGGACATCACCGAGGACACCAGGAAGGCCACGGCGATGCGGTACACGCTGACCTTCAGGTCCGACCACAGCGTGCCATCGGCGGCCAGCTTGAGCATGCGCGCCCAGACGTCACCGGGCGCCGGCAGGAATATCTTCGGCACCGCGCCGCTGGCGCCGGCCAGCCACCAGAGCAGCGCCAGCAGGACGAACACGGCGCCGCCGATGAGCAGGAAATGGCGCTGCGCGATCGGCTTGCCGATGGTGAACAGCGGGTTGGATTTACGGGCTTTCATGTCGGGCTCGTCGAACGGAGAAAGACGCGCGCCGGCTCGGGGCCGGCGCGCGCGTTGTATCAGAGCATCAGGTGATCAGAGAGCTTCGACGAAACGCGCGTCGATGGCCTGCGCCGGGGTGACCGGCTGCTGGAGGATGCCCGCTTCACTGGCAGCCTTCTGGATGTGCTCGAAGGAACCTTTCTGGAAGGAGCCTTTCAGCTCTGCCTGGTTCTCCTTCACCGAGTAGAAGTGCACGCCGTCAAAGGCGCTGCTCAGCTCGGACTCGTCGGCGCCCACGCCCTTGGCGATGGCGGCACGGCCTTCGGCGCTCTTCTCGTTGTAGAGCTTGAGGCCCGCTTCCCAGCTCTTGATCAGCGCCAGCACCTGGCCGGGACGCTCCTTCAGCACGTCGTCGCGCACCACGAACACGTCGCTGATGATGCCCGGGTCATCCGAGCCCTTGTACAGCAGGTTGACCTTGGGGTTCTGCTGCTTGGCGGCGGACAGGTACGGCTCGTAGGTGACAGCGGCCGGGACCTGGCCGGCGATCAGCGCGCTGCCGGCGTTGGCGGCAGGCATCGGCACCGGCTGCACATCAGCGATGGTCAGGCCGGCCTTGCGCAGGGCGCTGTGCAGGAGGATGTCGCTGGTGGTGCCTTCTTCATAGGCGACCTGCTTGCCCTTGAGATCGGTCAGGGTCTTGATCGACGGGTCGACGATCAGCGCATCGGCGCTGGTGCTCTGGTCCAGCAGCAGGACGATCTTCACCGGCAGGCCGGCGGCGACCATGGCCATGGCGGTGTGGGTGGCGAGGTTGCCGCCGTCGATCTGGCCGCTGGCCAGGGCGGCGTTCATGTCCTTGTCTTCGGTGAAGTTGACCAGCTCGACCTGCTCCAGGCCGTTGGCCTTGAAGGCGCCAGCCTGCTCGGCGACGTACCACTGGCCATAGCCCAGCCAGGGCTGCATGCCCATCTTGAAGGTGCCGGCCTCGGGTTTGGTGTCGGCCTTGATCGCGGCGGCGTGCGCGGCGCCGGCCAGCAGCAGGCTGGCGCAGGTGGCCACAGCCAGTTGGCGCAGCGCGGATGCGAAGGTGGTGTGCATGGTCTCTCCCCGGTCATTGTTCTGCAGGAACATTCTGCTGAATGCAGTACTGCTGGATCGGCGGGGAGCAGCGTCGGCCCATGCCCGCCGTGGGCGGGCACAGGCTCACATTCAATCGACGCAAATGCAAAGGTTTTCGCCGCGGTTCGGCTTGGCTCCGGGCACGCTGGCAATCACCTTGGCGAGCCAGCCATCAGGGCTGGGGAATGGCGTCGTCCTTGAACTGGTCCTTGATGTAGAGGATCTCGGTGCGGCCGTGCGGCGCTGGCTGGCCATCGGGGCCGATGTTCACGAAGACCATCTTGTCGACCGTGAGGATGCTCTTGCGGGTGATCTTGTTGCGCACTTCGCAGGTCAGGGTGATCGAGGTGCGGCCGAACTCGGTGGCGGTGATGCCCAGCTCGATGATGTCGCCCTGGCGCGCGGAACTGACGAAGTTGATCTCCGAGATGAACTTGGTCACCACGCGCTGGTTGCCCAGCTGGATGATGGCGTAGATCGCCGCTTCTTCGTCGATCCATTTCAGAAGGCTGCCGCCGAACAGGGTGCCGTTCGGGTTGAGGTCTTCAGGCTTGACCCATTTGCGGGTGTGGAAATTCATGGAAGCTCCTTCTTGGGAGGTTGCGCCTCGTGAGCGCGATGACGGGGAAAGCCCCGCCGGCTACGCAAGTCTGGACCAGGCCGGCGCCAGATAACTTGCCATGACTCAGAGCCTATTCAACATCTTGCGAGCTAGAGCAGAACAAGGCGGGAACAGGCTGAAAAAGCGGAGTTTACGTTCTGTAAATGAGCATTTTTTAGTCTGTTTCCAACGCAGTTATGCCGACGCGCAGCAGATGTTCAGCCGAGGCCGGCTTCGGCGCGGTATCGTGCGGCCTCATCCACCAGCCAGTCGCGGAAGGCGCCGAGGGTCGCCGATTCCACCTTGCGCTCGGGAATCATCAGGTAATAGGCATTTTCGCTCAAATAGGCATGTTGCATCGGCACGATAAGCCGCCCGTCGGCCAACTCGTGCTGGATCAGCATCGGCGGGATCAGCGCCACGCCCATGCCGTGCATCGCCGCCTGGGCGAGCATGGAGAACAGCTCGTAGCGCGTGCCGCTCATGTCGTGCGCCACGCTCATGCCCAGCGAACCGAACCACTGGCGCCAGGCGTAGGGCCGGGTGGTCTGCTGCATCAAGGGCAACTCGGCGATCTGCGCGGCGGACAGCTCACGACACCCACCCAGCAGCTCGGGACTGCACACCGGCACCGGGTTCTCGTGCATGAGGAAGTTGGCCACCGTGCCGGACCACACGCCGTCGCCGAAATACAGCGCCGCGTCGAACTCGGTGTCGGCGAAGAGGAAGGGCCGGGTGCGGTTGGTCATGTTCACCGTGACTTCCGGGTGCAGGCGCTTGAAGTCCTTCAGCCGTGGCAGCAGCCATTGCGTCGCAAAGGTCGGTACCACCGCCAGCTCCAGCGTACCGCCGCCCTGCTGGCCCATCACCGCCAGCGTGTCGCGCTCCACGGCGTCCAGGCGCTGGGCAACACGGCGGCTGTAGTTGAGCCCCGCTTCGGTCAGCTTCACCCCGCGCCGCGAACGGCGGAACAGCTCGACGCCGAGGAACTCCTCCAGCGTGGCGATCTGTCGGCAGATGGCGCTCTGGGTGAGCGACAGCTCGTCGGCGGCCTTGGTAAAGCTCTCGTGGCGGGCGGCAGACTCGAAGGCGACCAGCGCCGCGGTGGTCGGGATCTTGCGTCGCATCGAATGCCTCTTCGGAATATCGTGATGCACAGTAATCGCCAGGAGCACCTGAAATAGAGGCAAGCAGGCAAAATCCAGCAGCAGCCCAGCAATTACGGAGTGACAAAATAGCACAACAGCGTGCGAATTAGTCGGTTGCCCGGCTTCCCGACGGCTGACTAGGATGGCCCACACCGAGCCCGCCTAGACTTGTGCGGGTCTTTCACTGTCTGCGTTCGAGGTTCTCCATGGCGACCAAAGCAAGCTTCAACTGGGAAGATCCGCTGCTGCTGGATCAGCAACTCACCGAAGAAGAGCGCATGGTGCGCGACAGCGCCCAGCAGTTCGCCCAGGACAAGCTGGCCCCGCGCGTACTGGAAGCCTTCCGCCACGAGCAGACCGACCCTGCGATCTTCCGCGAGATGGGCGAAACCGGCCTGCTCGGCGCGACCATTCCCGAACAGTACGGCGGCAGCGGCCTGAACTACGTGTGCTACGGCCTGATCGCCCGCGAAGTCGAGCGCATCGATTCCGGCTACCGCTCGATGATGAGCGTGCAGTCCTCCCTGGTGATGGTGCCGATCAACGAATTCGGCAACGAAGCCACCAAGCAGAAATACCTGCCGAAACTGGCCAGCGGCGAGTACATCGGCTGCTTCGGCCTGACCGAGCCGGACCACGGCTCCGACCCGGGTTCGATGATCACCCGTGCCAAGAAAGTCGACGGCGGCTACCGCCTCACTGGCGCCAAGATGTGGATCACCAACAGCCCGATCGCCGACGTCTTCGTGGTCTGGGCCAAGGACGACGAAGGCCAGATCCGCGGCTTCGTCCTGGAAAAAGGCTGGGAAGGCCTGTCCGCCCCGGCGATCCACGGCAAGGTCGGCCTGCGCGCCTCGATCACCGGCGAGATCGTGATGAACAACGTGTTCTGCCCGGAAGAAAACGCCTTCCCGGACGTACGCGGCCTGCGTGGTCCGTTCACCTGCCTGAACTCCGCCCGCTACGGCATCTCCTGGGGCGCCCTGGGTGCCGCCGAAGCCTGCTGGCACACCGCTCGCCAGTACACCCTGGACCGCAAGCAGTTTGGCCGCCCGCTGGCCGCCAACCAGCTGATCCAGAAGAAACTGGCCGACATGCAGACCGATATCACCCTCGCCCTGCAAGGCTGCCTGCGCCTGGGCCGGATGAAGGACGAAGGCACCGCCGCCGTCGAAATCACCTCGATCATGAAGCGCAACAGCTGCGGCAAGGCCCTGGACATCGCCCGCCTGGCCCGCGACATGCTTGGCGGCAACGGCATCTCCGACGAGTTCGGCGTCGCCCGCCACCTGGTCAACCTGGAAGTGGTGAACACCTACGAAGGTACCCACGACGTCCACGCGCTGATCCTCGGCCGCGCCCAGACCGGCATCCAGGCCTTCTTCTAAGTAATGCCCCGCGCTGGCCCGCCTGGGCCAGCGCACGTTTTACCTCTCGCCCGAGAGGCCCCGGGGAGGACCGTGGAGTCCCCGCACCGCGTCCTCCCCGCCCCTATCCAAGCTGCAGGTGATTGCATGTCCGGCGCCCTTTCGCACATCCGTGTCCTCGACCTCTCCCGCGTTCTCGCCGGCCCCTGGGCTGGGCAGATCCTCGCCGACCTCGGCGCGGAAGTGATCAAGATCGAGCGTCCCGGCAGCGGCGACGACACTCGCGCCTGGGGCCCACCGTTCCTCAAGGACACCGACGGCCGCGACACCAGCGAAGCGGCTTATTACCTGTCGGCGAACCGCAACAAGAAATCCCTGACCATAGACTTCACCCAGCCCGAAGGCCAGCGACTGGTGCGCGAACTCGCCGCCAAGGCCGACATCGTGCTGGAGAACTTCAAGGTCGGCGGGCTGAAGGCCTACGGCCTGGACTACGAGTCGCTGAAAGCGCTCAACCCGAAGCTGATCTACTGCTCGATCACCGGCTTCGGCCAGTTCGGCCCCTACGCCAAGCGCGCCGGCTACGACTTCATGATCCAGGGCCTGGGCGGCCTGATGAGCCTGACCGGACGCTCCGACGCCGAAGAAGGCGCCGGCCCGGTGAAAGTGGGTGTCGCACTGACCGACATCCTCACCGGCCTCTACTCGTCCACTGCAATCCTCGCCGCCCTCGCCCACCGCGATGTCAGCGGCATTGGCCAGCACATCGACATGGCGCTGCTGGACGTGCAGGTCGCCTGCCTGGCCAACCAGACCCTGAACTACCTGACCACCGGCAACCCGCCGCGTCGCCTGGGCAACGCGCACCCGAACATCGTGCCGTACCAGGACTTCCCCACCGCCGACGGTGACCTGATCCTCACCGTCGGCAACGACGGCCAGTTCCGCAAGTTCGCCGAACTGGCGGGCCACCCGGAATGGGCCACCGACGAGCGTTTCGCCACCAACCAGGCGCGCGTCGCGCACCGCGAGGTGCTGATCCCGCTGATCCGCCAGGCCACCGTGATGCGCACCACCGCCGAGTGGATCGCCGTGCTGGAACAGGCCAGCGTGCCGTGCGGGCCGATCAACGATCTGGCCCAGGTGTTCGCCGATCCGCAGGTGATCGCCCGCGGGCTGCGCGTGGACCTGCCGCACCCGCTGGCCGGCACAGTGCCGCAGGTCGCCAGCCCGATCCGCCTGTCCGAGACCCCGGTCGAATACCGCAATGCCCCGCCGACCCTCGGCCAGCACACCCAGGAAATCCTCGAAGGCGTGCTCGGCCTGGACCAGGCTGCCATCGGCAAGCTGCGCGACAGCGGCGTGATCTGACCCCACCCGATTATCGGCGCCCGGCACTGCGGGCGCCCACGATCCCCGAAACGACGCCCGCGCCAGGGTTTTCACGGCCCCTGGCGCGGGCGCGGCGGGGAACCCGGTCGCGATCCACTGCGTGATCGCGACCAAAAGCCTTTGGCTTGTCATGCGCCATGGCTATAATCCGCAGGCTTCAATAACGGCCGGCACTGTCCGGTCGTTCCCGCCACCTGTCCGAGGGGCGCTGCAGCAGGTCGATTCGCTTCGGCTTGTCAGGCTCGGATGGGGCGCGTCACGGTCGGCATCCGCCGATCGCCAAACGCATCAACGGCGCCCATTCGCAGACAACGAATGGAGAGTTACGCATGAGCGCTGTCACGCCTGCCGGTTTCACCGACTTCAAAGTCGCCGACATTTCCCTGGCCGCCTGGGGCCGCCGCGAGCTGATCATTGCCGAATCCGAAATGCCGGCACTGATGGGCCTGCGCCGCAAGTACGCCGCCAGCCAGCCGCTGAAAGGCGCGAAGATCCTCGGCTGCATCCACATGACCATCCAGACCGGCGTCCTCATCGAGACCCTGACTGCGCTGGGCGCCGAAGTGCGCTGGTCGTCCTGCAACATCTTCTCCACCCAGGATCAGGCCGCCGCCGCCATCGCCGCCGCCGGCATCCCGGTGTTCGCCTGGAAAGGCGAGACCGAGCAGGAATACGAGTGGTGCATCGAGCAGACCATCCTCAAGGATGGCCAGCCGTGGGACGCCAACATGGTGCTGGACGACGGCGGTGACCTGACCGAGATCCTGCACAAGAAATACCCGCAGATGCTCGAGCGCATCCACGGTGTCACCGAAGAAACCACCACCGGTGTTCACCGCCTGCTCGACATGCTCAAGGCCGGCACCCTGAAAGTCCCGGCGATCAACGTCAACGACGCTGTGACCAAGAGCAAGAACGATAACAAGTACGGCTGCCGTCACAGCCTGAACGATGCCATCAAGCGCGGCACCGACCACCTGCTGTCGGGCAAGCAGGCCCTGGTGATCGGCTACGGCGACGTGGGCAAGGGCTCCGCCCAGTCGCTGCGTCAGGAAGGCATGATCGTGAAGGTCTCCGAGATCGACCCGATCTGCGCCATGCAGGCCTGCATGGACGGCTTCGAGCTGGTCTCCCCGTACAAGAACGGCCTGAACGACGGCACCGAAGCCAGCGTTGACGCCGCCCTGCTGGGCAAGATCGACCTGATCGTCACCACCACCGGCAACGTCAACGTCTGCGACGCCGGCATGCTGAAAGCGCTGAAGAAGCGCGCCGTGGTGTGCAACATCGGCCACTTCGACAACGAAATCGACACCGCCTTCATGCGCAAGACCTGGGCATGGGAAGAGGTCAAGCCGCAGGTGCACAAGATCCACCGCACCGGCGCCGGCGACTTCGATCCGGCCAACGACGATTACCTGATCCTGCTGGCCGAAGGCCGCCTGGTGAACCTGGGCAACGCCACCGGCCACCCGAGCCGCATCATGGACGGCTCCTTCGCCAACCAGGTACTGGCGCAGATCTTCCTGTTCGAGCAGAAGTACGCCGACCTCTCCGCCGAGAAGAAGGCCCAGCGCCTGACCGTCGAAGTACTGCCGAAGAAGCTGGACGAAGAAGTGGCCCTGGAAATGGTGAAAGGCTTCGGTGGCGTCGTCACCCAGCTGACCCCGAAACAGGCCGAGTACATCGGCGTGACCGTGGAAGGCCCGTTCAAGCCGGACACCTACCGCTACTGATGTGCCAGAGGGCAGACGAGCAATCGTCTGCCCTCTTTGCCATTGGGCGTCATTGGAAACCTTGCATGGACCTGCAGGACAGCTACAACCAGGCCTGGATCTTCGCCGCCGGCGCGCACACCGGGCAGACGCTGACCGCCTCGACGCTGCCCTACGCGGTCCACTTGGCGATGGTGGCCAACGAAGTGATGGCGGCCGACCGCGAAGCGCCCATCGAGCGCCTGGCGGAGACCGTCCAGATTGCACTGCTGCACGACGTACTCGAAGACACCCCGGTGCCCTTCGAGGAACTGCAGACGCGTTTCGGCGAATTCGTCGCCGAGGGCGCCCAACGCCTGAGCAAGGTGGTGAATGGCGAAAAGCTGCCATTCGATACCTACCTCGAAAGGCTGGCGACCGGCGCGCAGCAATATGCGATCGTCAAGCTGTGTGACCGGATCACCAACCTGCAGCCGCCACCCTCGACCTGGGCGCGGAGCAAGATCGCCGAATACCATGGGGAGTCGCAGCGTATCCTGGCCGTCCTCGGCCATGTGCACGAGCCCAGCGCCGAGCGACTGCGCACGAAGATAGACAATTATCGCCGTTACTTCTGAAGTCGACGGCACATGCCGGCAGCCGCGCAATGATGTGGCGCCGAAGGAACGACCATGAGTCAGAAAGATCGCCGTTTCAGCTTCGAGTTCTTCCCCGCCAAGACCGAAGCCGGCCATGAAAAACTGCTGGCCACCGCGCGCCAGCTGGCAGCGAAGAAGCCCGACTTCTTCTCCTGCACCTACGGTGCCGGCGGCTCCACCCGCGACCGCACCCTGACCACCGTGCTGCAGCTGGACGGCGACGTGCAGGTGCCGACTGCCCCGCACCTGTCGTGCGTCGGCGACACCAAGGCCGAGCTCTCCGCCCTGCTGGCCCATTACAAGGACGCCGGCATCCGTCGCATCGTCGCCCTGCGCGGCGACCTGCCCTCGGGCATGGGCATGGCCAGCGGCGAATTGCGTTTCGCCAACGAACTGGTGGAATTCATCCGCGCCGAAACCGGCGATCACTTCCACATCGAAGTTGCCGCCTATCCGGAAGTTCACCCGCAAGCGCGCAATTTCGAGGATGATCTGGCGAATTTCGTGCGCAAGGTCAAAGCCGGCGCCGACTCAGCCATCACACAATACTTCTTCAACGCCGACAGCTACTTCCATTTTGTCGAGCGTGCAGAGAAACTCGGTGTCAGCATTCCGGTCGTACCGGGTATCATGCCGATCACCAACTACACCAAACTGGCCCGCTTCTCCGACGCCTGTGGCGCGGAAATCCCTCGTTGGATTCGTAAGCAACTGGAAGCCTACGGCGACGACATCGCCAGCATCCAGGCCTTTGGTGAGCAGGTCATCACCGACATGTGCGAACGTCTCCTGGAAGGCGGCGCACCCGGTCTGCATTTCTACACCCTGAACCAGGCTGAACCCAGCCTGGCGCTCTGGAACAACCTCAAGCTCCCCCGCTGAGGATCATTGCTCCGGGCTTACCGTCCACGATCCCGGCCAGCGCAACGCCGGCGTATCGTGGGCGGAGTGCTTCCAGCCCAAGGCTGAGCGCTCGCCCCGAGCTTGAAATCACGCGCCCTCGAGCCGGCAGGTCGCCGGCCTACAGGAACCCCGCATGTCCTTTACTTCCCTCGGTCTCTCCGAGGCCCTGGCTGGCGCCGTTGAAGCCGCCGGCTACGCGCGCCCCACTCCCGTTCAGGAACGCGCCATCCCCGCCGTACTGCAAGGCCGCGACCTCATGGTTGCCGCACAGACCGGCACCGGCAAAACCGGCGGCTTCGCCCTCCCGGTACTCGAACGCCTGTTCCCCGAAGGCCACCCGGACCGCGAACACCGCCACGGCCCACGCCAGGCCCGCGTCCTGGTACTGACCCCGACCCGTGAGCTGGCAGCCCAGGTGCACGACAGCTTCAAGGTCTACGCCCGCGACCTGCCGCTGAAAAGCGCCTGCATCTTCGGCGGCGTCGGCATGAATCCGCAGGTGCAGGCCATGTCCAAGGGCGTCGACGTCCTGGTCGCCTGCCCTGGCCGCCTGCTCGACCTGATCGGTCAAGGCAGCGTCGACCTGTCCCGCGTGGAAATCCTCGTCCTCGACGAAGCCGACCGCATGCTCGACATGGGCTTCATCCACGACGTGAAGAAGGTCCTCGCCAAGCTGCCGGCCAAGCGCCAGAACCTGCTGTTCTCGGCGACCTTCTCCAAAGACATCATCGACCTCACCAACAAGCTCCTGCACAACCCGGAGCGCATCGAGGTCACTCCGCCGAACACCACCGTCGAGCGTATCGAACAACGCGTGTTCCGCATCCCGTCGGTGCAGAAGCGCGCCCTGCTGGCGCACCTGGTGACCGTGGGTGCCTGGGAGCAGGTGCTGGTGTTCACCCGCACCAAGCACGGTGCCAACCGCCTCGCCGAGTACCTGAGCAAGCACGGCCTGCCGGCTGCCGCGATCCACGGCAACAAGAGCCAGAACGCGCGCACCAAGGCCCTGGCCGACTTCAAGGCCAACGACGTGCGCATCCTGGTCGCCACCGACATCGCCGCCCGCGGCCTGGACATCGACCAACTGCCTCACGTGGTCAACTACGAGCTGCCCAACGTCGAGGAAGACTACGTTCACCGCATCGGCCGTACCGGCCGTGCCGGTCGCACCGGTGAGGCCATCTCGCTGGTAGCGCCGGACGAAGACAAACTGCTCAAGGCCATCGAACGCCTGACCAAGCAGCGCATCCCCGATGGCGACATGCAGGGCTTCGATCCCGATACCGTGCTGCCCGAAGTCCAGCAGCCCGAGGCGCGCGAAGTGCCTCAGCGTCAGCCGCGCAAGGACAAGGCCAAGCGTGGCGAGCGCAAGGACCGCAGCAAGGACAAGCCGCAGCAGCCCCAGGGCGAGGAGCAGCAGAACGCCGCCCCCGCAGCTGAAGGCGAATTCGCCGACGGCGACAAGCCAGCCGGCAAGCGCCGCCGTCGTGGCGGCCGCGGCAAGAAGAAGGGCGACGGCCAGGGCAGCGACGCTCAGCCGAATGCCAACGCTCAGGCTCGTGAGCCGCGCGAGCCTCGCCAGCCCCGACAGCAGGACCAGCAGGGCCAGGCCCGCCAGCAGCCCAAGCCGGCTCGCGCACCCAAGGCCGAGGCCAACGGTAACCGCGATCCGGAAGAGTTCCTCGACGACGACTTCGACAACTTTGGCAACCGTGCCGACTACGTCAGCCCGTTCCCTGACAAGGACCAGCAGCGCGGTCAGCGCCGCCGTGGCGGTCAGGGACAGGGACAGGGTCAAGGCCAGAACCAGGCTCAGGGCCAGCAACGCCCGCGCGGCCAGGGTGGTCAGGGCGCCGGCCAGGGCGGAAGCGGTCAGAACCGTGGCCAGGGCCAAGGGCAAGGCCAGGGCCGAGCCGCCAAGAAGCCTAACGGCGGCGGTCGCACCCAGGGTCAGGGCGGCAACGCTCAGGGCAAGGCCGGCCAGCGCAAGCGCGGTGGCAAGGCTCCGGCTTCGCGCATGAACGACGCCCCGCTGCGCGAGCCGAGCGAGTACGGCGCCGCCAAGCCGACCCGCCAACCGGTAGTGATCAACAAGCGCGACCTGGTCCGCACCGACCGCTTCCCGACACCGGAGCAATTGGAAGAGCTGGAACCGCGCCGCAAGACCGAGCGTCCCGCGCTGCTGACCCGCAACCGCGACTGACGCTGCAGAAGAAACCGCCCTCCGGGGCGGTTTCTTTTTGTCCGGGATTTGTGGGGTACCCTGGACACCGTAAAGCTCTCCGTAGGAGCGAGCTTGCTCGCGAATAGAGTCCGCAGCGGATCCTGTTCGCGAGCAAGCTCGCTCCTACAAGAGCCCTTCGCCCCGAACAAACACAAAAAAGCCGCCCGAAGGCGGCTCTTTCACAGAGACGAAAACCTCACAGCACCTGGCGCAGGAAGCTCTGCGCACGGGCGTCCCTGGGCTGGGCGAAGAACTCCGCCGGGGCGGCGTCCTCCAGCAGCTTACCGTGATCAAAGAACAGCACGCGGTCCGCCACTTCGCGGGCGAAGCCCATCTCGTGGGTCACGCAGACCATGGTCATGCCTTCCACGGCCAGGGTCTTCATCACGTCCAGCACCTCGCCGACCATTTCCGGGTCGAGCGCCGAGGTGGGCTCGTCGAACAGCATCACCTTCGGGTCCATGCACAGCGCGCGGGCAATGGCCACACGTTGCTGCTGGCCGCCGGAGAGGCGCGACGGGTACTCATTGGCCTTCTGGCCGATGCCGACCTTATCCAGCAGCGCCCTGGCCTTGGCCTCGCGCTCCGCCTTGCCGCGCTTGCGCACGACTTTCTGCGCCAGGCACAGGTTTTCCAGCACGGTCATGTGCGGGAACAGGTTGAAGTGCTGGAACACCATGCCGACTTCGCGGCGGTAGGCGTTGACGTCGGTCTTCGGGTTGGCGAGGTCGAGGCCGTCGATGCTCACCGAGCCGGAGTCGAACTCCTCCAGGCCATTCAGGCAACGCAGGAAGGTGGACTTGCCCGAGCCGGACGGGCCGATCACCACCACGACCTCACCCTTGGCCACACCGGTGGTGACGTCATCCACCGCGCGCACGACTTGCCCGCGGGTATCGAAGACCTTGGTCAGGTTACGGACTTCAATCACTTTGGCCGAGCCTCCGCTCCAGGCGCCCCGCCAGATGCGACAGCGGCAGGTTGATCACGAGGTAGAGGGCGGCGACGCAGAACCAGATCTCGAAGGTGGAGAACGAGGTGGTGATCGCCTCGCGGCCGCTCTTGGTCAGTTCGGTGATGGCGATTACCGAGACCAGGGAAGTGTCTTTCACCAGGCTGATGAACTGCCCCGCCAACGGCGGTAGCACGCGCTTGAAGGCTTGCGGCAGGATCACGTGTCGCATCGACTGCGCCGCATTCAGGCCCAGGGAGCGCGCCGCCTCGTCCTGGCCGCGGGCGATGGACTGCACGCCGGCACGGACGATCTCGGCCACGTAGGCACCGGTGAACAGCGCCAGCGCCGCCACGCCCGCGAACTCGCGGGAGAGGTTCAGCACGGTGCCGATGAAGAAGTAGAAGATGAAGATCTGCACCAGCAGCGGCGTACCGCGCACCAGCTCGACGTAGAGGGTCGAGAGGTCGTGCAGCGTCGGGTTCTTCGACAGGCGGCAGAGACCGGTGAACAGGCCGATGAACAGGCCGAACGCGCCGGAAACGAATGAGATCCACAGCGTGGTCCACAGCCCCCAGGCGAGCGGGCCGGCGGCCCAGTGGCGGGTCGCTCCGACGACATCGCCTTCGGCGACGTCGTCGTTTTCGGAGAACTGCAGGCTGTCCGCCGCAACGGTCAGCACCTGCTGCTTGCCATCCTCGTCCACCAGCGTGACGCGGGCATCGCTGCCCTGCGGCTCGACCTTCTCCACCCGCGAGATGCTGTCCGCACGCAGCGGTTCTTCAGCCTGGTAGGCGAAGTACTGCGGGACGCGGTTCCAGCGCCACTCGTAGGAGATCAGCGAAGTGGAGTACCAGATGGCCAGGCCGATCAACAGAAGGATCAGACCGGTCAGCCCGTGCCAGGGCCAGGTTGCGCGTTTCGTTCTAGCCACGAATCTCTACCGTGAAAATGCGAACGCGCAGGCCGGGGGCCTGCGCGTCGGGTCAACCAGCGTCAGACGTGGATTATTCCATGTCCTTGAGCCAGTCGGTGCTCTTGAACCACTTATCGTGCAGACGATCGTAGGTGCCGTCTTCACGAATCTGCTTGAGGAAGTTGTTGATGAAGTTGATCGAGTCGTAGTCGCCCTTCTTCAGGCCGAAGGCCAGCGGCTCGTAGGTGAACGGCTGGTCCAGGTGCACCAGCTTGCCGGCGCCGAACTTGCCGACGGCAACGACGTTGTACGGCGAGTCGTAGATGAAGGCGTCGGCTTTGCCGTTGACCACGTCCATGACTGCTTCGGGCTCGTTGTCGAAACCGTGGTACTGCGCCTTGGACAGCTGCTTCTTGGCGACGAATTCGCCGGTGGTGCCGATCTTCGAGGTGATGCGGTACTTCGCATCGTTCAGGTCCTTGTAGGACTTGATCTCGCCTTGCAGTTCCTGACGGATCAGCAGGGTCTGGCCGACCACGATGAAGGGATCGGAGAAGTTCAGGCGCAGGTTGCGTTCCTGGGTCAGGGTCATGCCCGAGCCGATCATGTCGAACTTGTCGGTGAGCAGGGCCGGGATGATGCCGTCGTAGGCGGTGGAAACCAGCTCCAGCTTGACGTTCATGGACTTGGCCATGGCCTTGAGCAGGTCCACTTCGAAGCCGACGATCTGGCCGCGCTTGTTGGTCATCTCGAACGGCATGTAGGTCGGGTCCATGCCTACACGCAGGGTGCCGCGCTTGGCCGCTTCATCGATGGCGCCGGCCTGAGCCGCGCTCACGCTGACCAGGGCGCAGACGCCCATCACCAGCGATGCCAGGTACTTTTTCATCCCCATACTCCCAAGCAAGTGAAAGAACTTGTTGTTTTTTCCAGCGATCGAACCGGGCGCGCAAAAGCAGGCCTTGCGCAGAAGGGTGCGAAGCGTACCCCATGCGCCGGATATCTCAATCTTTTCTGGATAGCTGGCGAAGGGTACCAGCAGCGGTGCGCGGGGAAAACAACGGAAACCGGCAGGTCGCCCCCGTCCCGAGCGGGACGGGGGCGACCTGCGGTCAGGATTGCGCGGCGGGCAGCGCCATGGCGCCCTGCTCCGCGACCGGAGCCAGAGGCACGGCCGGGGCATGGGCATCGGCTTGCAGCGATTGCCGCCAGGGACCGATCCACTGCTCCTTGTCGCCCTGCCAGAGCGCCAGGTGCAGGCGCGACAGCGCCACCGGATCGCTCAGCAGCGCCAGCCGGCGGTTGCCGTCGAGCTGCTCGGGGCCGGCTTCCAGCGCCTTCTCGACCAGCGCAGCGCGGGTCGATTCGATGGCGGCTGACTGGCCGTGGCGGGCAGTACCCATGGCGCAGGCCAGGGCGTTCAGTACCGGGTCCACGGCGGAGCGGACGAAACCGTCCTTCAGCGCCTGCCAGCGGTTCTGGTAGGTGTACTCGTCGGTTGCACGCAGTTCGCGCGGGGTGTCGTATTCCTCGGGGATGAGGAACAGCTTCTCGTCGCGCGAGGCCAGGCCCAGCTTGACCCGGCTGCTGATCACCGAGACCGGGATGGACAGCATCAGCGCGCCGACGATGGGCGACAGCCACCACAGGAAACGCGGGTTCAACCACGCCACTAGCAGCGCCCAGCACAGGCCCAGCAGGGTCTGCAGGCCGTGGCGACGAATCGCCTCGCTCCACGGGGTGTCGTCGTCATCACGCTGCGGCGACTTCCACTGGGCTTCCCAGCCGAGGAACGCGGCCAGCACGAAGCGGGTGTGGAAGAGCATGCGCACCGGCGCGAGCAGCACGGAGAAGAACATCTCCAGGAGCATGCTCAGGGTCACCTTGACCACACCGCCGTAGCCCTTGGCGCCCTTGGCCCAGATCAGCATGACGCTGAGCAACTTGGGCAGGAACAGTAGGGTCAGGGTGGTGGAGAACAGGGCGATGGCCTTTTCCGGGTGCCACTGCGGCCAGATCGGGAACAGCTGGCGCGGCTCGAGGAAGTACTGCGGCTCCATCAACTGGTGCACCGCCAGCAGCGCAGTGGACAGCACCAGGAAGAAGAACCACAGCGGCGCCGACAGGTAGGACATCACGCCGGTGAGGAACACCGCACGGTGCACCGGGTGCATGCCCTTGACCAGGAACAGGCGGAAGTTCATCAGGTTGCCGTGGCACCAGCGGCGGTCGCGCTTGAGCTCGTCCAGCAGGTTGGGCGGCAATTCTTCGTAGCTGCCTTCCAGATCGTAGGCGATCCACACGCCCCAGCCGGCGCGGCGCATCAGCGCGGCCTCGACGAAGTCGTGGGAGAGGATCGCACCGGCGAAGGAGCCCTTGCCCGGCAGCGGCGCCAGGGCGCAGTGCTCGATGAAGGGTTTCACCCGGATGATCGCGTTATGGCCCCAGTAGTGGGATTCGCCCAGTTGCCAGAAGTGCAGGCCGGCGGTGAACAGCGGGCCGTACACGCGGGTGGCGAACTGCTGCATGCGCGCATAGAGGGTGTCCATGCCCGACGCCTTGGGCGCAGTCTGGATGATGCCGGCCTCGGGGTTGGCCTCCATCAGGCGCACCAGCTTGGTCAGGCAATCGCCACTCATCACGCTGTCGGCGTCCATGACGACCATGTACTTGTACTGGCCGCCCCAGCGACGGCAGAAGTCGTCGATGTTGCCGCTCTTGCGCTTCACCCGGCGACGACGGCGGCGATAGAAGATGCGACCGAAGCCCAGGGCTTCCTTGCACAGCTCGATCCAGGCCTTTTCTTCGGCCATGGCGATATCGGGCTGGTTGGTGTCGCTGAGTACGAAGAAGTCGAAGCGATCCAGCTCGCCGCTGGCCGCCACCGATTCGTAGGTAGCCCGCAGGCCGGCGAAGACGCGCGGGACATCTTCGTTGCAGATCGGCATGACGATGGCGGTGCGCGCATCGGCGGCAATCGGCTCGCTGCCTGCGCTGCTGCCGGAAATGCGGTAGCGGTCGCGGCCGGTGAGCAGCTCCCAGAAGCCCATCAGGGCCGTCCAGAATCCCGCCGACACCCAGCAGAAGAGAATCGCGAAGAGCGTCAGCACGCCGAACTGGATGGCGTAGGGCACCACCTGCTCCAGGGTCTGCAGCCAGGTCTGGCGGTTGATCTCTTCCAGGTCGACGAAGGCCCAGCCCTGGTAGGGCAGGATGCCTTTCATGTAGTAGGTGGCGACGGTGGTCTGGCCGAGCATGAGCAGGACCAGGATGAACCGGCGCAGCGAGCCAACCCGCTGCCAGCGGGCCTTGGGCAGGTCGCGGGCGGGCTTGGCCGGGTTGCTGCGCCCGGTCAGGCGGCGCCAGCCGCGCATGATCGGGTTGGTCCGCCAGGGTTCGGGGATCACCTTGGTGCGCTGGATTGGCGGCGCGGCCTTGAGGTAGGTGCGGCCGTTGTCGTCCATGCCCAGCATCTGGGCGTCGTCGAGGTCCTGGCCATACCCATGGCGCAGACGTGCACCGACCGAAGCCAGCGCGGCGTCTTCGCCCTGCACATCGCCAGCGAGCTGCTCGTGCAGCTCGCTGATGGAACCGGCCTGGGCCAGCCGCTCACGCTCCTGCGCCGAAAGGGGCAGGTGCGCGAGATAGTCGGCCACCGGCGCGGTGGTAGCGGTGGAGTTATTCATCGGCAGGCAGCTGGTAGCTCCAGGTTTCGGAAATGGTCTGGCCGCCGTTTACCAGCGCAGCGCGCATTTCCGTCGGCTTCTTCGGATCCTTGACCTTGATCCGCAGGGTCAGACGCCAGCCCTTGGTCACTGCGTTGTAGCGCAGTGCGTTTTCCTTCACCTCGGCATTGTCGTCGGTGCTCACCTGAGTGCTTACCGGCGCATCACCGGCCAGTGCCTTCAGGGTCGGGCCGACGAAATCGACAACCAGCGCGACGCTGCCATCGGGCTGACGGATCAGGTTCTTCTGCTTGACGTCGCCGACCGAGCGCAGGGTCTGCATGACCCAGGCGTTCTTCGCGTCGTGCAGGGCTTCCTCGTCCTTGGTCCAGCGCATGCGGTAGGCGAAGTCCAGCGGCTCGCCGGCTTCCGGGCGCTTCTCCGGGTTCCAGAAGGCAACGATATTGTCGTTGGTCTCATCCGGGGTCGGGATTTCCACCAGCTCGACGGTACCCTTGCCCCAGTCGCCCTGCGGCTCGATCCAGGCGGACGGGCGCAGGTCGTAACGGTCGTCCAGGTCCTCGTAACGGGAGAACTCGCGGCCACGCTGCAGCAGGCCGAAGCCTTTCGGGTTCTCGACGCTGTAGGCGCTGACGGACAGGTGTTTCGGGTTGTTCAGCGGGCGCCAGATCCACTCGTCGTTGCCAGCGTGGATCTGCAGGCCGGTGGAGTCATGCAGCTCCGGACGGAAGTTGTGCTCCGGCGACGGCTGGTTGGAGCCGAACAGGAACATGCTGGTCAGCGGCGCCAGGCCCAGTTTGCTCACCTTGTCGCGCAGGAACACGCGGGCCTTCACGTCGACCACGGTGTCGTTGCCCGGGCGGATGGTGAAGCGATACGCACCGGTCGCGCGGGGCGAGTCCAGCAGCGCGAAAATCACCAGGTGCTTGTCCTTGGGCTTGGGCTTCTCGATCCAGAACTCGCGGAAGCGCGGAAACTCTTCACCCGACGGCAGCGCGGTATCCAGCGCCAGGCCACGGGCGGAGAGGCCCCACCACTGGTCCTTGCCGATGATGCGGAAGTAGCTCGCACCCAGGAAGGTGGCGATCTCGTCCTGCTTGTCCGGCGAGTTGATCGGGTACAGCAGGCGGAAGCCGGCGTAGCCCAGATCCTTGGTCGCATTGGCGTCGAACTTCAGCGAACCGAAGTCGAAACGGGAGGGATCGTATTTGATCTCCTTGACGTCGGTCGCCGTGACTTCATTGATCTTCACCGGGGTGTCGAAGTGCATGCCCTGGTGATAGAAGCTGATCTTGAAGGGGGTCTTCTCGTCGGCCCAGTAGGCCTTCTCGTTACGGAAGCGAATCTGCTGGTAATCGGCGAATTTCATTTCGCTGAATTCCGATGGCAGGTTGCTCGTCGGTGCGCTGTACTTCTCAGCAGCCAGCGCCTTGGCCTGTTCGCCAACGTCGTCGAGATTGAAGGCCCAGGCATGGGTAGCGCTCAACGCCAACAGGGCGGAGCCGACCAGTCCGCGAAGGATTTGGCGCGAAAGCGGTTGTTGAACGGAACGGAAAATCACGAGTCCCCCTCGTCCGTGAACACAAAACGATTAAAGCCAGCAAAGGCGATGCCAAATTGCCGGCGATTGAATTCCGACCCCGGTGAGACTGAATGATTCCCCGATTTTTTCCACGGGTACTTCCGGCTCCCGGAGGCGCATTGTTCTAGATGCATAAGCCCTAACCATCATCCCACGGCGATATGACAAGCTGCCGCGCGTTCAAGCCTCCAGTAGAAAGGTCACTGGCCCGTCATTGACCAGGTGGACCTGCATGTTGGCGCCAAAACGGCCAGTGGCGACCAGCGGATGACGCTCTCGCGCCTGTTCCACGAGTAGATCGAACAACGCGGCGCCCCTTGCAGGAGGCGCCGCGCTGGAAAAGCTCGGTCGCAGGCCCTTACGGGTGTCTGCGGCCAGGGTGAACTGCGAAACCAGCAGCAGGCCGCCGCCGACATCGCTCAATGAAAGGTTCATTTTACCTTCATCGTCGCCAAACACTCGATAGTTAAGCAGCTTGTGCAACAAACGGTTGACCGAGTCTTCGTCGTCCTGGGGTTCCACCCCTACCAGAGCCAGCAGCCCATGGTCGATAGCGCCGACGATTTCGCCGTCAACCTCGACGCGGGCGCCGCGCACCCGCTGGATCAAACCCTTCATTCAGCCTCCGGCGGCAGGTTCAGCAGGCGGCGGCCGATTTCATTGGTCGCGCGGATCAGCGCATCGGTGATGCCCGGCTCGCCGGCCACGTGGCCGGCGTCGCGGACGATCTGCAGTTCGCTGTTGGGCCAGGCCTTGTGCAGCGCCCAGGCGTTGTCGAGCGGGCAGACCACGTCATAGCGGCCGTGGACGATCACACCCGGCAGGTGGGCGATCTTGTGCATGTCGCGCAGCAGCTGGTCCGGCTCGAGGAAGCCGTCGTTGACGAAATAGTGGTTCTCGATGCGGGCGATGGACAGCGAGCGGTGCGGGTCGGCGAAGCGATCCACCACCGCCGGGTTCGGCCGCAGCGTGGCGGTCCGGCCTTCCCAGGTGGACCAGGCGCGCGCGGCGTGCATCTGGGCGATCTGGTCGGGGCCGGTCAGGCGGCGATGGAAGGCATGCAACAGGTCGTCATGTTCGTCGGCGGGAATCGGCGCCAGGTAGTCTTCCCAGTAATCCGGGAACAGGCGGCTCGCGCCCTCCTGGTAGAACCAGCGGATTTCCTGCGGGCGGCAGAGGAAGATGCCGCGTACGATCAGCGCCAGCACGCGCTCGGGATGGGTCTGGGCGTAGGCCAGCGAGAGGGTCGAGCCCCAGGAACCGCCAAACAGCACCCACTTGTCGATGCCCAGGTGCTCACGGATGCGCTCGATGTCCTGCACCAGGTGCCAGGTGGTGTTGTTCTCCAGGCTCGCATAGGGCGTGGAGCGGCCACAGCCGCGCTGGTCGAAGGTGACGATGCGGTAGATGTTGGGATCGAAGAAGCGCCGCGACATAGCATCGCAACCGGAGCCCGGGCCACCATGGATGAACAGAACCGGCAGTCCGTCGGGCGTGCCGCTCTCGTCCACATAGATGACGTGCGGCTCTTCGACGGCCAGTTCATGGCGGGCGTAAGGCTTGATTTCCGGATACAAAGTTTGCATGGCTCGCTCCTGGATCAGTGCGTACGGTCGCTCCCGGACCAGTAACCATCCTAGGGCCTGTCGCCACCTTATAGAAAGTCGCGTTGCCGCAGCGCGACTTCCATCGAAAGTCTTCGGCCCCCACGGTGTCGGGCATGATACTCGGGCCAGCGAAAAACCCATAAGGGAGTTAGTGAGCCATGCCACGGAAGTTGTTTCTTTCTCTTTTGCTGCTGGTGCTCGCCTTGGCCGGCTGCGATCGCGACGACCCGCGCGCGCAACTGGACGCCGCCGTGAAGCAGTTGCAGGACAACCTCGAAGCCAAGAATAGCGGGGCCGTGATCGATCAGTTGGCTGGCGACTTCCGCGCCAACGGCGAGTTCGACCGCGACTGGGCCGGGCGCACCATGACGCTGATGTTCCTGCGGCACCAGCAGGTCAAGGTGATCCTGCTCAGCAGCGAGAGCCGGGTCGACCCGACCTACGCCAATCGCGGCCATACCGACGCTCAGGTCGCCCTTACCGGCGCCGAGAACCTCATCCCCGACAGCGCCGGGCATTATTCCGTGAAACTGGAATGGTGGCGCGACGGCGCCGAATGGAAACTGGCGAGGCTCGACTGGCAATGACTTCCCCCCTGCAACACCGTATCCGCGCCGCCGGGCTGCTGGTACGCAACGACGAAATCCTGCTGGTGCGCCATGCCGTCGCCGGCGACGAGTACTGGATTCCACCGGGCGGCGGCTTCGAGTCGGACAAGGACGAGTCCACCCGCGACACCGTGCGCCGCGAGTGCCGGGAGGAAACCGGGCTGGCCGTGAAAGTCGGCCCGCTGGTCTACGTGCGCGAATTCGCCGAGCCAGTGGCCGGGCGCTTCCACATGGAGCTGTTCTATCGCGTCGACGCCTGGGATGGCCGGGTCAGCCTGGACAACCTGCGCGGCCTGGGTGGCGACGAGTTCGATATCCGCGAAGTCGCCTGGGTGCCGCGCCGCGAGCTACCGCGCCTGCCCTCCTACTATCCCGCCGAATTGCTCGACGATGTCTGGGAGCGCCTGGCCGAGGCGCAACCGCTGATCCGCCACCTCGGCCTGCAGCGCTAGGATTACTGCACCGGTTCGCTGGTGGGCTTGGCGATGATCGCCTGCAGCTCGGCGGTCATGGGGAATTCCAGGTTGAGGTTCTTCGGCGGGATCGGCTGCTCGAACCAGCGCTGGTAGATGCCCTTGATCTCGCCGGAGGAATACAGCTCGGCCAGCGTCTGGTTGACCAGGGCGAGGAACTGCGGATCGTCCTTGCGCACCATGCAAGCGTAGATTTCCCGCGATTGCGGCTCGCCCACCACCACCCACTGGTGCGGATCGCGGGCCTTGGCCTTCTCGCCGTAGAGCAGCGCGTCATCCATGTAGAAGGCTACCGCGCGGCCCGACTGCAGCATGAGGAAGGCTTCGCCATGATCCTTGGCGCTGACCACGTTCATGCCCAGTTTGTGCTCGGCGTTGTAGGCCTTCAGGTAGCGCTCGTTGGTGGTGCCGGCGGTGGTCACCACGTTCTTGCCCTTGAGGTCGGCGAAGCCCTGGATGCCGCTGTCCTTGGCGGTCAGCAACTGGCCTTTCACGTAGATGAAGCCGTAGGAGAAGGCGACCTGCTTCATGCGCTCGGCGGTGACGCCGGTAGAGCCACACTCCAGGTCCACCGTGCCGTTCTGCACCAGCGGAATGCGCGTCTGCGAAGTCACCAGGTTGTACTTCACCTTGAGATCGGGCTTGCCGAGCTTCTGCCTGATGCGCTCGACCACCTTGCCGGCCAGGTCCACCGAGTAACCCATGGGCTGCCCGCTGTTATCGCCCAGGTAGGAGAACGGTACCGAGGCGTCGCGATAACCCAGGGTTATCGTGCCGCGCTCGGCGACTTTCTTCAGCGTGCCGTCCAGTGCCTCGTTGGCCTGTGCCAGCGCGCAGACCAGGCTGGACGCCGCCAGCATTCCCAGAGCAAGTCGTTTCATGGGTGCGATCCTTCTTGTTGTTGTGAGTCGGGTTGGGGGTCAGGGCCGCGCGGCAATCACGGTGATTTCCACCAGCACCTGCGGCCGTGCCAGCAGCGCCTGCACCGTGGTGCGGGTCGGTGCGCAGCCTTCCGGCAGCCAGGCAGACCAGACGCCGTTCATGGCCTCGAAATCGGCGGCGATGTCCTTGAGGTAAATGGTCGCGCTGAGGATGTTCGCCTTCCCGGTGCCGGCTTCGGCCAGCAGCGCGTCGATCTTCGCCAGCACCTCGCGGGTCTGGCCCTGGATGTCGGTGGCCTGCCCAGGTACCTGCCCGGAGAGGAACACCAGCGAGCCGAAGACCATAGCGCCGGAAAGGCGATCGTTGGTGGCGATGCGTGTGAGTTGCATGGTGAGTCTCCCCATTCGAAGGAATCAGCCGGCCAGCCGCGCGGGCGTCAGGCCGGTCGTGTCGATATCCGGGTGGCGCCCGGCGATCTGTGCGGCAATCAGTTGCGCACTGCCACAGGCGAGGGTGAAGCCCAGCGCGCCGTGGCCGAGATTCAGCCACAGGCCGCGCGGCCCGCAGGCCCCCACCAGAGGTACGCCGGTGGGCGTGGCCGGACGCATGCCGGCCCATTCAATAGCGGCGCCGTAGTCGCAGGCGTCCGGCAGCGTATCCGCCGCCTGCTGCCGGATCAGCGCCAGCCGCTTGGGCTCCAGGCGCGGGTCGAAGCCGACGATATCGACCATGGCAGCAATGCGCAGACGTTCGCCGATGCGCGCATAGACCACCTTGCGGTCGTAGTCGGTGAGGCTTACCTCCAGCGCGTGGTCCTCGGCGCGGATCGGCGCGGTCAGGCTGTAGCCCTTCAGCGGATAGAGCGGCAGGCGCGGGCCGCCCGGCAGCAGCGCGGCGCTGCGGTAGCCGGCAGCGAGGACCACGTGATCGGCCTCGAAGGTCTCGCCGCCCGCCTCCACGCCGATCACGACGCCATTGCGAATCATCAGCCGGGAAGCCGGGCGGGCAAACACCAGCCGGCAACGTCCCGATGCCTGAAGTTGCTCGGCGAGACGCTGGCAGAACAGGAAGCAGTCGGCGACCTCCTCGTCCGGCGTATGGATGCCACCGACGAAGGGCGCACGCGCCAGCGCTGGGTCCAGCTCGCGGCACTGCTGCGCCGAGAGCACGAATTGCACAGAAGGATCGGACAGGTTCTGCCGCGCACTGCGGAAGCTGCCTTCATCGCGGAAGGCCACCAGCTTGCCGTTGCGCCGCCAGTCGAAGCCGTCCAGCCCATCCTCTCGCCACTGCGCCAGCGTGCTCTGGCTGAACAGCGCGAGGCGCAGCAAATGTTTCGCATTGGCCTGGTTCACCGAGCGCCGACAGGCCGCCGTGAATTCCATCAGCCAGCGCCACTGCGCCGGATCCAGGCGCGGGCGCAGGCGCAGCGGCGAGTCGCCGCGCAGCAGCCAGCCCAGAGCCTGCTGCGGTACGCCGGCATCGGCCAGCGGCGCCACGTAGCGGTAGGACAGCTGGCCGCCGTTGGCGTAGCTGGTTTCCAGCCCGGCCGTATCCCGCGCTTCCAGCACGGTGACGTCGAATCCTTCGAGGACCAGCGCATGGGCCGTGGCCAGCCCGACCACGCCCGCGCCGATGATGCAAACCCGCTGTGCCATTGCCGTCTCACTGCCAAGCGATTCCAGGCCTCGACCTTAGGGCCGGGTGACAGGCGGCGAACAATGAATAAACATGGACAACCCATAAACCAGGGTTATACCTTGGCGAATCCGCTGACGGAGGCAAGCCATGCGCCTGCGCCATATCGAAGTGTTCCAGGCCATCCGCGAGACCGGCTCGGTCAGCGGCGCCGCGCAATTGCTGCACGTCTCCCAGCCGGCGGTAACCAAGGTGCTGCAGCACGCCGAGCAGCAGTTGGGCTTCCCGCTGTTCCTGCGCGTGCGCGGCAAACTGCAGGCGACCCCCGAGGCGCTGGAGCTGGAGCGCGAAGTCGCCAAGGTCACGGAAAGCCTGCAGGGCGTGCGTCGCCTGGCGCAGAGCCTGCGCGGCCAGCCGGAGAACCGTCTGCGCGTGGGCGCCACGCCAGCCCTGGCGCTGTCGCTGCTACCGTCGGTGATCCGCGAATGGACCGACCGTTATCCACAGAGCAGCTGCGAACTGGCGACCCAGCATTCCCGCGAGCTGATCCAGAACCTGCTGATGCGCGAGCTGGACCTCGCCCTGACCCTGCAGCAGACCGACCACCCCGGCCTGCGCTCGCAGGTCATCGCCAGCGGCCCGCTGGTAGCCCTGGCACCACGCGCGCACTGGCCGGAAGACCGTTTGGCCAAGGCGCTGACGCTGGACGAGTTGGCCGGTGAGCCGATGATCGGGCTGTCCACCTCCGATCCGCTGTCGGCGCGCCTGGAAAGCCATTTGGCGAACGTCGAACCGCCGCCACGCGTGCGCATTTCAGTACAGACCTACGCACTGGCGCGCACACTGGTGGAAGCGGGGACAGGATTGGCGCTGGTCGACCCCTTCACGGCACTCGGCGCGGACAAGCAACTCACCGAGCTGCGCCCGCTATCGCCTCCGGTGAAGGTCACGCTCTACGCCCTGACCCGAGCCGATGAGACGCCTCCGCACACCCAGGCGCTGCTGCTGGAGATGCTGGTGCGGCATGCAGACGGGCAACTGGCGCAGCACCGCTTAGAATAAAAGACAGCCCCCTGCCACACCGGGGAAGCGCCGCCGGGATGCGTGGTCCGGTGGCGCCGCGCCGACAAGCCCCGGCGCGGCAGGAGGCTGTGTAAAACTCAGCGGCCGTAGCGCTCGCGGCCCCAGGCGATGAAGGTTTCCAGCATGCGCCGAAGTACCTGGGCGGTCGGCGCGGCAAGGTCTTCGCGGTAGCCGAAGGGCGCCTGCTCATCCATGTAGTTGCACTGCGCGAGTTCCAGTTGCACCGCGTGCACGTTGTCCTGCGGCTGGCCGTAGTGGCGGGTGATATGGCCACCCTTGAAGCGCCCGTTGAGGATGTGGCGATAGGCTGGAGCCTCGGCGCACACTGCGACCAGTCGCTCGGCCAGCTGCGCATCGCAGCTCGCGCCGCTGTTGGTGCCGATATTGAAGTCGGGCAGTTTGCCGTCGAACAGATGCGGGATGACCGAGGCAATCGAGTGGGCATCCCACAGCAGCGCATAGCCGAATTCTGCCTTCAGCCGTGCGAGTTCGCCGGCCAGGGTCTGGTGATACGGCGTCCAGACTTCCTTGAGGTAACGCGCACGCTCTTCCGCGGAAGGCGCCTGCCCTTCCTTGAACAGCGGGCGGCCGTCGAACAGGGTGTCCGGATAGAGGCCGGTGGTGGCAGTGCTGTACAGCGGCTTGTCGTCGGCCGGGCGGTTGAGGTCGATGACGTAGCGCGAATAGCCGGCAGCCAGGGTGCTGGCGCCCAGTTCTTCGGCAAAGGCGTAGAGCTGCGGGATGTGCCAGTCGGTGTCGGCCAGCTCGCGCGCCTCGTCCACCAGGCCGGCTTCCACGGCCGGAGTCAGGCGGATGCCGGGGTGCGGCATGCTGATCAGCAGGGGCACGCGGCCGCGTTTGAATTTGAGAACGTTGTCCATAGGGCTATCTCCAAACCGGGCGAGATGTATTCGCTGTTCGTGCGAGCAACGTTTCCTTCCGGAAATCCGTGCTGCTGCTTCCCTCTCCCCAGCCCTCTCCCTGAAGGGACAGGGGGCATCCGATTGAAGCGAGCCACTCGTGCCACTCTGCGACATCGCTTGCAGGCTGACGCCAGAGTTCCGAGTTCTGCCGAACCGGTCCCCTCTCCCGCTTGCGGGAGAGGGTTAGGGAGAGGGGCTTTTGATCTTGTGGCTTCACAGCTCTTCGCCATGACGAATGACGCGCTTGGGCAGGTCGCCGCCGAGCCAGTAGGCCAGTTCGGCGGGGCGCTGGATGTCCCAGGCGATGAAGTCGGCGACCTTGCCCGCTTCCAGGCTGCCGTGGCTGTCGGCCATGCCCAGCGCCCGTGCAGCATTGAGGGTGACGCCGGCCAGCGCCTCTTCCGGGGTCAGGCGGAAGGCGGTGCAGGCCATGTTCAGCATCAGGCGCAGGGACAGCGCGGGCGAGGTGCCGGGGTTGAGGTCGCTGGCGATGGCGATGTTCACGCCGTGTTTGCGCAGGGCATCCATCGGCGGCAACTGGGTTTCGCGAAGCACGAAGAAGGCGCCCGGCAGCAGCACGGCCACGGTGCCGGCCTCGGCCATGGCGATGGCGTCGCTTTCGTCCATGAACTCCAGGTGGTCGGCGGACAGCGCGCCGTAACGCGCTGCGAGGCTCGAGCCATGCAGCGAGGACAGCTGCTCGGCATGCAGTTTTACCGGCAGGCCTAGTCGCTTCGCAGCCTGGAACACCCGTTCGACCTGCACGGGGGAGAACGCCAAGTGTTCGCAGAAGGCGTCCACCGCGTCCACCAGCCCTTCCTCGGCCAGCGCCGGGAGAATGTGGGTGCAGACCTGATCGATGTACTCGTCGGCGCGCCCGGCGTATTCCGGCGGCAGCGCGTGGGCGGAGAGGCAAGTGGTGCGTACCGTCACCGGCAGCTCCTGCTCCAGTCGGCGGGCGACGCGCAGCATGCGGCGTTCGCTGTCCAGGTCCAGGCCGTAACCAGACTTCACTTCCAGCACGGTCACACCGTCAGCCAACAACGGACGGGCACGCTTGATGGCGCTGGCCAGCAGTTCGTTCTCGCTGGCCTCACGGGTGGCGCGCACGGTGCTGGCGATGCCGCCGCCAGCCGCCGCGATCTCGGCGTAGCTGACGCCGTTCAGGCGCTGCTCGAACTCGCCGCTGCGGTCGCCACCGAACACCAGGTGCGTGTGGCAATCGATGAAGCCGGGCGTGACCCACGCACCGCCCAGGTCGGTGCTCTGCACGGGGCGCTCGGGTAGTTCGGCGCGCGGGCCGATCCAGCTGATGCGTTCACCCTCGGTGATGATCGCGGCGTCTTCGATGATGGCGTAGCGGCCGCCCTTCATGGTTGCCGCGTGGCAGTGGTGCCAGAGATGTTTCATTGCAGTCTCCCGATGCTCGCGCCAACGCTATCCAGCGCCGCCGGGTCAGCCAGCAGCGCGGTGGCGCGGTCGATGTCCGGCGCCAGCCAGCGGTCGCTGTCGTAGGCCGGTACCTGTTCGCGCAACAGGCTCCAGGCACAGTCGGTGCCGGCGCCGAAGCGCTGCGGCTTGAGGAATTCGAAGGCCTGGCCGGCCAGCAGGTATTCAATGGCGAAGATGCGTCGGGTGTTGTCGATGGCGCGGCCCAGCTTGAGTGCCGCGCTGGTGCCCAGGCTCAGGTGGTCTTCCTGCAGGCCGGAGGTGACGAAGTTGTCCACCACTGCCGGTTGCGCCAGCTGGCGGTTCTCACCAGCCAGGGAGGCGGCGACGTACTGCACGATCATCATTCCCGAGTTGACGCCCGGCTGGCTGACCAGGAAGGCCGGCAGGCCACTGACCAGCGGGTTGATCAGGCGATCCAGGCGGCGCTCGGCCACGCCGCCCAACTCGGCCACGGCAATGGCCAGCAGGTCGGCGGCCATGGCCACGGATTCGCCGTGGGGATTGGCCTGGGACACCACGCGGTAGTCGTCCGGCGTGCCCAGCACCAACGGGTTGTCGGTGGCGGAATTCAGTTCGGTCTCGATCTGCTTCGCCGCGTGTTCCAGCTGATCGCGGCAAGCGCCGTGGATCTGCGGCATGGAGCGGATGCTCAGCGCATCCTGGGTGCGGATACCCTTGCTGCTGGCGATGACTTCGCTGCCTTCGAGCAGCGCGCGCAGGTTGGCGCCGACCTTCTGCATGCCCGGGTGCGGCTTGAGCGCGATGATCTCGGCGTCGAAGGCGTCGATCTGCCCGCGCAGGGCCTCGAAGCTCATGGCGCCAATCACGTCGGCCCATTGCGTCAGGCGGGTCGCGTCGTCCAGTGCCAGGCAGCTCAGGCCGGTCATGCACGGCGTACCGTTGACCAGGCAGAGCCCGTCCTTGGCGCCCAGTTGCACCGGTTCCAGGCCTTCGGCGGCCAGGGCGCGGGCAGCGGGAACGACCTCGCCGCGATAGCTCACCTCGCCGATGCCCAGCAGCGCCACGCCAACGTGGGCCATGTGCGTGAGATAACCGACAGACCCCTGGGACGGCACGCGCGGGGTGATGCCGTGGTTGAGCAGCGCCAGCAGCGCTTCCACCACGCGGCGGTGCAGGCCGGATTTGCCGTGGCTGTAGTTGGCGATGGCGGCGGCGATGATCGCGCGGGTCTGTTCGTCCTTCAGCGGCTCGCCCACGCCGCAGGCATGGCTGAGCAACGTGTTGCGCGACAGCTGCGCCAGTTGTTCGCCCTGCAGTACCACGTTGCACAGCGCGCCCAGGCCGGTGCTGATGCCATAGGCCCGCTCACCCCGGCTGACGATGCGCTCGACGATGCCACGGGCGTTGTCGATGCGCGCCCAAGCGGCCGGCGACAGTTGCAGGCGCGCGCCCTGGCGCGCCACCGCGACCAGGTCCTGCCAGCGCAGCGGGCCGTTGCCGAAAGTGATGGTGGAAGAGGACGACATGCGGAACTCCTGTAGGCGGGGAAGCCCCCTTCCCCGCCGATAAATGGCGTTAGATCGCAGCGACGCGGCGCTGGACGAAGCGGTCGACGTACTCGTCGGCAGGCTTGTGCAGGATGTCAGTGGGCGCACCGACCTGGATCAATTGGCCGTCCTTGAGGATGGCGATGCGGTTGCCGATACGCACGGCTTCATCGAGGTCGTGGGTGATGAAGACAATGGTCTTGTGCAGGGTCTTCTGCAGCTCCAGCAACTGGTCCTGCATGTCCGCACGGATCAGCGGGTCGAGGGCGCTGAAGGCTTCGTCCATGAGGATGATGTCGGTGTCCGCCGCCAGGGCGCGGGCCAGGCCAACGCGCTGGCGCATGCCGCCGGAGAGCTGGTGTGGGTAGGACTTCTCGTAGCCCTTCAGGCCCACGGTGTTGATCCAGTGCAGCGCGCGCTCCTGGCACAGCGCCTTGCTCTCGCCACGGATCTTCAGGCCGTAGGCGACGTTGTCGAGCACGCTCTTGTGCGGCAGCAGGCCAAAGCTCTGGAACACCATGCTGATCTTGCGGCGGCGGAAGTTTTCCAGCGCGGCCGCGTCGTAGCCGAGCACGTCCTCACCGTCGACCAGGATCTGCCCGCTGGTGGGGTCGATCAGGCGGTTGAAGTGGCGTACCAGGGTCGACTTGCCGGAGCCGGACAGGCCCATGATGACGAAGATTTCCCCGGCCTCGATGGACAGCGACAGGTCGTTCACCCCGACCACGCAGTCGGTGGCGGCGAGCACCTCGGCCTTGCTCTTGCCCTGGCGGATCATCGCCAGGGCCGCATCGGCCTTGGCGCCGAAGATCTTGTAGACGTTCTTGACCTGGATCTTGCTCATTTGCTGGCCTCATGGTGGCGCGAGCGGCCGTAAGCCTGGGTGATGCGGTCGATGACCACGGCGAGGATGACGATGGCGAGGCCCGCCTCCAGGCCCTTGCCGACGTTGAGGGTCTGGATACCCACCAGTACGTCCTCGCCCAGGCCACGGGCGCCGATCATCGAGGCGATGACCACCATCGACAGGGCCATCATGGTGGTCTGGTTGATGCCGGCCATGATGCTCGGCAGCGCCAGCGGCAGCTGCACGCCGAACAGTTGCTGGCGGCGGTTGGCGCCGAAGGCGGTGATGGCTTCCATCACTTCGCGGTCGACCTGGCGGATGCCCAGGTCGGTGAGGCGGATCAGCGGCGGCGCGGCGTAGATCACCGTGGCGAAGATCGCCGGCACCTTGCCCAGGCCGAACAGCATCAGCACCGGGATCAGGTACACGAAGCTGGGCATGGTCTGCATGATGTCCAGCAGCGGCAACAGGATCGCCCGGAAGCGGTCGCTGCGCGCGGCGAGGATGCCCAGCGGAATGCCGATCAGCACCGAGATGATGGTCGCGACCATCATCAGCGCGAGGGTCTGCATCAGCTTGTCCCACAGGCCCACGGCACCCACCAGGAACAGCAGCCCGACGATCACCACGGTCGGCAGGATGCGCCGCGTGGCGTGCCAGGCGATGCCGGCGACGATGGCCAGCATCAGCCACCAGGGCGTCGCACGCAGCACGCTCTCCAGGTTGACGATGGCCCACAGCAGGGTGTCAGAGATGTGGCGGAACACGTCGCCGTAGTTGGTGACCAGGGCATCGACCCAACCGTTGACCCAGTCGGCGATGGAGAAGGTGAAGCGTTCGGGAAACATGGCACGTACTCGTCAGGAGTGGGGCATCACCGGGGACGCTGGGCATCCCCGGAATCGGCGGCATCAGAGCGCGGCCTGGACCTTCTTCGCAGCGTCCTCGCTGACCCAGGTGGTCCACACCTCCGGGTGTTCCTTGAGGAAGGCCTTGGCCAGTTGCTCGGAGGTCAGTTTCTCCTTGGCCATCTTCGCCAGGTTCTGGTTCAGCAGGTCGATGGGCAGGTTGACCTTCTCCAGCACGGCCACCAGTTCCGGCGCCTGGTCGTGGAAGGCCTTGGACAGGCCGACCTGGATCTTCACGTCCTTGTTCACGCCCGGCTCATCCAGCTTCACCAGGTCGGCCTGGCCCATCAGCGGCGTCGGCGACCAGTAGTAGAAGAGAATAGGCTCCTTGCGCTTGTAGCTCGACAATACGGCGGCATCCAGGGCCGGGCCGGTGCCGGGGCGGAAGTTGGTGAACTTGTCCTCGAGGCCGTACTTCTTGAGCATCTCGGAGTTTTCCAGCTCGCAGGTCCAGCCGGCCGGGCAGTTGTAGAAGCGGCCCTTGCCCGGCTCTTCCTGATCGCGGAAGACCTCGGCGTACTGGGCGAGGTCGGTGACAGCCTTCAGGTTCGGCGCCTTGGCTTCGATGTTGCGCGCCTTGTCGCCTTCGATCACGAAGCGCGGCACGTACCAGCCTTCGGTGGCACCGACGATGGGCGCGCCCACGCCGACCACCTTGTTCGCAGCGGCAGCCTTGTTCCAGGCGTCACTGCGGCCAATCCATTCCTCGCTGAAAATCTGGATGTCGTTGTTCGCCAGCGCCTGCTCCATGGTGATGGAGTTGCCCGGCAGGCTGTCGGTTTCGCAGCCGTAGCCGTTCTTCAGGATGATCTGCATGAGGTCGGTGAGCAGCATGCCGCTCTCCCAGTTCAGCCCGGCGAATTTCACCGGCTTGCCACTCTCGCACCAGCCGGCGGCCTGGGCCGATGCCTGGGTGCCGCCCAGCAGACCGGCGGACAGGAACAGGCCCAGCAGCGTCTTCTTGGTGTTGTTCATCTGATGCTCCTAAACGTGAATGAGGTTGGGCAGTGCAAGAGCCGCGCGGGCTTGTGGCTGCGCGGCCGGGCCGGTCTGTTCAGGTGCGGGCCGGCAGGATCAGCCGGTCCGGTACTGCCCGCGTGACGCGCCGGGCGACCAGGTAATAGAGAACCGCAGGGACCACCAGGCCGATGATCCAGGAGATATCCACGCCGCCGAGGGCATCCACCAGCGGGCCGGTGTAGAACTTGGTGGAAATGAACGGCAATTGCACCAGGACGCCGATCACATAGACGCTGATGCCGGGAACATTCCAGCGGCCGTAGCGGCCATCCGGATCGGAAAGCGCCGGCACGTCGTAGTGCTCGCGGGTGATGCAGTAGTAGTCCACCAGGTTGACCGCGCTCCACGGGGTGAAGAACGCCAGCAGGAAGAGGATGAAGGACTTGAACGCGCCGAGGAACGAATGCTGGCCGAGCAGTGCGATCAGGGTCGCGGCGCCGACGATGACCAGCACGAAGACCAGTCGTTGCAGGCGAGTCACTTCCAGGTGGCCACGGAAGCCGCTGATCACGGTGGCGATGCACATGAAGCTGCCGTAGGAGTTGAGCGTCGAGATGGTGATCTTGCCGAAGGCGATGGTGAAGTACAGCAGTGCGGCGACAGCGCCACTGCCGCTGAGACCGACGATGTACGCCACTTCGCGGCCGGCGAACTGCCCGTTGGCCATGGCCGCGGCGAACACGCCGAAGATCATCGCCACCTGGGCGCCGATCACCGAGCCGGCGCCCACGGCGAGGAAGGTTTTCACCGAGGACGTCTTGCTCGGCAGGTAGCGCGAGTAGTCCGCGACATACGGCCCGAAGGCGATCTGCCAGGAAGCGGCCAGCGACACCGCGAGCAGGAAGCTGCTCCAGCTGAAATGGCGGATTTCCAGCAGCGCGCCGACGTCGGTCTGGCTCATCAGGCGGCTGAACAGGTAGACGAAGGCGATCACGCCGATGACGCTGGCGATGCGGCCGATGACATGGATGACGCGGTAGCCGAGCACGGTGACCAGCACGATGACGCTGGCGAAGATCAGGATGCCGACGCTGTCGCTGACGCCGAACAGCTGACCCAGCGCCTGGCCGGAAAGCACCGTGCCGGTAGCGGTGAAGCCCAGGTACATCAGGCACACCAGCACGATCGGGATGGCCGCGCCGTAGACGCCGAACTGCACGCGGCTGGAGATCATCTGCGGCAGGCCGAGCTTGGGCCCTTGCGCGGCATGCAGCGCCATTACGCCGCCGCCCAGCAGTTGGCCGATGAGCAGGCCGATCAGCGACCAGAACACATCGCCGCCCAGCACCACGGCCAGGGCGCCGGTGACAATGGCGGTGATCTGCAGGTTGGCGCCCAGCCACAGGGTGAACTGGCTGTAGAGCTTGCCGTGGCGCTCGGCCTCGGGGATGTAGTCGATCGAGCGCACCTCGATCAGGGGTTTGGAGCTATCACTGGCCTGGGACATCGTTATTGTTCTCCCGAAGGGATTCTTGTCTTGTCGATGTACTGCATTGCTTGACGGACCGAGCCGCCGCACCACGCCGTGCGGCGGCCCTCTCCCTGGTCCTTGTTGCATCACTCACGGCTGCCTGGCCGCCGTAGGGCGCATAACGCGCCAGCGTTATCCGCCGGCACAACGGCGGATAACCTGTTCCAGGTTATGCGCCCAACGCGCTGGCCCGGCTGCGCCTTACTTGCCGGTGATCATCGGCAGGTTCAGGCCCTGCTCCTTGGCGCAGTCGATGGCGATCTGGTAACCCGCATCGGCATGGCGCATCACGCCGGTGCCTGGGTCGTTGGTCAGTACGCGGGCGATTCGCTCGGCAGCTTCGTCGGTGCCGTCGCAGACGATCACCATSCCCGARTGCTGGGAGAAGCCCATGCCCACGCCGCCRCCGTGGTGCAGCGAGACCCAGGTGGCGCCGCTGGCGGTGTTCAGCAGGGCGTTGAGCAGCGGCCAGTCGGACACGGCGTCGGAGCCGTCGCGCATGGCTTCGGTCTCGCGGTTGGGGCTKGMCACCGARCCGGAGTCGAGGTGGTCGCGGCCGATCACGATCGGCGCCTTCAGCTCGCCGCTGCGGACCATTTCGTTGAAYGCCAGGCCRAGCTTGGCGCGCTGGCCCAGGCCGACCCAGCAGATGCGCGCCGGCAGGCCCTGGAAGCTGATGCGCTCRCGCGCCATGTCCAGCCAGTTGTGCAGGTGGGCGTCGTCGGCGATCAGTTCCTTGACCTTGGCGTCGGTCTTGTAGATGTCCTCGGCGTCRCCGGACAGYGCGGCCCAGCGGAACGGRCCGAYGCCRCGRCAGAACAGCGGGCGGATGTAGGCCGGGACGAAACCGGGGAAGTCGAAGGCGTTGGTGACGCCCTCTTCCTTGGCCATCTGGCGGATGTTGTTGCCGTAGTCGAAGGTCGGCACGCCCTGCTTCTGGAACTCCAGCATGGCTTTGACGTGCACGGCCATGGATTGCTTGGCGGCCTTGACCACGGCGGCCGGGTCGGTCTGCGCGCGGTCGCGGTACTGCTCCCAGGTCCAGCCGGCSGGCAGGTAGCCGTTGAGCGGGTCGTGGGCGGAGGTCTGGTCGGTSACCATRTCCGGGCGCACGCCGCGCTTGATCAGCTCCGGGAGGATTTCCGCGGCRTTGCCCAGCAGGGCGATGGAGATGGCCTTGCCTTCGGCGGTGTACTGGGCGATRCGCGCCAGGGCGTCATCGAGGTCCTTGGCCTGCTCGTCGACRTAGCGGCTGGCGAGGCGGAAGTCGATGCGGCTCTGCTGGCATTCGATGTTCAGCGAGCAGGCGCCGGCCAGGGTCGCGGCCARCGGCTGGGCACCGCCCATGCCGCCGAGACCGGCGGTGAGGACCCACTTGCCTTTCAGGTTGCCGTCGTAATGCTGGCGGCCGGCTTCGACGAAGGTTTCGTAGGTGCCCTGGACGATGCCCTGGCTGCCGATGTAGATCCACGAGCCSGCGGTCATCTGGCCGTACATGGCCAGGCCCTTGGCRTCGAGTTCGTTGAAGTGCTCCCAGTTGGCCCAGTGCGGCACCAGGTTGGAGTTGGCGATCAGCACGCGCGGGGCGTTGGCGTGGGTCTTGAAGACGCCGACCGGCTTGCCGGACTGCACCAGCAGGGTCTCGTCTTCATTCAGCTCCTTGAGGGTGGCGACGATCTTGTCGTAGCACTCCCAGTTGCGCGCGGCGCGACCGATGCCGCCGTACACCACCARCTCCTTGGGRTTCTCGGCGACTTCCGGGTCGAGGTTGTTCATCAGCATGCGCAGCGGCGCTTCGGTCAGCCAGCTCTTGGCGTTCAGTTGGGTGCCGCGCGGGGCACGGATTTCGGTATCACGGTAACGGCCGGTGGAGCTCATCTGGACTTCCTCGATGCAGGGGTGGCGCCACGCTGGAAGGCAGTCCGGCGTAGCAGAAACGGGTGAATAGAGGGCAACGGGCATTGCCGTACTCATCTGGTATCACCTGATATGTGTAAAACCTTATATCAACCTGTATATACAAGCTAATGCAAAGCGAGGGCCAAATAGCCTGGCGATGCCCAGGGAGCTCAATCACATGACGACAATGTCGTTTTATTTCAAATGGATAGAAATCTTATGCACAGGCGGGCGGCGCCCCTCGCCACGGGCAGCAGCGAGAGAAGGCGGCGAGAAAGGAAGGAGAAAAAGTAACAGCGCGGTGCACAGTGGTAACAAAACAGTGCACCACAGGAGACAGCGGGGCGGATTTTCCGCCCCCTCGGGATGACAGCTGATTACTGCCCGAAACGACCTTCGAGGCGATAGCGCGACCCCGGATAGACCAGTCGCGCAGCACCCACCTGCCCCTTCGCCGACCAGGTGCGGCGGCGGATCAGCAGGCAGGCGTCGCCACGCTTGATGCGCAGCAGCTTGCAGTCGGCCGCTTCGGCGTTGATCGCCTCGACCACATGCTCACCCTCAGTCAGCGGCGCCAGCTGGATCAGGTAGGCGTAGGGGGTGATACGGGTGAAGTCCTGCTGCAGGTACTCCGGCGCCACCTCGGCGTTGACGAAGCGTTCCTCCAGCTGCACCGGTACTTCGTTCTCGTAGTGCACGACGATGGAGTGGAAGATGCGCTGGACGTTTTCCAGCTCGAACGGCATCGCCAGGGTCATACCCTCGGCCAGCGGCTCCAGCAGCACGACTTCGCAGCGGTGCTCATGCCCGCGTGCGGCGATCTCCTCGGCGATGTTGTGGATCTCGAAAAGCGCCGCATGGCCCTTCTGCTCGGCAACGAAGGTCCCCACGCCCTGCAGGCGCACCAGCACGCCTTCGATGGTCAGCTCGCGCAACGCGCGGTTGATGGTCATCCGGCTCACGCCCAAGAGGGCGAACAGCTCGCTCTCCGAAGGCAGCTTGGAATTGGGCTTCCAGACGCCATTGCGGATCTGCTGCAGGATGATTTCCTTGACCCGCGCATACAGGGGCGCCGGAGTTTCCAGCGCGAACGCGGCCAGGGAGGAATGATCTTGGGACACGGCAGCTCCTGAGTCAGCGGAAGGCGGGCTAGCCGCCAGTCTACCCGCCGCTGCGCCTGCCGCCTACGCGCCACAGCCGCGAAGCCGAACCACGGCCAACCGTTGAGCCGCTTTGGTAGGGCGCATAACGCGCCAGCGTTATCCGCCACGAGGGGGGGCGGCGGATAACCTGTTCCAGGTTATTCGCCCTACGTTCTGTAAGAGCCGACAGACTCAGCGCGGCGCGATATGCGCCACCATCAGTTGCACCGTCTCGTTGCCACGGAACTCGTTGACGTCGAGCTTGTAGGCCACTTCCGCCCAGCGCACGGTGGGGTTGGGCCAGATTTCGCGGTCAATGTTGAAGGCGATGGCGTCCAACTGCAGCGATCCGCACTCGGTCTTGAGCACCAGCTTCAGGTGTCGCTCGCCGACCACGCGCTGCTGGACGATCTGGAAGATGCCGTGGAACAGCGGCTCGGGGAAATGCTGGCCCCAGGGTCCGGCCTGGCGCAGCGCGCGGGCCAGTTCCAGGTGGAACTCCTCGGCGCCCAGCTGGCCGTCGGAGAGCAGGCGCCCGGTGAGGTCTTCTTCATCCAGCTGACGGCGCACTTCGGCGTCGAAGGCAGCGGCGAAGGCGCCGAAGTTTTCCTGCGGCAGCGACAGGCCGGCGGCCATGGCGTGGCCACCGAACTTGCTGATCAAGCCCGAATGGCGCGCAGCCACGGCGTCCAGCGCATCGCGGATATGGAAGCCCGGCACCGAACGCGCCGAGCCCTTGAGCGTGCCATCGCCAGCATCGGCGAAGGCGATGGTCGGACGGTGGTAACGCTCCTTCAGGCGCGAGGCGAGGATGCCGATCACTCCCTGGTGCCATTCCGGGTCGAACAGGCACAGGCCGAAGGGCATCTCTTCCACCGGCAGTTCCTTGAGCTGGGCCAGCGCCTCGCGCTGCATGCCCTGCTCGATGGCCTTACGGTCCTGGTTGAGCTGGTCGAGCTGCACCGCCATGTCGCGGGCGACGCCTTCGTCTTCGCAGAGCAGCAGCTCGATGCCGAGGGACATGTCGTCCAGGCGCCCGGCAGCGTTCAGCCGCGGGCCGAGGATGAAGCCGAGGTCCGTGGAGGTGATCCGCCGGCAATCGCGACCGGCCACTTCCAGCAGCGCACGCAGCCCCGGACGTGCACGGCCAGCACGGATACGCGCGAGGCCCTGATGGACCAGGATGCGGTTGTTGGCGTCCAGCGGTACCACGTCGGCGACGCTGCCCAGGGACACCAGGTCGAGCAATTCAGCGAGGTTCGGCTCGGCGATGCCGCGTGCAGCGAACCAGCCGAGTTCACGCAGGCGGGCACGCAGGGCGAGCATCACGTAGAAGATCACACCGACACCGGCCACGGCCTTGCTGGGGAAGTCGCAGCCGGGCTGGTTCGGGTTGACGATGGCGTCGGCGGCGGGCAGCTCCGGCCCCGGCAGGTGGTGGTCGGTGACCAGCACGCGCAGGCCGGCGGCCTTGGCGGCGGCGACGCCGTCGATGCTGGAAATGCCGTTGTCCACGGTCACCAGCAGTTCCGGGCGCTTCTCCAGCGCCACGGCGACGATTTCAGGGGTCAGGCCGTAGCCATATTCGAAGCGGTTGGGTACCAGGTAATCGACCCAGGCCGCGCCGAGCATGCGCAGCGCCAGCACACCGACGCTGCTGGCGGTGGCGCCATCGGCGTCGAAGTCGCCGACGTAGAGAATCCGCTGGCCCTTTTCCAACGCGTCGACCAGCAGTTCCACCGCCGCGTCCACACCCTTGAGCTGCTGGTACGGGATCAGCCGCGCCAGGCCCTTGTCCAGCTCCTCCGCACTCTGCACGCCACGGGCGGCGTAGAGGCGGGTCAGCAGTGGCGGCAGGTCGCCCAGGTTGGGCAGGGTTTGCGGGAGGGGACGGGATTCGATGCGCATGGGTGTTCCAGTCGATTCATTCAGGCGCCGATCCCGGCGCCCTGGTTACAGCGGGTAAAGCTGGCGCTTAACGCTCGCCCATCAGCCATTCGACTTGCAGCTCGTGCTGGCCGCGCTCGTCGGTGACGAAGATGGTTCCTTCGCTGATCATCACGGTCCAGTTGATCGAGCGCGGCAGGTCGCGGGAGATTTCTTCCAGCGCTTCCTGGGGCATGGCGACGACATTGAGAGTCTTCAGGTGGCGGACGCTGTCGAGCACCTTGGTGGTCCACACGCGCAGGTTGCCGTAGGCGACCAGGGTCAGCTTCTCGCAGCGGCGCGAGCACCAGGTCAGGCGATCGGCATCCGGCTGGCCAACTTCGATCCAGTGCAGCACGCGGTCGTCCAGGCTCTTTTCCCAGAGCGAGGGCTCTTCCACGTCCGACAGGCCACGGCCAAAGGCCAGCTGCTCGTTGTACCAGATGACGTAGGCCAGCAGGCGCACCGCCAGGCGCTCCTCGGTTTCCGAGGGGTGGCGGGCGACGGTGAAGCGCAGGGTCTCGTAGACCCCACGGTCGAGGTCGGTCAGGCTGATATCGGCTTTGTAGGGCGTGGCGGACAGGGCCATGGGTGTTCCCGGCGAATTTTCGAAGGCGGCAAGTCTACCGCGAAAGCACCGGCACCGTGGGTCAAGTGCGCGGACGTCGGTCGGTTCCAGGCTCCGGCGCTGCCAGTTCAATGCGGTTGCGGCCCTTGGCCTTGGCGGCGTAGAGCGCCTGGTCGGCCAGCGACAGCAGGCGCAACAGGTCGTGGCCGGCCTCGCGGCTGGTAGCGATGCCGATGCTCACGCTGAGCTGGCCCTCGGCCATGAACGGCAACTCGGCGAACTCACGGCGCACGCGCTCCGCCACCTGGCACGCACCCTCGGTATCGGCTCCCACCAGCAGGCAAGCGAACTCTTCCCCGCCGATGCGGGCGAACTGGTCGTGCTTGCGCATCCGCGAGGCGGTGATGCGGCTGAACTCCACCAGCACACGGTCGCCGGCGGGATGGCCGAAGGAGTCGTTGAGGCGTTTGAAGTTGTCCAGGTCGCAGAGCAGCAACGAAGCCTGTTCGCCCCGCTCGGCGCAAAGGCGCAGCAGGCGCTCGCCGGTCTCCATGAAGGCGCGACGATTGCCGACGCCGGTCAGCGGATCGCTCAGGGCAGCACTGCGGAACTGCAACTCGGCACGCTCCTTGACCATCGCCAGGGTGGCGAAGGCAATGCCGATGGCGAACAGCATGGTCTCGAAGACCAGGAAGGTGAAGAATGTGGAGCCCTGGCCGTTGTTGGCCACGCTCTCGAACGGCATGCCGCGGTCAACCACCAGGCGCACCGCATAAACGAGGGTATGAAACAGCAGTAGCGCCAACGTCGGGCGCAACTCCACTTCCAGTTTCCGGCGGCCCCGCCACAGCTCGCTGATGGCAGCCACGCAATAGATGACCGTGATGCCCGTGCTGACGGCGATGCGCACCGCGAGGGATTCGTAGAACGCCGGAACCAGGCAGAGCGCTGCCCAGAACGCCGCTCCAGCACCGATCAGCGGCCAGTGCGGCTTGCGGCCGGCGAAGACACGCATGGAGGTCCAGGTCATCGCCGAACACAGGTGCAGGACGACATTGCCCAGCAGGATCGCCACCCAGTCGAACCCCATCCCGCGCAGGGTCGCGAGGAAAGTCCCGAGGGCGCCCAGCAGCAGCGCGGCACTCATGTAGCCCAGGGTGGAGTCGCGGCGGCCACTGTGCCAGGCAAAGGCCATCAGCACGCCGACCAGGGTCAGCACGTAGAGGTCGACGACAACCAGCGTCGGCAGGTTCAACGTCATGCAGCCCCCTCGCCACCCGGCTGCACGCATTCTCCAGAGAATGCCGCCAGACCCTCGGGCTGTGTGGAAGAAGACGCACGCATCTCGGTATACCTGCCCGAAACCGGGCGAGCTGGAGTAAGAAACTTCTGAATGTCGCTACTCTACGCGCGCTCAAGGCCGGCGCAAAGCGCTGATACCGGGCGCCTGCCCGGCGGCCTGTTCGAAGCCGCGCACACGGGTTAGAGTCCCGCCACTCTCCTTGCTCGGACTCTCCGATGAACAGCACAGCCAAACCCCTCGCCGGCCTCAAGGTCATCGAACTCGGCACCCTGATCGCCGGCCCCTTCGCCTCGCGCCTGTGCGCGGAATTCGGCGCCGAGGTGATCAAGGTCGAGTCGCCCGATGGCGGCGACCCGTTGCGCAAATGGCGCAAGCTCTACGAGGGCACCTCGCTGTGGTGGTTCGTGCAGGCGCGCAACAAGCGTTCACTGACCCTGAACCTCAAGCACGAGGCCGGCCGCGAGGTGCTGAAGAAGCTACTCGCCGAGGCCGACATCCTGATCGAGAACTTCCGCCCCGGCGTGCTGGAGAAGCTCGGCCTGGGCTGGGAGGTGATCCACGCGCTGAACCCGAAGCTGGTGATGGTGCGCCTGTCCGGCTTCGGCCAGAGCGGCCCCTACAAGGACCAGCCGGGCTTCGGCGCGGTGGGCGAGTCCATGGGCGGGCTGCGCTACATCACCGGCTTCGAGGACCGCCCGCCGGTGCGCACCGGCATCTCCATCGGCGACTCCATCGCCGCGCTGTGGGGCGTCATCGGCGCGCTCATGGCCCTGCGCCACCGAGAAGTGAATGGCGGCGCCGGCCAGGTGGTGGACGTGGCCCTCTACGAAGCGGTGTTCGCCATGATGGAATCCATGGTCCCGGAGTTCGACGTGTTCGGCTTCATCCGCGAGCGCACCGGCAACATCATGCCCGGCATCACGCCCTCCTCCGTGCACACCACGGCCGACGGCAAGCACGTGCAGATCGCCGCCAACGGCGACGCCATCTTCCGCCGCTTCATGACCGCCATCGGCCGCCTGGATCTCGCCGAAGATCCGACGCTCGCCAGCAACGACGGCCGCGATGCCCGCCGCGATGAGCTCTACGGCATCATCGATCGCTGGGCGCGCTCCGAATCGCTGGATACCGTACTCAAGGTGCTGAACGAAGCGGAGGTGCCGGCCAGCCGCATCTTCTCCGCCGAAGACATGTTCAGCGACCCGCAATTCCTGGCGCGGGAGATGTTCCTCTCCGCCAAGCTGCCGGACGGCAAATCCTTCCGCATGCCCGGTATCGTCCCTAAGCTCTCCGACACCCCCGGCAGCGCAGAGTGGATCGGCCCGAAATTGGGCGAGCATACCGACGAAGTGCTTGCCGGACTGGGCTACGACGCAGCCGCCATCGCGGCGATGCGCAAGGATGGCGCGGTCTGAGCTTTTGACCTTCGTAGGAGCGAGCTTGCTCGCGAACCGCACGCCGCCGAACTGATCGGTGAGACTGTTCGCGAGCAAGGACTGGGCGTCCCCTTCGGTCCTACAGCCAGACCGCCTCTTTCACTGGGGGTTTTCACGTATATCCCATTGACATATCCCATCGAAAAACTAGCATGGCCAATATCAGCCATCCGAAGGGAGGTCCGTCATGGAACAAGGCTCCGTTTTTCAGAGCAACCGCAGTCAGGCCATCCGCCTCCCCAAAGCGGTGGCACTGCCGGAAGAAGTGAAACGTGTCGACGTGGTCGCCGTGGGGCGCACTCGCATCATCAGCCCCGCTGGAGAATCCTGGGACAGCTGGTTCGACGGCGACGACGTGACCGCCGATTTCATGAGCGAGCGCGAACAAACCGCCGATCAGGAGCGCGAGGGTTTCTGATGCTGAAGTACTTGCTAGATACCAACATCTGCATCTTCACCATCAAGAACAAACCCGAAGCTGTACGCGAGGCTTTCAATCGCCATTACGGCCAGCTCTGCATCAGCTCGATCACATTGATGGAACTGATCTACGGTGCAGAAAAATCTTCAGCTCCCGAAGCAAATCTGGCAGTAGTGGAAGGATTCGCGGCACGGCTGGAAGTCCTTCCCTACGACACCAATGCCGCCGCACATACCGGTCAGCTGCGTGCCGAATTGGCGAAGGTCGGGAAGCCCATCGGCCCCTACGATCAGATGATCGCAGGGCATGCCCGCTCACTCGGACTGATCGTGGTCACCAACAATCTGCGCGAATTCGAGCGAGTTCCAGGGCTGCGCCTGGAAGACTGGACGAAGTCCTGAAGCTGTAGGGGCAAGCAAGCTCGGCCCTACAGAAAAAGCCAGTCAGCCCGCTTCCTGCTCCGGCGCTTCGGTCTGGGCGATGAACTCCAGCATCTTCTCGCTGCCGTCCAGCAGGTCGGCGTGGATCGCCTCGCGGGCGGCGGTGCCGTTGCGTTCGCGCAGGGCACGCAGGACGTCCCAGTGGTGTTCGATGGCCATGCGCTCGTTGAAGTCGGCGTAGGCCTGGGCGATCAGCGGGCCGGTGCGCATCCACAGGCTATCGAGGAAGGCGCGTAGCAGCGGCATGCCGGCGATGTCGGCGAGGGCGAAGTGGAAGGCCTGGTTGAGCTTGAGCGCCAGCACCAGGTCATCCGCGTGGATCGCGTCGAGATTCTCGCGGATGTTGGCTTCCAGCTCGTCCAGCTGCTCATCGCTGGCGCGCGCGGCGGCGGTCTCGGCGGCGAGACCTTCGAGCGCCACGCGGATGCTACGGATCTCCAGGTACTGCTCGAGGGTGAGCAGCGGCACGCGGATGTCCCGCGGCGTCTTCAGCACCAGCGCCTGTTCCTTGGCCAGCTGCAGGATGGCGTCACGCACCGGGGTAACGCTGGTACCCAGCTGCTGGGCCAGGTCACGGATGCGCAGGCGATCGTCCGGCTTGAAGCGGCCGGTGATCAGCGCCTCGCGCAACAGCGCGTAGACGCCGCTGCCCAGGTAGGAATGATTGAGCCCTTCGATCGGGTAGTTCATCGCCGTCTCATCACGTGGTGCGGAATTCGGGCGCGAATGATGGTCGCTGATCGCGCCGAATGCCAGCCGGTTTCACACATGCTGCCCGCCGTTGACGTGGATTTCCGCGCCATTCACGTAGGACGCGCCGCTGGTGCAGAGAAAATGGATGAGCGAAGCAACTTCCTCCGGCTTACCCAGGCGATGCATCGGAATATCGCGCTCGACGATCAGCTCGGTGCCCGAAGACAGGATGGCCGTGTCGATTTCCCCCGGCGCGATGGCGTTCACTCGCACGCCGTGCGGGCCGAAGTCATGGGCCATCTCGCGGGTCAGCGCGGCCAGCGCGGCTTTCGAGCAGGCATAGGCCGCACCAGCGAAGGGATGCACGCGCGAACCGGCGATGGAGGTGACGTTGATCACCGAGCCCTTGGCTGCCTTCAGTTCGTCGAACAGGCCACGCGCCAGCAGCGCAGTGGAGAACAGGTTGACGTTGAACACCTTCAGCCAGGTGGCGTAGTCGCTGCCCAGCACGCCCAGGCGTTCGCCCTCCGGGCCCTTGGGCGAGATGCCGGCGTTGTTCACCAGGGCGTGCAGCGAGCCGCCGAGCTTCTCGCGGATCATCGGCAGGCTGGCCTGCACGCTGTCGATGTCCTCCAGATCCAGGTGGATGTGGTTGATCAAGCCTTCGGCCCAGGGGCACTCGGCGCTCCAGTCCTGGCGCGAGGCAGTGAACACGCGCCAGCCGGCAGCGTTGAAGTGCTTCACCGTGGCATGGCCGATGCCTCGGCTGGCGCCGGTGAGAAGCAGGGTTCTGGTCTGGTTCATGGTGCAGGCATCCCCTTCATTTGAGTGCGCGCGAGTGGTGAACATCCTTGAAGCACTGGCGCCAATAAAAACATGATGCATCATGTTTTGGAAGATGTTTTAATCGGTCTCAGCTTGGTCCTACAACGAGCTATCCGAACAACAACAAGAAACGGAGCAACTTCCCATGATCGACCGCACCTGTTCCGCCCGTTCCTCTCCCTGATGTCCGAGGGCAACGCCAGCCGGCCTTCCAGCTTGGTCCGGCGCGTCGCCCCACTCTTGAAGCTGCCCTCTTATTCATGGGCCGGATTGGCCCGCTCAGGAGTCATCGCATGTTCAAGAAAGCCATAGCACTGATGATGTTGGCCGGCGGCGCCGCCCAGCTCCACGCCGAGACACTGACCGTGGTGTCGTTCGGTGGCGACAACAAGGTGGCCCAGGAAAAGGCCTTCTACAAACCCTTCGAGCAGCAGGCCAAGGTCACTGTGCAGGGCGCCGAGTACAACGGCGAGATGGCCAAGATCAAGGTCATGGCCGACACCGGCAAGACCAGCTGGGACGTGGTCGAGGTGGAATCCCCGGAACTGATGCGCGGTTGCAGCGAGGGGCTGTTCGAGCAGCTCGACTGGAGCAAGCTCGGCAAGCAGGCCGACTTCCTCGACGCCGCCGTGAGCGACTGCGGCGTGGGCATCTTCATCTGGTCCACGGTGCTCACCTATGACGCCAAGAAACTCGCCAGCGCCCCCACCGGCTGGGCCGACTTCTGGGACGTGAAGAAATACCCGGGCAAGCGCGGCCTGCGCCGTGGCGCCAAGTTCACCCTGGAATTCGCCCTGGAAGCCGACGGCGTGAAACAGGCCGACCTGTACAAGGTACTGGCCACCAAGGAGGGCGTGGACCGTGCGTTCAAGAAGCTCGACGAGATCAAGCCCTACATCCAGTGGTGGGAAGCCGGTGCGCAGCCGCTGCAATGGCTGGCCGCCGGCGATGTGGTGATGACTTCGGCCTACAACGGCCGCGTCGCCACCGCGCAGAAGGAAGGCCGCGACTTCGCCATCCAGTGGAACGGCAGCATCTACGACCTGGACCACTGGGCCATCGTCAAGGGCAGCCCGAAGAAGGAGCTGGCCGAGCAGTTCATCGCCCTGGCCAACAAGCCTGAGCACCAGAAGGTCTTCGCCGAGAACATTCCCTACGGCCCGACCAACAAGAACACCATCCCGCTGATCGACGCCGCCATCGCGCCGAAACTCCCCACCGCGCCGCAGAACCTGGAGAACGCGCGCGCCATGGACACCGAGTTCTGGATCGACCACGGCGAGGAACTGGAAACCCGCTTCAACGCCTGGGCTAGCAAGTAAGTGGATGGCGTCCGCCCGGCCCCGCGCCGGGCGGGCGCGCCACCTCGCCCGGCCGCTGCAATACCGAACGACCGCTGAACCCTGCTGGAGATGTACCCGTGCCCCTCAATACCGCTCCCGTCCACGATCACCTGCTGGAAGCGGCCCCCGCCCAGGTGAGCGACGCCCAGGCCGCTGCCATCGCCGACGAATACTTCGGCCAGCGCGGCACGCTGCACCGCCTCGCCGGCGAACGCGACCTGAACTTCCACATCGCCCACGGCGATGGCGACGACCGCCTGCTGAAGCTCTCGCACCCGCTGGAGGACCCGCAGGTCGTGGACTTCCAGACTCGCGCCCTGCTGCGCGTGGAGGCCCTCGACCCGACCCTGGCAGTGCAGCGCGTCTATCCCTCGCTCAACGGCGACCACCAGATTTCCATCCGCGTCGACGGCCAGCCGATGATTGCCCGGCTGTTCTCCTTCGTCGACGGCGTGCCCCTGCACCGCGTCCCGCAACGCAGCCGCGCCCTGCGCGAGAACCTGGGCGACGACCTGGCGCGCCTGGGCCTGGCGCTGAAGGACTTCGAACACCCCGCCACCGCCGACCACGAACTGCTCTGGGACCTCAAGCACGCCTCGCGCCTGCGCAACCTGCTGGTCTATATTCAGGATCGAGAACAGCGCGCCCTGGTCGAGCGCTTCCTCGACAACTTCGAGCGCCACGCCCTGCCCCGCCAGTCCACGCTGCGCGCCCAGGTCATCCACAACGACCTGAACCCGCACAACGTCATCGTCGATGCCGAGCATCCGGACCGGGTGCGCAACATTCTCGATTTCGGCGACATGGTCCACGCGCCGCTGATCAACGACCTCGGCGTCGCCGCCGCCTACCAGGTGGGCGAGCCGGACGCGCCGCTGGCCACCGCCTGCGAGATGATCGCCGCCTACCATCGCCGCTGCCCGCTGCTGGCCGAGGAACAGGAAATCCTCGCCGACCTGATTGCCACGCGCCTGATCATGACCCTGAGCATCACCGCCTGGCGCGCCAGCCTGCACCCCGAGAACCGCGACTACATCCTGCGCAACACCCGCCACGCCTGGCAGGCCGTGCAAGGCCTGGCCCGCCTGAGCCGGGAACAGGCGCAGGAGCAGATCTTCGCCGCCTGCGCCACACAAGAGGAGCCCCGCCCATGACCATGCCCAACGGATTCAGTGCCGCCGATGCCGAGCGCCTGAGCGAACAGGAGCGCCGCCTGATCGAGCGCCGCGCGCGCCTGCTCGGGCCGGCCTACCGCCTGTTCTACGAGCGCCCGCTGCACACCGTACGCGGCGAGGGCGTGTGGCTCTACGACAACCAGGGCAACCGCTACCTCGACGCCTACAACAACGTCGCCTCCATCGGCCACTGCCATCCGCGCGTGGTGCAAGCCATCGCCAGCCAGGCGGCGGTGCTCAACACTCATACCCGCTACCTGCAGGAAGGCATCCTCGACTACGCGGAGGACCTGCTCGCCACCTTCCCGGAGGGCCTGGACCAGGTGATGTTCACCTGCACCGGCAGCGAGGCAAACGACCTCGCCCTGCGTATCGCTCGCCAGTACACCGGCGGCACCGGGGTGATCATCACCCGCTTCGCCTACCACGGCGTCACCGGGACCATTTCCGAACTCTCGCCGTCCCTCGGCGCCGGCATCACCCTGCCCGCCCACGCCCGCACCGTGCGCGCGCCCGATGCTTACCGACTGGGCGCAGAGAACGTCGGCAAACTCTTCGCCGACGATGTGCGCGCCGCCATCGCCGACCTGCGCGCCCATGGCATCAAGCCCGCCGCGCTACTACTCGATGGCATCTTCGCCAGCGACGGCGTGCTGGCCGATCCGGCCGGATTCCTTGCCGAAGCCGTGAAAGTCGCCCAGGACGAAGGCCTGCTTTATATCGCCGACGAAGTGCAGAGCGGCTTCGCCCGCACCGGCGACGCCATGTGGGGCTTCCAACGCCACGGCGTGCAGCCGGACCTGGTCACCCTTGGCAAACCCATGGGCAACGGCCAGCCCATCGCCGGCGTCGTGGTGCGCCCGGAAATCCTCGAAAGCTTCGGCCGCGAGGTGCGCTACTTCAACACCTTCGGCGGCAACCCGGTGTCCTGCGCGGCGGCCCAGGCGGTACTCGACGTGATCCGCGACGAACAGCTTCAGGAGCGTTCGCAGCGCATCGGCGCCCTCATGCTCCAGGGCATCCGCCAGCTCGCCGAGCGCCATGAACTGATCGGCGACGTGCGCGGCGCAGGGCTTTTCCTCGGCGTCGAGCTGGTCACCGATCGCACCGCAAAAAACCCGGCTGCCAACCAGACCCGCCAGGTGGTCAATGCCATGCGCGAGCGCGGCGTGCTGATCAGTGCGGCCGGTCCCATGGAGAACATCCTGAAGATCCGTCCGCTGCTGGCCTTCGAGCAGGAACATGCGGAGCTGTTCATCGACTGCCTGGACAAGGCGCTGAAGGACGTCACTCTCTGACCTCCCCTGCAAACAAAAACGGCGCGGGCCACAGTGATTTTGCACTGCGGCCCGCGCCGTTTGGCTTCAGGAAAACTTAGAAGCGCACGCCCACATTGACCATCGCAGCCGAGCCTCCCAGCACCACGAACTCGGCGCCCACCGGCCCCAGGTGCGCACCCACCGACGGGATGATCGCAGGCGCCACGCCATAGCGGTTCAGCGGAATCTTGTCGCGGTATTCGCCGCGATACCCCTGCAGCGCGCCGCCGGTGACCTTGGCGTAGAACGGCGTGCCTTCCCAGTCGAAGCGCTTGCCGGCGTAGACATAATTGGAACGCTGGCTGAAGGAGTTCTTGAAGGTCGCGCCGCCCCAGACCACACCGTCAGCGCGGTTGCGTTCCAGGCCGATCAGCTCCTGATGGTTGTTGTGCTCCGGGTCGTTGGTCCAGTGGGTCGTGTAGACGCTGGTCTGCAGGTACCAGAAGCCTCCGTCCTCATCGGCCATGGCAGTGCCAGAGCCAACGATCAGCAGCAGAGCGGTCAACAGGCGGCGCATGGTGGGGTCTCCAGGTCAGAGGGTCACTCGGCTGGCGCCGTTGACGGACATGATGCGAACGCGATCGCCAACGCGGAACTGTTGCGAATCGACCGCCTGTACATAGGCGCGGGTGCCGCCGTCATCCTCGCGGACCACGATTTCCACGCCCTGTGTGCGGGTGATGCCCTCTTCCACTGCCGAGCCCGCCGCGCCGCCGGCCACGCCGCCGAGGATGGTGGTGATGGCCTTGCCGCGGCCTCCACCGATGGAGTTGCCGGCGATACCGCCGACCGCCGCACCGGCGAGGGTGCCGATGGGCGTCTTGGTGCCTTCGATCTGCACCGGGCGCAAGGACTCGATGGTGCCCATGCGCACGTTCTGCACAGCGCGGGCGTCAGCGCGGGAGTAAGAAGAACCCGAGAGGTCGGAAGCGCAGCCGCTCAGCAGAGCGGCGCTGGAGAACAGGGCAGTCAGCAGCAGGGTGGAGCGGTTCATGGTGGTCACCTTGGAAGGGGCTGGAAGAATAGGGCAAAGCCTACGAGGCCATGCCTGAACTCCCCCTGAACCCTTTCTGAACCATCACTGAACAAAGCTGAACGAACGTGAATGAATTGCCTGTCAGCCCTCCAGGGCGACCAACTGCCGACGGCTATGCTCGAACCAGCGCAGCAGGTAGTCCGCCAGCAACTGCGTGCGGCGTGGCAGGCGCCCCTGATACGGATGGATGAGAAACACTGGCTGGGTGCGTGTCTGGTAATCACGGAGCAGCCAGACGAGCCTGCCTTCAGCCAACTCCTGTTGAATCATGTAGGACGGCAATCGGCTGATGCCGGCGCCAGCCAGCGCGGCTTTCTTCAGCAGTGTGTAGTGGTTGCTCGCCAGCACACCGCTGACCGCAACGCGGAACAGTTCGTGGCGGCGCTGGTAAAGCCAGACATCGCTGTCCTGGTAGTGGGTGTTCTGCAGGCAGGAGTGGGCTGACAGGTCCGCCGGCGCCCGCGGCGCACCGTGCTCGGCAAGGTAGCCGGGCGTAGCGCAGGTCAGTTCCTGCAAGGCAAACAGGGGTTTGGCGACGAAGCGGTCATCCACCTCCAGGCTGCCGGAGCGGATCGCCAGGTCAAAGCCGTCTGCCACCAGGTCACGGCGCGCGTTGGACAAATCCAGCTCCAGGCGAATGTCCGGGTATTGGTGGGAAAACTCCATCAGCCAGGCATCGAAGAAGGTCTCGCCCAGGGATACCGGCACGCTCAACCGGACCTTGCCCTGCGCCTCCTCCTGCAACGCCAGCACCGCCTGCCGCGCCCGCGCCGCCTGGGCGTTGAGCGCCTGGGCCTCTGGCAGCAATGCGGCGCCGGCGGCAGTCAGCGACAGACGTCTGGTGGTGCGGTGCACCAAGGTTGCGCCCAGCGCCTGTTCCAGCGCGGAAATACGCTTGGACAACTGCCCCTTGCTGCAACCGAGCTTCTCCGCGGCGCGGGTGAAACTGCCGCACTCCAGCAGCACGGCGAAGGCGGAAAGGTCTTCCAGATCGCTGGCGATTGTTTCCATATGAAAACCAAAGGTTGTCGATTGACTGGATTATCAAAACAGAGGGTCACTCTAGACTGAATTCACTTTCAGCCAAACCACTCAGTGGAGAGTCTTCATGAAAATCATCCTGATCGGCGCCAGCGGCACCCTCGGCCAGGCCGTCGCCAACGAACTGGCCCCGCGCCACGAGATCATCCGCGTCGGCCGCAACAGCGGTGACTTCCGCGTGGACATCACCGACAGCGCGTCGATCCGCGCGCTTTTCGAGCAGGTCGGCAACTTCGATGCGCTGATCAGCGCTGCCGGCAAGGTGCACTTCGGTGCGTTGTCGGAAATGGGCGAAGCAGAAATGGCAGTCGGCCTGAAGGACAAGCTGATGGGCCAGGTGAACCTGGTGCTGATCGGCAGCCAGTACGCCAACGACGGCGCGTCCTTCACCCTCACCACCGGCATCCTCAGCGAACAGCCCATCGTGCTGGGCAGCTCGGCCAGCCTGGTCAACGGCGCGGTGGAAGGTTTCGTGCGCAGCGCCGCCCTGGAACTGCCGCGCGGCCAGCGGATCAACGCGGTGAGCCCGAACGTGCTGGTGGAATCGATGGAGGGCTACGCGCCGTTCTTCCGCGGCTTCAAGCCGGTACCTGCCGCCGATGCCGCCCTGGGCTTCGCCCGCAGCGTGGAAGGCAAGCAGAGCGGGCAGGTGTACAAGATCTGGTAACCGCCCTGCACGACTCGCGAGCAACTTCGTAGGGCGGATAACCTGGAACAGGTTATACGCCGTAAACACCGGAGGCGGATAACGCTGGCGCGTTATGCGCCCTACGCAGCTGATGCTTCTGCGTCAGCCGTTTGTCCTGGTTCGCGAGCAAGGACTGGGCGTCCCCCTCGGTCCTACAGAGAAGCAGCGCGCCACGCGGGACTTGTAGGAGCGAGCTTGCTCGCGAACCGCCTCTATTCGGTCTTCCCGGCATAGCAGACCGGGGAACTGCCCTCGCCCTGCTTCGCCAACTCGTCCTCGAGAAACTCCGCCAGCACACGGGCGTTGTTGTGCTCCTCGTCCTTGGCCGCATAGAGCAGCGTCAGCGTGCCCTTGCGCGCGAGGTCCAGCAGCCCCATCCAGTGCTCCGGGTGGGCGTTCAGTTCGCCGTGGTAGGCCTTGCGGAATTCTTCGAACAGGCTCGGGTCGTGGTGGAAGCGCTGGCGCAGTTCGTTGGACGGCGACGCCTCCTTGGCCCAGTACTCCATGTACAGGTCTTCCTTGCGAATTCCCCGTGGCCAGAGCCGGTCTACCAGCACCCTCAGGCCGTCGTCCTGGGTCGCCGGTTCGTAAGCGCGCTTGCAGCGGATCATCCGAAATTCTCCTCGCCGTTGGGCATTACCCTTGAGGTGGCCGGCTTCGCTGGGTAACGTGGGCGCACTTTCGAGGGAGCCCGTTCCATGCGATCCAGCCGTTTCATTCTGTTCAGCCTGCTACCCCTGTTCGCTGCCTGCCAGGTATGGACGCCGAACAAGACCGATCTTAACGCCTCCACCCGCCTGCAGGGCGAACTGAGCCGCCTGGACGGCAAGCTGGTGTTCCGCAGCTGCACCGAGCAGCGCCGTTTCAGCATCGAGGACACCGGCAACACCGGCCTGCCCCGCGACGCACTGGAGATGTTCAACGACGGCGCCACCTCGCTGTACGCCGACCTGCGCGGCAGCTTCAGCGGCAGCAGCGCCCAGGGCACCGACGGCAAGCTGGAAGTGGCCAAGGTCTATCGTTTGCAGAACGAGGGCTCGGGCTGCGACGACCCGAACTTCAAGCGCGCGGTGGTCCGTGCCCACGGCAACGAGCCGGGCTGGAGCGTGCTGGTCAACAGCCAGGGCATGCTGATCGAGCAGCCGGGCAAGGAATCGCTGGCGCTGCCGTACATCGCCGAGGGCGTGCCCGACGGTAGCACCAGTTATTCCAGCGAGGCCAACGGCGAGAAGGTCGAGTTGTGGGTGGCTCCGGCACGCTGCCAGGACAGCATGAGCGGCGCCCTGAGCAACCTCTCCGCTGAGCTGCGCCTGGACAACAAGGTCATGCGCGGCTGCGCCTATCCGGGCGGCTCCAGCGGCGATTGATCGACCCGCACAAGTTTTTCAGACAACGTAGGAGCGGACCCCGTCCGCGATAGGTTCGAATCGCGCCTGAGCCCATCGCGGACGAAGTCCGCTCCTACGCACATGACTGCTTCAAACGAGCAGCCCGGCCGCCACCAACCTTGCCTTGAGCACAGCGAACTCCTCGGCGTACTCCCAATAAGCCAGCCGACCCTCGCTGGCGGTCACCAGCACGTACTTCTCGCTGATCGACTGGATGCGCTCGACGCGCACCAGCTTCTCGACGAAGTCCGGGTCCGACACGTGCTCGATCACCTCGCGGTTCTGCTCGTCGTAACCATGCATGATGAACGCCGCGCGTACTTTCAGGCTGATGAAGCTCATGCTGTTCGTCCTCGTCAAAGGGCGGCATCGGCCGCCTGCAGGGCATGGAGCGCAGTGGTGTCGAACAGCGGCACCGAGGCGTCCGCCGGGCCGACCAGCAGGGAAATCTCCGTGCAACCGAGGATCACCGCCTCGGCGCCCTGCTCCACCAGCGCGGCGATGATGCGCCGGTAGGCTTCCCGCGACTCGTCGCGAATCTGCCCCAGGCAAAGCTCCTCGTAGATGATCCGGTGCACGACCTGGCGATCAGCCTCGTCCGGTGTCAGTACCTTCAGCCCGAACCTCTCCGCCAGGCGATCCTTGTAGAACGCCTGCTCCATGGTAAAGCGCGTGCCCAGCAGGCCGACCGTGGACACACCCGCCGCGCGGATCGCCTCGGCGGTCGGGTCGGCGATATGCAGCAGCGGGATATCCACTGCCGCCTCGATGGCCGGCGCTACCTTATGCATGGTGTTGGTACAGAGCACCAGGAAGTCCGCGCCAGCCGCCTTCAGCGAGCGCGCGGCGTCAGCCAGCAGGCGGCCGGCGGCCTCCCAGTCGCCGGCGTGCTGCAGGCGCTCGATTTCGTGGAAGTCCACGCTGTACAAGGCGATCTTCGCCGAGTGCAGGCCGCCGAGTTTTTCCTTGATGCGCTCGTTGATCTGCCGGTAGTAGGGAATGGTCGACTCCCAGCTCATGCCGCCGATCAGGCCAATGGTTTTCATGCATCCCTCCACAGGGTTCAGTCCAGCCCGATACAGGGCAGATCGCCGGGCAGCGCCGTGCCGTGCTCGGCGCACTGGCGCACCGCCTCGATCAGCGGATCGAGGTCGAAGCCCTGGGAAATCAGCCACAGCGGGTTGTAGTAAGTCGTTTCATAGCGCTCGCCGCTGTCGCAGAGGATCGCCACCACCGAGCCGCTCTCGCGCCGCGCCACCATCTGCCGCGCCACCAGCAGCGCGCCAACCAGGTTGGTGCCGCTGGAGCCGCCGACATGCCGCCCCAGGCGCTGCGCCAGATAGTGCATGGCGGCCAGCGAAAGGTCGTCCGGCACCTTGCAGCAGGCGTCGAGTACGTTGGGCAGGAAGGACGCTTCCACGCGCGGGCGGCCGATGCCTTCGATGCGCGAACCATAGCTCAGGGTCAGGTCACGGTCGCCGGTGCGGTAGGAATCGAAGAACACCGAGCGTTCGGCGTCGGCGCAGAGCACACGGGTGTCATGCCGGCGGTAGCGCGCAAAGCGCCCCAGCGTGGCCAGGGTGCCGCCGGTGCCGGGGCTGGAGACCAGCCAGGCCGGCTCGGGGAAACGCTCGTGGCGCATCTGCTGGAAGATCGATTCGGCGATGTTGTTGTTCGCCCGCCAGTCGGTGGCGCGCTCGGCGTAGGTGAACTGGTCCATGAAGTGGCCGCCGGTTTCCTTCGCCAGGCGTTCGGACTCGGCGTATATCTGCGTCGGGTCGTCCACCAGGTGCGACTGGCCACCGTAGAAGGCGATCTGCGCGATCTTCTCCTTCGAGGTGCTGGCCGGTACCACGGCGATGAAGGGCACGCCGAGCAGCCGGGCGAAATACGCCTCGGAGATGGCCGTGGAGCCGCTGGACGCCTCGATCACCGGAGCGCCGGGCCGCAACCAGCCGTTGCACAGCGCGTAGAGGAACAGCGAGCGCGCCAGCCGGTGCTTGAGGCTGCCGGTGGGGTGGCTGGACTCGTCCTTGAAATACAGGTCCACGCCCGGCAGGCCGGGCATGTCCAGTGGGATCAGGTGGGTATCGGCGCTGCGTTGGAAATCCGCTTCGATGATGCGGATCGCCTCGCGAGTCCAGTTGCGTTCCTGGGCAGCCATCGTGTCGTTCTCCTGGCAGTGCAAGCAATTCAGTGAGTTCAGTCCAGCACACCGGCGGGCGACGTGGGCGGCGCACTGCGCCACTGGCTGAGGGCGACACCGGCAAACACCAGCCCGGCGGCCAGCGCCTGCTGGCCGCTGAGCACCTCGCCCAGCAGCAGCGCGGCGAAGATCAGGGTGAACACCGGGATCAGGTTGATGAAGCCGGTCGCCTGGCTCGCCGGCAGGCGGCTGACGCCGAAGTTGTACAGTCCATAGGCGCCGACGGTGACCACGCTGCCCAGGTAGACCAGCTCGAACCAGCCAGTCGGGCCGGGCGCCGCCGGCAGCCCGGAGGTTGCCAGCGCCAGCGGCAGGAAGAACACCGAGCCGATGAACGCCTGCATCGCGGTCAGGATGAAGGGCGAATAGCGCGCCGACAGGTGCTTGAGCAGCAGGGTGTAGCCGGTGGCGCAAAGCATTGCCAGCAGCTCGTAGAAGTTGCCCAGCAGCGGATTGGGTGCATGGCTGTCCGGCTCGCTGGCCAGGGTCAGCCAGAGCGAGCCGAGCACCGCCAGGGCAAAACCCAGCCAGGTGTTGCGGGCGATCCGTTCATGCAGCAGGAAAAACGCGCCAACCGCCACCAGCAGAGGCAGCAGTGCGGTGATCATCCCGGCCTGCGCGGCGCTGGTCTGCTGCAGCGCCAGGGACTCGAAGATGAAGTAAAGGCACGGCTCGCAGGCAGCCAGGGCGAGCAGCCACCTCCAGTCACCGGGTCGGTAGTCGATGCGCCCACGCCAGCGCCAGGCGGCGAGGAAGATCAGGCTGCCCAGTGCCATCCGGGCGAAGATCACCCACATGGCGGGCATTTCCTGGAAGGCGAATTTCAGCGCGATGAAGGAACTGCCCCAGAGCGCCATGGCCAGCACCAGGCACGCGAGGGCGAACGGCCGGGATTGCTGCACGGGACGCTCCAGTCAAAAGGTCCCCGGAGTATAGGAGGCGCACGCTTGCGGCCGACAGGTACAGAATCGTGGGGAAACTGTATGGGCCGGATTCGAACTGTAGGAGCGAGCTTGCTCGCGAACAAACTCACCGGCGGCTCCAGCGCCAGGGCGGTTCGCGAGCAAGCTCGCTCCTACGAAGAGCAACACCGCTCTGGCTCTGAAAGGATTCCAGAAAAACACCCGCACGCTCCGACTGCCCCGTTCAACGAGGGTATTTTTCGCCTAAGCGAAAAACCGGATATCCGGGGCAAGCCTTTTGGTTACTTTCCGGGGGGCGGCCATCCGGCGTTTGGAAAAGTAACTCGCCCGAGGGGGCGAAACGAGAAGCCCCAGCGCACACCGAAGCAACGCAGAACACCCAATCCAGAAACAGCACAAACAAGACTCAAAATCAGTCCCAGGGCTTGCCCTTGGTCCCCCGCTCCACCGGCACCCGCTGCTGCATCGCCGCCTTCGCCAGCAGGTGCGCGCTCACCGGTGCGGTGATGAAGAGGAACACGGTGATCAGGATCTCATGCAGGCTCACGCCCTCGCCGCGCGTACTGAAGTACAGCAGCGAGGCCAGCACCACGCCGCCCACGCCCAGGGTCGAGGCCTTGGTCGGCGCGTGCAGGCGCGTGTAGAAGTCCGGCAGCCGGTACAGGCCGATGGCGCCGAGCAGGGCGAACAGGCTGCCGGCCAGCAGCAGGAAGCAGACCAGCGCCTCGATGATCACGTTCATTCGATGATGTCTCCGCGCAGGAGGAACTTGCACAGCGCCACGGTGCTGACGAAGCCCATCACCGCGATCAGCAACGCCGCTTCGAAGTACAGGCCGCTGCCCTTCCAGATGCCGAACAGCACGATCAGCGCGATGGCTTTGATCGACAGCGTGTCCAGCGCGAGGATGCGATCCGCCACCGATGGCCCGCGGATCAGCCGCGCCACGGTGAGCAGCACCGCCACGCCCAGCAACGCCAGGCAGATCGGGATCACGATGCCGAGCATGCGAACACCTCCTTCAGCGGCGCTTCGTAGCGCGCCTTGATATCCGCCACCAGCGCCTGCGGATCGGGCACGTCGATGCCGTGGACCAGCAACGTACGGCGGTCGGCGGACAGGTCGGCGGAACAGGTGCCGGGGGTCAGGGTGATGACGCTGGCGAGGATGCTGATGGCCAGGTCATCGGTCAGCTCCAGGGGTATCTCGACGAAACCCGGTTGCAGGTTGGCCTTCGGCCCCAGCACCAGTTTCGCCACCTGCAGGTTGGCCACCACGATGTCGTAGAGCACCAGGCCGATGAAGCGCAGCAGCAGGCCCGGCCGCTGGATGCGTGGTGCAGCCAGCAGCAGGTTGCGGCACAGCAGCGGGATCGTCAGACCGAGAAAGCCGCCGAGCAGCCAATGGCCAAGGGAGAAATCGTTGACCAGCAGCAGCCAGCTCAGCAGCAGCACACCGCTGAGCAGCGGATGCGGGAAGAAGCGCCGGATCATGCGCCACCTCCCAGCAGGATCGCATGGCGATACAGCCCGGCATCCAGCAATTGCACGGCGGCGGCCTGGGTGTAGTCGATCAGCGGCCGCGCAGCGACCACCATCAGCGGTGCGCTGGCCAGCAGACCGAAGCTTGCCAGCATCTTCACCGGTTCGCGATTGGCGCTACCCAGCACGCTCAGTCCGGTGCGCCAGAACAGCGTGCTGCCAGCGCGGCTCAAGGCAACGATGGTTACCAGCCCGCTGACCAGCACTACGCTCCACAGCGCGATAGCCTCGCTGCCGCCGCTGACCGAGCGCAGCAGCATCAGCTTGCCGAGGAAACCCGACAGTGGCGGCAAACCGGCGACCGCGATAGCGCCGAAGAAGAACGCGCCGCCCAGCAGATGCGGCTGCAGCAACGCCGGGCCTTGCACCAGCCGGCCGGTTTTGTCGCCACGTTGGCGGGCGATCAGGTCGGCCAGCAGGAACAGGCCGCCGGCCACCCAGATGCTGTGCAGCAGGTAATAAAGCGCAGCGGACAACGCTTCCGGCGTGCCCAGGGCGATGGCCGCCAGCAGGGTACCGGCCGATACCACGACCAGATACGACAGCAGGCCTTGCAGCGTGGTCGCCGCGAGTGCACCCAGCGCACCGGCGACGATGCCGGCCAGTGCCAGCGGCCACAGCCAGACCTGCGCGAGGTTCGCCAACTCGCCGGCCTGCTCGCCGAAGATCAGCGTGTACACGCGCAGGATCGAGTAGATGCCCACCTTGGTCATGATCGAGAACAGCGCCGCCACCGGTGCGGTGGCTTCGGCGTAGGCCCTGGGCAGCCAGAAATACAGCGGCAGCAGCGCGGCCTTGAGGCCGAACACCACCAGCAGCAACAATGCCGCCGCACGCACCAGTGGCGCCTGCTCGACGCTCAGCTGCGCCACGCGCTCGGCCATGTGCGCCATGTTCAGGGTGCCGGTGATGCCGTAAAGCGTGCCCACGGCGATGAGGAAGAACGCCGAGCCGACGAGGTTGAGCACCACATAGTGCACACCCGCGCGCACGCGCCCTGCCCCGCCGCCATGCAGCAACAGCGCGTAGGAAGCGATCAGCAGGATCTCGAAGAACACGAAGAGGTTGAACAGGTCACCGGTGAGGAACGCGCCGTTCAAACCCAGCAACTGGAACTGGAACAACGGGTGGAAGCGCTTGCCGCGCTTGTCATCCCCGCGCAGCGCGTAGATCAGTGACAGGCTGGCGAGCAGCGCGGTGGCGGCAATCATCAGCGCGCTGAGGCGGTCCAGCACCAGGATGATGCCGAACGGCGGCTGCCAGTTGCCCAGCGCGTAGAACTGCACCACGCCGCTGTCGGCCTGCTGCAGCAGCACGGCGGCAAGCGGCAGCAGCGCCAGCGTGGCGAGCAGCGACAAGCCGCGTTGCAGGCGATCGCCGACCAGCAGCAGCGCACAGCCGGCGAACAGCGGCAGCAGGACGGGCAGGATCAGCCAGTGGTTCATCGGCCGTCCTCCCCGTTGCCGCCATCGACATGATCGCCACCAGTTTCCGCCAGCCCACGCAGAGCCAGGACGATGACGAAGGCGGTCATGGCGAAACCGATGACGATGGCGGTCAGCACCAGCGCCTGGGGAATCGGGTCCCCAGCGTTGGCGACCTTGCCGATCACCGCCGGGTCACCGGCAAGGCGGCCCATGGCGAAAAGGAAGAGATTCACTGCATAGGACAGCAGGGTCAGCCCCAACACGACAGGGAAGGTGCGTGCGCGCAGCAGCAGATAAACGCCGCTGGCGGTCAGCAACCCGAGGGCAATGGCGAACAGCGCTTCCATCAGTGCGCCTCCTTGGTCAGCGGCTCCGGCGGCGCAGTGACCGAACCCAGCCCGGAAAGAATCAGCAGCGTTGCGCCGACCACGGTGAAGTAAACCCCCAGGTCGAAGAGCATGGCGGTGGCCAGTTCGATCTCGCCCACCAGCGGAATGTGGAAGTGACCGAACGCCGAGGTGAGGAACGGGAAGCCGAAGAACCAGGCTCCCAGGCCGGTCAGCCCGGCGATCAGCACACCGAGGCCGGCGAGGCGGCTGTAGTCCAGCGGCAGGCGCGTGTTCACCCAGCGGCTGCCACAGGCGATGTACTGGAGAATCAGCGCCACCGAGGTGATCAACCCGGCAATGAAGCCGCCGCCCGGCAGGTTGTGCCCGCGCAGGAAGATGAACACCGAGACCAGCAGCGCCAGCGGCAGCAGCAGGCGCGACAGCGCGGCGAGGATGGGCGGGAAGCGATCCTTTGCCCAGGCGTGGCCTTCGTCGTCCTGCTCGCGGCGCAACAGGCGCAGGCCATCGAGCAGCGCGAAGATGCCGACGGCGGCGATGGCCAGCACGGTGATCTCGCCGAGGGTATCGAAGCCACGGAAGTCCACCAGGATCACGTTCACCACGTTGTGGCCGCCGCCACCGGTGACGCTGTTCTCCAGGTAGTAACCGGCGATGCTGTCGTACGGACGGGTCAGCACGGCATAGGTCAGCAGCGTCACCATCAGGCCGGCCCCGAGGGCGATGACGAAATCGCGCAGGCGACGCAGGCTGCTGGAGGTCTTCGGTGTGCGCATGGGCAGGTAGTACAGCGCCAGCATCAGCAGGACCATGGTCACCACCTCCACCGACAACTGGGTCAGCGCCAGGTCCGGCGCGGCGAAGCGCGCGAAGGCCAGCGCCACCAGCAGGCCGGCGATGCTGAGGATGACCAGCGCGGTGAGGCGTTGGCGGTGGAACCATACGGTCAACGGTCCGGCGATCGCCAGCAGCACCAGGCCCAGGGCGGTGATGCCGTCCAGGGCAGTCTGCTGGCGATCACCCTCGATACTCGGCAGCGGCGCGAGCGCGGCGAGCACCACAATGACCGCGGCCAGCACCAGCAACATCGAGTAGCGCTGCAGCGAGCCGTTCTCCAGATAGTCGGTGACCCGCGCGGCAAAACGCACCACGCGCTGCACCTGCTGCTCGAACACCAGCTTGGCATCCATCGCGGGCAACCCCGCGTACCAGTCGAACAGGGGCTTGCGCAGCACATAGAGCAGAACGCCGCCGGCCGTGGCGACGAAGCTCATGGCCAGCGGCACATTGAAGCCGTGCCAGATCGCCAGGCTGTACTCGGGCAGTGGGCCATTCAGGCTCGATGCGGCGGCGCCGGCCAGCAGCGGGCCGACGATGATGCCCGGCATGATCCCCACCAGCAGGCAGATCAGCACCAGGATTTCCACCGGCACCTTCATGTAGCGCGGCGGCTCGTGGGGATGCGGATTGGGCAGGTTGATCGGCTCGCCGTTGAAGAACACGTCGTGGATGAAGCGCACCGAGTAGCTCACCGAGAACAGCGCGCCGACGGTGGCCAGCGCCGGGATCAACCAGTTGAAGCTGCCCATCATGTTCTGCGCCAGGGTCTCGCCGAAGAACATCTCCTTGCTGAGGAAGCCGTTGAGCAGCGGCACGCCGGCCATGGACGCCGACGCCACCATCGCCAGCACAGCGGTATGCGGCATGTACTTCCACATGCCGTTGATGCGGCGCATGTCGCGGCTGCCGGTCTCGTGGTCGATGATGCCGGCGGCCATGAAGAGCGAGGCCTTGAAGGTCGCGTGGTTGATGATGTGGAAGATCGCCGCGACGTTGGCCATGGGCGAGTCCAGACCGAACAACAGGGTGATCAGGCCCAGGTGGCTGATGGTCGAGTAAGCCAGCAGGCCCTTGAGGTCGTTCTGGAACAGCGCAATGAACGCCCCCATCAGCAGCGTCGCAAGGCCGGTGAGGCTGACCAGGTAGAACCACAGGTCATTGCCCGACAGCAGCGGGTACAGGCGCGCCAGCAGGAACACGCCGGCCTTCACCATGGTCGCCGAGTGCAGGTAGGCTGACACCGGGGTCGGCGCCGCCATGGCATGGGGCAGCCAGAAGTGGAACGGGAACTGCGCCGACTTGGTGAATACCCCCAGCAGCACCAGGCACAACGCCAGCGGGAACAGCGGGCTGGCCTGCAGCACCTCGCGCGCGCCGAGCACGGTGCTCAACTCGAAGCTGCCGACCACGTGGCCGATCAGCAGGATGCCGGCCAGCAGCGCGAGGCCGCCACCACCGGTGACTGCCAGTGCCATCCGCGCGCCCTTGCGCGCATCCGAGCGATGGCCCCAGAAGCCGATCAGCAGGAACGACGACAGGCTGGTCAGCTCCCAGAACACCAGCATCAGCAGCAGGTTTTCGCTGAGCACCACGCCGAGCATGGCGCCCATGAACAGCAGCAGGAAGGCGAAGAAGCGCCCGGCGGGTTCTTTCTCGGACAGGTAATAGCGGGCGTAGAGGATGACCAGCAGGCCGATGCCGAGGATCAGCAGGGCGAACAGAAAGCCCAGGCCATCCAGGCGCAGGCTGAGGTTCAAGCCCAGTTCCGGCAACCACTCCGAGCGATACACCCGCGGATCAGCGCCCAGGACCGCGCGCTGGCTCAACAGCAGGGCCAACCCGGCGAGCGGCACCAGGCCGGTCGCGGCAGCACAGGCCGTTCGGCCGAAACGCTCGGCCAGCAGCGGCAGCAATACCCCGAAGAAAGGCAGCGCGATGATCAGCGCCAGAATCATGTCCTGCTCCTTCTCGCCAGCGGATGGCGTCCATACAAACGACCCCGCACCGCAGGGGCCGGCGTACGAAGGCCACGATTATCCATATCTATCGATTACGCGTCATGGATTGAATTATTACGAAAATTCAGCCCTGGTCGCGTCGGCAGTACCCCAGGTCGATTTTCCAATCCCCCAAAACGATAGCGCGCGACAGTCGGATCGACTGTCGCGCGCTGAGTTTCGATGGCCGCCACGGGTCGGCGGCCGGCAACCGGTCAGTGGGCGACGCGGCTGGTACCGTTGACGGTCAGGATGCGCACGCGCTCGCCAACACGGAACACGGCACCTTCGTCGACCTGCTGAACGTAGGCGCGGGTGCTGCCGTCGTCTTCGCGGACGGTGATTTCCACGCCCTGGGTACGGGTCAGGCCTTCCTCGGTAGCCGCACCGAGCAGGCCGCCGGCCACGGCGCCAATAATGGCGGTGACATAGCTGCCCTTGCCGCCACCGATGGCGCTGCCACCGATGCCGCCGACCGCAGCGCCGGCAACCGAACCGATCGGGGTCTTGGTGCCTTCGATCTTCACGGGGCGCAGGGCCTGGATGGTACCCATGCGAACATTCTGCACGGTACGTGCTTCTTCACGGGTGTAGGTATCGCCGGTCAGGCTGGACTGGCAACCACCGAGGGTCATGGCCAGGGCAGCAAACGTCACGGCGATCAGGGCAGTTTTACGCATTAGGGAACCTCCGAGTAGGGCTACGACTATTAGACTCCGACGACAGCCCGCCTGTCACGCCAGGTCGTGAAACAGCTGATCTCGATTCAGCTTTCGTACAGTTTGTGCCATATCCACCGAAATCGCCTGCCGTGGCTCAGTTTTTCCTGCGGGAGGATCGGTTAGGCTGGTGCCCGCAGAAGAAGCACCCCACCTGGATTCTCGCATGGACTACTTCATCATCGTCGTCACCACCGCTGCCGGCCTGTATTTCCACTGGTGGATCTACTGGCGCATCCGCCGCTGGATGGACCGCGACCTGGCCCTGTCGCTGGCAGGCGATGATCCGCACAAGCGCCATTACCTGCTCGAACGCCTGGCGGATGCCAAGCGCCAGAAAGTGAAACGCCGCGACCTCCCCGACTGGCTGCAACGCGCCGCCGACGACTACCGCGCCGCCTGAGCCAGCGACCAGAAGCGTGCCAGCGCCTCGGCGCGGTTTTCCAGTTCCTGCGCCGCCCGTGCGCAGGCATCGGCCAGGGTGATGGGCCCCGGCGCCAGGCTGAACGCCGCTTCGATCCCCGCTTCGCGCAATTCAGCCAGCCCTTCGCCAACGCTGCCCGCCAGTGCGATCACCGGCACGCCCGCGCGACGGGCGACATGGGCCACGCCCACCGGCGTCTTCCCATGCAGGCTCTGGCCGTCCAGCCGCCCCTCCCCGGTGATGACCAGCGACGCGCCGGCAAGCGCCGCTTCCAACTCCGACAGCTCGGCGATCAGCTCGATGCCCGGGCGGAACCGCGCCTTGAGGAAGGCCCGGCAGGCGAAGCCCAGACCACCCGCGGCACCGACGCCGGGGAACAGGCTGTGATCCTGCCCGAGAGCCTGCGCCGCTACTTCGGCGAAGCGTTTGAGAGCGGCGTCCAGTTGCTGCACCTGCGCCGGGTTCGCGCCCTTCTGCGGTCCGAAGACAGCGGAGGCGCCATGCGGGCCGCAAAGGGGATTGTTCACGTCAGCAGCGACTTCGACCTCGACCGCGCCCAGCCGCGGGTCGAGGTTCGACAGGTCGATGCGCTGAAGTTGCGAGAGCTGCGCGCCGCCGGCGCCCAGCTCCTTGCCCTGGTCATCGAGGAAACTCGCGCCCAGCGCCTGCAGCAGACCCAGGCCGCCGTCATTGGTGGCACTGCCGCCCAGGCCGATGATGATCTTCTTCGCGCCGGCATCCAGCGCCGCGCGAATCAATTCGCCCGTGCCGCGGCTGGTGGTGCGGGTGGCATCGCGCAGGCTTTCGGGCACCCAGTGCAGGCCGCTGGCGGCAGCCATCTCGATCACCGCCGTGGCGTCTGCCAGGCAGCCCCAGTGGGCTTTCACCGGCTGCTCCAGCGGGCCGCAGACCTCCAGCTCGCGACGTTCGCCCGGCCGCGCGGCCAGCACCGCATCCACCGTGCCCTCGCCGCCGTCGGCCATGGGCCGCAGCACGGTTTCGTCGTCAGGCCGGGCGCGCAGCCAGCCACGGGAAATGGCTTCGGCGACCTCAGGGGCGGAAAGGCTTTCCTTGAAGGAGTCGGGAGCGATGACGACTTTCATGGGACAGGTCCGTTGTGCGAGAGGATGGAGGGCATCCTACACCGCAGCACGGTTTTCCTGACGCGCGCAGGGGCGGACTTCGTCCGCGATTGTTCCGATTCAGACCTGAAACCCGAGTTGACCTGTAGGAGCGAGCTTGCTCGCGAACAACCCCAACGGGTGAGGCGGTTCGCGAGCAAGCTCGCTCCTACGAAGAGCAGGAGATCAGGGAGCGAGACGTTCGCGCACCCAGGCGCCGTTCTCGACGCGGAAGTTGAGGCGATCGTGCAGGCGGCTCGGACGACCCTGCCAGAACTCGATGCGGCTCGGCAGCAGGCGGAAGCCACCCCAGAAGTCCGGGCAGCTCGGTGCGCTGTCGGCAAAGCGCTGCTCCGTCTCGGCCAGCAATTGCTCCAGTTCGCCGCGGCCATCGATCACCCTGCTCTGCGGCGAGGCCCAGGCGCCCAGACGGCTGCCCAGCGGGCGCACGCGGTAATAGGCGGCGGACTCTTCGGCGGAGACTTTCTCCACCCGCCCTTCGATGCGCACCTGGCGTTCCAGCGCCGGCCAGAAGAAGGTCATGGCCGCGCGCGGGTTCTCCAGCAGTTGCTGGCCCTTGGCGCTTTCGTAATTGCTGAAAAAGGTGAAACCACGCTCGTCCAGGCCCTTGAGCAGGAGCACGCGGCAGTGCGGCTGGCCGTCGGCGTCCGCGGTGGCGAGCATCATCGCGTTGGGTTCGACCGGCAGTTGCTCGGTCTTCACCGCGTCTTCGAACCACTGGTTAAACAGGCTGAACGGTTCGGCGGGCGCCTGGGCCTCGGTGAGTCCATCACGGGTGTATTCGCGGCGCATATCGGCCAGGGTCTGGGCCATCGGAAATCTCCTGCAGAAGAAGTCCTTAAGCTTATCCAGAGTTGCGCCTTCGCGCTTGATCCACGACAAGCGTCATTCCAGGCGGAATGACGCTTTGCGTGCGGCGGATCAGTTGGCCTGGGCGAGCGCCAGCAGGCTGGTGCGCTGGGTTACCAGCACTTCGACGCGACGGTTCAGCGCGCGGCCTTCGGCGCTGGCGTTGTCAGCGCGCGGCAGGCTGGAGCCGACGCCCTTCAGGCGCAGACGGTCGGCGCCCAGGCCGCTGAGGCGGAAGATCGAGGAGACCGCCTGGGCGCGCTGCAGGCTGACCTTGTCATTGGTCGCCTTGTCGCCCGAGCTGTCGCTGTGGCCGAGTACCAGTACGCCGCTCTCCGGATCGTTCTGCAGCATCTTCGCCACGTTGCCCAGCGGCGCCAGGGTGATCGGCAGCAGCAATTCAGGGCGCTTGGGATTGAAGGAGCCTTCCACCGGCGCGATCAGTACCAGGGCGTTTTCGCGGCGCTCGACGGTGAACTTGCTGCCGGCTACCGCTTCACGCAGGGACTTCTCGTGCTGGTCCAGCCATTCCTTGCTGACCTTGGTGTCCTGCGGCTTGGCGGCCTTCTCGGCGCCAGGCTTGCTGTCGCTCACACCGAATGGCCACCACCAGTGGCCACCGGGCTGCTGGCTGCCGGCATCGGCGACCTTGGCTGCCTCGACCGTCTTCTTCTGCGGTGTGGGCGCGGCCGCGCTCGCTTCCTCGTCGCCACCGAAGGGCCACCACCAGTGAGCGGTGCCGGGCTTGGCAACGGCCACGGCGCTATCCGGCGCCTTGGCCTGGTCCTGGGACTGGAACTGGCTGCAGGCGGAAAGACCGACGCACAGCGCAAGAGTGGAGACTTTCAGCGAATTCGAGAACAGCAGGTTCATGGGAGCGATTCCACAAGTCGGAACATGAAGGGAGGCCAGGCGCCACCGGTAGGCGGTGGCACCCTGACTTCAGCAATCGGCTTAAGAGTTGTACATAACTTACTCAGTTGGAACGAGATTTTAATCGCGAACTGACGAGCGGCGCATGTTTGCACGCGGGGAACGCCGTCACGCACGCAAGCGCGACGGCAAAAGCGGACGACCTTAAGAAGGTGCGGCGGAAGGAAGGTTCCTCCCGCTCGTCGCTACAGGCAGTCGCCGGCGAGGCGCGCCAGGCGCTGGGCGCGTGGGTCCATCAGCACGTAGGGGCCAAGGGTGTTGACGACGAACCCGAAGGCCAGCTCACGCTCCGGGTCGGCGAAGCCGATGGAGCCACCGGCCCCAGGATGGCCGAAGGCCTGCGGGCCAAGGCCGTAGGTGGCGTTGGCGACATTCGGCTGGTCAAGCATGCAACCAAGACCGAAGCGCGTACAGGTCAACAAAGTTCGATCCTCGCCGACGGCATGTTCGCGGGTGAGCTCGGCCAGCAGCGCTTCGTCCAGCAACTTGCCCTGCAGGAGGCCATCGTAGAAGCCCGCCAGCGAGCGCGCATTGCCATGGCCATTGGCCGCCGGCTGCGACATGCGTCGCCATTCCGGCTTGTTGGTGCTGGTGAGCACCGACGGCGGATTGGTGAAGGCGCGGGTGGAAAGTGCGGCGGCGTCGGTCATCATGGTCCGTAGCAGCCGTTGCGCCGCGGCGTCGCCCAGGTTGCCCTTGCCGCGGGCGATGTGCGCTACACGGTGGAATTCGGCGTCATCCAGGCCGATGTGGAAATCCAGCCCCAATGGCTTGGCCGTTCGCTCGACGATGGCGGCGCCCGGCTCGCGACCGTCGACACGGCGGATCACTTCGCCGATCAGCCAGCCGTAGGTGATGGGGGCATAGCCATGCTCGGCGCCGGGTGTCCACCAGGGCGTTTCGCCGGCCAGCGCGGCCGTCATGGTGTCCCAGTCGTACAGCGCCTCGGGCGCCAGCGGCTCGCGAATCGCCGGCAGGCCCGCGCGATGGCACAGGAGCTGGCGCACGGTGATGCCCTGCTTGCCGGCCTGCTCGAACTCCGGCCAATAGCGCGCCACCGGCGCATCAAGGTCGAGCCGCCCTTCTCCCACCAGTTGCAGCGCAGCGACGGCAGCGAAGGTCTTGGTGCAGGAGAACAGGTTGAGCAGCGTATCGGCCTGCCAGTCCTGGCCCGGTTCCTTGCCCGCGCTGCCAGCCCAGAGATCGACCACGGTTTCGCCGCCGACCTGGACGCACAGCGCCGCACCGCGCTCCTGCGGGTCCTCGAACAGCGCGCTGAAAGCATCGGCAACGGGAGTGAAGCGCGGATCGCAGTGGCCGTTCAGGGTCATCTCAAACTCCGGAAATGAGCAGGGGCGAAGGCGCCATTCTTTCAGCGCGCTCCGCCCCTGGGAACCCTGCCGAAGGCAGGGTGCGGCTTCACGAATGACGAATCATTGCTCCGACGCCTGCTCCTCGTCATCGCTGTCGTCGGCCGGCACCGGTTTCGGTGCGGGCTCCGGCGCCACCTTGGCCGCAGCGCGGGCCAGTTCGTCGATACCTTTGAGCGTCTGCTGGTTGGCCTTGCGCACGGCGTCGACGAAGCCGGAGAACGGCAGGTCGGTGATGCCGACCAGGCCGATGTGACCGTTCTCGCCATCGAGCAGGCGGCCGGTCACCGGCTGGTCGAGGTACTGGAACCAGTGCGCGCCGACGATGTTCGGCTGCTTCGCCGCCTCGGCGAGAAAGCGCTGGTACGCCTCGCCACGCTGCTGCTCGTTGTACACCTCGGCGACACCGCCCCAGAACGGCCCGCGGTCACGGGAGCCGAAGTGGAACTCGGTGATGAGTACCGGCTTGTCCAGGCTGCGCACGTAGTTGGCGTCGAAGCCCTGCTCCGGCAGCGGCACGTAGAGGTTGAAGCTGAGGATGTCGCAGTACTGCGCGCAGGAGGCCAGCGCCTCCGGCGTGCTGACGGCGAAGCGCGGGCCGAGCAGCAGGTGGTTCGGCGCATGCCATTGCAGCGAGTCCTTCAGGGTCTTGAAGTACTGGTCGGCATACAGGCGCAGGAAGGCGCTGTAGTCCTGGGCAATGGCCGGGTGCGCTTCGCTCGGAACCGGCGCCTGGTAGCCCGGCGCATCGAGGTCTTCCCAGGAGCCCAGCTGCACGCCCCAGGCCTCGGCGAGCTGTTCGTGATCCTCGTACTTGTCCTTGAGCTGCTTGATGAAGGCGCGCTTGGCCGGGCTGTCGGTGGACAGCTTGAGCGTGCCGAAGGCCAGGGCGAAGTGCGCCTGGTCGTCGTCGCCACGGCCGGCCCAGGCCAGTTCATTGTCGGCGTAGTAGCCCAGCAGCCACGCATCCTCGCGATGGTCGCGGGCGGCGATGGCGATGGCGCGCTCGGCGGCCATGGCAAAGCGTGGGTCGAAGGGGTCGGGCATGGCGCCCCACCAGTCGTAGCCGGTGCTCACCGTGGCGTAATCGCCGCTGATGGACAGTGGCACGCTGTAGGGCATGCGCGGATCGTCGGCGAAGGCCGGATCACTCCAGTCGCCCAGCGTATTGAAGCCCCAGGAGCCCAGGCGCTGTACGGTGCGCTCGCGCCAGGCGGCTGCCGCGGCGTCGCCGGTCAGCCCACCATCGGCGCGGAAGCGGTTGGCGGCATAGAAATCGAACCAGCGCCCGTTACCGAACGCACGGCCCTGCTGGGCGCCGACGCCGCTGCGGTCGTCGCGCTGGCCGTAGAAGGCGGCCAGCGGCTCGTCCTCCTTGGGCAGGCTGGCGAACATGTATTCGCGGCCTTCGACGTAGGTCTGGCTGCTGTCGGCATTCACCGCGTTGACGCCCATGGACCAGAACGAGTGCCCTTCCGGCGTGACCAGCCACCAGCGGCCATTGCGCTTTTCGGTGCGGAAGAAGCCGGTGCCTTCGAAGGCCGGGCCATCCAGCAGCCCGCCAAAGGCGTCGCGGCCGGGCGCGGGCTTCCATTTGCCCAGCTGTTCGCCTTCGCCTTTCCAGGCGTTGGCCAGTTGCTCGGCACTCTTGACCTTTTCCGGCCAGTCGCTGCGGGTGGACTGGCCGAAGCCATCGACGATACCGGTGTACGCCTTGTGGTATTCGTCGTTGCCGGCGCGGGTGCCGAAGCGGCCGACGAGAATGTCCTGGGCTGCCTTGGGCGAAGTCAGGAACAGCTTCACCGCACCAACCTGGCTGCGATTCAGCTCGCCGGTGACCTTGCTCGCCAGCAACAGGCGCTGGCCGTCCTGGGTCACGGGCATGGGCACGCCGGCGCGCATGCCGAAATCTTCCGGGGCGATGGCGTGCAGCGGGATCACCAGGGTCTGCGCCGGGCCCGGCGGCAAGGCGATGCTCGCGCGCAGGCCGGGGGCGCCGGCAATCCCTTCGATTTCCACTTCCAGGGTGATGGCCCAGTCCATGGCGTTCTGGATGCGCAGGCTCATGCTGTCCGACTGCGACCAGTCCCAGCTGCCGCTGGACGGTGCCAGGCGCAGGGTCGGCTGCGGCGCCGGGTTGAAGTTCACCCGACGCAGGATCTCGCCCTCGGGCGTGGCTTCGGCGGTGGAACTGGGCAGGTCGGCGTTCTGTGTGGTGATCGAGACCACAGCCATCGGCTTGACGAAATTGAACAGGGTTTCATTACCGCCAGCCGACCAGGCCGGGGCACTGGCGATGGCCAGGCTGAGCAGCAACGGCAGATGCCAACGCATCGAAGTCATGGATTCGAATCCTTGCAACACGCCCGCCGGACGGCGGGCGATCGTTTGACAGCCAGCGCGGGAACTCGCTCCCGCACACTCAAGCAATTTCGCGGCGGAACGGCGGCAATGCATTAAGAATGGCCTTGCCATAGCGTTGCGTCACGACGCGACGGTCCAGCAGCGTAATGGTGCCGCGGTCCTGCTCGGTCCGCAGCAGCCGGCCGCAGGCCTGCACCAGGCGCAGCGAGGCGTCGGGCACGGCGATCTCCATGAAGGGATTGCCGCCGCGCGCCTCGATCCATTCCGACAGCGCCGCTTCCACCGGATCGTCCGGCACGGCGAAGGGAATCTTGGCAATCACCACATGCTCGCAATAGGCGCCGGGCAGGTCCACGCCCTCGGAGAAGCTGGCCAGGCCGAACAGCACGCTCGGCTCGCCATCGTCCACGCGGGAACGGTGCTTGTTCAGGGTTTCCTGCTTGGACAGATTGCCCTGGATCAGCACGCGCTTGCGCCAGTCGCGGTCCAGGCCGTCGAAGACTTCCTGCATCTGCTTGCGCGAGGAGAACAGGATCAGCGAGCCACGCGAACCTTCGACTATCTCCGGCAACTCGCGAATGATCGCGCCGGTATGCGCGGCAGCATCGCGCGGGTCGGCCTTGAGGTCCGGTACGCGCAGCACGCCGGCATCGGCATGGTGGAACGGGCTCGGCACCACGGCGGTGACCGCCGCGCGCGGCAGGCCGGCGCGCATGCGGTAGCGGTCGAAGGTGCCCAGGGCAGTCAGGGTCGCGGAGGTCACCAGTACGCCGTAGGCCACGTTCCACAGGTTGCGGCGCAGGGTCTCGGCGGCGAGGATCGGGCTGGCGTTGGCCTCGATGTCGTAGAAGGTGCCGCTCTCGGCGAGGGTCAGCCAGCGCGCCATGGGCGGGCTGTCTTCCGGGTCCTCGCTGGTGAAGGCGGTCCACAGTTCCCAGTTGCCCTGGGCGCGGGACAGCAGGCTGCCGAACAGCGGGTACCATTCTTCGGCCTGGTGGCTGGCGATGCCGACACTGCCCTCCCCGTCCATGGCTTCCTTGAGCAGTTCGGTCAGGCGGGTAAAGAGGTCGGTGAGCTTGGAAAAGCCCTTCTTCAGCTCGATGCCCATCTCGCGGATGTGCTCGGGGATCACCCCGCCTTCGAAGCGATGGCGCGGCCGCTCACGGCCTTCCATGTCCTCGCCGGCACGGAAGTCGCCGACCTCCTCGCAAGCAGTGAACATGAACTGCTGGTGCGTGCGCAGCTCGCGGGCCAACTCCGGCACCTGCTCGATCAGGCGGCCGAGATCGCCCGGCAGCGGGTTCTGCGCCAGCAGCTTGGTCAGGTTCTTCTCCACCTGGCCCAGCCAATCCGCGGTGGCGCGCAGGCGGGTGAAGTGGGCGAAGTGGCCGATGGCCTTGTCCGGCAGGTGGTGACCTTCGTCGAACACGTAGAGGGTATCGCGCGGGTCGGGCAGGATCGCCCCGCCGCCCAGTGCCAGGTCGGCCAGCACCAGGTCATGGTTGGTGACGATCACGTCGACCTTGGTCATGCCTTCGCGCGCCTTGTAGAAGGCGCACTGCTGGAAGTTCGGGCAATGGCGGTTGGTGCACTGGCTGTGGTCGGTGGTGACCTGCGCCCACTGCGCGTCCTCGATGGCTTCGGGCCATGAGTCGCGGTCGCCGTCCCAGCGGTTGCCGGCCAGGCGCTCGATCATCTGGTTGAACAGCTTGGTGGAGGTCTCGTCCACGTCGATGCGGAAGCCTTCCTCCTCGAACAGCTGGGCGGTAGCGCTCTGCGCCTGGCCTTCCTGCAGCAGGTGGTCGAGCTTGGACAGGCACATGTAGCGCCCGCGCCCCTTGGCCAGGGCGAAGCTGAACGACAGGCCGGAGTTGCGCAGCAGGTCGGGCAGGTCCTTGTGGACGATCTGCTCCTGCAGGGCGACGGTGGCGGTAGCGACGACCAGGCGCTTGCCGGCGGCCTTGGCGCAGGCGATGGCGGCAAGGCTGTAGGCGACGGTCTTGCCGGTGCCGGTGCCGGCTTCCACGGCGACCACGGCGGCATCGCCCAGGCGATGGCCTTCCTCGTCGCTGGCAATGGTCCCCAGGACCTTGGCGACTTCGGCGATCATCAGGCGCTGGCCGTAGCGCGGCTTGAGTTCCTTGGCCTCGAGGAAGCGCGAGTAGGCGCCCTGGATCGTGGCCTTGAGTTCGTTGCTGAGCATGGACTTCCCGGGCCCCGGAGCGTGTCTTGCGGACACATCCGGATGCTGGATAAATTTTCAGTGGTTCGAATCGGCGGCTATGATAGCGCGCTTGTCTTCAATCGCCAGCGGAGATCGTCCGAATGACACCCTTTGCCTTCGTCTATGCCCTGCACCTGCTGGCCGCCCTGGTCTGGGTCGGCGGCATGTTCTTCGCCTGGATGGTGCTGCGCCCGGCCGCCGTCGCCGCACTGGAAGCGCCGGCCCGGCTGAAGCTGTGGCTGGAGGTATTCCCGCGCTTCTTCCGCTGGGTGTGGGCGGCGGTGATCCTGCTGCCGGTGACCGGCGTGGGCATGCTGCACCTGAGCTTCAACGGCATGGCCGGCGCACCGCGCTACGTGCAGGTGATGATGGGGTTGTATGTGGCGATGCTCGCGCTGTTCCTGCGCATCCAGGCGCTGCAGCTGCCGGAACTGCGCCGCGCGGTAGGCGCCGAGGACTGGCCGGCTGGCGGTGCCGCGCTGGGCAAGATCCGCAAGACCGTGGGCTTGAACCTGCTGATCGGCATGGCGCTGGTGGCCTTCGTCGCAGCACGCCCGCACTGGTAAACAAAAGGCCCGCCTGGCTTGCCGGGCGGGCCTTGAGTTGGAACGAACCTGGGATTCAGAAGCGTTTCACGTCCAGGCGGCCTTCGCTGCCCTTCGCCCCTTCCGCACCGCCCTTGCCTTGCGCGCCGGGTCTCTCGCCCGCCACTGAATAGAACCAGCAGCCTTTCTCGCCGCTGCGCTGTCCGGCCTTGCCAGGCTTGCCGCCCGCACCGCCGGCACCGCCTTCCAGGCGTACCTTGACCTTCTCGACGTCGAACTGCTCCGGCACCTCCAGGCGTACCACGCCACCCGGTGCGCCCGTCTTGCCATCGGCGCCATCCTGCCCGTCACCGGCGGATTTGCCGCTGCCCCAGAGGCAGCCGGAAGTCTGTGCGCTGCCGCCGTCCAGGCCGTCATAGCCCGGTGCGCCGACACCGCCGCGGACGTCGATCAGCAGGTTCTCCACCGCCACATCCTGCAGCCGCAGCAGCAGATTGCGGCCGCCGCTGGCGGGCTTCTCGAAGCTGCCGGAGCTACCTTGCGCGGCGATCACGCTGCCGTCGGCGAGGTTGCCGTGCTGCACTTCGATCTGCAACGCATCATTGCCCGGGAAAACGCCGATCCGCGCATTCTTCGCCAGGTCCAACTCGCCGATCTTCAGCTCCTTGACCCGCGACGGGATCAGCAGCGCGCCCTCCGGGCCGACACTGATACGGTCCAGGCTCAGGCTGTCGCCCTTCACCGGCAGACGCAGCACGGTGTTGGCTTCCACCGAGACGGTGCCGGCAGCCGAACAGGCCAACGGGGCGAACAGCGCCAGGCCCAGCAGCGACTTACGCATGGGTATCTCCTTCTACTTTTGCGGGTGCCGGTTGTGCCACTGCCGGCTGCGGCAGGGTCGCGAAATGAAAGACGCCGAACAGCAGGATCTGCAGGCGATCCATGCCCGGATGCGGGCGCCCCTGCAGGCGCTTGCGCAGCGCCAGGACTTCGAGGATGTGGATCAGCAGGATCAGCGCGCCGGCCGCATTGAGCAGCAGGGCGAAGGGATGTGCGAAGGGTTGGATCAGGTTGGCCAGCACCGCCAGCCAGAACAACAGGGCAATCAGCTTGCCCAGCCCCAACAACGCTTTCATGAAATGCCCCCGGTTTTTTCTTTGCCGGGGAACATACGCCTCTGCTCCCGGCTATGCCAGTGGCAACCGGGAATGACAAAGGGGGCCACCAGGCCCCCTTTGCGGACTACATCACAGCGACTTACTGACGCGTGATCTTGATCTCTACGCGACGGTTCTCGGCGCGGCCTTCCTTGGTCTTGTTGTCTGCGACCGGCTGGCTCTCGCCATAACCGACCACCGACTTGATGCTGCTGGCAGGCACGCCGGCATCGACCAGGTAGTTGGACACGGCGTTGGCGCGGCGCTCGGACAGTTTCTGGTTGTAGGCGTCGGTACCGATGCTGTCGGTATGGCCGCCGATGTTCAGCTCGGTGCTCGCGGCCTCGCCTTTCAGGCGGGTAGCGATGGTGTCGAGCTTGTCCTTGTCCTGCGCATCGATCTTCGACGAGTCGAAGGCGAAGTGCAGGTCACGCACCACGATGGTCTCTTCCTTGGGCAGCGGAGCCGGAGCAGGCTCAGGAGCCGGCGCAGGCGGCGGGACCTCGGCCACCTGTTCGGCGGCGCCATGTACCCAGCAGTAGGACGCACCCAGCACGCCACCGATCAGGGCTCCCCAACCGGCCCAGGCGCTGCTTTCGATGGAACCCAGACCTGCGCCACCGACACCGCCAACCACGGCGCAAGTCGGCCAATCGGACTTCTGCAGCCCTGCGCAACCGGTGAGCAACGTGCTTACCAGCAGCAGGGGTAAAGCGGTCCTTGTGATGCTCATAAAGTTATGTCTCCTCTAATGATCGGGTCTTGACCGACAATTACCGAGTAAAGACGTGACTGACAGAATGCGCCAGCACTAGGCCATATGGGTGTCACACGCTAGTCTTCGTTCATTATTTTTTGCCTTTTGACGAGCCCGATGATTTCGACACGCACGCCGCAACAAGCCCTCGCCGCCCTGCTCGACCGCTACGCACCGCAGCGTTTGCTGCTGGTGGGCGCCAGCCAGATCCCGGCCGTGGATGCCTTCCTCGCGGCGCATCCGGATTGCGAGCTGTTCCACGCCGATGCCGGCGCATTGCCAGCGGAGCTGGCCGCTCAGCGCTACGACCTGGCGCTGCTGGCCGACTGCCTGGAGCACTTGCCGCGCCGAGAGGCACAGCAACTGGTGGGCGGCATCCGCAACCTCAACAGCAGCCGCGTGGCCGTACTGGTCGACCTCGACGCCGCCCAGGCGCAGGATGCGGACTTCTACGCCCTGGCCATGCAGGCCAGCGAGCGCTTCCAGCGCGACGCCCAGGTGATCACGCTGTTCACCTACGATCTGCACGAATACAAACAGGTCCCGGACTGGCTCAACGCGAAGTTCTGGGCCAACCCGGAAAATTTCGGCAAGTACTGGTGGTGACCATGATCGAACCGACCTGCCCCTGCGGCAGCGGCCGTCCATTACCGGACTGCTGCGGGCGCTTCCATGCCGGCGTCGCGGCCCCCACCGCAGAGGCGCTGATGCGCTCGCGCTACAGCGCCTACGCGCTGGGCCTGGTGGATTACCTGCGCAACACGACGCTGCCGGCCCAGCAGCAAGGGCTGGACCTGGAGGCCATCCGTACCTGGAGCCTGGGCAGCACCTGGCTGGGTTTGGAAGTGGTCAGCCATGAAGTGCTCGGCGGCCAGCCGGAGCACGCGCGGGTGACCTTCATCGCGCGCTGGCACGACGCCGGCGGCGAGCACAGCCACCGCGAATGCTCGGGATTCGTCCAGCGCGACGGCCGCTGGTACTTCCTCGACCCCACCGTGCCGATGAAGCTGGGGCGCAATGACCCCTGCCCCTGCGGTGCCGGAGGCAAGCTGAAGAAATGCTGCGGCCCGTGGATCGAGTGAAGTGCCCGCTCGCCCCCCTTGGGGGCGTTCGGTGTCTGGGCTAGAATCCGCGCTTTTTTCCGGGGCGGCGGTGATTCGCCGCACCGGCTACTCCTGCCGGACCTCGCCATGCTGCTGACCGTTCTCTACATCATCGCCATCACCGCCGAAGCCATGACCGGCGCTCTGTCCGCCGGCCGGCGCAGCATGGACCTGTTCGGCGTAGTGCTGGTGGCCTGCGTCACCGCCCTGGGCGGCGGCTCGGTGCGCGACATGCTGCTGGGCCATTACCCGCTGACCTGGGTGCGCCACCCGGAGTACCTGGCGCTCACCGCTGGCGCCGCACTGGTCACCGTGTTCATCGCCCCGCTGATGCGCCACCTGCGCTCGATGTTCCTCGCGCTCGACGCCGTGGGCCTGGTGGCCTTCACCCTGATCGGCTGCCAGGTCAGCCTGGAGATGGGCCACAGCCTGCTGATCGCTGCCGTGAGCGGCGTGATCACCGGGGTCTTCGGCGGCATCCTGCGGGACATCTTCTGCAACGACGTGCCGCTGATCTTCCGCCGCGAGCTGTACGCCAGCGTGTCCTTCGCCAGCGCCTGGTGCTACCTGATCTGCCTGCAGATCGACCTGCCCAAGGAGCAGGCCATGCTGATCACTCTGTTCGCCGGCTTCCTGTTCCGCATGCTGGCAATCCGTTTCCGCTGGGAAATGCCCAAGTTCGTCTACAAGGACGACCCGCACCAGGGCGACTGATCAGTCCTGCAGCTTGAGGTGGCTGGTGTCCGGCGCAGGCCCTGCCGGCGCGGGCTTGGCCTGGCCCATGTCGCTGCCCACCGGGGCGACGCTGAACTGGCTGAGGTCCACGCGCGGCGCGGCGGCCTCGGGTTTCTCGTCCTGCAGGTCGGCGCCTACCGGGGCGAGGCCGAAATCCGGCGCCTCCACATCGGCGAAAGCGGCCATGTACTCGTCGCGCGGCGCTACTTTCAGGCGTCCCTGCGCTCCGGAGGCAGGTGCTGCCGGCTGTACTGCGGTGCCGACCGGCTCGGCCGGCGGCGGTGGAGCCAGCTCGATCTCCTCGATCTGCGCGTCCATGTCGACCACTTCGACGACAGCGCCGGCGCGTTCGATCACGCTGCGGTACTTTTCCGCCGCCTCGGCGTCGAGGTTGTTCTTGATCACCATGCGGCGGCCGGAGAACAGCAATTCGATGCGCTGGGCGTCGGCCTGGAACAGCCTGGCCAGGTTGGCTTTCACCGTATCGAGCTGTGCACCCGGAATAGTCTGTCCCGAGAACGCGATTTCATAACGGCTCATCTTCACTCTCCTGTGTTAACCCGCCGGTTACATTCGGCCAGTATGGTGCAGCTTCTTTTAACGTAACAACAACTTGCGGCCGAGCAGGTGCTTGGTACACTGGGGCGTCTTGAGGGGTAGACATGAATTATCAGGCGCAAATGATAAGAATTCTCAGCCTGTGCTGGCTGTTCAGCCTTGTTTCGGGCTGCGGCTGGATGACAGGTAATTTCGAGCAACCCGACGTGAAGCTGCAGAAAGTCGACGTCGTGAAAGCTCGTTTGCTGGAGCAGGAATTCGTCCTGCATTTCCGCATCGACAACCCGAACGATTTCAGCCTTCCGGTCCGCGGCCTGGCCTACAAGGTCAAGCTGAACGATATCGACCTGGCCGAAGGCGAGTCGAATAACTGGTTCACAGTGCCAGCCAACGGCCACGAAACCTTCGAAGTACCGGTGACCACCAACCTGTGGCGGCACATGAAGTACATCGTCAAGCTGCTGGAAGACCCGGACAAGCCCATCCGCTACCGCCTCGACGGCGAAGTGAAGACCGGCCTGCTGTTCGGACAGAGCGTGCACATCGCGCGCAATGGCGAGATAATTCCCGGCGATTTCATCCCCGAGTGAGCGTCACCATGAGCCAGGAACCCCACGTACACGGTCCGAACTGCAACCACGACCACGATCATGACCACCACCATGACCATGGCCACGTGCACGGCCCGCACTGCAACCACAGCCACGAGCCTGCGCGTAACCCGCTCAAGGACGTGGGCCGCAACGATCCGTGCCCCTGCGGCAGCGGCAGCAAGTACAAGAAGTGCCACGGCGCCTGACCCAGGTTTCGAGCACTGCCCCGAAGGCCCGCCGAGCGCGGGCCTTCTGCTGTCTGGCCCAACTATTCGTCGGCTGCTGAAAATCCCGCCCCGCGCGGCTTGCACAGCTATCCTCGGCTCACTAACGTAGCGCCTTTTCCGCGACCCTCTTTGTGCAGGAGCACATCCCCATGGCCCCGCGTGCCTTCCGCCGGCTTCCCAGCTTCGGCCTTGCCGCCACCGTCACTGCCGCTGTCAGCCTTACCGGCTGCCAGGGCTGGCTGAATGACCGCTATTCCGACAGCCTGCCGCCGAGCTACGGCGTGCAGCCGATCAAGGGACTGGCCGACAACGTGTCGATCCGCCGCAACAGCCTGGGCATGCCGCTGATCGAGACCAGCACCTTCCACGACGCGCTGTTCACCCTGGGTTATGTGCACGCCAGCGACCGCATCAGCCAGATGGTCGGCCTGCGCCTGATGGCCCAGGGTCGCCTGTCGGAAATGGTCGGCCCCGGCGCTCTGGAAACCGACCGCTTCATGCGCACGGTGAACCTGAAGAAGGCCGCGGACGCCCTCTACGCCGGTGCCTCGCCGCGCCTCAAGCGTTTCTTCGAGACCTACGCGCGCGGCGTCAACGCCTACCTGTACCGCTACCGCGACAAGCTGCCGATGGACCTCGCCGAGTCCGGCTACCGCCCCGAGTACTGGAAGCCGGAAGACTCTGCGCTGGTCTTCAGCCTGCTGAACTTCGGCCTGGCGGTGAACCTGCAGGAGGAAATCGCCTCCCTGGTGCTCGCGCAGAAAGTCGGTGCCGACAAGCTGCCCTGGCTGACGCCGATCTACCCGGACGAAGCGCTACCGTTCGAGGAAGCGGACAAACTCAAGGGGCTGCGCCTGGACGGCAGGATCGCCGGCCTCGACGCCCTGGATCGTGCGGCAGGCCAGGTCGCCGCCCTGCAGATGATGGGCGTCGCCGCCTCCAACAACTGGGCCATCGCCCCGCAGCGCACGCGCAGCGGCAAGAGCATCCTGGCCAACGACACCCACCTGCCACTGTCCATGCCCTCGGTGTGGAACTACGTGCAGATCCGCTCGCCGAAATACAGCGCCGCGGGCGTCTCCATCGCCGGCGTACCAGGCGTGGTCGCCGGTTTCAACGGCAAGCTGGCATGGGGCATGACCATGGTCATGGGCGACAACCAGGACCTCTTCCTGGAACAGGTGAAGCGCCAGGGCAGCAAGCTCTACTACCTCGCCGATGGCCAGTGGAAACCGGCCATCGAGCGCAATGAAACCTTCTTCATCAAGGGCCAGAGCCCGGTCCGCGAAGTCATCTACGAGACCCGCCACGGCCCGCTGCTCAACAGCGCCCTGGGCGAGCGCAAGCACGACCTGCAACCGCTGCCGCTGTCCAGCGGCTACGGCATCGCCTACCAGAGCATTCAGGGCGAGACCGACCGCACCCTCGACGCCTTCTTCGACCTGTCCCGCGCGAAGAACGTCGAGCAGGCCTTCGACGCCACCCGCGACGTGCGCGCCATGGCGCTGAACATCGTGTTCGCCGACGAGAAACACATCGGCTGGCAGGTCACCGGGCGCTTCCCCAACCGCAAGGAAGGCCGCGGCCTGCTGCCTTCGCCCGGCTGGGACGGCCGCTATGACTGGGACGGCTACGCCGATCCGATCCTCCACCCGTCCGACCAGGACCCGCAGCAGGGCTGGCTGGGCACCGCCAACCACCGCAGCGTGCAACCAGGCTATGGCGCGCAGCTGTCCAGTTCCTGGTACTACCCGGAGCGCTACGAGCGCATCGCCCAGCTCGCTGGCGGCAGCAAGAGCCACGACTACCGCAGCATGATCGCCATGCAGTACGACCAGACCACGCCCTTTGCCGGCAAGCTGCAGGCCATGTTCGATGCACCGGGCATGGCTCAGCCGCTGAAGAAGGCCATCGACGCCCTACCCGCCGACCAGCGCGCCCGCGCCCGCGAAGCGCTGGACCGGATCATGGCGTTCGACGGCAAGCTCTCGGCCACCTCCGGCGACGCCGCCCTGTACGAAGCCTTCCTGCAGGAGAGCAGCAAACAGATCTTCCTCGATGAACTGGGCCCGGAGGACAGCCCATCGTGGAAAGCCTTCGTCGAGACCGCCAACCTCTCCTACTCGGCCCAGGCCGACCACCTGCTGGGCCGTGACGACAGCCCGTTCTGGGATGACACCCGCACCCCGCAGAAGGAAGACAAACCAACCATCCTCGCCCGCAGCCTCGCCGCCGCCACCGCCTTCTGCGAACAGAAGCTGGGCAGCGACCGCCGCGCCTGGCAGTGGGGCAAGCTGCACACCTACGAGTGGGTCAGCGACAGCACCAAGATGGCGCCCAACCTCAGTGCCGGCGAGCGCGCCAGCCTCGGCGCGATCAAGGGCTACCTGGACCGCGGCCCCTACCCGGCCGGCGGCGACCACAGCACGCTGAACGTCTCGGCCTACCACTGGGGCCAGGACTTCAACACCTGGCTGATCCCGGCCATGCGCATCGTCGTCGATTTCGGCCAGAGCGAGCCGATGATCGGCCTCAACAGCAGCGGCCAATCCGGCAATCCGGCCAGCCCGCACTACGCAGACGGTATCGACGCCTGGCTGAAGGGCAACTACATGAGCTTCCCCTTCCAGTCGCAGAACCTTGAAAAGGTCTACGGCGTGAAGCGCCTGACGCTGGTGCCGGAGAAGTGATGATCTGAAAAATTTTTCCGGGGGCCGGGAACTTCGCTTCCGCCCCGGAATCAGATTTGTCGACTTACTCCATGATCATATTCAGGCACCCCTTGGGTGCCTTTCTTTTTTCCCGCCTCCTCTCCGCTGCATTTCCTACCTGCAAGACCTTCCCCCGGCTGGTACTCCCCTGCATCCTTTCCCAGGAGTCATCGCCATGCCCGAATCCCTCATCGTCATCACCGGCGGCCCCGGCGCTGGCAAAAGCACACTGCTCGATCACCTGCACCGCCATCACGGCCTGAACATCGTCGAGGAAGGCGGCCGCGCCATCATCCGCGAGCAACTGGCCAGTGGCGGCAATGCGCTGCCGTGGGCAAACCGGGAAGCCTTCTGCCAGGAAATGTTCGAGCACGCGCTGGCGACGCGTGCGCGGGCGCTTGATAGCGGTGGGTTGTGGCTATTCGATCGCGGCCTGCCGGACGTGCTGGGGTACGCGCGGCTGTGCGGCTTGCCGATCCCCGAAGCGCTGGTAACCGCTGCACAGGAGCTGCGCTACGGGCAGACCGTGTTCCTGGCGCCCGCGTGGGAAGCCATCTACCACAATGACGCGGAACGCCGGCAGGGCTTCGCCGAAGCGCAGCGAACGGCGGCGATGATGGCCGAGGTGTACGAAGAGCTGGGCTATCGAGTACTGGAACTGCCCCTGTGCAGCCTGCGGAGCCGTGCGGAGTTCGTCCTGACGCACTGCCCCTCGTAGGAGCGCGCTTGCTCGCGAACCCTTCTTGCGGTGGAAATCGAGCCGGGCGCTCGCGAGCAAGCCCGCTCCTACAGATTCTTCGTTCCAACAAAAAACCGGGCCAAGGCCCGGTTCTTTGTGCAGCACAGGGCCATCAGGCCTTGGGCAGGGTAACGCCGGTCTGGCCCTGGTACTTGCCACCGCGATCGCGGTAGGAGACTTCGCAGGCCTCGTCCGACTGCAGGAACAGCATCTGCGCCACGCCTTCGTGGGCGTAGATCTTCGCCGGCAGGTTGGTGGTGTTGGAGAACTCCAGGGTCACGTGGCCTTCCCACTCCGGTTCCAGCGGGGTCACGTTGACGATGATGCCGCAGCGCGCGTAGGTGCTCTTGCCCAGGCAGATGGTCAGCACGTCGCGCGGGATACGGAAGTACTCGACGGTGCGGGCCAGGGCGAAGGAGTTCGGCGGAATGACGCAAACGTCGCTGTTGATGTCCACGAAGCTCTTCTCGTCGAAGTTCTTCGGGTCGACCACCGCCGAGTGGATGTTGGTGAACACCTTGAATTCGGCGGCGCAGCGCACGTCGTAGCCGTAGCTGGAAACGCCGTAGGAAATCACCCGGCTGTCATCGGCACCACGAATCTGGCGCTCGACGAACGGCTCGATCATGCCGTGCTCCTGAGCCATGCGGCGAATCCACTTGTCCGATTTGATGCTCATGGCGGGTGTCCTGTGCGGCGGTTGAAAAAGAAGGCGAATCTTACCGGCAGGCGCGCCAGCCGGCAAAGGGGCGCGCCCGGTGGCATTGTCGCGCCTTCAATCGTCGCTGATGGAAATATTCGGCATGGCCGGCGCGGCCTTCTCGCTCAGGGCGATGCGGGCGCCGACGCAGCGCGCGGTTTCCTGGTAGATCATCGCCAGCTGGCTTTCCGGGTCGGCAACCACGGTGGGCTTGCCGCCGTCGGCCTGCATGCGGATGGCCATGGACAACGGCAGCGAGGCCAGCAGGTCGACGCCGAACTGCGCCGCCAGCTTCTCGCCGCCGCCTTCGCCGAACAGGTGCTCGGCATGGCCGCAGTTGGAGCAGATGTGCACAGCCATGTTCTCCACCACGCCCAGCACCGGGATGTTGACCTTGCGGAACATCTCCACGCCCTTCTTGGCGTCCAGCAGGGCCAGGTCCTGCGGGGTGGTGACGATCACCGCACCGGCCACCGGGACCTTCTGCGCGAGGGTCAGCTGGATGTCGCCGGTGCCCGGCGGCATATCGATGACCAGGTAATCCAGGTCGTTCCAGGCGGTCTGGGTGATCAACTGGATCAGCGCACCGGAAACCATCGGGCCACGCCAGACCACCGGGGTGTTGTCGTCGGTGAGGAAGGCCATGGACATGACTTCCACGCCGTGGGCTTCCAGCGGGATGAACCACTTCTGGTCGCGGATCTTCGGCCGGGTGCCCTCGGGGATGCCGAACATGATGCCCTGGCTCGGGCCATAGATGTCGGCGTCGAGGATGCCGACCTTGGCACCTTCGCGAGCCAGTGCCAGCGCGAGGTTCGCGGCGGTGGTGGACTTGCCCACGCCGCCCTTGCCGGAGGCGACGGCGATGATGTTCTTCACGTTGCTCATGCCCGGCACCTGGGCCTGGGCCTTGTGCGCGGCGATGTGGGTTTCCACCTTGACCTGGGCCGAGTCGACGCCGTCCAGCGCCTCCAGGGCCATCTGCACGGTCTGCGCCAGGCCATTCCTGAACAGGCCGGCGGCGTAACCCAGTTCCAGGGTCAGCGCGACGCGTCCGCCCTGGATGTCCAGATCGTGCAGGTAGCCGGCGTCCAGCAGGTTCTGGCCGGTGTGGGGGTCGTTGATCTGGCGGAGGACGGCCTCCACAGTGGCACGGGTAACGGCGCTCATGGGTACTCCCGATGAAAGACTGAGCAGAATAGGCGGGCATCTTACGCCTCTCGCCCGCCCCTTGCTCGGGATCATCGGGGGTAGGCCGGGTGCGCGAGCAAGCTCGCCCCTACATTCCGGGCCTGCGCAATCATGCTCTTCGTAGGAGCGAGCTTGCTCGCGAACGGCTCCAGCACCAATCCGTCGCAGTCGCCCCTCCCCTACAGCCAAGCGGCCTACGGATGAAAATTTCGCCCCAGCCCTATATAGTTGCCGATTCTCTCGTTTTAACCGGAACGGCCGATCATCATGTCCGAAGCCCGCAAGATCCTCGTCACCAGCGCCCTGCCCTACGCCAATGGTTCGATCCACCTCGGTCACATGCTGGAGTACATCCAGACCGACATCTGGGTTCGCTTCCAGAAGATGCGTGGCAACCAGGCGGTGTATGTGTGCGCGGACGATGCCCACGGTTCGGCCATCATGCTGCGCGCCGAGCGCGAAGGCATTACGTCCGAGCAACTGATCGACGGCGTGCGCGCCGAGCACATGGGCGATTTCGCCGATTTCCTGGTGGAGTTCGACAACTACCACTCGACCCATTCGGAAGAGAACCGCGAGCTATCCTCGGCCATCTACCTGAAGCTGCGCGACGCCGGCCACATCGCCACCCGCCCGGTGACCCAGTACTTCGACCCGGAAAAGCAGATGTTCCTGGCCGACCGCTTCATCAAGGGCACCTGCCCGAAGTGCGGCACCGCCGACCAGTACGGCGACAACTGCGAAGCCTGCGGCGCGACCTATGCGCCCACCGAGCTGAAGGACCCGAAATCGGCCATCTCCGGTGCCACCCCGGTGCTCAAGGAGTCGCTGCACTACTTCTTCAAGCTGCCTGACTTCCAGGCCATGCTGCAGCAGTGGACCCGCAGCGGCGCCCTGCAGGAATCGGTGGCCAACAAGCTCGCCGAATGGCTGGACTCCGGCCTGCAGGAGTGGGACATCTCCCGCGACGCGCCGTACTTCGGCTTCGAGATCCCCGATGCGCCGGGCAAGTACTTCTACGTCTGGCTGGACGCACCGATCGGCTACATGGCCAGCTTCAAGAACCTCTGCGCACGCCGCCCGGAACTGGACTTCGACGCCTACTGGAAGCAGGGCTCGGACGCCGAGCTGTACCACTTCATCGGCAAGGACATCGTCAACTTCCACGCGCTGTTCTGGCCGGCCATGCTCGAAGGCGCCGGCTACCGCAAGCCGACCGCGCTGAACGTGCACGGCTACCTGACCGTCAACGGCCAGAAGATGTCCAAATCGCGCGGCACCTTCGTCAAGGCGCGCACCTACCTGGATCACCTGGACCCGGAATACCTGCGCTACTACTACGCCTCCAAGCTGGGCCGCGGCGTGGACGACCTCGACCTGAACCTCGAGGACTTCGTGCAGAAGGTCAACTCCGACCTGGTCGGCAAGGTGGTCAACATCGCCAGCCGCTGCGCCGGCTTTATCCACAAGGGCAACAACGGCCTGCTGGTGGACGCCAACCCCGCGCCGGAACTGGCCCAGGCCTTCAAGGACGCCGCACCGAGCATCGCCGCCGCCTACGAAGCCCGTGATTTCGGCCGCGCCATGCGCGAAATCATGGCCCTGGCCGACCAGGCCAACGCCTGGATCGCCGACAAGGCGCCCTGGTCGCTGAACAAGCAGGAAGGCAAGCAGGACGAGGTCCAGGCCATCTGCGCCCTGGGCGTGAACCTGTTCCGCCAGCTGGTGATCTTCCTCAAGCCCGTACTGCCGAAGCTGGCCGTTGCCGCCGAAGCCTTCCTCAACGTCGCCCCGCTGAAATGGGCCGACCACGAGCAACTGCTGGCCAATCACCAACTGAACCCGTTCAACCCGCTGATGACCCGTATCGAGCCCGCAAAAATCGAAGCCATGATCGAAGCCTCCAAGGAAGACCTCCTCGCCAGCGCCCCGAAACCTGCGGGCAACGGTGAACTGACCAAGGACCCGCTCGCCGCGGAAATCAACTTCGACGCCTTCGCCGCCGTCGACCTGCGCATCGCGCTGATCGAGAAGTGCGAGTTCGTCGAGGGCGCCGACAAGCTGCTGCGCCTGTCCCTGGACATCGGCGACGAGAAGCGCAACGTGTTCTCCGGCATCAAGAGCGCCTACCCGGACCCGAGCAAGCTCGAAGGCCGCCTGACCCTGTACGTGGCCAACCTGGCCCCGCGCAAGATGAAGTTCGGCGTCTCCGAAGGCATGGTCCTGGCCGCCGGCCCCGGCGGTGAAGATATCTACCTGCTCAGCCCGGACAGCGGCGCCAAACCGGGCCAGCGCGTCAAGTAAGCATCGGACGGCAAGGAGGCCATCGATGAAACTGCACCACTGGGCAGCGCTCGCCCTGAGCGCCGCCCTTACCGGCTGCGGCGCTCCCTCGGAGCACGCCGCCGGTTCCGGCGCCGCTTTCCAAGGGGAAGCGGCAAAAGCCGGTTCCTTCCTCGCCTATGAACACCAGGTCAGCATCCGCCTGGCCAGCGAGCGCATCGACGCGCAACTGGCCGCCTCCCGCGATGCCTGTACCCAGGACCGCTTCGGCCCCTGCGAGCTGATCGCCATCGAGCAGAGCGGCGACAGCCAGATGCGCAACGCGCATCTCGTGGTTCGCATCGTCCCCGACGGCGTGGAAAAGCTCGTCGCCCTAGCGGCCGAAGGCGGCCAACTGCAAAGCCGCCGCACCCAGGCCGAAGACCTCGCCCAGGCGGTGAGCGACAACCAGCAGCTGCGCGAGCGCCTGGAGCGTGAGTACCAGACCCTGCAGGGCTTCCAGGGCCGCAAGGACATGAGCGTCAGCGACCTGCTGGCCCTGGCCAAGGCCACCGCCGAAGTCGAGCAGCAGTTGCAGGCCGCCCGCCAGGACTCCGCCCAACAACAGCGACGCATCGCCACCAACCTGCTGACCCTGGACTTCTCCAGCGAATACCAGCCGACCGGTCGCTGGTCACGCATCGGCAGGGCCTTCGGCAACTCGCTGGACGAACTCACCGACGGCACCGTCAATGCCATCCAGGTCGCCGCCTTCGGCCTGCCGCTGCTGGTCGTGCTGCTGGTCGCCGGCCTGATCCTGCGCTGGTTGTGGCGAAAACTCGGTTCCAGGCGCGCCGCGAACAAAGCATGAAGAAATCCAACATCGTCTTCACCACCCTGCTCACCGGCGGGGTGCTCTACAGCGTGCTGCACCACAACCCGGTGTACCGCGACCTCTACGCCAACCGCGAGGACTGCCTGAAGGACTGGGGCAACACGCCTAACGCCTGCGAGCCGGAATCTGCCAGCAGCAGCGGCGGAAGTTACGTCGGCAGCAGCTCCGGGCGCTATCGCGGGCCGAGCTACGAGGACGGCTCACGACCGAAGACCGCGCAGACCTACCAGGTACAGTCGCGTCAGTTGGTCACCCGCGGTGGCTTCGGCCACTCCGGCGCCCGCTTCTCCGGGGGCGGCTGATGCGTCGTCTGGCGATGACGCCGCGCCCCGACTGGCGCGAGCGCTGCGAGGCGGTCGGCTTCACCTTCCACAGCATCGACGGCCTGTACTGGGACGAATCGGTGGCCTATGAATTCGGCCTCGAACAGATCGAGACGCTGGAGGCCGCCAGCGAAGACCTGCACCAGCGCTACCTGGAGTGCGTGGAATGGGTGATCCGCACCGGCCACTTCGAGCCCTTCCAGCTACCGCCGGGTGCCCGCGAGGAAATCATCCGCTCCTGGCAGCGCCAGGACCCGAGTCTCTATGGCCGCTTCGACTTCGCCTGGAACGGCGAAGGCCAGCCGAAAATGCTCGAGTACAACGCCGACACGCCGACCGGCCTGCTGGAGGCCAGCGTGGTGCAGTGGCAATGGCTCAATGACGTGAACCCGGACGCCGACCAGTTCAACTCGCTGCACGAGAAGCTGATCGCGCGTTGGAAGGCCATCGCCCCCGACGGCACGCTGCACTTCACTGCCATCGATGGCCACGAGGAAGACACTGGCAATGTCCTCTACCTGCTCGACACCGCGCACCAGGCCGGCTTGCCGACACGCTACCTGCCGCTGGAATTCATCGGCCACCACGCCGGGCGCGGCACCTTCATCGACCAGTACGAGCAGGACATCCGTCACTGCTTCAAGCTCTATCCCTGGGAGTGGCTGCTGCAGGACAGCTTTGCCGAACACCTGGAACGCAGCGATGTACGCTTCCTGGAGCCCGCCTGGAAGCTGCTGATGTCGAGCAAGGCCATGCTGCCAATCCTCTGGAAGCTCAATCCCGGCCATCCGAACCTACTACCGGCCAGCTACCGCCAGGACGTTCCCGGCGCCTACGTGCGCAAGCCGCTGTATTCGCGTGAGGGCGAGAACATCCGCATCGTCGCCGGCGATCTACAGCTGGAAAGCGACGGCCCCCACGCCGACGCGCCCTGCATCTACCAGGGCTACGCACCGCTGGCCAGGCACGGCGACAACTACGCCGTACTCGGCTGCTGGGTGATCGACGGCCAGGCCGCCGGCCTGGGCATCCGCGAGGACGCCAGTGCCATCACCCGCGACAGCAGCCGCTTCGTCCCCCACTATTTCGTCTGAAGGATTTGCCATGAACCTGCTGCAGACCCTGCCCAACTTTCTCGCGTATTTTGCCGCGGCCATTGGCCTGTTCGGCCTGTTCACCAGCCTCTACATCCGCCTGACGCCCTACGCGGAAATCCAGCTGATCCGCCAGGGCAACATCAGTGCCGCCGTGGCGCTGGTCGGCACCTTGCTCGGCTTCGCCCTGCCGCTGGCAAGCGCCATCGCCCACAGTGTCAGCATCATCGACATGCTGATCTGGGGCGCGATCGCCATGCTGGTGCAGGTGCTGGTATTCCTCGGGCTGTCGCGCGTGGTGCCGGAGCTCAAGGGCGGCATTGCCGACAACACCCTGGCCCACGGCGTGCTCCTCGGCGGCGCCTCGCTGTGCGTGGGGCTGCTCAACGCCGCCTGCATGACCTACTGAGCGTCCTCGCAGTCCACATCGCCGCCGCCCAGGTGCTCGAAGCCTTCCAGATAGAGGCAGGAGGCGTCTTCGGCGCAGTCCTGCAGCGAGGCGTTGCTCAGGTTTTCCCGTGATGTCGGGTCTTCCAGGTTCACGTCCGGGAAGATGTCCGCGACTTCCTCCGCGGTCATGATCTTGTCGAAGGTGACGTTCACCGACTGCAGGCGGCCGTACTCCCAGTCCAGGTCCACCGCCGTGACATGCGGGTTCAGTTGCCGCGCCAAGGCTTCGGGCAACTGCGGGCCGGCGTAGCTGAGGTCGGTGTCATGGCAGGCGTCGCCCCAGTTGCTCAGCTTCTTGCTGGCGGCGCAGCTGAACTGCGCGTCGGCGTGACCGGTGCGCTGTTCCAGCAGGCAGGCGAAATCGGCGACATTCATCCGCGGCCAACTGACCAGGTCAGACGTGGTCAAGGGGGCAGCCGAAGCCAGGCCACTGGAGAACAGCAGGCAGAGAGCAGTGAGGCGTCCGGACAGAGTTTTGCGCATCGCGACTTCCGTGAGGGGAACCGATCAGGTTCGGCAGCCGCTGATGTTCCTCCCGCCGCCCCTGGCACCGCAACTGATTTCGGGGAGGTACAATTACCTACTTCGCACCTTGTATTCGACCTATGCACTCTCGTCGCCATCAACCCGCCGACCACCGGTCTCCGAGCATGATCCGCCTCCCCTCGCGCCTGGCTGCGAGTGCCCGGCCATGACCGAACTCGCCCTGATCCTGGTCAGCGCCATCCTGGTCAACAACTTCGTGCTGGTGCAGTTCCTCGGCATCTGCCCGTTCATGGGCGTGTCGCGCAAGATCGAGGCGGCGTTTGCGCTGGCCCTGGCGACCACCTTCGTCCTCACCCTCGCCTCGGCCTTCAGCTACATCCTGCAGCGCTACGTGCTGCAACCGCTGAACCTGGAGTTCCTGCGTACCATCGGCTTCATCCTGGTGATCGCCCTGGTGGTGCAGTTCACCGAGCTGCTGGTGAAGAAGACCAGCCCGCTGCTGGCCCGCGGGCTGGGCATCTTCCTGCCGCTGATCACCACCAACTGCATCGTGCTGGGCGTGGCCCTGCTCAATGCCCGCAAGCCCGAATTCGGCTTCCTGCAGTCCATCGTCCAGGGATTCGGCGCCGGGCTGGGCTTCACCCTGGTGCTGGTGCTGTTCGCCGCCCTGCGCGAGCGCATCGCCATCGCCGACGTGCCCAAGCCGTTCAAGGGCGCGGCAATCGGCATGATCACCGCCGGGCTGATGTCCCTGGCGTTCATGGGCTTCAGCGGGCTGCTCAAGCCATGATCGCGGCGCTGCTGATCATCCTGCTCTGCCTTGCCGGCGCCGTGGCGTTGCGCCTGGCGTCGGCGCGGGTGAAGGTCGCTGACGAATCGATCTCCGTGCAGATCAACGACCTGCTGCCGCAGACCCAGTGCGGCCAGTGCGGCTATGCCGGCTGCAAGCCCTACGCCCAGGCCATCGCTGACGGCGATGCGATCAACAAGTGCCCGCCCGGCGGCGCCGCGACCATCGCCGCGCTGGCCGACCTGCTGGACGTCGAACCGCTGCCGCTGGACGCCGCCGAAGAAACGCCGCTGCGCGTGGCCTACATCCGCGAAGCCGAATGCATCGGTTGCACCAAGTGCATCCGTGCCTGCCCGGTGGACGCCATCGTCGGCGCCGCCAAGCTGATGCACACGGTGATCGTCGACGAGTGCACCGGCTGCGACCTGTGCCTGGAACCCTGCCCGGTGGACTGCATCGAGATGCGCGACCTGCCGGTAGGCGTCGCCGACTGGAAGTGGCCGCTGCCGCAGGGCCGACTGATCCACAGCGACCGGGAGCAGGCGGCATGAACATGCAGGTCTGGAATTTCCCGGGCGGCCTCACATTGCCGGCCAACAAGCAGCAATCCACCGCCACGCCGATCCAGCATCCGCCACTGCCACGCCGGCTGGTGTTGCCCCTGCAACAGCATATCGGCGAGCCCGCGCGCCCCTGTGTCGAGGCCGGCCTGCGCGTACTCAAGGGCCAACTGATCGCAGAGGCCGGCAGCACTATCAGCGCCGCGCTGCATGCGCCGACTTCCGGTGTCGTGGTCGAGGTGAGCGAGCAGCCTTACCCACACCCATCCGGCCTGACAGCGCCCGCCATCGTCATTGAAAGCGACGGCGCAGAGGAATGGGCCACGCGTGTGCCCCTGTCCGACTACACCTCGCACTCCGGCGTCGAAGTGCTGGAACGCATCCGCCAGTCGGGCATCGCCGGCCTCGGCGGCGCCGGCTTCCCCACCGCCGCCAAGCTGGCCTCCCGCGCGCAGGACGACCTGCATACCCTGATCATCAACGGCGCCGAATGCGAGCCGTACATCAGCGCCGACGATCTGCTGATGCGCGAACGCGCCGTCGAACTGGTGGAAGGCATCGAGATACTGATGCACGTCCTCCAACCCCAGCAGGTGCTGGTCGGCATCGAGGACGACAAGCCCCAGGCCATCGCCGCCGTGCAGGCCGCCATCGGTGAGCGGAACATCCGGCTGCAGGCGATCCCGACCCGTTACCCTTCGGGCGGCGAGCGCCAGCTGATCCAGGTTCTCACCGGCCGCGAAGTCCCTTCCGGCGGCCTGCCGGCAGACATCGGCATGCTCTGCGTGAACGTCGCCACCGCCGTTGCCGTGGCCGACGCCGTGCTGCGCGGGCAACCGCTGATCTCTCGCATCACCACCCTGGCCGGCGCCGCGCTGGCGCGCCCGTGCAACGTCGAAGCGCTGATCGGCACGCCGGTGGGCGAGTTGCTGGATTTCGCCGGCCTCGATCTCGACAAGCTTGACCGGCTGATCCTCGGCGGCCCGCTGATGGGCGACAGCCTGCCATCGCTCGACGCTCCGCTGCTCAAGACCGCCAACTGCCTGCTGGCCGCCACCCGCGAAGAGCTGCCATTGCCGGCGCCAGCCATGCCGTGCATCCGCTGTGGCGATTGCGCGCAGGTCTGCCCGGCCAGCCTGTTACCGCAGCAGCTGTATTTTTTCACGGAGGATCATGAGCGACTCGTGGCGCACAATCTGTTCGACTGCATCGAGTGCGGCGCCTGTGCCTACGTCTGCCCGTCGAGCATTCCGCTGGTGCAGTACTATCGCGCGTCCAAGGCCGAGATCCGCGAACTGGAACAGCGGCAGTTGAAGGCCGAGCAATCGCGCCTGCGCTTCGAACAACGCCAGGAGCGCCTGCGCAACGAAGAAGATCGGCGCGCCGCCGACCGCCTGGCCCGCCAGGAACGCGCCGCGCGTGTGCAGGAAGAACAGCCCGAGATCGCATCGCCGAGCGCGCCGGCCGCGCAATCGGTCATCGAACGGGTGAAGGCCGAGAAGGCCGTGGGCAATGCGCCGGACCAACTCAAGCGCCTGAAGATCGAAGCGAGCATGGCGCAGGTGGCGCTGAAGAAAGCCGAGAAGCAACTGGCCACCCACGACACCGACCAACTGCGCGCCCAGGTGGCCGAATTGCGCGTCGCCGCCGAGGAGGCCAAGGCCGCACTGGCGGCTGCCGAATCGGAGGGCACCAGCGCCGCGCCGACGCCATTCGCTGCGCCGGCCACCAATGAAGCCGCGCTGAAGAAAGCGAAGATCGACGCCGCCATGGCCCGTGCCCAACTGAAGAAATCCGAAAAGGCCTTCGGCGAATCCCCCACGGACGAGCAGCGCGCCACCCTCGCCTCCTTGCGTGCGGACGTGGAGCGCATCGAACGCCAACTCAACGAATTGCAGGGGGCCGCTGTGCCGACCGATCCGCAAGCCGCCCAACCCGTCGACGGCGTACTCGCCCTGCGCCAGGCCAAGCTGGCCTACATCACCCAGCGCGATGCCTTGCGCGCCGCTGAACGCGAAGGTGCCACCGCCGAGGAACTGGACACGATCCGCCTGACCCTCGCTGCCGCGGAAGCCGCCCTGCACGCCGCCGAAGACGCCAGCGGCAAGGCGCCGCCAGACCTCGTGCGTACCGACAAGCGCCCGGTGACAGCCGCCCTGCGCGCCGCCAAGACCGAACTGGCCTACGCCCGTGCCGACCTGAAGAAGCTCGAGCGCGAAGGCGCCGGCGACCACGCCCTGGCCTCCGCCCACGAACGCCTGCAAGCGGCCGAACGTGCCGTCGCCGATGCCAATGGCGAGGCGCCTGCATGAAGCTTCCTCGCGTCAGCTCTCCTCACACCACCGGCAGCAACCGTACACAGAGGGTCATGCTGACGCTGCTGGCCGCCTGCGCGCCTGGCGCGCTGGTGCTGATCGGCCTGTACGGCGTGGGCACCCTCTTCAACCTGCTCTGGTGCAGCCTGCTCGCCCTCTCCACCGAGGCCGTGATGCTCAAGCTGCGCGATCGGCCGCTGGCATTCTTCCTCAAGGACGGCAGCGCGCTGGTCACCGCCGTGCTGCTCGCCCTGGCCTTGCCGCCCTACTCGCCATGGTGGCTGAGCGCGGTCGCCACGGTGTTCGCGCTGGTCTTCGGCAAACACCTCTACGGCGGCCTCGGGCATAACCCGTTCAACCCGGCGATGGTCGGCTACGCGGTGGTGCTGGTGTCCTTTCCGCAACTGATGAGCCAGTGGCCAGCGCCGGACAGCGCGCTTGGCTTCGGCGAAGGGTTGCGGCAGATCTTCGGCTTCGCCAGCCAGGCGCCGGACGCCTGGGTTGGCGCCACCGCGCTGGATGTGGTGCGCAACAACCACAGCCTGACCATGGAGGAACTGCTGGCGCAGTCGCCGGCTTTTGGCAGTGTCGGCGGGCGCGGCGTGGAGCTGGTGAACCTGGCCTTCCTCGCCGGCGGCCTGTTCCTGCTCTGGCGCAAGCTGTTCACCTGGCACGCGCCGGTGGGCATGCTCGGCGGGCTGTTCGTCATGAGCCTGCTGTTCTGGAACGGCTCCGGCTCGGACTCCCACGGCTCGCCGCTGCTGCACCTGTTCAGCGGCGCGAGCATGCTCGGCGCTTTCTTCATCGTCACCGACCCGGTGTCCGGCGCCACCAGCAACCGTGGCCGACTGGTGTTCGGCATCGGCGTCGGCGTGCTCACCTACGTGATCCGCGCCTGGGGTGGCTACCCGGACGGCCTGGCCTTCGCCGTGCTGCTGATGAACCTGGCCGCGCCAACCATCGACGCCTTCACCCGCCCGCGCACCTACGGGCACAAGAAGCCCGAGCAGGGTTTCAAGACAGGTGAGCAATGAACCGCGAACTGCTCAAGAGCGCCCTGGCACTGGGACTGGTCGCGCTGATCGCCACGGGCGTGGTGGCGACCGTTCACCAGCTCACCGCCCAGCGCATCGATACCGCCCAGCGCGAAGCGCGTGGCCGCACGCTGCTGGAGCTGCTGCCCAGGGGCAGCTATGACAACCATCCGCTGGAAACCGAAGTCAGCGCTTTCGATCCCAAGCTGCTGGGCCGCGACGAGCCGGCACCCGCCTACATCGCCCGGCTCCGGGGCCAGGCCACGGCGGTCGTACTCCAGCCCGTGGCGCGGGATGGCTATGGCGGCTCGATCCAGTTGCTGGTCGGCGTGACTGCGCAGGGCCGCCTGCTCGGTGTGCGGGTCGTGGCCCACCATGAAACGCCGGGCCAGGGCGACCGTATCGAACTGGGCAAGAGCGACTGGCTGCACGGCTTCGACGGACGGTCGCTGACTGATCCGGGCGACAATGGCTGGAAGGTGAAGAAGGACGGCGGCCAGTTCGACCAGTTCGCCGGCGCCACCGTCACCCCGCGCGCGGTGGTCAAGGCCACGCACCTGGCGCTGCAGTACTTCGACGCGCACAAAGCAGAGCTGCTCGCCCCCGCCTCGGGAGAAAACCATGAATGACCCCGGCTACCGCGAAATCGCCCTGCAGGGGCTGTGGAAAAACAACCCCGGCCTGGTGCAACTGCTCGGCCTGTGCCCATTGCTGGGCACCAGCAGCTCCATGGTCAACGCCCTCGGCCTGGGGCTGGCGACACTCTTCGTGCTGGTCTGCTCCAGCGTCAGCGTCTCGCTGATCCGCAGCACGCTGAGCGAGGCCGTGCGCCTGCCGGCGTTCCTGCTGATCATTGCTACCCTGACCACCTGCATCGAACTGCTGATGCAGGCCTGGCGCTTCGAGCTGTACCAGGTGCTGGGCATCTTCGTGCCGCTGATCACCACCAACTGCATGATCCTCGGCCGCGCGCAAACCTTCGCCTCGCAGAACAACGTGGCACGCTCGGCCTTCGACGGTTTGATGATGGGCCTGGGCTTCGCCCTGGTCCTGCTGATCATCGGCACCCTGCGCGAACTGCTCGGCCATGGCACCCTGCTGGCCGGCATGGAGCTGCTGTTCGGCCCGGCCGCCGCCGACTGGAAAGTACAGGTCCCTGGCTACCAGGGCCTGCTGCTGGCGGTGCTGCCGCCGGGCGCCTTCCTGGTGCTGGGCCTGCTGATCGCCCTCAAGAACCGTATTGATGAAAGCCTGGCGGACCGCGCCAAGGCGCAGGCGGGCGACGTACCCGCCACCGAGCGCCAGCGCGTCCGCGTGACCGGAGTGATCGAATGAATGCCGTCAAGCGCGCGGAGATTTTCCGCCGACTCAAGGAAGACAACCCCAACCCCGAAACCGAACTGGCCTACAGTTCGCCCTTCGAGCTACTGATCGCGGTGCTGCTCTCCGCCCAGGCCACCGACGTGGGGGTGAACAAGGCCACCGCCAAGCTCTACCCGGTGGCCAATACCCCGGAAGCGATCTACGCCCTGGGCGTGGAGGGCCTGTCGGAGTACATCAAGACCATCGGTCTGTACAACAGCAAGGCGAAGAACACCATCGAGACCTGCCGCATCCTCATCGAGAAGCACGGCGGCCAGGTGCCGGAGAACCGTGAAGACCTGGAAGCCTTGCCCGGCGTGGGTCGCAAGACCGCCAACGTGGTCCTCAACACGGCTTTCCGACAGCCGGCAATGGCGGTGGACACGCATATCTTCCGCGTTTCCAACCGCACCAACATTGCGCCAGGGCGCAATGTGCTGGAGGTGGAGCGCAAGCTGCTCAAGTTCGTGCCCAAGGAATACCTGCTGGATGCGCACCACTGGCTGATCCTGCATGGGCGCTACGTCTGCAAGGCGCGCAAGCCGCAGTGTGGCAGCTGCCGGATTGAGGACCTGTGCGAGTACAAGCACAAGACTTCGGACGATTGAGCGTTATGGGAAAATTCCTTCAGGCTGATTGAAAAAATCTTTTTTACCGTCCACTCCTTTGTCGATATAAGGGGCGCCAACACACCCCGTGTTGTGGAGTGCACCGAATGGCAAACGACAAAGAAGACCTCGAACTCGAGGACGATGTCAGCACAGACGACAGCGATGACGGCGCAGAAGCCACGGCAGAGGTCGCCAAGACCAACCTGACCAAGCGCCGCATCATCGACAACTACCTGGAAGAGCGTCGCCTGCAGCGCCAACTGTCCGACTACGATTTCGATCTGTAAGCCTTCTCCGAAAGCAATACCGGTATGAAAAGCCCCGCATCCTGGCGGGGCTTTTTGCTTTGCGCTCTTCGTAGGAGCGAGCTTGCTCGCGAACACTTCCCGGCAACTCCGGTGCTGTGCGGTTCGCGAGCAAGCTCGCTCCTACAAAGTCATACTGCCGCCACTCCGGAGCGCTGCACGACCCGGTAACAAGGCTCGTACGCCGCACCGCCCGGCAGTTTCATCCGGTGCTGCTCGACGAAGGCCTGCAGCAGCGCATCCAGTGGCTCCATGATGGCCGCATCACCGTGGATCTCGTACGGGCCGAACTCCTCGATCATGCGGATGCCGCGGTCCTTAACGTTGCCCGCGACGATGCCGGAGAACGCCCGGCGCAGGTTTGCCGCCAGTTCGTGGGGCGGCACATCGCGGCCCAGGTCGAGGGCGGCCATGTTCTCGTGGGTCGGCTCGAACGGGCGCTGGAAGCCCTCGTCGATCTTCAGCAGCCAGTTGAAGTGGTAGGCGTCGTTGCGCTCGCGGCGGAACTGCTTGACCCGCTTGAGCCCTTCGCTCATTTCCCGCGCCACTTCTGCCGGGTCGTCGATGATGATGCGGTAACGCTGCTGCGCCGCCTCGCCCAGGGTCGCGCCGACGAAGGCGTGCAGTTGCTCGATGTAGGCCGCTGCACTGCGCGGGCCGGTGAGAACCAGGGGGAACGGCATGTCCTGGTTCTCCGGGTGCATGAGGATGCCCAGCAGGTAGAGGAACTCCTCCGCCGTACCGACGCCGCCGGGGAACACGATGATGCCGTGGCCGACGCGAACGAAGGCCTCCAGGCGCTTTTCGATGTCCGGCAGGATCACCAGTTCGTTGACGATGGGGTTCGGCGCCTCGGCGGCGATGATTCCCGGCTCGGTCAGGCCCAGGTAGCGGCCGTCAGTGATGCGCTGCTTGGCGTGGCCGATGGTGGCGCCCTTCATCGGGCCCTTCATCACGCCCGGGCCACATCCGGTGCAGACGTCGAGGCTGCGCAGGCCCAGTTCGTGGCCGACCTTCTTGGTGTACTTGTACTCGTTGGTGCTGATGGAGTGGCCGCCCCAGCACACCACGATCTTCGGCTCCACGCCGGCGCGCAGGGCGCGGGCGTTGCGCAGCAGGTGGAAGACGTAGTCGGTGATGCCGGCCGAGCTGTCCAGGCCGAAGCGCCGGCTGTTCAGCGCATTCTGGGTGTAGACGATGTCGCGCAGGGCGCTGAAGAGCATCTCGCGGGTACTGGCGATCATCTCGCCGTCGACGAAGGCATCGGCCGGCGCGTTGAACAGTTCCAGGCGCACGCCGCGGTCCTGCTGGTGGATTTCCAGCTCGAAGTCGCGGTAGGCGTCGAGGATGTGCTTGGCGTTGTCGATCTGCGTGCCGGTGTTGAGGATGGCCAGGGCACACTGGCGGAAAAGCTTGTAGGTACTGCCCGAGCCCGCTTCGCTGAGCTGGTGCACTTCACGTTGGGAAAGGGTTTCGAGGCTGCCCTTGGGGCTGACCGAGGCGTTGTTAACCGGTCTTGGGGACATGCTGTATTCCTTGACGAAGGAAGCCGGGCGCCGGGGCGCGGGCCTTCCGAAATATCGATGCGGCCGTCCATTCGGCCGTCATTGCCGGGGGCGTCGCGGCGGGGATTCTCCGGCCCGCAGCGCGCTCCTTCTGGCTATGACAAGCGAATGGCGGAAACTGCTTCCGCAATCGACGCGTCCGGCGTCGATGCCCCTTGAGTATGAACGCTGCGGTGACTTTCTGATGACAGCGGAAAAGAAAAACCCCGCCAGGGTGGCGGGGTTTCCAAGCCATCGTGGATGGCCATCAGGTGTCGCTGCTGGCTCAGCGCTCGCGCAAGGCCTCGCGGGCCTTGTTCAGCGGTTTGAGCAGGTAGTCGAGGATGGTCTTGTTGCCGGTGTGGATATCCACCGTGGCGATCATCCCCGGAACGATATCGAAACGCTTGCCGTCCTTGTTGGTCAGGTGATCGACGTCGGTGCGGATGAACACCCGGTAGTAGAAGACCTCGCGCTTCACCTCGTCCTGGATGGTATCCGGGGAGATGGTCGTGACCTTGCCATGCAGGCCGCCGTAGATCGAGTAGTCGTAGGCGGTGATCTTCACCGTGGCGTCCAGTCCGGGACGGATGAAGGCGACATCGCGCGGTGAGATATGGGCCTCGACCAGCAATTTCTCATCCACCGGGACGATCTCCATCAGCTTGCCGTCCTGCGGCACCACGCCGCCGACCGTGGTGACCGCGATGTCCTTGACGATGCCGCGTACCGGCGAGGTGAAGGTGGTGCGGTGCAAAGCGTCCGAGCGGCCACGGGTGACCGAACTCTGTGCCTCGATCTCGGCATTGGCCCTGGCCAGGTCTTCGCGGGCCTTGACCACGTACTGGGTCTGCAGCTCGGTGGCCTTGCGCTCCAGTTCGTTGGCCTGGCGCCGCAACCGCAGCACTTCCACGTCGCTGGCGGCGCCACGCGCCACCAGCGGCTGGGTCATCGCCAGTTCACGGCGCACCAGCCCCAGGGCGTCATTGATGCCCGCCAGGTTCTTCGCCAGGCTGTCCTTGCGCGAGTGATAGAGCGCCGTCTCGCTGCTCACCAGGTCGGGGAAGGCCTGCACATCCTCGGGGAAGTTCAGCGGCGTACCGTTGACCTCGGCGTACAGCCGCGCGGCCTCGGCCTTGGCGGCGCGCATGCGCGAAGCGCTCTCCTCCACCGCTGATTCGCTGCGGGTGCGGTCGAGTTGGGCAAGGACCTGGCCGGCTTCGACCAGATCGCCCTCGTGAACGTTGAGCGAAACCAGGATGCCGCCCTCCAGGGACTGGATGACCTGTTCGCGGGAGGAAGGCACCACCTTGCCGCTACCGGTGGAGACTTCATCCAGGGAGAACAGGCTGGCCCACACGGCAAATGCCCCGAGCATGGCTGCAATCAGCCACACCACCAGGCTGGAGCGCGGCAGGGGCGGCTCCGCCGGGGCGCCACGCTGGTGCGCACGTGGTGTGGAAACCGTGGTCTGCGGGAGAGCCGGCGGGACGTCCGCCTTGGCTACCGGGAGCTTGAGGTCGGTCATTGGGTCAGCTCCTTGAGGACTTTGTCTTTGGGACCGTCCAGCACTACCCGCCCGTTGTCGATGAGGATGATCCGGTCGACCCATTTCAGGACCGGCATGCGGTGGGTCGCGACCACCAGCGTGCGCGGCGCCATCCACGGGCCCATGGCGTCGATTACCTGGCGTTCGGTCATCTCGTCGAAGTTGGCGGTCGGTTCGTCGAGCAGCACGATGGACGGATTGCGGATCAGCGTGCGGGCCAGCAACAGGGTCTGGCGCTGGCCGCCGGAGAGGCCCTGGCCGCCTTCGAGGATCACCTCGTCGAGACCATCGGGCAGCGCCTGCACGAAGGACAGCGCCCCGGACAGGGACAGTGCCTGGGTGACCATGGCATCGCTGGCCATCGGCGCGCCGAGCAGGATGTTCTCGCGGATGGTGCCGTAGAACAGCCGCGAGCTCTGCGGCAGCATAGCCATGTCGCGGCGCACGTCGGCGGTGTCGATCATCGCCAGGTCCAGGCCGTCCAGCGAGACGCGACCTTCCTGCGGGCTGTGCATGCCCGACAGCAGGTTGAGCAGGGTCGACTTGCCGGAGCCGATGCGGCCGAGGATGGCGATCTTCTCGCCAGCGCGGATCTGCAGCTGCGGCACCATCAGCGCCGGGCGCTTGTCGTTGTCGCCGTAGCGGAAGCTCACGCCATCGAGCTGGTAATTGCCATTGAGGGCCGCGCGGTGAACACGGCGGGCGCGTTCGGGCTGGTCCACCGGCCGGCTCATCAGCTCGTCGAGGCCCTTGCGCGCGACCTTGGCGGTCTGCCAGCGGGAGAACACCGAGGCCATCTGCGCCAGCGGCGAGATCATCCGCGAGGCGAGGATCGACGAGGCCACGAGGGCACCGGTGGTCATGTCGCCCTGCATCACCAGGTAACTGCCCAGGGCCAACACCAGGGCATAGACAATGCCCTGGACTTCCTGGGTCCAGCTCATCAGCAGGCTGGTGAGAAAGCGCTGGCGCATGCTGATGCCGGCGGACACATCGTTGACGTTGTTCCACTGATTCTGGAAACGCGCCTCGGCACGCAGCAGCTTGATGTCCTCGATGCCCTGCACCGCCTCCACCAGCATCGCGTTGCGCAACGCCGACTCGCGCATCCCTTCGTTGGACAGACGTTCCAGCGGTTTCTGGATCAGCATGCCGGGGATCACCAGCAGCGGCACGGCGCCCAGGGCAACAAACACCAGCGGGCCGCCGACCATCCACAGCACCACCAGGAATAGCAGGAAGAACGGCAAGTCGGCCAATGCCCCGACGGTGGTCGAGGTGAACAGGTCGCGCACCTGGTCGATCTCGCGCAGTTGGGAGATAAAGGTGCCGGTGGAGCGCGAGCGTGCAGAGTTGCGCAGGCGCAGCGCGCGGCCGAAGACCACGTCGGAGATGCGCAGGTCGGCGCGCTTGCCGACCGTGTCGGAGATATGGGTGCGCGAAACGCGCAGGCAGAACTCGAAGACGATCGCCAGCATCACCCCGCCGAACAGCACCCACAGGGTCGCTTCGGAGTTGGCCGGGACTACCCGGTCGTAGACCTGCATGGAGAAGATCACCCCGGCCAGGGCCAGGACATTGGCCACCAGCGAGGCGAGCATGACATCGCCGTAGCGCTTCCAGTCGCGCAGGGCGATGCTCCAGAACCAGTTGCGCCGGTATGGCCGGATGTACTGGTCGACGCGCGCGTCGGGGACCGCCACCTGCGGCCGGAGGATTGCCACGCGACGCACCCGCTGACGGAACTCTTCGACGCCGATGCGGGTTTCCAGGCCTTTGTCGCCACTGAACAGCACGCCGAGGTTGCCCTCGCCGTCGATGGTCTGCACGACGCAGACGCTGCCGTCGTCGAACTCCGCCACCAGCGGCAGGCGCCAGGCGTCGAGCAACTCGACCGAGAGTTTGCCGAAGCGCAGGGCGAGCCCCAGGCTCTTGGCCATGTGCAGCAGCATCAGGTCGGCGGAGGCGCCCTGCTCCCAGGCCAGGGCGACACGTGCGCCCTCCTCGGAGACACCGATGCCGTAGTGGCGGGCGACGGCGAGCATCGCGTCCAGCCAGCGTGCGGATTGCGGAGCCAGGCTCATGGCAGCACCTCCATGCCCTGTACGGTGGTGTAGTTCAGGCCATAGAACTCACGGCCACGGCCCTGGGCATCGACCAGGCCGACCTGGCCCAGCCAGAGGTCATGGCGGACCATTTCCTCGTCGGAGAGTGCCTGGTAGTACTCCTGCTCGGTGTTGAGCAGGTCGAGGATCGAGCGGGTACCGAGTTTGTACTGCTCGCGGTACAGCTCGCGGGATTCGTCGAGGTTGCGCTTGCGGCTGCCGAGCACCCCCAGGCGCGCGCGGTTGCCGATGATCTGTTCGCGCATGTTGCGCATCTGGTCGCTGGCCGACAGGCGCGCGTCCTCGATGCGTTGCCGCGCGGCTTCCAGGGCGTTGGTAGCGGCGCGCACCTGGGCACGCAGGCCGCCCCCCTGGTAAAGGGTCGAGGTGAAGTTCAGGCTGATGCTGTTGTCGCTGCCATGGCGCTCATAGGTGCTGGGGTTGTCGCCACTCAGCGCCTTGGTGCTGGCAGCCTCAATGCTCACGGTTGGCATGCGGTCGGCCTTGGCGACCCGCAGCTGCGCCTCGGCGGTCTGGCGCTCGGCTTCGGCAGCCAGCACATCGGGCAGGATGCTGGTGTCCAGGCGCCGCGCCAGGTCGACGCGGGCGGCCTGGTCGTCGGAGAGCGCGGCGATCTCGCCGGAAACCGGGCCACCGACCAGGGTGCGCAGACGCTCCTGGGCCTGGTGGTACTGCGAGCGGATCTGCAGTTGGTTGGCGCGCGCGGCGTCGACCCGGGCCAGCGCCTGGATCGGGTCGGAACGGCTGGTAACGCCGGCCCCCGCACGGTCCTGGGTCATCGCATAGACACGTTCCATGGCGCTCACCTGCTCATCGGCGATACGCCCGAGGAGACGGTAGCGGTGCAGGTCGATCGTCGCTTCGGCGGTCTGCCGGGAGATCAGGTCGATCTGCTTGAGGACCAGCGCCTGTTGCCGCCGTGACTGCGCTTGGGCGCTGTCGACGCTGCCGGCGACCTTGCCGAAGTCATAGAGCAGTTGCGAGACCGACAGCGAGGCGGTCTGGCTGGTGCCGTTCTGGGTGGTGTCGCCCCGGCCCAGGCCCATTTTCACCTGGGGGTAGTAGCCGGAACGGGCCATGGCAATGCCGTCGCCCTGTTGCGCCAGGGTGGCGATGGCATCGGCAATGGAGGGGTGGCGGTTGACGGCCATCTGCACGGCCTGGTTGAGGTCCAGCAGACGGTGCGCGGCCGGCGCGTCGAGCTCTGGTGTCAGGCGCTGGCCGCCGGTCTGTTCGATCAGTTGGCTGGGGGCCAGGCTGCGCTGCTCAGGGCTGCTGGCGCCGAACCAGCCCTCATCGAGGACGCCGGCGAGCGTTGCGGTGGAGAAGCTGGACAGGCAGAGCCAGGCCAGAGGTCCGAATTTCCAGGCGTTCACCGAGGGCCTCCCGGAGTCAATAGAGGCGCGCCGGAACGGTCTTCCGTACTCGTATTCGGGGAACTCATCCTGGAGTGCCGGCGCGCGTTGGATACGCGACGTTCGTCTGCAGCGCCCTTGGTGGGCGTGGAGAGATGGGCCTGCCTGCGGCCGCCGGACGGCTGACCTGGGGATGCCCGCTGTAGAAGAAGGCCGCTCAGAACGGCCTGTTGCGAATCGTCCGGGCCATTATCTGAAGCCCGCTCGGACGCATGAATGAGACGTTTCCTAAACGACAAGCGCCCAACCCCCGGGACGCGACGCGCACCCCTGGGGTCAGGCAGGAAAATCGCGGCCACGGACAAGGCCGAGAGGCGCCGGCCACGCAGCGCCCCTCGGCCCGGTCGTCAGACCACGTTGATGCCGTGCTGGATCAGCAGGTCCGCATTGGTGTTGCTCCCCATGCTCGCGTTGTGCCAGATGTCGTAGTCGACGCCGTTCACGGTCTTGCTGCCGCTGACTGCCCAGCCACCAGAGCCCACGGTCTCGGCCAGGTCCACGGTGGAGCTGCCGTCGCCCTTGATCATCAGGTTGGGCACCTCGGCACTGGTGGTGTCGACCTGCTTGAGCACGTCCGCGAGGCGCAGCGAGAGGGTGTTGTTGCCACTCCCCTCCTGGCTGCTGCCCAGGTCGAAGATCTCGAAGCCCTTGACCCGCGTGCCGTAGCTGGTGAGATCCAATTGCAGGCCGGAAGCCTCGAACTTCAGGGTATCGATGCCCAGGCCGCCATCGACCCGCGTGAAGGTCGTCCCGACCAGGCCGATGGTGTCGTTGCCGGCACCGCCCATGGCCACGTCATGCTGCACGCTGGTATCGGTGGTGCCGGTGGTATCGGTACCGATGCCATGGATGATGTCGTTGCCCTGGCCACCGCTGATGATGTCCACCCCGTTGTTGATGGCGGACGCTCCCGGGCTGGTGGTGCCGGCCCAGATTTCATCGTCACCCACGGTGTAGCTGTGGGTCAGCAGCGCGATGGAGCCGCTGTAGATGTTGTAGCCCCCCGCGTTGGTCGCCCCCGTGTCGCTCTGCCAGACGCCGTAGCCATAGTCGGCGATGCCGTCGCCATTCCAGTCGCCCATGGCCAGGCCGGTACCGGCATAGTCATTGGCGTTTACCCCGGTGTACTTCACCGCCAGCCCGGCCGCGACCAGCGCGTCCAGGTCGGTGTTGGCGTCGAAGCTGCCGTCGGCACGGCCGTAGACCAGGTACACCGCGCCACGGTTGGTGACGCCGTTGTCGTAGCCGGGCATGCCGATCAGGAAGTCGTCGATGCCGTCGCCGTTGACGTCGCCGCCGGAGCTGACGGCATAGCCGAGCATGCCGTCTGCAGTAGTCTTCGAGCCGCCGATGGCGGTGCCATTGCTGCCGCTGGAGATGATGAAGCCATCGGTGCCGTTCAGGTTGCCCAGCTTGATGTCGCCCCAGGCCACCCCGCTCTCCTTGCCGTAGATCACATAGACGCGGCCCGGTGCGGTGGTGTCGGCAGTCGAGTCGCCCCAGCCCGGAGAACCGATGGCGAAGTCTTCGATACCGTCGCCATTGATATCGCCGATGTTCTGGATCGAGGAAAACTCGGCGTACCACTGACCCGCGCTCTGCGATGCGCCACCCTGGTCGTAGGTCGCTCCACCAAGCCACTCGCCGGCTTCCGAACCCACCAGGCGCACGCCCTGGTCCGGAGTTAGGTTGGCCAGGTTGTAGCTGTTGCCCAGTCCATTGGCGCTCCCCCAGATCAGGTAGGCGGTGCCACTGTTGGCGATGGTGCTGCCATTCAACCCGTTACCACGCGGTGCGGTCACGATGTAGTCGGCGTAACCGTCGCCATTGACGTCACCGATGACCTTGATCACCGAGCCGAGGTCGGAATCGGCGTCGGGCGCATAGGTGGTGCGCACGTTGGTCTGGTTCTCCACGCGCGAGCCGAGGGTGGACGAGGTCGCACCGGTGGCGTAGTACAGGCCACCCGGATCGGCGTCGCTGGCGTAGTTGCGCAGCAGCAGGTTGCTCCAGGCAGAGCTGCCCGCGCTGCCGGCGTGGCCATAGAGCACCACGTACATGCCGTTGCCACCGTTGCCATCGGCCGAGCCGATGATCAGGTCGGCATAGCCATCACCATTGATGTCGCCACCGCTGATACTGTTGGCCGGCCAGCCACCCGTGTTGTTGTTCTTGATCACGAAGCCATTGGCGGTGGCGCCGTTCTCCAGACTCAGCAGGTCGAGGGTGCTGAGGGTGTTGCCTTCGCGGCCGAAGATCACGTAGGCGCGGTCGTTCAATGTGCCGGTGATGGCGAAGTCGTCATAGCCGTCGCCGTTGATATCGCCGAGGTTGGTGACCAGTTGTCCCTGGATACCGACGTCGGCGCCGGTACCGGTGACACCGGTCTGCTTGATGCGGAAGCCCTGGTCCGGTGTCAGGTTGTCGATGTTCTTCAACGACGGCAGGCCATTGGCGCTGCCGTAGAGCACATAGATGTCCGACTGGTAGGCAGCGGTGGAGCCATAGATGTCATGCGGCGCGGAGACCACGAAGTCCTCGTAGCCGTCGCCGTTGAAGTCGCCGATGGAGGACATCGACAGGCCGAGACCGTCGGCTGCCTGGTTGCTGGCGCCCACCGACGGCGTACCGGCCACGTCGATGACCAACCTGGCATCGGCACTGTTATCGAGCAGGCCGACCTGCGAATGGTTGCCCGCCTCGTCCACCAGCACCGCCTTCATGTTGTAGCTGCCATCGAACATCGACGGCAGCGTCACGGTGAAGGTGCCACCGGTGCCGTTCATCGTCAGCGTCAGGTCCTGGGCATAGATCACATCGCCCGGGCCGTAGACGCCGTCGCCATTCTTGTCGTCGAATAGCATCACGGTGATCTTGCCCGCCGCGGCCGCCGCAGCATCCGCCGCGGAGAGACCGGCGACGGTGCCAGTGAAGCTCGGCGTCATCACACTGGTCTTGTTGTCGGTGGTGCTGCTGCCGTTGTCGCTGGCGGTATCCAGGTCGAGTACGAAGCTGGTGAACGTCGGCGCCTGGGTGTCGATGCTCAGGTCATGCTGGGCGCTCTGGCCGATGTTACCGGCGTCGTCCACCACCCGTACGACCACGGTGTAGCTGCCGTCGGCGATCACCTTGCCGGTGTTGTCGAAGCGCCAGTCGGTGCCGGAAACTTCGGCGCGCTGCCAGGTGCGACCACCATCCAGGCTGATCTCCACGCCTTCACCGGCGCCGAGCGCAACGCCCAGCTTGCCGGAGAACACCAGGGTGTTGTCGTTGGTGATGAAGTCATTGCCCTGGGCACCGTTGTCGTCGCTGATGGCGTCGAGGGTAATGGTCTTGTCGGCGCTTGGCCCGTCGGTATCGATCACCACGGTATGGCCGGCGCTGTTGCCGACGTTGCCGGCATCGTCAACCACCCGCACCTGCACGTCGTACTCCGCGTCGCCCAGCACCTTTCCGGTGTTGTCGAAGGTCCAGTCGGTGCCGTTGACCTCGACGCGCTGCCAGGTATGGCCGCCGTCGAGGCTGATTTCCACGCCCTCGTCGGCCGCCAGGCTCTGGCTCAGGTGGCCACGGAACAGCAGGGTGTTGTCATTGGTGACGAAGTCGTTGCCGAGGTAGCCGTTGTCGTCGCTGATGCCATCGAAGGTGACGGTCAGGCTGGCGGACGGTCCCTGGGTATCGATCTGCACCGCCTGGCTGTCGGCCAGGCTGACGTTGCCTTCGCTGCCGACCACGCGGGCCATGAACACATAGTCGCCATCGCCCATGACAGTGCCACTGTTATCGAAGACATAAGTGCCGTTGCCCTGGTCCACGGCGTCGTGCCAGGTCTGACCGCCGTCGACGGAGATCTGCACCTTGTCACCGGCGTTGAGCTGGCCGTCCACGGTGGCGCTGACCACCAGGGTGTTGTCGTTGGTGATGAAGTCGCCGCTGTTCAGACCGTTGTCTTCGGAGATGCCGCTGACGGTCGCCAGCGCGTAGTGCGCGCTGCCGCTCTCGCTGCTGTTACTGGCGGCATCGGTGGCCACGGCGCTGACCTCGCCGCTGCTCTGGGCCCCGGCGCTGGTGACGCTGTAGGTGCCCGCGGCGCTGGCGGTGACGGTCTGCTGCGTGCCATCCGGGAAGGTCACGGTGACCTGGCTACCGGCTTCGGCGTTGCCGCTGACCACCAGGGTACCGTCGGCATTGGCGTTGACCAGCACGCTGGGTGCCAGCGGCGCGGTGCTGTCGGCGTAGTCCGCGGAGGCGGATGCGCCGGTGTTGCCGGCCGCGTCAGTGGCGGCGGCGCTGACTTCGCCCGTGCTCTGCGGGACGTGGGTGGTGACGCTGTAGCCGCCGTCGGAACCGGCGATGGCCGTACCGGTGGCGCCGCTGGGGAAGGTCACGGTGACGGTGCTGCCCGCCTCTGCCATCCCTGTCACCGTCAGGCCGCCATCGGCGTTGACGGTGATGTTCACGCTCGGCGCACCCGGTGCGGTGGTGTCGGTGAAGTCGGCCGTCGCTGCCGGTCCGGCGTTACCGGCCAGGTCGGTAGCGCTGGCGCTGACTTCGCCGCTGGGCTGGCCAACCGGCGAGGTGACGCTGAAGCGGCCATCGGTCCCGGCGGTCACCGATCCAGTGGTGCCATCCGGGTAGGTGACGGTGACGCTGCTGCCTGCTTCGGCGCTGCCGCTGACAGTAACGCTGCCATCCGCATTGTTCACCAGCGGGTCGAGCACCGGAGCCTGCGGCAAGCTGGTGTCGGTGTACGTGGCGGTGGTGGACGAGCCGTCATTGCCGGCAGCGTCGGTTGCCAGTGCACTGACTTCGCCCGTGGTCTGCGGCACGTGGGTGGTGACGCTGTAGCTACCATCGGTGCCGGCGACTGCCGTGCCGCTGGTGCCATCCGGGAAGGTGACGGTGACGGTGCTGCCCGCCTCGGCCGTACCCGTCACGGTCAGGCCGCCGTCGGCGTTCGCCGTGACGTTGACGCTCGGAGCGGCCGGCGCGGTGGTGTCAGTGAAGGCAGCGCTGGCCGACGGGCCAGCGTTGCCGGCGGCATCGCTGGCGCTGGCACTGACCTCACCACTGGGCTGTCCGACCGGCGAGGTGACGCTGAAGCGACCATCGGAGCCGACGGTGACCGATCCGCTGGTGCCATCCGGGTAGGTGACAGTGACGCTACTGCCCGCTTCGGCGCTGCCGCTGACGGTGACGCTGCCATCGGCATTGTTCACCAGCGGATCGAGTACCGGCGCGAGCGGCGCGGTGGTGTCGGTGTAGGGCTCGACCGTCGACGTGCCGGCATTGCCCGCGGCATCGGTGGCGGACGCGCTGACCTCGCCGCTGGTCTGCGGCACCTGGGTGGTGATGCTGTAGCTGCCATCAGAACCGGCTGTGGCCGCGCCGGTGGTGCCATCGGGGAAGGTCACGGTCACGGTGCTGCCCGCTTCCGCCGTGCCCGTCACGGTCAGGCCGCCATCGGCATTGGCGACGACATTCACACTCGGCGCCATCGGCGCAGCGGTGTCGGTGTAGTCCGCCGTGGTCGGGTCGCCGGTATTGCCGGCTGCATCGGTGGCGGTCGCACTGACCTCACCGCTGGTTTGCGGAACATGAGTCGTGACGCTGTAGCTGCCATCGGCGCCGGCAGTGGCGGTGCCGCTGCTGCCATCCGGGAAGGTCACGGTGACGGTGCTGCCCGCCTCCGCCGTACCCGCCACGGTCAGGCCGCCGTCGGTGTTGGCGCTGACGTTCACGCTCGGCGCCAACGGTGCGCCGGTGTCGGTGTAGTCCACCGTGGCGGCGTCGCCGATATTGCCGGCCGCATCGGTGGCGGTCGCGCTGACTTCACCGCTGGTTTGCGGAACCGTCGTGGTGACGCTGTAGCTGCCGTCGGAACCCGCAGTCGCGGTGCCAGTGCTGCCATCCGGGAAGGTCACGGTGACGGTGCTGCCCGCCTCCGCCGTGCCTGTCACGGTCAGGCCGCCATCGGCATTGGCGCTGACATTCACGCTCGGCGACTGCGGCGCGCCGGTGTCGGCGTAGTTCACCGTGGTGGCGTCGCCGGTATTGCCGGCGCTGTCGGTCGCCGTGGCGCTGACTTCACCCGTGGTCTGCGGCACTGTCGTGGTGACGCTATAGGCACCGTCGCTGCCCGCGGTCGTGGTGGTGCTGCTGCCATCCGGGAAGGTCACGGTCACGGTGCTTCCCGCTTCCGCCGAGCCCGTCACGGTCAGGCCGCCATCGGCATTGGCGCTGACGTTCACGCTCGGTGCGTCCGGCGCGGTGGTGTCGGCGAATTCGCCGGTGGCCGACGGGCCGGTATTGCCCGCTTCGTCAGTGGCCTTGGCGATGACATCGCCGTTGGGCTGCGCCGCCGGCGAGGTGATGCTGAAGGCGCCATCGCTGCCCGCGACCACGGAGCCGGTGGTGCCGTCCGGGAAGGTCACGGTCACGGTGCTGCCCGCTTCGGCGCTACCGGTGAGGGTGACGCTGCCATCGCCGTTGGTCACCAGCGGATCCAGTTCCGGTGCCAGGGGCGCGGTGTTGTCGGTGTAGGACTCGACCGTCGATGCGCTGGCATTGCCAGCGGCATCAGTGGCGCTTGCGCTGACGTCACCGCTGGTTTGCGGGACGTGGGTAGTGACGCTGTAGCTGCCATCGGTGCCCGCGGTCGCCGTGCCGGTGCTGCCATCCGGGAAGGTCACGGTGACGGTGCTACCCGCCTCCGCCGTGCCCGTCACAGTCAGGCCGCCGTCGGCATTGGCGCTGAGGTTCACGCTCGGTGCCAGCGGCGCGCCGCTGTCGGTGTAGTCCACGGTTGCCGCAGCGCCAGTGTTGCCGGCGGCATCGGTGGCGTTGGCGCTGACTTCACCGGTGGTTTGCGGAGTCGTGGTGGTGACGCTGTAGCTGCCATCAGTGCCCGCGGTCGCCGTGCCGGTGCTGCCATCGGGGAAGGTCACGGTCACGCTGCTGCCCGGTTCGGCGCTGCCGGCAACCGTCAGGCCGCCGTCGGCATTCGCCGTCACGTTCACGCTCGGTGCCTGCGGGCCCTGGGTGTCGGTGTAGTTCTCGACGGTGGGCGCGCCGGCATTGCCAGCGGCATCTGTGGCGCTGGCGCTGACCTCACCGCTGGTCTGCGGGATGTGGGTGGTGATTTCGTAGCTGCCGTCGCTACCGGCGGTCACCGAGGCGGTCGAGCCGTCCGGGAAGGTCACGGTCACGGTGCTACCCGCCTCTGCGCTGCCGCTGACGGTCAATCCGCCATCGTCGTTGGCGCTGACCGTCACGCTCGGCGACTGCGGAGCGGCGGTGTCGGTGTAGCCCACGGTGGTGCTGTCGCCCACGTTACCAGCCGAATCACTGGCGCTGGCGGAAACGTCGCCGCTGGTCTGCGGCACGTTCGTGGTGATGCTGTAACTGCCATCGCTACCCGCCGTGACGGTGTCGGTGGAACCATCGGGGAAGGTCACGGTGACGGTGCTGCCCGCCTCCGCGCTGCCACTCACGGTCAGACCGCCGTCGGCATTGGCGACGACATTCACGCTCGGCGCATCCGGCGCGGTGGTGTCGGTGTAGCTCTCGGTCGCCGAGGCACCGGTATTACCGGCCTCGTCGGTAGCGCTGACGCTGATCTCGCCGCTGGGCTGGTTGTCCGGCGAGGTGATCGACCAGGAGCCGTCCTCACCCACCACCACGGAGCCGCTGGAGCCGTCCGGGTAGGTGACGTTGACGGTACTGCCCGGCTCGGCGCTGCCGCCGACGGTAATGCTGCCGTCTTCGTTGGTGACGACCGGATCGAGGACCGGCGCTTGCGGCGCGGTGCTGTCGGTATAGGTCTGGGTGGTGGCATCGCCGGTGTTGCCGGCCGTGTCAGTGGCGGTCGCGCTGACTTCTCCACTGGTCTGCGGCACGTGGGTGGTGATGCTGTAGCTGCCATCGCCACCCGCCGTGGCGGTCGCGCTGCTGCCGTCCGGGAAGGTCACGGTCACCGTGCTACCCGCCTCGGCAGTACCGGCCACGGTCAGGCCGCCGTCGGCATTGGCCGTGACGGTGACGCTCGGAGCGTCCGGTGCGGTGGTATCGGCAAACTCGCCGGTGGCCGATGGGCCGGTATTGCCGGCTTCGTCGGTAGCCTTGGCGGTGACGTCGCCACTGGGCTGGCCGGCGGGGGACGTGAGGGTGAAGCTGCCATCCTCACCGGCCACCACGCTGCCGGTGGTTCCATCCGGATAGGTCACGGTCACCGTACTGCCCGGCTCGGCCGAGCCGCCGATGGTGACGCTGCCATCCTCGTTGGTCACCAGCGGGTCGAGCACAGGCGCCAGCGGAGCGGTGCTGTCGGTGTAGCTCTGCGCAGTGGCGTCGCCCGTGTTGCCGGCGGCGTCGGTGGCGGTCGCGCTGACCTCACCGGTGGTTTGCGGCACCGTGGTGGTCACGCTGTAGCTACCATCGGAACCYGCAGTCGCGGYGCCAGTGCTGCCRTCCGGGAAGGTCACGGTAACGGTGCTGCCCGCCTCAGCCGTGCCGGWCACGGTCAGGCCACCGTCRGCATTCGCCGTGACGTTGACGCTTGGTGCMTCCGGYGCGGTGGTRTCSGCRTAGTTCTCGGTCACCGAGGCACCGGTATTGCCGGCTTCATCGGTGGCGTTGACGCTGATTTCACCGGTGGGCTGATTGTCCGGTGAAGTGAGGGTGAAGCTGCCGTCCTCGCCCGCCACGACACTGCCGGTGCTGCCGTCGGGGTAGGTCACGGTGACGGTGCTGCCCGGCTCGGCCGAACCGCCAATGGTGATGCTGCCGTCGTCGTTGGTGACGATCGGGTCGAGGATCGGCGCTTGCGGCGCGGTGCTRTCGGTGTAGGCCTGGGTGGYGGCGTCGCCGATATTGCCAGCCGCGTCGGTCGCGCTGGCGCTGACGTCGCCGGTRGTTTGCGGAACSRTGGTGGTGACGCTGTAGCTGCCRTCRCTGCCGGCGGTGGCAGTACCGGTRGATCCATCCGGGAAGATGACGGTCACGGTCGTGCCTGGCTCGGCGCTGCCAGCCACGGTCAGGCCGCCATCAGCATTGGCCGTGACGGTGACGCTCGGCGCGTTCGGGGCGGTGGTATCGGTGTAGTTCTCAGTCACCGAGGCACCGGTGTTGCCGGCTTCGTCGGTGGCGTTGACGCTAACCTCACCAGTGGGTTGGTTCTCCGGCGAGGTGACGCTGAAGCTGCCATCTTCGCCCACCACTACGGAGCCAGTGCTGCCATCCGGGTAAGTGACAGTGACGGTGCTGCCCGGTTCTGCCGAGCCGCCGATAGTGATGCTGCCGTCTTCGTTGGTGACAATCGGGTCGAGGATCGGCGCTTGCGGCGCGGTGCTATCGGTGTAGGCCTGGGTGGCGGCGTCGCCG